>CAOJJB010000013.1 GCA_948436975.1 uncultured Clostridium sp. | reverse complement strand
TTCCATAATCACTTCCTGTTATTGTTTCTGCTAAATTTACTTTTGGTTCTACTGGCTCTACTGGTGTTGTGTTTCCTATTGCTTCATCTTCATGTTTTGCACTTCCTTCAAATTCTTTTCCTGTACTTTGGGTATACTCTATTTCTAATCCAAAACTTGTATTTTCTCCATTTTCTCCTAATGGATCTGTTGCTGTTACTGGCCATTCTACTGTAAAATGTATGTTACATTTTCCTCCTACTTCTATTATTGGATGATCTGTTGTTATTGCATCTAGCCCTTCTATTTTTATATGCTCACTTCCTGCTATATTTGTTGGTGTTACTGCATTTACCTGTGCTGGTATTGTTCCTACATTTACTATGTCTACTGAAATTTCTACTCCTGCTCCTGGATATGCTAAATCTGCTACATTTACATTTAAGGTATTCTTATCTTCTGATATTTCTGCTTTTGTTCCTTTATATCTTATATTTGCACTTCTAAACGTATTTATTTTTATTTTACAATATACTTTCACTAAATTCGATTCTTTATATTATTTTTTAAATACATTTTCATTACATAACCAACTGCTTTTATCATTTAGTATTTACAAAAAAATTCAATGGAATAATTCCATTGAATCTTTTTATAATCCAATATTACTCTTTTATTTTAATTATTATTTTCTTTATTTTTTCCAAATTTAGCAAATAAATTAATTTCTTGGAAAAAGAAATCATGTAATTCTGGAAATTTAACTTCTTGAAATAAAAAATCATGTACTTCTGTTATAACTTTTTCTTGTTTTGGTGTTAATTCTAGAACGATTGGCTTATTCCAATCTATTTTTCCAAATAATACTTTCTTCATTTTTCCCCAAATACCAACTACTGCTGGTAAATTTCCTGCTTCGGATGTTTCTGACAATTTATATTCTTTCATTATTATTGTTCCTCCTTTGTGTATAACTATTATATCTTAATATATTTATACTATATGGAACATTCTCATTCAATATCTTTTATATTAAATTTTAATTACTAAATTATTACAATATACTATTCTGCTATTAGTTTCATTTCTTCTGCTTTCTTAATTTTTACTTTTCTTATTTCATTTGTTAGATTATCATTTGATTTTACTTTTACCATTATATAGTTTGCAGTATGACCTTTATAATATTCTCCATCAAATTCTTCAAATAATACTTCAATTTCTTTATTTAAATAGGATTTTAAATATTCATTTTCATTTATATCTGATAATTCAATTAATCTTTTACTTCTTAATTCTTTTATATCGCCTGATACTTGATTTTTAATATTTGCAGCTTTAGTTCCTTTTCTAGGAGAGTATTTAAAAATATGCATTTTATAAAATTTTATTTTTTTTAAAAAGTTATATGTAATTTCAAATTCTTCATCTGTTTCCTCTGGAAAACCTACTATTATATCTGTTGTTAAAATAACATCATTATATGCATTTCTGATTATTTTTACTATGTTTTCAAATTCTTCTGCACTATATTTTCTGTTCATTCTTTGTAGTGTCTTAGTGCATCCACTTTGTAATGATAAGTGAAAATGATGACATATTTTTTTCAATTTAACTATTCTATTCATAAATTCTTCGGTTATTAATAATGGTTCTATTGACCCTAATCTAATTCTATTTATTCCTTCTATTTCATTTATTTTTTCTAATAAATCTATAAGTTCAAATTTTTCTTTAAAATCTTTTCCATATGATGCTACATGAATACCTGTTATTACAACCTCTTTTATTCCTTTTTTAGATATTTCTTTTATTTCATTTATTACATTTATAGGATTTCTACTTCTAACTCTTCCTCTTGCATAAGGAATAATACAATATGAACAAAATCTATCACAACCATCTTGTACTTTTATAACTGCTCTTGTTTTCTCTGTATATGTTACACTTCCAAAATCCTCATAGTTCTTATTTTGCATGATATCTTCAATATTAATATTATTTCGATTTTTTAAAAATTTTTCAACATATTCTAAAATATTAACTTTTTCATTATTTCCTAATACTAAATCTATTTCTTCAATTTTTTCTATTTCTTTTTTTGCAATTTGTGCATAACATCCAATAGCTACAACTATTGAATTTGGATTATTCTTTTTTGCTTGTCTTAAAATTTGTCTAGATTTTCTATCTGACATATTTGTTACTGTACATGTGTTTATTATATATATATTTGCCTCTTCCTCAAATGGCACTATTTTATATCCTGCATTTGTAAATATTTGTATCATTCCATTTGTTTCATATTGGTTTACTTTGCAACCTAATGTATAAAATGCTACTTTTTTTTCTTTTTCCATTCTTATTTCTCCTAGTATCACAATTGACTTTTTTAATTCCTCTTTATTTAGTTTGGTCGTATATCCTCATGTTTTACTTTATTAATTTTTAAATAACAAAGTATTTTAGTATTCTATAATTATATGAACTTCTTTTCTTTCAAAATATCTTCTAATGATGTTTTTTCATTAACAATAAATAATTCTTTACATTTAGATTTTTTTGAATCTATTACATCTTATATCCTATAAATTACTCATTATCATTTTAAATACTTACTCTTACTAGTATAACAATCGACTTTTCAATTAGATACAACTATTTTTAAAGAATTATTATAAATTACGTTTAGTCTATTTCAAATTTTGCACCTGCAAATAATTTTTTAACTTCTGTACATCCATTTAATTTTTCTTTAAAATATTCTATTACTTCATCAGAAGTACAATGTCCCATATATGCACTTTGCACATTATTATCTCTAAAATATTGTATTACTTGGTCTGTATACGCATTTATTTCTTTTAAATGGAATCCACCAATAACAGCTATAACTCTATCTTCTTTAGTAATTTGTTTTGCTTGTTCAATAATATTATCAATTCCAGAATGAGAACAAGAACTAAATACAACACTCCCATTTTCTGTTTTGATAGCAATTCCTCCACAATCATCATATAAATAATCAATTTTTTCTTCTTTCAAAACAGTAGGTAAATTTTTAACTGGCACTTCAAATTTTCTGTTAATCTGTCCTAAAAACCATACATCATCAAAGATTTTATATGGGTCTTTTGTTTCAATTAATTCAAATTTTCTCAATAATTCTTCTCTAGTTTCATTAATTCCTGCAAATGCCATATTTCTTTTTAAACTATATCTTTCTAGATAACATTCTGGATGCAAAATTAATGTTTTCTTGGTATTTATATATTTTAAACCATTTCCATGATCCCAATGTCCATGACTTAAAACAATTGTATTTACTTCATCTAAATTAATACCTAAAGTTTTGGAATTTCTTAAAAAAGCATCTGTTATTCCACTATCCAAAAGTAATTTATTGTTATTTATCTCTATGTATATAGATAATCCATCTTCATTAATACAATTATTATCACATTTCCTATTTTCTGTTAATATAGTAATTTTCATAACACATTCTCCTAATTTATAATTAATATTAAATAAATAACTATTTTTTAAATTCACATAGATGTATACTTATTCTTTTCCTATTAAATTATTCTTTCAATATATTAATAAAATACTCATATAAAATATGAGTATTTTATTATTTTATTATTTTCTCATTCTATCCATACTGTCTAAATTATCTAGTGCTTTTCCTGTTCCTTTTGCAACACATGATATTGCATCTTCTGCTATCATAACATTTATTCCTGTTTTTTCTTGTAATAGCCTGTCTAATCCATCTATTAAACATCCTCCACCTGTCATATATATTCCTTTATCACTTATGTCTGCTGCTAGTTCTGGTGGGGTTTTTTCTAATACTGCATGTACTGCATCTACAATTAATGTTGCTGGTTCTTCTAATGCTTCCATCATTTCACTTGAGTATATAGTTATTGTCTTTGGTAGTCCTGTTACTAAATCTCTTCCTCTTACATCCATTTCCATATCTTGTATCTTTGGATATACACATCCTATTTGTTGCTTTAATTCTTCTGCTGTTCTTTCTCCTATCATTACATTATGTCTTTTTTTGATGTATTTTACTATATGTTCGTCAAATTTATCTCCTGCTATTTTTATTGAAGAACTTACTACTGAGCCTCCTAATGATATAACTGCTATGTCTGTTGTTCCTCCTCCTATATCTACTATCATATTTCCACATGGTTTTGATATATCTATTCCAGCTCCAATTGCTGCTGCTATTGGCTCTTCTATTAAGTAAACTTTTCTAGCGCCTGCATTTGACGCTGCATCTATTACTGCTTTTTTTTCTACTTCTGTAACTTGTGATGGTATACAGATCATTATTCTAGGAGCAAATAAAAATCTTCCTCCTATTTTTCCTATAAAATATTTTAACATTTTTTCTGTTACTGTATAATCTGAAATTACTCCATCTCTTAAAGGTCTAATTGCTACAATATTTCCAGGAGTTCTTCCTAACATTCTTCTTGCTTCATGCCCTACTGCTAAAACTTCCCCAGTTACATTGTTTACAGCTACTACTGAGGGTTCTCTTAATATTATTCCTTTTCCTTTTACATATGCTATTACAGTAGCTGTTCCTAAATCAATTCCGATATCTTGTCCAAACATTAACCTTCTCCCCTTTTATATTTTTGAGTAATTTTCAGTAATTTCTACGTTACTTTTACTTTAAGATTATATTATATTTGAATATAAATATCAACCCTTTTTCCAATTAATTTTAATTTTATTTGTAATAAATTTTGCTATGTGATATAATTGTTACGTTATTATATACTAGGAGTTAAATATATGGAAAAAATATCTATAATTGTATCTTGTTATAATGAAGAAAAAGTATTACCATTATTTTATGAAGAATTAATAAAAAATATAAAAAAATTTCCTAAAAATGTAGATTTTGAAATTATTTTTGTTAATGATGGTTCTAAAGATAACACATTAAATATTATAAAAAGTTTATCAAATAAAGATTCTAAAGTAAAATATATTTCATTTTCGAGAAATTTTGGAAAAGAAGCTGCTATTTTTGCAGGTCTTCAAAATTCCACAGGAGATTATGTTACTTTAATGGATGCTGATCTTCAAGATCCACCTTATCTTTTAATTGAAATGTATAATTATATTATTAATGAAAATTATGATGCAGTTGGAACTAAACGTGTAAACAGAACTGGTGAACCAATTATAAGAAGTTTTTTTGCTAAGATATTTTATAAACTAATAAATAAAATGACTAGTTTTGAAATGGTTGATGGCGCTAGAGATTATGTTTTTATGAAAAAAACTGTTGTTAATGCAATACTATCTCTAAAAGAATATAATAGATATTCTAAAGGCTTATTTAGTTTTGTTGGTTTCGATGTAAAATGGATTGAATATAAAAATATACAAAGAGTAGCTGGACAAACTAAATGGTCTTTTTGGAAATTAATGAAATATGCATTAGAAGCAATTACTGCATTTTCAACTACTCCTTTAATAATTTCTTCAATTATAGGATTACTTTTTTGTGTAGTATCATTTTTATTAATCATAGCTATTATTTTTAAAACTCTAATATTAGGAGATCCTACAAGTGGTTGGCCATCTTTAGTTTGTATCATATTTATGGTAAGTGGTATACAATTATTCTCACTAGGAATTATAGGACAGTATTTATCTAAAACATATCTAGAAGTAAAACAAAGGCCTATTTACATAATAAAAGAAAAAAGTGAAAATTTATAAAAAATATAAAATGGATATTAATCAAATTGAAAAATATAAAATCAATTTATTAATATCCACTTTTATATATTTAACTTATTAATTAATATTATAATATATTTTTTATTTTTAATTTTTCTTTTTCTTCAAAATGATATAACCAATATCTAAATTCTGACGCATTTTCTAAAGAAGACTCAAATTCTTCATTCTTAGAATTTTCCTCTAATACTACAATACTTCTAGTTACTTTTTCTAATTCATCATGTTCAAAAAACAAAGATAATTTATCTTGTTCTTTATACCATATATCTTTAAACTGTTTTATATCATTTTTCATACTATATTTAAATTCATCACTCAATTCATAATTTTCTTTAAGTTCTACAGCTTCTTCTAATTCTTTAACTATTTTATCTAATTCACTTGAAATTTTTTGAACAGTTTGTTTAGATACATAATTAGTTACAGATTCTAATAAAACTATACCTATAATAATTATTACTACTAAAATAATTTCTTTTTTAAATCTCATTATTTCACTTCTTTCTTTTGACAAAAAATAGTTTGATCTCCATTTAGAACAACAACAAGAGCTTCTTCTGGTTTCATACCAAACTTACTAACTTCTTTATTTAACCAATTATAATCTTTTCCTATTTTTTTCAAATTATCATTCATAACTTTTCCATCAATCACTAAATCATATGCAATTCCTTCATAATTTACTTTCATATTAAAATCTTCTGGCTTCAAAGCTCTTTTTTCTGGTTTTGGAACAACACTTATCTGCCCACTTGTTTCTAATATTGCAAATTCTACATCACCCAAATTATTTATATTATTTACTCTTAACCTTTCTTGTAATTCATTAATTGTAAAATTTTCTTTTATTAAAGCTTGTTCATCAATTTTTCCTCTATATATTAAAATTCTTGGTTTACCACATATAATTTCTCTCATTTTAATACTTTTTAAATTTAATACTGATATTATTACATGCATTATTAATAATCCAAAAATTGGAATAATTCCATATAATATAGGTATTCCTATTTCAGCCATAGGTGTTGCCGCAAGATCAGCAATCATAATTGATATAACCAATTCAAAAGGTTGCATTTGACCTAATTCTCTTTTTCCCATAAATCTCATTACAAATAATACCAAAATATATATAATTACAGTTCTAACTAATATAAGTATCATATAAACCTCTAAATATAAATTTTATATGAATATTTTTCGCAAAAATTATCAAAATATACTTATATTTGTTTATAAATTTAATAAATTTTTTTGAAAATTTATCTTTTATTTCAAATATACTTTTAAAGCAAGGAGGTTTGCAAAATGGACAACAATAATTCAAATGCACAATCTAATAGCACAATGGGAACTGTTGGTCAAATAATTGGTAGATTTATAGTTGCTGCAATTATCTTAGTAATAACTGCATTTTTTACACCTGGATTTTCCATAAATAATATTTGGTCATTAGCTATATCTGCTATCGTTTTAACTGTTATGGATTATCTTATAATAAAATTTACTGGCTTACATGCAATGGCTTTCGGAAAAGGTTTTGTAGGTTTTGTACTTGCAGTAGTAGTTTTATATGCAACACAGTTTTTCGTAGCAGGATATTCTATATCATGGATGGCTGCTATAATTGGTGCCTTAATATATGGTGTAATTGATTATATTATGCCTGGTGAACAAGGTATGTAATTATTTACAAATATATTAAAAATTGACTTATAAATACTTATTATTTTTAATTAATTATTTATAAGTCAATTTTATTTTTTAATTTTGTCACTTTTTGTCGATCTGAATTGTTATATATATGAAGGGGGGTAAAATGTTAAAAGTATTAATTGTATGTAAGGAAAATCAAACTGCAAAGAAAATAATAAATAAAATTCTAATTAATATTGATAATTTAAGAATATTAGGAATTGCTAACACTTTAGATGAAACAAAAGATTTACTAATAAAAATAGAACCTGATTTAATTGTTACTACAAATATTCATGTTATTGATATGATTAAACAAAATCTTTTTCCAAACGAACCTAATATTGTATTAATTTCAAAATCAAAACGAACTGGTAGATCTCCGAAAAATACTTTGATTTTAGATTATAGTTTAAGTTTTTCGGAGCTTTCTAAAAAAATTTTTATGTATATTCAAAAAAATATAACACATTCGCAAAAAGAAAAAGCTATTGAATTATTAACTAAATTTGGTTTTGATTTTAAGCTTTCTGGAACTGTTTATTTATTAGATGCAATAATGTATGCTCGTACATATAAAGGTTCATATTCTTTTGAACAACTTTCAAGAGATATTTATTGTCATATTGCTGAAATAAATAATACAACTGTAGATAGAGTAAAATGGTCTATTGCTCGTTCAATAAACTATATGCATAGAAAACATACTAAAGAAAGTTATATTCATGTAGAAAGGTACTTTAATATAACATACCCTGAAAGACCTACTCCTAAATTAATTATTGGCCTTATGTCAAATAATCTAGATTTATGATTGCAGTTTTTTTCTTAACTTAAGTCAAAATCAAAAAGTTGCTAGAATAATTTTTCTAGCAACTTTTTGATTTTATTCACTTAAATTATCTCTACATCTCTCACATAAAGTAGGATATTCTGAATTTTCTCCTACTGTTTCAGAATACATCCAACATCTTTCACATTTTTCTCCTTTTGCTTTTTCTACTTTTATTCCTATTGCTACTTCTGAATCTTCATTTCTTCTATTTTCAAATATTTGAACATCAGATACTATAAATATTTCTTTTAAAACTTCTTCTTTTCCTTTTAAAAATTGATATTCTTCATTTTCGGCAAATAAAGTAACTTTTGCTTCTAAAGAAAGCCCTATGTCCTTATTTGCTCTCGCAATTTCTAATTTTTTAGAAACTTCTTCTTTTACTTTTATTAATCTTGACCATTTTAAACTTAATTCTTCATTTTCATATTTTGCATTTATTTTAGGATAAGTTTCAAGCATCACACTTTCTACGTTTTCTCCTTCTCTATGTGGCATATAACTCCATATTTCTTCTGCTGTAAAACATGTCATTGGTGCTAAAATTCTAACTAAACTTGATAATATCTCATACATTGTAGTTTGCGCTGCTCTTCTTTCAATAGAATTTGGTTTTAAAGTATATAATCTATCTTTTATTATATCTAAATAGAATTGACTCATATCAACAACACAAAACTGATTTATTGCTTGATAAGCTTCATGAAATTCATAACTATCATATGCTTTTGTACAAGTTCTTATTAATCTATTTAATCTTGTTAAAGCCCATTTATCTATCTCTTTTAAATCTTCATATGCTACTGGTTTATTTACATCAAAATCTGAAATATTTCCTAAAATATATCTTGCTGTATTTCTTATTTTTCTATAAACTTCTGTTACTTGTTTTATAATATTTTTTGAACCACTTATATCTGATTTATAATCTGATGATAAAACCCAAAGTCTTAAAACATCTGCTCCTGATTCTTTTATAACATCTTGTGGAGCTATACCATTTCCTAAAGATTTAGACATTTTTCTTCCTTGTTCATCAACTGTATACCCATGTGTTATAACCTCTTTATATGGTGCAACACCTTTGGTTGCAACAGAAGTTAATAATGATGATTGGAACCATCCCCTATATTGATCACTACCTTCTAAATATAAATCAGCTTCTGGCAATCCTCTCTCTGCAAGTACAGATTCATGAGTTGAACCTGAATCAAACCAAACATCCATTATATCTGTTTCTTTTTTAAATTCTGTACATCCACATTCACATTTTGCTTTTTCTGGCATTAATTCTTTTTCTGATAAATCAAACCATGCATTTGTTCCTTTTTCTTTTACTATTTGTTGTACTTTATTTAAACTTTCCTCAGTTACATATTCTTTTTCGCAGGTCTTACAATAGAATATTGGTATTGGCACACCCCAAGTTCTTTGACGAGAAATACACCAATCATTTCTATCCTCTATCATTTTAGTTATTCTTTCTTCTCCCCAAGCTGGATACCATTTTACAGTTTTTATTGCTTCTAAACTTTCTTTTCTAAATCCATCAACAGATGCAAACCATTGACTTGTAGCTCTAAATATAACTGGTTTTTTACATCTCCAACAATGTGGATATGAGTGATTAATAACTTCACTTGCTAAAAGTAATCCATGTTCATCTAACCATTTTATTATTTCTTTATCAGATTTTGCGTAATACATATCTTTAAATGGTCCTGCTTCTTCTCCTCTTTGCATACCTTTTCCATCAACTGTAACTATAATATCTAAATTATTTTTTAGACCACATAAATAATCTTCTTTACCACATCCAGGAGCTGTATGTACTGCACCTGTACCTGTACCAAGTTCTACAACTATTGTATCATCACTACCTAAAACTACTCTTGACTCTCTATCAAAAAATGGATGTTTACAAAGAACACCTTCTAATTCTTTTCCTTCAAATTGATTTATAACCTTGTAATTTTCAATTCTTGCTTTTTCCATAACTTTATTTACAAGTTCACTTGCCATTATAAGTTTTTCTGAATTTGTTTCTACTATATCATATTTGAAATCTGCACCTATTGTTATACCTACATTAGCTGGCAATGTCCAAGGTGTTGTTGTCCATATTACAACATATGTGTTTTCTACATCAAATAATCCTTTACTATCTCTTACTGGAAATTTAACATATGCTGTATTAGAATTTACATCTTTATATTCTATTTCAGCTTCTGCTAAAGCTGTTTCACAATCTGTACACCAATAAACAGGTTTAAGACCTTTATATATATATCCTTTTTTATACATATCTGCAAATACACCTATTTGTTTTGCTTCCATTTGAGGTTGATATGTTATATATGGATTTTTCCAATCTGCTAAAACACCTAACCTTTTAAATCCTTCTGTTTGTTTATCTTTATAATCCATTGTAAATTGCTTACAAGTATCTCTAAATTCATTTACAGAAATTTCATCTCTGTTTAAACCTAATTTTTCAATTGCTTTTTTCTCTGTTGGCATACCATGAGTATCATATCCTGGTATATATGGAGTATAGAAACCTTGCAAATTTTTATATCTAACAATCGTATCTTTTAATATTTTATTTAAAGCATGACCTAAATGTATTTCTCCATTTGCATATGGGGGGCCATCATGTAAAACAAAAGGTTTTTTTCCTTGGTTTTTCTTTAACATTTTTTCATACAAACCATTTTCAAAAACTTTTTCTAATATTTTTGGTTCATTTTCTGGCAAACTCGCTCTCATTGGAAAGTCTGTTTTTGGTAAGTTTAATGTTTTACCATAATCTTTTTTTTCATTACAATTTTCACACATAATATTCTCTCCTTTTCATATTTATTTAAAATGTTTCTTAGATTATTAAACTTTAGTTATTATAGCCTAAGTTTTTTGTTTAATTTTAAAAAATAGTCAATTTTTATCGATTTTTATAAATATGTCAAAAAATCCATCTCATCCGTATAGGACGAAATGGATTTATTCCGCGGTACCACCTAATTTAACTAATAATTTATTATTAATTCTCTCTATTCCTTTTAACGCATGGGATGCGAGTTACTTTACTTATATTTTCAAATAACCAACTCTAAGGTGATAATAAATAAACTATTTTCCTACTAACTTTTCACCATCTGTTAGCTCTCTAAAGGTTTTATTTTTATTTATCCTGTCCTTTTCATAGTTTTTATTTTTTTAATGTTAATATAATAACATCCTTAACATAAATTTGTCAAGACTACATTTTATATTTTTTCAAGTTTAATTTACTTTTTTTATTAATGTAATGCACTTATATTCACTAGTTTACATATTTAGATTTTTCATTATTCCAATTGCTGCTTTTTTTCCAGCAGCTAATGCTCTACAAACTGTTGATTTACTTTCTGTATTATCTCCACCAGCATACACATTTGATATATTAGTTTTTCCATCCTCATCTATTTTTATATATCCCCAATCATCCAGTTCTATTCCCTGTTCTTCAATTAAAGTCTTATTTGGTTTTAGCCCTATCGCAAAAACTATTGTATTAGCATCTTCTTCATATTCTTCAGCACCTGGTTCATCTATTGCTTTTCCTTGTAAAATTACAGTTTTTATACAATTAACTGTTTTTATTTCTCCATTAATTTCATTTGCTGAAATAACTCTTGTTAGTTCTTTGAATTCTACTCCATCTTGAATTGCTTCATTTAATTCAATTTCTCTTGCTGGCATATGTTCTCTATCTCTACGATATAATATTTTAACTTTTTGAGCTCCCATTCTTACAGCAACTCTTGCTGAGTCCATTGCAACATTTCCACCACCTATTACTACTACTGTACCTAAATTTTTTATAAAATTATTTTCACTATATGCTCTTAAAAATTCATCTGATTTATATACATTTTTTAATTCTTTTTCAGATAAATTATATGTAGATGATTTTGTTGCTCCTATTCCTAAAAATACTGCATCATATTTTCTAGATATTTCTTCTAAATTAAAATCTTTTCCTAATTCTGTATTATTAAAAAAAGTGGCTCCTAAATTTTCTAATCTATCTATAACTTTTTTTACTATATCTTTAGATAATCTAAAGTCTGGAATTCCATAGATTAAAATACCTCCTGATATTGAGTCTTTTTCATAGATATCTACTTTATAACCATTTTGTAAAAGTTGAGATGCACATTCTAAACCTGCTGGTCCTGAACCTATAATAGCTACTTTTTTTCCATTATCTAATTTTTGGCTTAATTCTATTTCATAACTATTTTTTACTGCCCATTCATTAACAAGTCTTTCTAATTTTCCTATACTTGTAGGATTGGATTTTATTCCTCTTATACAACTTCCCTCACATTGTTCTTCTTGTGGACATACTATACTACAAATATGTGAACATATATTATTTTCTTGTAATATTTTATATGCTTTTTCATAGTTTTCTTTTTTTACTTCTGTTATAAACTCTGGTATTTGAGTTTCCATTGGGCATCCTTTTATACTACATGGTTTATTTTTACAATTTAAACAATATTCTGCAATTTCTTTGATTTTTTCCATTTTATTTTTCTTTTACCTCTACTACTTCTTTAACTTTTTCTATTTCCATTATATTAGATATAATTTCATTCATATTAATTTCTTTATATTTTGCCATAACTCTTAAGCAATTACTATTTTTTTCTTTATCAATTTTAAGTTTTACTAATTCTAAATCATTTTC
Organism: uncultured Clostridium sp.; assembly: GCA_948436975.1. Lineage (GTDB taxonomy): Bacteria > Bacillota > Clostridia > TANB77 > CAG-508 > Scatovivens. Next base: position 38,340 of record CAOJJB010000013.1, on the reverse strand, counting down.
TGTAAATATTTGCTTTATGTCTTTTATTACTTCTTTTGGATTATCAAGTAATATTTCTAAGTCTAAATAATTAAAATGTTCTAATTTGTCTGACAACAGATGTGAATAAGATAATACTGCATATACAACAGATGTTGCTATAATTGCACCTAAATAATATCCTTCTCCAACTGCTAATCCTATACATGTTACTGCTAATAATCCTGCTGCTGTTGTTAATCCTCTTACATTAAAACCTTCTCTTAATATTGTACCTGCACCTAAAAAACCTATTCCAGACAATAATTGTGCTGGTATTCTTGTTGGATCTGCTCCTGTTTTATTATATAAATATTCTCCACAAATCATTACTAACACTGCACTTATTCCTACTAATACATGTGTTCTAAATCCAGCTGGTTTATTCCAAGATGCTCTTTCAAAACCTACAAATCCTGATAAAAATACTATTAATATTAGTTTAAATAAAGTTTGTATTTCTTGTATTTGGCTTATACTCTGTATTCCGTTAATTATTGTGCTCATGTAACCTCCCTATAATTAATTTTTTAACCATTTTATATTTTATCATTATTACACTATTTACACAATAATTACTTTTATTTTTTCACCATTTGGTCAAAAAATCTCAGTTAAATAAACTGAGATTTTTATTTTATATTTTATATCTTTCTTCTTTTAATATACTATCTTCTTCCTTATCCTTTTCTGTGCGATAATTTATATATTCTTGCATATGTTCTATACCAAAATCCAATACTTTTGTAAATCTTGTTTCTTTGTCTTCTTTTTTTGCTTCTTGGAGTTCTATTCTATTTTGATATCTTTTATATTCTATATTATTTTTTCTAAAAGAATTCCAAGACCTTACAAACTGTGCTATATCCCTATTTGCTCTAAAATCCTTCAATATTTTGTGCATATTTTTACTTGATTCCTCTGAAAATTCTTCTATATCTGTCCTATCGTAAAATATATTTCCATCAGGATATGGTGGTCCTTCTACTGGTTCAGGAATTAAATAATATCCTGAATTACTTTTACCTTTATCTGTCAATATTGACATAACTTCATATACAGTATCTAAAACAGTAGCTGGTTCTTGCAAATGATGTTTTCCTTTTATTCTAAGTAAGTCTGGTAATGTCCAAGCTTGACTATTTGCAAACATTATTACTGGAAATACACCTTTTTCTTTTAAATATTTTACCGAATTTAACATATCTTCTTTTGATTCTGTATCTGTTAAAGTTACTAATCCTGAAAAAACAAATGCACCTGGCTCTATTCCACTCTGTTGTAAAATTTGAACAGCATCTTCAAAACATTTTAATGGTAAATGTTTATTGTATAAAACATTTCTTGACCATTCATCTACTGATTCAAATCCTAAAATACACTTAGTATTTAATTTCCTAAGTATTTCTGTTTCTTCACTATTTCTTATATAGTCTTGATGTTTATATACATCTATTGCATGAGCTTCTATATGTAATACAATATCTCTTTGTAATTCTTCAGATTTCTTTTCCAATTTCTTTAAAAAATCTAATCTAACTTCTCTTGGAAATTCCTTTTCTGAAAAAAAAGAACCTGTTGGACTAAGTGTCATAAATATTGGCTTTGAATTAGGATATTTTCTCTCTCCATCAAATTCATTTGTTCCATATTGTTGCGATAAAACTAATTTTTCAAAATTATCTATTACATAATCGCATTGTGCCTGTATTGCTTTTGCATTTGGCTCATCATAATGAAATTGTGAATAAAAACAATTTGTACAACATCCACAATCACTTTTTTCACAATGCTGACCTTGTAAATAAAAAGCTGGAAAATTTCCTAAACCTTGTTTAGCATTTAATTGGCTCGGTTCTAATGGAATTTCTTTCTTTTCATCTATATTACCTGTTTTATAATATGCATTTCTTAAATCGTGAGTTATTTTTCCAATATATTTACTATAATCTTTATTATTCATTTATTATTAATCCTTCTCTCAATATTAGATATTATCAATTATACACTTTTTCAATAATTATGTCAACTTTATAATTTATTATATATACAAAAATAGAAAATTATAAAAAAGTTTCCAAACTATTAATGTCTTAATAATTTGGAAACTTTTTTAATTATTAATCATATTTTTCATATCTTTTATTAATTTTTTATAATCTTTATAAGTAGATGTAACATCATCAATAGTTTCAACATCTCCAGAAGTTAAATTTTTCACAAAACAAAATTCAAATTCCATAAATTCACTAATACTTTCAAAGTATTTCTGTATTTCATATGCAATCTCATAATTTTCATCTTCGCTAAATTGGCCAATTGTTATTAAATATACTTTTTTATTTTTTAAATTACCTTGATTAGAAAATGGATTTAATCTATCTATAACATTTTTTAATATTCCTGTAATATGATTCATATAAATCGGTGAGGCAATTATTATTTTATCAGATTTTAACATACTTTCATATATTTCTTCCATATCATCTTCTATAACACAATATTTTTCTAATTTGTTTATACAAGCATTACAACCTAAACAATATTTTATATTCTTTTCTGATAAACAAATTAATTTATCGTTTTTTTCTTTCATATCATTTAAAATTTGATAACAATTTTTATTTCTATTACTCCCATTTATATATAAATTCATATTTTACTCCTTTTTATTATATCTTATTCAACAAGTATTTATTTATTATTTTTATTTTTTTTCGTTATTTTATCAAACCTTTCTGCATTCTCTTTTTGTTTATCTAATGGAAGCTATGCAAATTCACTACACACTTGTTCTCCATATTTGGTAGTATTTTCTTTTTCTTTACTAATATCTTTTTTCATAAAATTTCTCCTTTTAATTAGTATTTTCAATATTAGCTTTATTATACAAAGTTTATCTTGATTGATTTCTCATATGTTCTTGATAAATTTGATTAAATTCTTTATTTCTTATATCAAAAGTCCTAACAGCAAATTTTTTATGTGTTAAACTTACTTTATCACGATTTATTGTAAAAATCAATAATTAATAATTATAATAAAATTGTTATATTATTATACTTGTAGTAAATAAATTATTATGATAATATAATTTAAGAGGTATATTATGAATAGAGAAGAATTAATAAAAATATTTGTAGGAAAAAATTATAATAAATTTATGAAAAGAAATTTTTCTATACCTGCATTCTTTTTTGGTGGACTATATTACATATATAGAAAATTATATATAATAGGTCTATTATTTTATTTAATAAATATTTTTTTATATATTATATGTATGAAATTTATGAATTATATTGTATTTTTTATTTCATCATTATTATTTGCATGCTCATTTTCACTATTATTTTGCACTATATATAGAGATTTTGTTAATAAAAAAATAGATTATATAATGGATAACTGTAATTCAAGTAAAGAAGCAATTGAATACTGTAAAAAAGAAGGCGGAACAAACATTTTAATGGTAGTAGTTGCTATTACTATTAGTTTAATACTTCAAATAAGTATTACTCTTGCTAGTAAACCCAAAACTAATGTACCAACTTCCGATTATGAAAATAATAATATTGAAACTGAATTTATAGATGATAATAACACTACTAACATAGAAAATACAACTAATGATATTAATGAAAATATTCCATCACTATTAACTAATTTAAATGGAACTTATGTAAAAGACTCTTATATTATCAAACTAATTCAAACTGATATTAACAAAATAACTATGAGTATAAATAATTCAAATGGTGATACAAAATCAGTTATTTTTAATTCAGATATTAATACAAATACCTTAACTTATAATAACAGCCTATTTGGAATAACAGAGGATATTACGGTTGAAAAAACTGATTTAGGTATTAAAATAACTGCTACATCTTCCGAAGAAAATAATATATTAAACAAATGTAATGGAGAATATGAATTTATAGAATTTGAAAAATCTCCTTTAGATGGAATTTATAAAAATGATAATACAACAATTATACTTTCATCTGTATCAATTAATGAATTATATATAAATATTATATATACATCTTCCGATTCTAACTTATATTGGAATAAAACTATCTATGAACATATAACTGATTCTTTAGAATTTAAAGAAAAATCTTCATTTGATAATACTATAAACACTCTTAATATAACTACAAGTTCTGATAGTATTTCTGTTGAAGCATCATCTACAGATAAAAATAGTATTCTTAATAAAATAAGTGGAAATTTTGTAAAAGAAATAAATTAAAAAAAGGAACTATAATGAATTATACCTCAAAAAGTAGAGTTCATAAAAGTTCCTTTTTTTATTATTATAAAACTAAATATAATGTAAAATATTAAATTTTCTTTCCATCCTTTTCTCTTATCTTTTTAAATTCTTCTCTTAATTTTTTAGTCATTGATCCCTCTTCACCTGTACCAATAACTCTATCATCAATATTTGTAACAGCAATAATTTCTGCTGCACTACCTGTAAAGAAACATTCATCTGCTGAATACACATTAAATAATGTAAATTCTTTTTCATATATTGGAATTCCTGCTTGTTTACAAATATCTATTACAGTATTTCTAGTAATACCATCTAAAATTCCTACATGAACTGGTGGAGTATATATTACTCCATTTTTTATAATAAATATATTATCTCCAGTACATTCTGTAACAATTCCATCTTCATTTAACATAATAGCCTCTGCTGCACCTGCGCGATTTGCCTCTATTTTAGCTAATATATTATTTAAATAATTCAATGATTTTATTTGAGGATCTACAATAGTTGCTTTATTTCTTCTTTGTGATGATGTAATTGCGTTCATTCCTTTATGATATAACTCTTCTGGATACAACTTAACATCTCCTGCTATACAAATAATTTCTGGTCTTTCACATTTATCTGGATCTAAACTTAAATCTGCAATTCCTCTTGTTACAATTAATCTAACATAACCATTTTGTAATTTGTTTTTTCTACAACTTTCTGCTACAATTTCTTCCATTTCTTCTTTTGAAACTGGAATATCTATTTTAACAGCTTTTGCTGCATTATATAATCTTTCCATATGTTCTTTACATTTAAAAATTACTCCATTATATAATCTAATACCTTCAAAAATTCCATCTCCATACAATAATCCTCTATCTAATACTGATATTTTAGCATTTGCCTCTTCAAAAAATTCTCCATTTATATAAATATATTTTTCTTCCATAATAAATCTTCCTTTCTAAATTTAATTAACCATTCTATTTATTGCACTTATAAGTGCTTGTAAACTAGATTTAACTGTACTTTTATCTTCACCAATAGCCCAAATTTCTTTATTTTCATTTTCTAATTTAACATAAGTAATTGCATTTGCTTTCTCAACTTGATTTATAGCCTTGTCTTGCGCATCTTGTGTATAAAATTTAAATTCAAAATTATATCCAATTTTATTTAATATTTTGGTAAAAGCATCAACTGGTCCATTACCAATTTCTTGTTTCTTTACTTTAGAACCATTTATTTCCATCTCTATTTCTAAATTAGTAGAATTTGAATTTTCTAATTTAATATTAAAATCAATAAGTTTTACTTTATCTTCTCTATTAATATATTCTTTAGAAAAGACATCATAAATTTCTTCTACACTTAATTCTCTTTTTGATTTGTCTGATTGGTTTTTAACCAAATAACCGATTTCTTGTTTCATTTCCTTTGGAATATCATAACCATACATTTGTTTTAAAACAAATGATACTCCTCCTTTTCCAGATTGACTATTTATTCTAATAATTGGTTCATATTGTCTATTTACATCAGCTGGATTTATTGGAAGATATGGTACTTCCCAAAATTCATCTTTATTTTTCTCTATTGACTGTAATCCTTTTGCAATAGCATCTTGATGTGATCCAGAAAAAGCTGTAAAAACTAATTCTCCGATATATGGATGTCTTGGACTAATTGGCATTTTTACATAACTTTCATATACTTCTTTTAATTCATTCATTTTAGAAAAGTCAAGTTCAGGATTTACTCCTATTACATACATATTCATAGCAATATTTAATATATCTGCATTACCTGTTCTCTCCCCATTTCCCAATAATGAACCTTCAATTCTATCTGCTCCTGCTAAAATTGCCATTTCTGATGTTGCAACTCCTGTTCCCCTATCATTATGTGAATGAATACTAATAATCATTTTATCTCTTTTTATTATATTCTCTGATATATATTGAATTTGATCTGCAAATATATTAGGTGTTGAACATTCTACTGTAGCTGGAAAGTTAATTATTGGTTTATTTTGAATTTTAGAATACCAAATATCAAGCACTGCATTTACTACTTCAACTGCATAATCCATTTCTGTTGCTGTAAAACTTTCTGGTGAATATTCTAAATACCAATTTGTATTTGGATATTTGTCTATATATTGTGTAATAAGCTTTGCACCATCTGTTGCAATTTTCTTTATTTCATCTTCATTTTTATTAAAAACTACTTTTCTTTGAATTGTAGAAGTGGAATTATATAAATGTACAATTACATTCTTAGCTCCTTCTAATGCTTCAAAAGTTTTCTTTATTATTTCTTCTCTAGATTGTGTTAATACTTGTATTTTAACATCATCTGGAATAAGATTATTTTCTATTAAATATCTTGTAAATTTATATTCTGTTTCAGATGCTGCTGGAAAACCTATTTCAATTTCCTTAAAACCTATTTTTACTAAATATTTAAAGAATTCTACTTTTTCTTCTAATGTCATTGGATTTGCTAATGCTTGATTTCCATCTCTTAAATCCACACTACACCATATTGGTGCTTTTTTTATTTCATTATCAGGCCATGTTCTTTTTTGAGGTTTTTTCCAATCATATAATTTTTTATATTTTTCATAATTCTTCATATTTCCAAATTCACCTCTTTTATAATTCTTCTATTATTTTCATTGCCATTTCTTTTGTTCCAATTTTTATTTGATTTTCATTTTCTTCATAAATATCTTGTGTTCTATATCCTTTTTCTAATACTTTTTCAATAGCTCTTTCTATATCTTTTGCCTCTGTTTCTAATCCAAAAGATATCTCTAACATCATTGCTATTGATGTAATTGTAGCAATTGGATTTGCTATATTCTTTCCAGCAATATCTGGTGCACTTCCATGTATTGGTTCATATAATCCTCTTTTAGTTTTACCAACACTTGCAGAAGCTAAAATACCAATTGAACCACAAACTGCTGCTAATAAATCTGATAATATATCTCCAAACATATTAGATGTTAAAACTACATCATATTTACTAGGATTAGAAACTAATTGCATTGCCATATTATCTACATACATATGTTCCACTTCTACATCTGGATAATCTTTTGCCATTTCTTCAATTGTTTTTCTCCATAATCTAGATGTTTCTAATACATTAGCTTTATCTACTGAAGTAAGTTTTTTATTTCTCATATTTGCCATTTCAAAACCAGTTTTAGTAATTCTTTTTATCTCTTCTATTGAATATTTTTCAACATCAAAAGCATCATTATTGGTTCTACCTCTTTCTCCAAAATAAATTCCACCTGTTAGTTCTCTAACAACCATAATGTCTACTCCTTGTTTTATATTATCAAATTTTAGTGGTGATGCTTTTTGTAAAACTGGTATAATTTTTGCTGGTCTTAAATTAGCATATACTTCTAATTCTTTTCTTAATTTTAATAATCCTTTTTCTGGTCTTTTACTACTTTCTACATTATCCCATTTTGAACCACCAACTGCTCCAAATATAATACTATCTGAATTTAAACATTTTTGTAACTCAGTATCTGGAAGTGGTTCTCCAAACTTGTCAATTGCACATCCTCCCATATATACTTCTTCATAATTAAATTCATGATTATATTTTTGTGCTATTTTATTCAAAACTTTTATACCAGCATCTACTATTTCTGGTCCAATACCATCACCTTTAATTACTGCTATGTTATAATTTGACATTATTTTACCTCCTTTATAAATTATTCCTTATTCATAGTAGCCATTAATCCACCTGCTTCAATTAAATTTTGCATAAATTCTGGAAAACTTGCTACTTGATAAGTTTCATTTTTTGTTTGATTTCTAATTTCTCCGTTTACTAAAGTCAATTTCTATTTTATCGTTTTCATCAATTTTATTTGCCTCTTCACATTCTAAGATTGGAAGTCCTATATTAATTGAGTTTCTATAAAAAATTCTTGCAAAACTTTTAGCAACTACACAAGAAATTCCACTTGCTTTTATAGCAACTGGTGCATGTTCTCTTGAAGAACCACATCCAAAATTATTACCTGCTACAATAATATCTCCTTTTTCAACTTTATTAATAAAATCTTTATCTATATCCTCCATACAATGTTTTGCAAGCTCTTGATGATCAGAAGTATTTAAATATCTAGCTGGTATAATAACATCTGTATCAATGTTATCTCCATATTTTATTGCTTTTCCATTTACTTTCATTTTCTTTTCATTCCTTTCTTATTTTAAATCTAATTTATTTCTTCTGGTGTAACTAATCTCCCTGCAATTGCACTGGCTGCTGCTACTTGTGGAGATGCTAAATAAATTTTACTTGTTATATGTCCCATTCTTCCTAAAAAATTTCTATTAGTAGTAGAAACACAAACTTCGTCTTCTGCTAAAATTCCCATATGTCCACCTAAACATGGTCCACATGTTGGTGTACTTACTACACAACCTGCTTCTATTAAGTCTGTTAGATATCCTGCTTTTAAACTATCTAGATAAATTTTCTGTGTTGCTGGAAAAACAATTACTCTAACTCCTTTTTTTACCTTTTTTCCTTTTAAAATTTCTGCTGCTGCTTTTATATCTTCAAATCTTCCATTTGTACAAGATCCTATTACAACTTGATCTAATTTTATTTCTCCCCATTCTTCTTTTGTTTTTGTGTTTCCTGGAGAATGTGGAAATGCTACTGTATAATCAATCTCTGATAAATTTATTTCAATTATTTGATCATAATGTGCATCTTCATCTGCTGAATATACATTATAATCTTTTTTACTATGTTCTTTCATATATTCAATTGTTTTTTCATCTACTTCAAATATTCCATTTTTAGCTCCTGCTTCTATTGCCATGTTTGACATAGTAAATCTATCATCCATACTTAAACTTTTTAATCCTTCTCCTGTAAATTCCATAGATTTATATCTTGCACCTTCTACTCCAATTTTTCCTATGATATGAAGTATTACATCTTTTCCACTTATATTTTTTCTTAAATTTCCTTTAAGTTCAAATTTTATTGCACTTGGTACTTTAAACCATGCTTTCCCTGTTGCCATTCCATATGCCATATCAGTTGATCCTACACCTGTTGAAAATGCTCCGTAAAGCACCATATGTACAAGTATGTGAATCTGCTCCAATTACACAATCTCCTGCTACTACAAGTCCTTTTTCTGGTAATAATGCATGTTCTATTCCAACTTCTCCTATTTCAAAATAATTTTCAATTTCATTTTTTTCAGCAAATTTTCTTAATTTTTGACATTGCATTGCTGATTTTATGTCTTTGTTTGGAGTAAAGTGATCTGGAACTAATGCTATTTTTTGTTTGTCAAATATTTTGTTGCATCCTACTTTGTTTAACTCGTCTATTGCTACTGAACTTGTTATGTCATTACCTAAAACAAGACTTAAGTTAGCCATTATCAACTCCCCTTCTTTTACTTCTGTTTTACCAGCTGCTTTTGCTAGTATTTTTTGTGTCATTGTCATTCCCATGTTTTTTTCCTTCCTTTCTTTTCTATTTTTAACACTTTTTCATATAGTTTTTATACAAATAAAATAAAACACATCTCTTTTATAATTAATATAGAGATGTGTTTTGTTTTATTATATATATTTCAGTTTAATTTATTTTTTGTGTTATTTTTTATATGCTTTCTATTATTTTGAGGTCCCTCTTAGTAAGTATTTTTGCATATCACAAAATATCTCTATATTATTTTTTAATAATAGAGATAAGAGTAATAGTGTTATGTTACTTACTACTATTTTTGCCATTTTTTAACCTCTTTCTTTGCAATTTTTGTTAATATATCATAATTATTTGTTGTTGTCAATAAAAAGTTTTGCTAAATATAATTACTTAATTATTTTCTAGCTTTACAACTTTTTAAGCATAAATCAATTCACTAAAAACATTTCTTCTGCTTAAAGCTTAATGGAATTGATTGTACCTACCATATCAGTATTTTTCATATTAAGAAAAAATTTGAAATACTTATGAAACAATTGCTAGAAAAAAACCATTTTACTGATTGATCTTCATATATATCTGTTCAATTCAGTTCGAACAGATATGTCGTTGATGCCTTAGCGAAGGACGTATGCGAAAAACACCTTGCACAAAAGCACCTTATTATCCATTTCAAAATCAGTTATAGCAATAGTTTCAGAGAAATGTATACTCACTTTTGAAATTTTTCGCCCTAACTGTTATTTTTAATTTAACATAAATTTTTATATTTTTCAAGTTGCTTTCACAAATTCTATATGTTTTAATAATATGTTTCCTATGTATTATGATATTTCTGAGAATTTGAAATATAATTTTCTATTTGTATTTATTCTATAAACTCCATTTCCATTCTTTAAACTTAAATGAATATATGACTGCATTGGCGTTTGTCTTTTTAACTTTACAATTTCATCTATGTCTTTAATAATTAATTCTTCTTTTATAATTGTACTGAAATACATTAAAAATTCTTCTGCTGTTATATTAGGATTAAGTGCAATCCTATTTTGAGTTGTTTCAAAAAAGAAATTCTTCCTACTATCACTATATACATTTGGTTCTGAAGATTTATATAATTCTATTCCATCTATATTTATCTTTTCATATTTACTTTCTAAATTTTTATTTGATTTATATTGTATATTGGTATTTTCTATTTGCCTCATACTTACTATTATTGGAGATCCTTTACATATTTGAAATATTTTATTGGGATATACTATCATTTCACTTTTTATTATTTTGTTTCTTAAATCTATACAATTTATCATTATATTTCCAAAACTAGTATTATCTTTAAATATTAATATATCAACTTTTTTATCACAAATTTTTTGTATCTCTTTTACTAAATTATAGTCTTTATAAATCTCGTATTTTTCTAATTTTAATCCTTTTGTATCTACTATTCTTGAAAAATATTCTCTTTTATCATTGGTATATACTTGGCAAAAATCTTCAACTTCTATTATCAATCCAAAAATTTTTCCTACTGAATAATTTATTTTATAAGTATTTAGCCTTAATAATTTTTGTTCTACCATATCAATTAAGTTTTTTCTCATATATCTTATATTGCTTCTAATATCTTCATCTGAGAAAGTTAAAGTACCAAATATATTGCTTTTATATTTTGATTTTCTATCTACTTTGTTTTTTATTACTTTTCCTCTAGAAAAACTTTTATGATTTTTATTATACTTTCTTTCGTAACTGTCAATAGAAAACTTTTCAAAATAATACTGTTTATATACATAATCTGGTCCACCTTTTTTATCTAATTCTTCTAAATAAATTAAATTTCTTAATACTTCTAATATATCATCATCACATTTATTTACTTTGTTGACTATTTTAGCACTTTTTATTTCTTCTAAAAATCTACTTTCATTTATACTATTATCCATACATCTGCTCCCAAATGATAACAACCTCTTTCAAAAACTCTTTGATTATATTTTTCCATTTATTTTATTTCAGTGGCTTTTTCAAACTTTTCTTATTTTCTTTTTCCAACTGTTTCAAACTCTTTTTAGGTGTAGGCAATTCTTCTGGCATAGTTCCGTCCTGCTTGTTTAATCGCTTTTCTAACTATTTTTCCAATTTTATTATGAGTATCGCAAGCTTTCTTTTCAGTGTCAACTTTATCTCTTTTTAATCTTGATTCTGTTTGTGTAATACGAAATAAATTAGCTGCAAGTTCTTCATTTCCCATATTGTCTAAAATATCTTCTCTATATCTTAATCCTTTTCTTTTGGCAATATCATCAGCCGTTTCTCCATTGTATAGACCTTTATATCCAGCATTATGAAATTTATCAAAATTCTTAACTCCTGCATTTTTAGCTGTTTGATTAAGTGAATAATTACCTTTTCTAGTTAAGTTTCTTTGATAAAATCTCTTTTCATCTTCTGTTAATGAAGTATATTCTTTTTCACTAATTTCTTGTTTTCTAGTTTGAATTGCAAAATATGTTTGTGCAAGAGCTACAATTTTTAACCTTGGATTTGCATTTTGAGCTATAAGATAGCAAGCATATCGTGTTAATTTATAATCTTTTTGTTCCCTTTTAGCATTAGAACCTATTTCTACCATTTTGTTGTCAACAACAAAATGGTCAATGTCAGTTATCTCAGAGTTTTGACAAGCTATCTTTGCTTTTTCAATTACTGCATCAAAATACCTCCAGTCTTTATAGCTTAAAACTTTCATTAATTCTCTTGCATACCAATATTCAACTCCATTTTCATCAATGTGCTTTATCTCTTCAAAACTTTGATTAGTATAGTTTTCGTTTTTATCTAACTCTTTCATTCTAAACTCATCTCCTTACTTGTTGTATTATTGATTTTTCAAATTCTTTATTTATAAACATATACTTTTATATTTCAAATAACTGTATTTCTCACATACAATATTATATAGTTCTCTTGCACCATTGCTTAACTCATTTTCATTTACTTCGCCAATTTTATATCTTTCATATCCTAAACATTTATTAGGTTCGGCTATTTTTAATTCTCCACCTTTTAAATTTCCTTTATAAAAAAGATACATCCAGTCTTGTTCTTTATTATTTCTTACATCAAATGTTTTAGCATAAGTTGAAACAATAAATTCTTGCAATTCAATATTTGCATTTGTTCCAACTTCTTCTGTAATTTCTCTTTGTAAAACTGTTCTAAAGTCTATATCACTTTTCTTTACTCTACCTCCAATAGTTTCTAGTTTTAGTTGTTCATCTCTACAACCTAAACCTCTTCTTTGAAATATAATTTTATTTTCTGAGTCAAAAGCATATACAATAACTGCAATTTCACACTCTTTTTATATTTCTGTATTACTTTTTAAGACATCGTTTAATTTGTTCATATCTTTTACTTCTTTAATTATATGTAGCATAATACCACAAAAACCTCCATCTCTCAAGACTTTTGGTCAAAAAAAGACCGTTTCATTTTTGAAACGGTTAAAAGTTTTTGTGTTGTTAAATTCTTATAATCTTGAAATCAAGTTATATCAAGCATCATAGAGAGTTCGACAAAAACTCGTCTTGGTGCGGATGAGAGGACTTGAACCCCCACGGTCTCCCACTAGATCCTAAGTCTAGCGCGTCTACCAGTTCCGCCACATCCGCATTTATATAAGTTGTTGATACATAATGAATATGTATCAACAACATTTATATTAGCATACATATACTTGTCTTGTCAAGTATATTTTATTTAAATATTTCATAAAAATTTTTAAAAGTATATCCCTCATTTTTAAAATACTGTATAATTTCTGGTAATGCTTCTAATGTTTGATTTTTATCGTTTGCATCATGCATAAGCAGTATTATACTATTTTGTTCTGCTTTTGTATCAATCATTTCTTGTATACAGGCTTCTTTTGTTGTTTTATTCTCAGCATCACCTGTTAAACAGTTCCAATTAGTATATGCTATTCCATATTCTCTAAATAATTGCCTTGCTTCTGATTTTACACCTTCGTAATGTCCACCACTAGAACCACCTGGAAATCTAAATAAATAAGTATTAAAATCTGGATTTCCTAAAGCATTTTTTATTGCAGTTTCACAATCAGCATATTCTTTAAAAGTATTATCTTTATTTTCATATATTTGTGAATATTTATGTGAATATCCATGATTTGCAATATAATGTCCTTCTTCATATTCTCTTTTTAATATTTGTGGATATAATTCAACTCTAGCTCCTAATACAAAAAATGTAGCTGGAACTTCATTTGCCTTTAATATATCTAATATTTGTGGTGTAATATCCTTAGAAGGTCCATCATCAAATGTTAAATATACTTGTTTTTCATCTGAAGCATATATATCTTTTATAAGTTGTTGTGCATTTTCATTTGGTTGTGGAACAAATTTAGTTTTTATTTTATCCATATTATGTGTTGCTATTTGCATATGATTTCCTTCATATACTTTATATTCTTTTTTTTGTTTATCTTTTTTACTTTTTCTAATATCCTTCTGCTCAGAATTTATTTCTGTTTCTGATATTATAGTATTATCCTTATTATTTACAATTTTACTTTCATTTTGAGAATCTTTACTTAATATACCATATGAAATTCTAAAGCTAATATATATTACTACAATTCCTACTAAAGCTATTGCTACAATTAATGATATTTTTTTTGAATTTAATTTATTTATCTTTTCTAGACCAAATTCTTCATTATAGTCATCATCATCCATTCCATATAACATTTTTATACTCCTATACTGTTATTATTGTTATTATATAGTATTTTATTAAAAATTCAAGTATTTAGTACAAAATTTGACTGATTTTGTAAAAAAATGTATAAAATTGTATAATGTGCCCCATTTATAAAAACAAAATTTTATATCATAACAAACTTCAAAATATAAAAATACTTAGGTTGTAAACAATTAAATTTATACAACCTAAGTAACATTATTATAATTATCTATTCACTTTTTGTTGAATTTATTTTTAATAATTTAAATATTTCAACTATTACTAATGGAGCAATTATTAATGCTATTGTTTCTTCTAATTTATGAATTGGTAATGTTACTATTCCAAATACTTCCCTTAATTGTGGCACTAATAAAACTATCATCATAAGTGCTGCTGATGCTACAATTGCTAATATTAGTTTCCCATTATTGAATGGATTTGTTTTAAATACAGATTCTTTATTATTTCTAATATTAAATACATGAACAAGTTCTGATAAAGCTAATACTGCAAATGCCATTGTTTCTCCTATTGCTACTTTTTCATCTGCTGTTACTCCTTCTGTTGCTAATCCTAAAACAAATGCTGCTAATGTTAGTAATCCTATCATAACTCCTTGATATATAATTCTCCAAGTCATTCCCTTTGTGAATATTCCATTTTTGTTTTTTAATGGTTTTTTATTCATTATTCCTTTTTCTGCTGGATCTACTGCTAATGCTAATGCTGGTAATGAGTCTGTTACTAGATTAATCCATAATATTTGTGCTGGTAATAATATATCTATGCTATTTGGATCAATTCCAAATGTATTTGCAAATATTGGTGTTAATAAAATAGCTAAAAATAAAACTACTATTTCTCCTACATTGCTTGATAATAAAAATGAAATTGCTTTTAATATATTATTATAAATTCTTCTTCCTTCTTCAACTGCTGAAACCACTGTTGCAAAATTATCATCTGTTAATATAACATCTGCTGCTTCTTTTGCAACATCTGTTCCTACCATTCCCATTGCACAACCTATTTCAGCTTTTTTTAACGCTGGTGCATCATTTACACCATCCCCTGTCATAGCAACTATTTCTCCATTAGCTTGCCATGCTTTTACAATACGAACTTTATGCTCTGGTGATACCCTTGCATAAACTGATATGTTTCTAACTTTTTGTTTTAATTGTTCATCTGTCATTTTTTCAAGTTCTGCACCTGTGATTGCTTCTTTTTCATGTTTTAATATTCCTAATTCTTTTGCAATAGCTGTTGCAGTAATCTTATGATCCCCTGTAATCATAACTGTTTTTATTCCAGCTGTTATACATTTTTTTACTGCTTCTTTTGCTTCTTCTCTAGGTGGATCTATCATTCCCACCATACCTATAAATGTAAGTCCTGTTTCTAGTTTTTTCATGTCTTCTTCTGATAAAGCATGATTTATAACTTTATATCCTGCTGATAAAACTCTTAATGCACCTTCTGCCATTTTTTCATTACAATCTTGTATTCGTTGTTTATAATTCTCTAAATCTGATTTTATTTCACCATTTTTTTGATATGAATTACAGCATTTTAATAATTCATCTACTCCACCTTTAGTATATACAATAAATTTATCTCCTACTTTATGAACTGTTGTCATTAATTTTCTATCTGAGTCAAATGGTAATTCAGCTATTCTAGGATGATTTTCTAAATTAAAATTCATTTTATTTCCCATATCTATTAAAGCTGTTTCTGTAGGATCTCCTGTTAATGTACCATCTTCTGCTATTTTAGTATCATTACAAAGCATATTAGCTTCAAATAATAAATTAAATTCTGAATTAAATTCTTTTATTTCTTCTAAATTAATTAATTCTCCATTTGTAAAAACTTTTTTTACAGTCATTCTATTTTGAGTTAATGTTCCAGTTTTATCTGAACATATAACAGAGGCACTTCCTAAAGTTTCAACTGCTGGTAGTTTTTTTACTATTGCATTTTTCTTAACCATTCTTTGAACTCCAATGGCTAAAACTATTGTTGATACTGCTGCTAATCCTTCTGGTATAGCTGCAACTGCTAAAGATACAGCTGTCATAAACATATTAAGTGGTGCTTTACCATATAATAATCCTACTACAAAAATAACTGCACATATAACCAATGCTACTATTCCTAAAGTTTTTCCTAAATTATTTAATTTCTTTTGAAGTGGTGTTTCTTCATCCTCTGTTTCATTTATCATTTTGGCTATTTTACCAACTTCTGTTTTCATTCCAGTTTCAACTACTATTCCTTTTCCTCTTCCATATGTTACTAAACTTGAAGAAAATAGTAAGTTTTTTCTATCTCCAATTCCTATATTTTCATCTTCAATAGTATCTGTAAATTTTTCTACTGGTACAGACTCTCCTGTTAATGCTGATTCTTGTGCTTTTAAATTTACCGCTTCTATAATTCTTAAATCAGCTGGTATAAAATCTCCTGTGTCTAATACAACTATATCTCCTGGTACTAAATCTGCTGATTGCACAACTGCTAACTTTCCATCTCTTATTACTTTTGCAACATGACTACTTAATTTTTGCAAAGCTTCTAATGATTTCTCTGCTTTGTTTTCTTGTGCTACTCCTATAATAGCATTTACAATAACTACTATTAATATTATAAGTGTATCTGCTATTCCTTCTCCTTGCTGTATTCCAACAATTCCAGATACAACTGCTGCAATTATTAAAACAATAATCATAAAATCTTTAAATTGTTCTAATAATTTCACTAATAATGATTTTTTTTGTTTAGCTTTTAATTCATTATGTCCATAAGTTTCATATCTTTTTGAAACTTCTTCATTTGTTAAACCTTTTTCAGTATTTGTGTTCAATTTTTTTGTTACTTCTTTTTCAGATAAATTAAACCATTTTTCAGACATTTTCATTCCTCCTATTATTAATATTTTATAAAATTATAATTTTTATTACATTATTTTAAATTTTTTACTTTAATTATAAAAAACTTTTAAAGAAACAATCTTTTTGATTATTGTTTCTTTAAAAGTCTCGCTCCTTTTCCATATTACACATAATACATTTTGCTATTTTAAGGTTACTAACCAGATATTAAATATCGAGATTGTTGATTAGTGTTTATAGCTACTCCCTTTTAAATATATTTGAATTATACTAAATAGATTTTATTTTTGCAAGTAAAATAAAAAAAAATTTACATTAATTCAAAAGAACTACAAGAAGGGAACTCTTCTCATAGTTCTTTGAAATCTTCAAACTTTACTGTTTTACTATTTTTCAATTTTTCAGCACACACTTATAAACTACATTAAATTTAAAAAATGTCCTACTACACCAATAACACTTCCTAAAACAATAGACATTATTGTCATTGCTACTGGACTTTTTTTATCCTCTTTTGCAACTAAAATAATAACTGGAAATGCCATAAGAATAGCAACAAATCCACCTCTTAACCACCATAAATTACCAAACCAATTGATTCCAAAGATAGCAAAAGGAACTATTAAATAATATACAAATGCTGATATGCAAGCATATTTATCAACTTTCATTTTAATCATTGGTAATACATCTATTACTCCAGCAACTATTCCAATTAATAATGTTAATAAAAAATTCATCTATTCCACCTCCTTTTCATATGTTTTGCTTAATTTAACTAATTCTAATATTTATAATTCTTTTTACATCTTAATATCTTTTGTCATTATCTTCTAAGTTTATCATTAGCCACCTTTGACCATTTACTTCTTTTGTTTCTTTATAAATTTTATATATATCATATAGATATTATATAGTAAGTAATAAATTTATTCAAGTTATAGTTTGCTAATATATTTTCATCTCTTTTTTTATATATTCTTTTATCGTCTTTATAACTCAATTTCTAAAATCTTTTTCTTCTTTTGAAGTTTACTATATAACCAATTTTTTATTTGTTTCTATTATAAATTTAATATCTTCTATTGCTTTTTCTATATTCATCATTCCATTGCCAATAGGATAGTAAACTGGATATATTTTATATTCTTTTCCTGCAATATTTTTACAAAAGTTTTGTTTTCTACATTGTGATACAGAAACATTTTGATTTAATATAATAGAACTAACTTGATTTCCTAATGTTATAATTATTTTGGGTTTAATTATTTCTATTTCTTTGCACAATAAATTTAAATATTGGGTATAAACAGAATTAGGCAATATTCTTGCATCTACTTGTGTACATTTTCCTAAATTAGTTATGAAATAATTATGTTTTTCAACATTTTCATATACTAAATCAGCAAATTTTTCATCCCATTCTTGAGGTTTCTTGTCCATAATATTCTCATATATTTTATCATCAAGTAATCCTATTCTATAAAATAATTTCCATATATTTTTAGTTCCAATCCATGGCGATCTTCTACCTTTCCAATTAGGATCTGATGCAACATTTCTACCTGTAGGATTCATAAAAACAAAGCAAATATTTTGATTATTAGTTGATCCACCATTATATATAGAAGTTAATTCTTTTGCTCCATATTTTATTTGTAATTTGTCATATTCAGATTTTAAATCTTCTAATTTCATAATTTACTACCTATTCCGAATAATATTTCATCTATTCATTCTATAATTTTACTTTCATCTATAATCATAGCTAATGATGTATTTATTGAACTTCATACTTCACAAAGACAAAAAACTAATTGCTAAAAGCATATCATGATTACCTCTTTTCCTTTGTACAAATATTATTTTATAATATATTTTATATCATTTTTTGTTACTGTAAAAACAATTGTATCATTTCCAACACTACAAGTTATTTTGTTTCCTTTTACAGTTGTATTTGTAATTCCTAATTCTTCTTTTAAATATGTAGTAAATCCATTTTTTATCTCATCTAGATGATTTCCCTCATCTGAAAATTGAGAAAGACTCCCCATTTGATATGCAAATATAGCCGTTTCTGCAAAATCTCCTACTCTTTATTATTTTCTATTCTTAATAATATTTTAATATACCCTCAAAATTTTAACAACAGTTTCTTAATTTATTTAGATATATCTTATAAATTAAGAATTATATTATTTTACAAATAAAACTATTATTTAAGAACTTTCTCGTATTATCAAGTAAAACATAATTGCAAATTAAGGTTTTATTAATTGTTTATAAAATTCTTTTAATTGTTTATCAAAGTTGTCATTAATCTGCATTATATCTAATGTGTCTATTGACCACTTCATTTTTTCTAAATAATATTTCCTATTTTCTATAAATCTCTTATCAATCTCTTTATTATTTTTCATCTGTTTTAATAAAGCAACATATCCATTTGCAAATCCATACATTGCTATATTAGATGATCTTCTAATATCGTCATTAATTGCTATTAAAGTGATCTTATTCATGTCATCTATTTTTTCTATTATCTCATTTATATCTTTTTCATCTGAAATAGTAGTTATATTGAAATAATTTAATTGTAATTTATTTTTTATATATTTATTACTATAAGTTAAATATGTATAGTAAACTTTTCCTGTTTGTTTTTTTGACAACTGTGATTGGTTTATTGTTAAATCAAATGCTTTTTTATAATTTTCTAATGCTTCTTCACTATTACAGCAATAATTAGGTTTAATTCTCTCCTTTCGTTCATAGTTGCAACCTAAATTTTTATAGTATACTTCTTTATTAATTTCATACTTTTTAGCACAATCAACAGCAAGTTCGCTATAAAAAATAGCTTTTTCTGCCACTTTTTCTATATTATCTTTTTCACTTTCAGGGCAGTTTAGCACCATGTTTCCATATGCTTCTCCAATTGTGTTGGCAAAATAAGCAAATAATTCATAATTATTATAATATTTATTTATTTTTTTATAATGTAAATCTTCTTTTAATTCATCAATAGATTTGCATTTTGGAAATTTTATATCAAAGTTACTTATTAATTTTAAATATATTCCTGTTGCTATATCATATACTTCATATGCTTTTTCTATCTCTTCTTCATCACTTAGTGCATATCCTTTATAAAATAATATTTCTGCTTTTCTAAATTCCAAATAATTTTTTACTAATCTTTTTTTATCTATAGTATTAATATTTTCTAATTTTTCTTTTATTATTTTTTCTAGTTCTTCTACTTCTTTTATTATTATCTCATTATTCATACTTCCATTTGAATGCATTTCATATATTTTATTAAACATCTGTTCAACAATTATAATTTCACTAAAAGCAATACTTTCTTCTTTAAATTTTCTATAATAATATCTTGACATTTCATCTGTATCTGTTTTTAGCAATTCTAATAAAAATTCATTTTTATTTTTATCTTCCATATGTTTTATAATGCCATTTAATTCTTCTTTTAATTCATTAACTTCATTCCTTGATACCGCATTTATTATACTAATACCCGTCCAAACTGCTATTACTAGTCCAATAATTTCTAATCCTGTTGATAATAAACTACTTTCTTCTATTGTTTTAAAGTTAATTTGATTATTTTTTGAATTTTCTTCTAGTCTTTGTGTATCTTTTTCTAATTGTATTGTATTTGTTTCTAATGTTTGTGTAAATTCTTCTGATTGTACTGTATTTGTTTCTAATATTTGTGTATTTTTTTCTACTTCAGCTGAATTATTTTTTAAAATATATAATATTATTGGTATCCTATTAATTATAATTATACATATAAATATTATTAGTACAATTAAACACCATATATTTTTATTCTTCATAATATTTTTTATCTCCTTTATATTTTCTATTTACTCTTTTTCACCTTTTGAAACATTTGAATTTTTTACAAAATAATCATTAATCATTTTCTTTACAAATTATACTTTTTTCTTAGAAGATATTTCAACTATATTTTTCATCATAATGATCCTTTTAAATTTATTTTTTATATTGATTTTTAAATTATATCATTTTTATTTTTTATGTCAACATCTTTCGTAAAATATGTCTTTTCCTCTATTTATATACATTTTATTTATTTCAAAACAGTTAAACGTGTTAAACAATCTAATATTAATATTCGTAAAAAACTTTCTAAATGGCGTGAAAATTATCTTTTGGTTATGAACATGTCAAATTCTTTTGTGGTTGTTATATGTCATTCTTCAACATCTTATGGTCATATTCTTGAAAAATACAGAAATAGAAATTTAAGTAAACTATACTTATACTACATGGAAAACGATATTTTAGAAAATAAAGAAATTAGTAATTCTACAGTAACTATTAGTAGTGATTTATATAAAATTATTGAAAAAATTATATGTCTTAATATTCAGCAGACATCATTTGCTGAGATAACAAATTTAATTGATGAATTAAAAAATAAATTTGAAATTATTTAAAAAATAAAAACACTAAAATCCTATGTATAGAATTTTAGTGTTTTTATTTTTTAATGTAATTTTAATGTAAATATTTAAAATTTTAATGTAATTTTTAAAATGTTTTTAGATAATTTTAGAGATTTTTAGATATTTTATAAAATATCCTTCTTCAATTTTTATTGATTTTTGAATGTTTTAGATGATTTTAGACATTTTTAGATAATTTTAGATATTTTATAAAAATACTATTTTTTGGTGGAGGTGGTGAGAGTCGAACTCACGTCCAATAACCCTTCCAAATAAACTTCTCCGAGTGCAGTTTATTATAAAAAACTTCCTTTAAATATTCTTAATAAACAAATTATATTTAAAGTATCTCTTTAAATATTCCCATTAGTATAAAGAGAATATACTAACTTCGTTTCCTACTAATCGTCGCCTTATCTAAAGCCGTAGGTTGCAAAAGTAAGACGTCGCTGGCTTAGGCAGCGAATGCTAATTCTTTATTATCAGCGTTTATATTTTTTTATGCCTTTTTAAGTGGCCAGGCATCTCCACTACTCGCTATTTATCCTTCTAGATTACTGTCGAAACCAAATACACCCCCATACATTACAATTAATATTATACATTAATTATTTTCTTTATACAAGTAAATTTGTACAAACAAATTTTGTAAATTTTAACTACCTACTTAATATTACTGACACTTTTATAATTAAATTTTAAAATTAATTTCTTTAATTTAATTATATATTATTTGAATAATAATAATTTAATTGATTTTTTGTTACTTTTTGCATATAATAATATCATAAATTTATATAATTATATTTTTATATTAAAATTAAAATCCTAATTTAAGAAAGGATTTATTATGAAAAAAATTATTTTTAAAGGCTGTGGAACAGCTATTATAACACCATTTAATGAAAATGGTATTAATTTTGAGGAATTTAAAAAATTAATAGAATTCCAAATTTCAAATAAAGCAGATAGTATAATTGTGTGTGGAACAACTGGCGAATCATCAACAATGACTTTAGAAGAAAGAAAACAAACAATTAAATTCGCTGTTGATACAGTAAATAAACGTATTCCAGTTATTGCTGGAACTGGTGGTAACTGTACCTCACAAGTAATTGAATTTACTAAATATGCTGAGACTATTGGAGTAGATGGAGCATTAGTTGTTACACCATACTACAATAAAACTACACAAGAAGGTTTAATTGTTCATTACAAAGAAATTGCAAAAAACACAACTTTACCTATCATTCTTTATAATGTACCTAGTAGAACTGGTGTAAATATTTTACCTTCAACATGTCAAAAATTATCAGAAATTGAGAATATAGTTGCAATAAAAGAAGCAAGCGGAAATTTATCACAAGTTGCTGAAATAGCTAACTTATGTAAAGAAAACTTACATATTTATTCTGGAAATGATGATCAAATAACCCCTATTTTGTCTGTTGGAGGAATTGGAGTTATATCTGTTCTTTCAAATCTAGTACCAGAATTTACACATAATATTGTTAATAATTTCCAAAATGGTAAAATTAATGAAGCAATTGAATTACAAATAAAAGCAATTCCTCTTATAAAAGCTTTATTTAGTGAAGTTAATCCTATTCCAATAAAATCTGCTTTAAATATAATAGGATACAATGTTGGTACTCCCCGACTACCACTTATAGAAATGAGCAAAACTGGAAAAGAAAAACTAAAAAGTGAATTATTAACATTTGGATTAATAAAATAATGTGTTACAATAAAATAAAAAAGGAGGTACTAAAATTTTGGAATCTACAAAAGAAAATAACTTTAGTTTAGCAGTATCAGAACCTTCTATAATGGAATTTAAAGAAATAATAAAAGATATCGCTACTAATCCTAATATAACTGCATTAAAAGAACATATTCAACATAAAAACAAATCAAGATATTATCATTGTCTATGTGTTTCATATTACACATATTACTTATGCAAAAAATTAGGATTAGATTATGTATCTGCGGCACGAGGTGCTATGCTACATGATTTCTATTATTATGATTGGAGAGATAAAAAGGTTGAAGGTCAAAAAAAGTTTCATGCATTTAGACACCCTTATATTGCATTAAAAAATGCTTCTGATATTTTTGAATTAAATAATAAAGAAAAAGATATAATTGTTAAACATATGTGGCCATTAACAATAAAACTTCCTTCATATAAAGAAAGTTTTATTGTTACTTTGGTAGATAAATATTGTGCCACTGTTGAATTTTTTAAAAGTTCTAAAAGATTATAATGTTTTTATAGATTTTATAAAAAATCTAAATAATATAAAAAAGGAAAAATAATTATGATAAGAGTTTTAATTAATGGTTGTAATGGAAAAATGGGACAAGAAGTTGCAAAAGCAATAACTCAGACTCCTGATATTGAAGTTTTATGTGGAGTAGATAGAATTGATACAGGAGATAATAATTTTCCAGTTTTTACAAATATAAATGATATAAATATTATACCAGATGTAATAATTGATTTTTCAATTCCAGAATCTACATTTAAAATTTTAGAATTCGCTAATAACAATAAAATACCAACAGTAATTGCAACTACGGGTTTTTCAAATGAAGATTTAAATAAAATTGAAAATTATTCAAAAAATTTCCCTATATTTAAATCTGCTAATATGTCTTATGAAATAAATCTTATAGCAAAATTAGTTGCTGAACTTTCTAAAAAACTTTCTGATTCCGACATTGAAATTATAGAAACTCATCATAATAGAAAAATTGATAGTCCAAGTGGAACAGCACTTATTCTTGCTGATAGTATAAATAATGCTTTAGATAATACTATGTCTTATGAATATGATAGACATAGTAAGCGTGAAAAAAGAAGTAAAAACAATATTGGTATTCATTCTATAAGAGGTGGTACTGAAGTTGGTAAACATAGTGTTATATTCTTTGGTAATGATGAAAGTTTAGAAATTACTCATACTGTAAATTCTAGAAAAGTCTTTGCAAATGGTGCTGTAAAAGCTGCGTTTTTTACAGTTCACAAAGATAATGGATTATATAGTATGAATG
Organism: uncultured Clostridium sp.; assembly: GCA_948436975.1. GTDB lineage: Bacteria > Bacillota > Clostridia > TANB77 > CAG-508 > Scatovivens. The sequence goes on along the minus strand of CAOJJB010000013.1, from coordinate 13,309 downwards.
ATATGTGTTAGAAAAAAATTTTAAACTACAATTACTACTAAAATAAATAGAACTCTACAAAATGTAGAGTTCTATTTATTATTCAATGCTCTTTAAAATTTAATATTCTATAAACATCAACTCCTTTTTCTATTCTAAATATTATTCAAAAGACTATTAAGATAATTTCTAAAATTGCCTTATAAGAAACAAAAAAAATACCGACAATAGAAATTTGAAAATAAAAAAGCATTTGTATAAAAAAGATAATTATTTTACCTTCATACAAATGCCCCTATATAATTCTTATTTTTTAATTTGATTTTTAAAAAGAAATAAAATTCTCTTGAATTTTCTGAATAGAATGTAATTATTATAAAACCTTTCATTTAAAAAATCAAGCAAATTCTATTTTTTTCTTCTTATTATCCACCCTTTTTCAACTTTCTCAGGAATTTTTAAAATAACTTTTTGCTCTGCCCTACCTGGATTTACAGTTTTTATTTCTTCTAAAGTTTCTGAGTCCCATAATATATCTATATTGAATTGTAGTGGTTCTACTTTATTTGGAATAATTAATTCTAATGTATCTCCAATACTTAATTTATTCCTTATCTCTATTAGAACTTTATCTTCTACTTCTTCTATAACTTTTCCACCAAATTCATAATCTGAATTATACTGTCTACCAGAATAGTCTTGAAAATCTTTATTATTTCTATCATTAAAATAAAATGTTGTAAGTCCTCTTGTTTTTGTTTTTTCTAATTCTTTTATATATTTTTCAGGTTTAAATTCATTAGGATTTTGAATATAATCATCTATTGCATTTCTATATGCATTTATAACAGTAGCTAAATAATACTCTGTTTTTAATCTTCCTTCTATTTTAATGCTGTCTATTCCCATATCAATAATTTCTGGTATTTCTTTTATTAAACATAAATCTTTAGATGAAAATATATATGTTCCATTTTCATCAGTTTCAACAGGCATTAAATTACCTGGATTATTGGTTTCTTCTACATATACATTATATGCCCATCTACAACTTTGTGCACAATCTCCTAAATTTCCACTTCTACCTGACAAAAATTCACTTAAAAAACACCTACCTGAATATCCAAAACATAAAGCACCATGTGCAAATATTTCTATATCTATATCTTCTGATTTATTTTTCATTATATCTTTAATTTGTTCTTTATTTAATTCCCTACCTAAAATAATTCTCTTTGCTCCATTTCTATGCCAAAAATTACAAGTATGATAACTAACTGTATTTGCTTGTGTGCTTATATGTATCTCTGTATTTGGTGCATATTCTCTTACTACGTCTACTACACCACCATCTGCAACAATAATCGCATCTACTTTTAAATCATTTAGTTCTTTTACTTGCTTTTTTATTTCTTCATATGTTTCATCCCATGCATAAATATTTATTGCAACATGAACTCTTTTTCCTAAACTATGTGCATATTTTATAGTTTTTTCTAATTCATTATCTTGTAGTTCACTTCTAGAACGCAATGATAATTTAGGTGTACCACAATATATTGCATCTGCTCCATACATAAATGCTATTTTGGCTTTTTCAAAAGAACCTGCTGGTGCTAATAATTCTATATTTTTCATTTTATTAATATCCTTTTTATTCTTAAATTCTTCTTATTACATATAATTTACTAAAATATTATATCACCTGATGTTTAGTTATTCAATACTTTTATTATTCTATATTTTACTGATTATGAATAAATTAAGTTATTGTATTATTTGTAAATTTATGGTATAATAAAGTAATGTATGTTTTTTTAAGAAAGGAATTTTATGAATTATCCATTATTAAAAAAAGTAGATCTTAACCTAAAACATTATATAGGAAATCGTTCTGATGTCTTAAAATTTATTTTAAAACAACTAGCAGAATATTTGAAAAGTAATAAAGTAGATGAAAATTCTAGAAAAATTTATTCTGCTATTTATAATGCTATTATTTATTATCAAACAGTTTCTGAATTATCTATTCCAGGAGAAACAGCTAGTAAAACTTTTTTGGAAAACACTATTGATGATATAAATGATACTTATCAATACTTATCAAATAAATATAATACTCCTACACATAAAGTTATAAAAATAAAAGCTAGAGTAAAATCACCAGTTAGTGCTATTAAAAAAATATTAGAAAAAGTTGACGAATATATAGAAGATGATAGAGATCTAAGTAAATTAAATGAAAGTTTAAGAGATTTTATTGGTATACGACTTATTATAGATGCACCAACAGAAATTAAATCACAAGGTAAACAAGCTATATCAAATTATCGTTATGAAATAATTAACGATTTACTAGAATACAAAGGAATTAGAAATCAATTATCTAGAAAACCATCCAATACAGATTATCAATTTATTCCTGTTAATACAGAACATGATCCTACTAAACTTCAAAAAATAAAACAAAGAGCTATTAATAAAGAATTTAAATTTGATCCTAAGCAAGAAGGTGTATTTATTCCCAAAACAAGACCTGCTTTTATGGAAGATTATGATATTTATTGTAAGGATTACTCTTTATATCCTAAAGCATCACTCTATCAAAGACTTCACATATGTGCTTACCCATATTACTCTAAAGGAATATATATCCCACTTCTTCCAAATTACATAAATCCACCTAAAAGTACTATTCCTGCTCTTGAATATCAGATTTGTACTACTGAAGAAGATGATTGGGCAGAACATGGAAAAGCATCTCATCAAACATATAAAGAGCGTTCTTTTCACAGATTATCAACTCCTCTTTGTATAGAACTAGATTCACAAACAGATAAAATAAGACTACTAAGATTTGATGAAAGCTTTAAAAATTTTTACGGGTATGAATTTAAAGATAGGTTTAATATTGACTATCAAGACTTCTTAAATATTTTCAATAGTAAAGAACAAGACTATATTTTAGCTGAAAAATCTAAAGTTATATATGACGAAAATACTAAAGAATATGACTTAGTAAAATATCCTAAAATTATTATTCCTGATGATATAGATGAATTAAAAGAAACTTTACGTAAAAACTCAATAGCAGATTTAGAGGATTTTTATGAAGCAAATCACATTTTAGATAACTCTTATGATATTCAAACTAATAAAAAAGGAAATATAACATTAAAATGTTTAAATTATACAAAATATCTTCATAACATGTTAAAGGATACTTTAGATATTGAAAATTTAGAACCAACACGTTAATAACTCACAAATCTATGTATAAAATATTGTTTACTTTTGCCATTAATTTGAGCATAGAACACTCTATTATAATAAAAAAAAATATAAATTTGTGTACCTGGAATTATAAATTTTCCAGGTACTTTTTTCCTTCTTCTCTATTTAAAATTTTCATATTTATATTTTCTTTTTCCAGTTCTTTTAAAATACATAATGTATCATCATCTGAATCCAAATCAATAACAACTAAATTATTATAAAAATTTCTTCCAAAAGATAATTCTCTAACATAATTTTCTATACCTTCTTCTGCATTTTTTACTGTCATTATTAACTTTACATTTTCTTCTATTTTGTGATATGTATTATTTCTAGTAATTTCTTGAATCATAACTAACATTCCATAAACTGCAAAACACCATATAATTCCATAAATAAAAAGTTCTAACATATATATCTCCTTTCACTTTCTTATGTTATATTTTATGTATATTATTCAAATTATGTGAAGTAATTATTTTTTGAAAAAAAAAAGAAAGCCATTTGTAGACTTTCTTCCCTCTATATATTTTTGAATGCACTAAAATACAATTATTATACTAACATTAAAATTGCTTTATCTGCATTATCACCTTTTCTAGGTTCCATTTTTAATATTCTTGTATATCCACCAACTCTGTCCTCATATTTTGGAGCTAATTCATTAAATAATTTATCTAGTAAATCAATCCCTTCTACTTTGTTAACTTTTTTCATTATTTTTCTTCTAGCATTTAATCTTGATGGCATGTCTTTTTGTCTTTTTTCCATAGTTTCTTCTTTTACTACTTTTAAATATTCTTTACCATTTTTACTTGTTACTTTTTCTGTAACTTTTCTTCCATTATTATCTAATTTAGCTTTAACAACTTTTACTTCTACTTCTTCAAAGTTTTTATGTTCTTTAACAGCTAATGCTATAACACTATCAACAATTGATTTAACTTCTTTTGCTCTTGCTTCAGTAGTAACTATTTTACCATTTAATATTAAATCTGTTGTTTGACATTTAAGCATTGCTAATCTTTGATCAGTTGGTTTTCCAAGTTTTCTTGTTCCTGCCACTTTACTTTCCACCTTCCTTAAAAATTATTCTTCTTCTGATGTAAAGTTTAAACCTAAAGCAATTAATTTGTTTGTAACTTCATCTAATGATTTTTTACCAAGATTTCTAACTTTCATCATATCTTCTTGTGATTTATTTGCTAAATCTTCAACAGTTGCAATACCTGCTCTTTTTAAACAGTTATATGATCTTACAGAAAGCTCTAATTCCTCTATAGGCATTTCTAAAACTTTCTCTTTCTTTGATTCTTCTTTTTCAACCATAACTTGAGTATTTTTAGCTGTTTCTGATAAGTCTATAAATAATTCTAAATGACCTGTCATAACTTTTGCAGCTAAACTTAAAGCTTCAAATGGTTTTAAACTACCATCTGTCCAAACTTCTATTGTTAATTTATCATAATCTACCATTTGACCAACTCTAGTATTTTCAACAGAATAATTTACTTTCTTTACTGGAGTAAATATAGAGTCTATTGCTAATACATCTATTGGACTATTATCTTTTTTATTTTTCTCAGCAACATTATATCCTCTACCTCTATTTACAGTCATTTCCATGTGTAAATCTGCATTATTTGAAGTTGTTGCTATATGTAGTTCTGGATTTAATATTTCAACTGTTCCATCTGTTACTATATCTTCTGCTTTTATTTCTCCAGCACCTTTAAAATCTATTCTTATAACTTTTTCTTCATTATCAAAAACTTTAAGTCTTACGTTTTTTAAATTAACAATTAACTCAGGAACATCTTCTACGACACCAGGTATTGTAGAAAATTCATGTACTACGCCGTTAATTTTTACACTTGTTATAGCAGCCCCTGGTAATGATGATAATAAAATTCTTCTTAAAGAATTTCCTATTGTCATTCCATATCCACGCTCTAATGGTTCACATATGAATTTTGCATAATTCCTCTTATCGTCTGTTTCTACACATTCGATGTTTGGTTTTTCAAATTCAATCATTCTTACCTCCTAATAGGTTATCAAACCCTATAAAAAATTTACTCTCTCTCTTACGTACGTATCCTAAGTATTTTAATTATTATTTAGAATATAACTCTATAATTAAATGTTCTTCAACTGGTAAGTCAATTTCTTCTCTACTTACTAATCTTACTACTTTTGCACTTAAGTTTTTGCTATCTAATTCTAACCATTCTGGAATTGGTCTAATAGCTCCTGCTTCTACATTTGTTTTTATTACACCATTATTTCTTTTTGATTCTCTAACTGAAATAACATCTCCTGGTTTTACTAAATAAGAAGCTATATCTGTTTTAACTCCATTAACTTCTATATTTCCATGTGTTACTAATTGTCTAGCTTGTGGTCTTGAAGTTCCTAATCCTAATCTATATACAACATTATCTAATCTACTTTCTAATATTTGTAAAAGGTTTGTACCTGTTATTCCTTTTTTATTAGAAGCCATTTCAAAATATTTTCTAAATTGTTTTTCACCTACACCATAGAATGATCTAGTTTTTTGTTTTTCTCTTAATTGAGAACCGTATTCAGAAAGTTTTGTTCTTTTTTGTCCATGTTGTCCTGGAGCATAATTTCTTCTTGTTACACTACATTTATCAGAATAACATCTTGAACCTTTTAAAAACAATTTTTGTCCTTCTCTACGGCATATACGACATTGTTCGTCTTTATATCTTGCCATTTGTTTAAAAACACCTCTTTCTATAAATTTCTTTAAAAATACTAATTTTATACTCTTCTTCTTTTTGGTGGTCTACATCCATTATGTGGTATTGGAGTAACATCTTTTATCATTGTTATATCTAGTCCAGCTGTTTGTAATGATCTAATCGCAGCTTCACGACCAGCACCTGGTCCTTTTACATATACATCAACTGTCTTTAATCCATGTTCCATAGCTGCTTTTGCTGCTGTTTCTGCTGCTTGACCAGCGGCATATGGTGTACTTTTTCTAGAACCTTTAAATCCTAATTCACCAGCACTTGCCCAAGAAATAACATTTCCTTGAGTATCTGATATAGAAACTATTGTATTATTAAAACTAGAATGAATATGAGCTGAACCTCTATCTATGTTTTTTCTTTCTCTTCTTCTGATACCTGTTTTCTTAGCACTATTAGCTTTAGCCATTTGGTATTTACCTCCCTTAAATATTCTTTAATTTTTATTTTTTACTTTTACTTACTAGTTTTCTTGGACCTTTTCTTGTACGAGCATTAGTTTTTGTTCTTTGTCCTCTTACAGGTAGTCCTCTTCTATGTCTAATTCCTCTGTAACATCCAATTTCTGTAAGTCTTTTAATATTTAAAGCTACTTCTCTTCTTAAATCACCTTCTACTTTAAAGTCTTCCATAGCTTTTCTTATTTTTGCTACTTCATCATCTGTTAAATCTTTTACTCTAGTGTCTGGATTAATTCCAGCTTCTTTAAGAATTTTTTGAGAACTAGGTAATCCTATACCATATATATATGTTAATCCTATTTCTACTCTTTTTTCTCTAGGTAAATCAACTCCTGCTATACGAGCCATAAATTTTTGCACCTCCATAATTTTTTATCTTTACTTGTTTGTCATAAATAATTAAACCTGAAATGTATTTTATTTATATACAATTATAAATAAAATAGTAATCTAATTATTTTTTGACATATATATAAACACAATTATGATTATCAGTTTTCTGACAGCCGCTACATAATTATGTTAATACCAAATTTAATTTTTTATAATTATCCTTGTCTTTGTTTATGTTTTGGGTTTTCACATATTACTCTAACTACACCTTTTCTTTTGATTACTTTGCATTTTTCACATATTTTTTTTACTGATGGTCTTACTTTCATTTTTTTCTCCTCCTAAATTTTATTTATCGAGATAAGTTAATTCCTGTTTCATCTATGTACACACCCAATCATTTTTTCGACTAAAAGGAATGTCCTTATTTTTTGCATTTTATTTTGCTCTCCAAGTAATTCTGCCTTTAGATAAGTCATATGGCGATAATTCTAATTTTACCTTATCACCTGGTAGAATTTTTATATAATTCATTCTTAGCTTTCCTGATATATGTGCTAATACTTGATGTCCATTTTCTAATTCTACCTTAAAATTTGTATTTGGTAATGTTTCTACAACTATACCTTCTACTTCAATTACATCTTCTTTAGACAAATCAAATCCTCCTTACTTGAACACAAATAAGCCCTTGTTAGGCGTATTTTAGCATATTTTAAGCTCCTCTGAGCAATAATCTAGAATATTATATATTATTTTTATATTATTGTCAATATTTTAGGTTCATTTTCTGTAACTAAAATTGTATTCTCATAATGTGCTGCTAAACTTCCATCTTGTGTAGCTATTGTCCACCCATCCTCTAATTCCCAAATATCTGCTTTTCCTGCTGTTACCATAGGTTCTACCGCTATAGTCATCCCAACTTCTAGTCTTGCTCCTTTTCCTGGTTTTCCATAATTTGGAATTCCTGGTTCTTCATGCATTTCTTTACCAATTCCATGACCTTGAAATTCTTTCACAACAGAAAAACCAAATTGTTTTACATATGACTCTACTGCATGAGAAATATCTCCAACTCTATTTCCTGGTTTAGCATATTTTATAGCTTCAAAAAATGCTTGTTTTGTAACTTCTACAAGTTCTCTTGCTTCATTACTTACATTTCCAACTAAAAAAGTTCTAGCTGCATCTCCATTATATCCGTTTTTCAAAACTACTAGATCAACACTAACTACATCTCCATCTTTTATTAATATATTTTTTGAAGGTATTCCATGTATTACTTCATCATTAATTGAAATACATAATGTTCCTGGAAAATTTGGAACACCTTTTATTCCACTAGGATATCCTTTTTGTGCTGGAATTCCTCCATGTTCTTTTATAAATTTTTCAGCTAAATTATCAAGTTCTAATGTAGTCATACCTGGTTTTATAATTTTTTCTATATATTCATATGTTTCTGCTGTAATTCTACATGCATCTTGCATTAATTCAATTTCTCTTTTTGATTTTATAGTAATCATTTCTTTATTTCCCCTAATATATCTTTAGCGACATCCGGTCCCATTCTATTTATTGATATACTTACTTTTTCTGTTCTTAATACTCCTTTATTTTCATAAAATTCTACTAACGGACTCGTCTTTTCTTCATATATCTCTAATCTTTTATTTATTGCTTTTGGATCTGAATCATCTTCTCTTTGTTTTAATTTAGCACCACATTTATCACATACATTTTCAACTTTTGGTGGATGTAATTTTATATTGTAAGTTGCTTTGCAATCTTGATTTGTACATACTCTTCTTGTTAACATTCTATCAATTATTTCATCTCTAGGTGTTACTAAATTAATTACTAAATCTACCTTTTTTCCAATTTTAGATAACATTTCATCTAATATTTCCGCTTGTTTTATTGTTCTTGGAAATCCATCTAATATTGCTCCATTTTTAGCATCATCGCATTTTAACCTATTTTCAATCATTGGAACAGTTATTTCATCTGGTACTAAATCTCCCTTTGACATATATTTATCTGCTTCTATTCCTAAAGATGTTTTTTCACTAATATTTTTTCTGAATATATCACCTGTTGATATTTGTGGTATTTCTAAACTCTCACTTATTAATCCTGCAACTGTACCTTTACCAGTACCTTGCGCTCCTAACATAATAATTATCATAAAAACCTCCTTATACATGAAATTATTATATGCTAATTAAATAATCATTTTTATATCTTTTCTAAATGGTCATTTAATTAACATATGGGTGGTTAAAATAACCACCCTCATGTTTTTTTATTTTATTTCTCTAAAAAGCCTTTATAATGTCGCATTACTAATTGTGATTCTAGTTGTTGCACTGTTTCTAACGCTACTCCAACTACTATAAGTATTGAGGTTCCTCCAAATGATATATCTACATTTGAAAATCTCATAAGCATTGGTAGTATTGCTATTAAACTCAAGAATATTGCTCCAAACCAAGTTAATTTACTTAATATTGATTTTAAATATTCTGTTGTTGGTTTTCCAGCTCTAATTCCTGGTATAAATCCACCATTTTGTTTAATATTTGTTGCTACTTCTGCTGGATTAAATGTTGCATAAGTATAGAAGAATGTAAATCCTACTATTAATACTAAATATACTATTGCATTTGCTAATGAGTATCCCCACGCTACATTAGATGATGATGTTGCTATTGAAAATTGGTATAAACCAGCTAAAAATCCTGTTCCTCCAATTTTGTCTGAAGCAAATATTTGAATCATCATTGCTGGAAAAGTCATAAATGAAGAAGCAAATATTACTGGCATAACTCCTGCCATTGCTAATTTTAATGGTATATGAGTATTTTGTCCACCATACATTTTTCTTCCTACTACTTTTTTTGCATATTGTACTGGTACTCTTCTTTCTGCTTGTTGTACAAATACAACCCCTGCTACTAATAATATTGCTCCTATAATAATTGCAAGTGATGTAACTATACCTACTGTATTTACATTACCTCCAGTTACTATAATATTCCATAATGTAACTATTCCAGAAGGTAATCTTGATATTATACCAATAAAGATTATCATTGATATACCATTTCCAATACCTTTATTTGTAATTTGTTCTCCAAGCCACATTAGTATTGCTGTACCTGTCATTAAAGATAATACTACTATAGCTCCTGTTACAAATCCAGGATTTATAAATACTCCTGAGGTACTATAAGATATGTATATACCTAGACCCTCTATTAAAGATAATATTAAACTTACTATCTTTGTATATTTGTTTATTTTTTGTTTTCCTGTTTCTCCACCTTCCTTCATTAGCTTTTCTAATGAAGGTATTATCATACCTAATAACTGAATAACAATTGATGCTGTAATATATGGTGTTATTGTCATTGAGAATATTGATAATTTTGAAAATGCACCACCAGAGATTGTGTTTATTAATCCTGTTAAACTTCCTGTTGCTGATTGCATTTGTTCGCCAAGAGCAATTGTATCAACACCTGGCACTGTTATAAAACATCCAAATCTAAATATTAATATTAATACTAATGTATATAATAATTTTTTTCTTACATCTGGTGTTTTTAAAGCATTTTTTATAGTTTTGAACAACTAAATCACCTCAATCTTTCCACCTGCAGCTTCTATTTTTTCTGCAGCAGCTTTAGTAAATCTTTTTGCTTTAACTGTTAAAGCTTTTTCTAAACTTCCAGTAGCTAAAACAACTATTCCATCATTTATTTTTCCTATTATTCCTTCTGCTAATAAAGTTTCTGCTGTAACTTCTTTTGCTTCTGATTTATTAAGCATTGTTAATGTTACTTCTGTATAATTTTTAGCATGAATGTTTGTAAATCCTCTTTTTGGTAATCTTCTATATAATGGTGTTTGACCACCTTCAAATCCTCTTCTTACTCCTCCGCCACTTCTTGCTTTTTGTCCTTTATGTCCTTTTCCTGATGTTTTACCTAATCCAGAACCTATTCCACGTCCTACTCTTTTTCTTGTTTGTTTTTTTACAGCTGGCTTAATGTTTCCTAATTCCATTGATTTGCACCTCCTCTTTATGATTTTAATATATTTTCATTTTAATTATATCATTAATAATTTTAATTTCAAATAAAATACATATATTTTTATTATAAAATTTCACTAACTTTTTTTCCTCTTTTTTTAGCAACAGCTTCTACTGTTTGCATATTTTTAAGAGCTTCGATAGTAGCATAAACAACATTTCTTGGGTTATTTGTACCAATAACTTTTGAATTTATGTCTTTATATCCTGCAAGTTCAAGGACAGGTCTAACACTACCACCAGCAATAATTCCAGTACCTTCAGCACCTGGTTTTAGCATAACACTAGCACTACCAAATTTTCCTACAAATTCATGTGGTATTGTTGTTCCAACTATTGGAACTTCTATTAAATTCTTTTTAGCTTCTTCGATAGCTTTTTTTATAGCATCTGGAACTTCTGAAGCTTTACCATTTCCAACACCAATATGTCCTTGTTCATCTCCAACAACAACAACAGCACTAAATCTAAAAGTTCTACCACCTTTAACAACTTTTGCAACTCTATTGATGGCTACTACTGTCTCTTTTAATTCTACTGATCTTTCTTCCATGAGAATTTTTTTCCTCCTTTTTTCAATCTTTACAACTTTGATTAGTTGTTAAGTTACTACATATATCTTATAACTTAGAATTCTAATCCTGCCTCACGTGCTGCGTCAGCTAATTCTTTAACAACACCATGATAAATAAATCCACCTCTATCAAAAACTACTGTTTTGATTTTTTTATCTAAAGCTTTTTTAGCTATTAAAGTTCCTACTTCTTTTGCAGCTTCTTTATTAGCTTTTTTAGTTTTTATATCTTTATCTAAAGTTGATACATATGCTAATGTTTCAGCTTTACTATCATCTATAATTTGAGTAATTATATTTTTATTAGATTTACTTACAGCAAGTCTAGGACATTCTGTTGTTCCACTAATTTTTCTACGTACTCTTATATGACGTCTTTCTCTTTCAGCTTTTCTATTTATTTTAGTTATCATTACTTTCTCCTTTCTAGGTTTTCTTATAGGGGTATATATAATACCTTAATTTCTTTAAGGGATTATATATACCCCCTAAAGCTTACTATAACCTAAATGAACATTATTATTTTAAGAAATTTTATTTCTTACCAGCTTTACCTTCCTTACGTCTAATAGTTTCTTCAGCATATTTAATACCTTTTCCTCTATAAACTTCAGGTGGTCTTTTTGTTCTAATAACAGCAGCTGTTTGCCCTACTACTTCTTTATCCATACCTTTTACAATTATTTCATTTTGGTTTGGTACATCAAAAGTAATTCCTTCTGGAGCTTCAACTTCTACTGGATGAGAATAACCTAAATTTAGCAATAAGTTATTTCCCTTTTTACTTGCTCTATATCCAACACCATTAACTTCTAATTTTCTTTCAAATCCGTTTAGTGTTCCTTCAATCATATTATTTAATAATGTTCTTGTTAAACCATGTAAACTTCTATTTTTTGGTTCATCATTTGGTCTAACAACAGTTATAACATTACCTTTAAGATTGATTTTCATATCTTTATGAAATTCTTTCTCTAAAGTTCCTTTAGGACCTTTAACAGTAACCTTTGTTCCGTCAATTTTTACTTCAACTTTCTCTGGTACTTCAATAGGTTTATTTCCTATTCTAGACATTTCGAATTTCCCTCCTTTTTTAATTCTTTTTATATGGAAGTAATACTTATATATTACTTATTTAATCTGTAATTTTCTATCTCTCAAACAGTTTAAATAATTACCAAACATAAGCTAAAACTTCTCCACCTATTCCTAATTCTCTTGCTTTTTTATCTGTCATTATTCCTTTAGATGTAGATATTAAAGCTATTCCTAAACCATTTAATACTTTTGGTAATTCATCTTTAGATGCATATATTCTTAAACCAGGTTTACTAATTCTTCTTAATCCATCTATTACTCTATTACCTTTCTCATCATATTTTAATGTAATTCTGATGATTCCTTGCACATCACTTTCAATTTCTTCAAAATCTTTTATATAACCTTCATCAAGTAATGTTTCTGCAATAGCTTTTTTCATTTTTGATGCTGGAACATCAACTGTTTTAAATTTTTGGCTATTTGCATTTCTAATTCTTGTTAACATATCTGCTATTGGGTCAGTTGTATTCACGATTTTCCCTCCTTTTTATATTATTTATTAAATAAAGTACAATGTTTTACATTGTATACTGATGCTATAATTAATTTTACTAAAAGCCTCAGCACTCTCACTTTTACCAGCTTGCTTTCTTAACACCAGGAATTTCACCCTTATGAGCTAGTTCTCTAAAGCAAACACGGCATATTCCATATTTTCTAATATATGAATGTGGTCTTCCACATAATTTACATCTATTAT
>CAOJJB010000012.1 GCA_948436975.1 uncultured Clostridium sp. | reverse complement strand
GTGCCGAAGATACTTGAGAGTTACCTTTCTGGGAAAATAGGAAATCGCCAGTTTTTTTTATGCCTTTTTACTCATATGGGAGTATGTTTAGCTAATTATTAATTTATTAATAATATTAAGTTGAATAATGTTCGAAACAGAGAAGGGTAGAGAAAATCACTTTATGTGATTTTTTTATATTATGGAGGAGAATATGTATAAAACTGTAATTTTTGACTTAGATGATACTTTAACAGAAAATTTAGAAAATATTAAACAAGCTTTTAAGTCTGTATTAAGATATAAAAATGAAGAATATTCAGAAGAAAAATTTGATAAATTTCACAAAATTGATAAATCAACTTGGGAAGATAGAGCAAAAGGAAAATTAGTATCACCATTTGAAGAAAATAAAATTAAAACAATTGAATGGCTTAGGACAAGTAGGTTTATTAAATTTTTTGATAAAGATCAGATTTCTTATGAAGAAGCAATTGTATTAAATGATATATATATGAATGGTATGAAAGAAAAAGTAGTTCCAAAAGAGGGATGCTATGAAATAATAAAGTACCTATATGACAAAAAATATAATTTGGTTATTGCTACAAATGGTCCATTAATTCCATTGGAATCAAAAATTAGTAAATTGGGAATTAAAAATTTTATAAATACTATTTTCTCATCTGAAGAAGTTGGTTATATAAAGCCACATAAAAAATTTTATGATGCATTGTGTAATAAAATAAATATTAGTAATAAAAGAGAAATATTATTTATTGGTGATGATTTAGAAAAAGATATAAAGGGTGGTATAGATAATGAAATAGATGTTTGTTGGTGCAATTATAATGGAGAATTAAATAATAAATATAAAATAAATTATGAGATACATAAATTAGAAGAATTAAAATTAATATTATGATATAAAATATTTAATAATAGAAGTGTTGTATAAAATATATTTATTGAATATTATATTAAGAAAATTGTTGAAAAGGTAAGATAAAATTATATATTTATATAGATAGGAGAAAAAGTGAAAAAAATATTAAATTTTTTTAAAGTTATTTTCAAAAAATTTGAAGATGATCATTTAAATGAATATGCATCAGAATGTGCTTATTTTACAATACTTTCATTTATTCCTTTTATTATTTTTCTTCTTACATTAATTCAATTTACAAATGTTGATAAAGAAAGTATATTTTTTTGTTTAAGAGAAGTAATACCTACATCAATGCATGATATGATATTAGGAGTAATTGATGAGGTATATTCAAAATCAGTAGGAACTATTTCAATTGCAGCGATAGTTGCTTTATGGTCAGCAAGTAGGGGATTCTTTTATTTAAGTAAAGGATTAAGAACTATATATAATGTAAAATCACCTAAAACCAATTTTTTTACAAGAATTGAAGGTGTAATATATACTCTAATTTTAATAGTAGCTATAATTTCTTTTTTAATTATAATGGTATTAGGGAATAGAATACATTACTTATTTGCTAAAAAATTTAAAGCAATTGCATTTATTACAGCATATATCTTGAAGATTCGTGCAATTATTTTAATTATAGGAATGTTTGTAGTATTTTTATTAATCTATAAGTTTATACCAAGTAAAAAAAATAGAATTAATTCACAAGTATATGGGGCTTTGTTTTCTTCAATTGCATGGTATATATCATCTTGGTTTTTTTCGATATATATAAATGTATTTGAGGGATTTTCAAATATGTATGGAAGTTTAACTTCAATTATATTAATTATGATGTGGGTGTATGTGTGTATGTATATTATTTTATTAGGAGCAGAAATCAATACTTTAATGGAACAATATAAAAATAAGATTAGATTAAAATAATAAAATTACTTTTAATAAAAGTAAATAAAAATGTCAAAAATACTTGAATTAAAATAATAACTTGTGATATACTAATTAATGGTAAAATATCTTAGATAGAGGAGAAATAAAATGAAAGCAAATTTAAGAAAAACTAAAATAGTTGGTACAATAGGTCCAGCTAGTGAAACAAAATTAGAAGAATTATTTAAAGCAGGATTAAATGTATGTAGAATTAATTATTCACATGGAAGTTGGGATGAACAAGCTGAAAAAACTAATACAGCAATGAGATTAAGAGAAGAAATGGATCTACCAATAGCATTACTTCTTGATATGCAAGGTCCAGAAATAAGAACAGGAATGTTAGTTACAGGAAAAAATGAAAAAATACTATTAGAAGATGGTCAAAAATTTGTATTAATGAATGAAGATATAGTTGGAGATAAAGACAAAGTTTCTGTATCATATAAAGAATTATATAAGGATGTAGAACCAGGAACAAAAATTTTAATAGATGATGGTGCAATTGAATTAAAAGTAGTTGAAATAGTAGATAAAGATATAGTTTGTACAGTAGTACATGGTAATCCTCTAGGAAGTAGAAAAACAATGAATTTACCAGGTACAATAATTCGTTTACCAGCATTAAAAGAAAAAGATATAAATGACTTAAAAACAGCATGTGAACACAATTATGATTATGTTGCAGTTTCTTTTGCAAGAAACTTAGATGATATTAAACAAGTAAGAGATGTATTAGATGCAAATGGTGGAAAAGATATAAAAATTATAACAAAAGTTGAAAATGTTGAAGGGTTATCAAATATGGAAGATATTAGTTTTACAGCAGATGCGCAAATGATAGCACGTGGCGACATGGCTACAGAAACAGATTTCACAGAACCACCTATAATGCAAAAGAAATTTATAAAATTATGTAATAAAGCATATAGACCAGCAATAACAGCAACACAGATGTTAGAATCAATGACATATAATCCATTACCAACAAGAGCAGAAGCATCAGATGTTGCAAATGCAATCTATGATAGAACAAGTGCAGTTATGCTTTCTGGAGAATGTGCAATGGGAAAATATCCTATTGAATGTGTAGAAACAATGGTAAAAATAGCACTTAGAACAGAACCAGAAGTTAATTATTGGAAAAGATTTGATGATAAAGAAATAGAATTAAAAACATTAGAAGATAATATTGCATATACAACATGTATAATGGCTAAAAATACTAATGCAGATGCAATAGTTGCATATACACATACAGGAGATTCAGCAAGAAGATTATCAGGAATGGGAGCAGGATGTCCAATACTAGCAATAACAGATTGTAAAAAAACATATTATCAATTAGCATTAGCATGGAATGTACAACCAATTTATGTTGATCCACAAGATAATATAGATAATGTAGTTGAAGCAGGTATAGAAAAATTAAAAACTAAAGGAATATTAGAAGCAGGAGATAAAATTGTTATATCAGGTGGAAAGACTTATTTAAAAAATGTTAAATCTAGTCAAATGATTGGTGGTTATGTAGAAATATAGAATTTCTGTTTAAATATATAGTGTAAAATACTTATTAAGATATTATCTTAATAAGTATTTTTTTGAATAAAAATTAGATTTTTATTTAAAATATAATATATAAATAAAATTAGCACTCTGCTATTGACTTTGCTAAAAAAAGTGATATAATATTTATAGAATAAGAAAAGTGCTTTTTAAATAAACTTTCTAAAGCTAGCAAAAGAGAGTTTTAATATGTGCTACCAGAAATGGTGTCAACACATAAAATAAATATGTATAAGGAGTGATTGTTATGATGATGATACCAAGAAAAAGAAATGAATTTGATTTATTAGATGATATGTTTATGAATTCTTTTTTTGATAGAAATGAATCTAGAATAATGAAAACAGATATAAAAGAAAAAGGAGATAAGTATATTATAGATATAGATTTACCAGGATATGATAAAGAAAATATCGAAGTTGAAATAGAAAATGGATATCTAAAAGTAGTAGCAAAAATGAATAAAAATATAGATAAATCAGATAATCAAGAAAAATATATTCATAAAGAAAGATTTTATGGAGAATGTTCAAGAAGTTTTTATGTAGGAGATAATATAAAAGAAGAAGATATAAAAGCAGGATTTAAAAATGGAATTTTAAGTTTAGTATTTCCAAAAGAACAGCAAAAACAATTAGAAGAAAGAAAGAGAATTCAAATAGATTAATAATAAAAATAGATAATTATAGTTCATATTTTTTGGCGAAGAGTTTTACTTCGCCAATTTTTTTGTATTTTTTATTGACTTTAGGAGATAATGATAATATAATGTTAACCAAAGCTAACAAAAGGAGAATTATTATGATATCTAAGACATTAGAAGAATATTTGAAAAATATGTATGTATTAGAAAAACAAAATGGAGATATTAGAGTTACAGATATTGCAAAAAAAATGAACTGTACAAAGCCAAGTGTTAATAAAGCTCTAAAAAATTTAAAAGATAATAACTTAATAAATTATGAAACTTATGGAAAAATAGAATTAACCCATGATGGAAGAGATTTAGCGAAAAAGATTTTAGAAGCATATGATATAGTTTTTGTATTTTTGAAAGATGTATTAGAGTTAGAAAGTAGTGATGCAAAAAATGAAGCAGAGAAAATAAAATTAACAGTATCAGATAATACTTTAAATGAATTAGCAAAATATGTTCATAAAGTTCTAGATTTTAATAGTTTAGACTGTGGATATGATTTAAATAAAGAAAAATGTAGATGTTGTTCTAGAAGAACATTAAGAGAAAATAAAATATGAAGAGTTTATAGGTACCTAAATGAAACCTAAATAAAAGTTTGAGGAAAGAAAGTTATGTTATTAGAGATTAAAGATTTATTTGTAAACGCAGGAGAAAAAGAGATATTAAAAGGAATAAATTTAAAAATAAACAAAGGCGAAATACATGTAATAATGGGACCAAATGGATCAGGTAAAAGTACAACTGCAAATGTAATTTTAAATAATCCAGAATATAAGAAAGAAAAAGGAGAAATTATTTTTGAAGGAGAAGATATTTCAAATTTAAAAACAGATGAAATTGCTAGAAAAGGAATTTTCATGTCTTTTCAATCACCTGAGGAAATTCCAGGAGTTTCTGTAACAAATTTTTTAAAATATGCTAAAAATAAGACAACAGGAAAACCAGTTAAAATATTTGAATTTAAAACTGAATTAAAAAAATATATGGAAGAATTAAAAATGAATTCTAAAAATATGGATAGGAGTTTAAATGTTGGTTTTTCTGGTGGAGAAAAAAAGAAAAATGAAATTTTACAAATGCTTATGTTAAATCCCAAACTTGTTATTTTAGATGAAACAGATTCAGGACTAGATGTTGATGCAATAAAAACAGTTTCAAAAGGAATAGAAATGTTTAAAACAGA
The DNA here is from genome assembly GCA_948436975.1 of uncultured Clostridium sp. GTDB lineage: Bacteria > Bacillota > Clostridia > TANB77 > CAG-508 > Scatovivens. The sequence continues at coordinate 51,278 of CAOJJB010000012.1, read as the reverse complement.
AGAAAATTCAGTTTTAATAATTACTCATAATACAAAAATACTTCATAGTTTAAAACCAGATTTTGTACATGTTTTAGTAGATGGAAAAATAGTAAAAACAGGAGAATTTGATTTAGCTAAAGAAATAGAAGAAAATGGATATGAAAGTTATAAAAATTAGAAAGGACTTTTAAGGTGGAAAAAAATCAAATAGATGAAATAAATAGAAATATTTATGATATAAAAAATAAAGATAATTATGATTTTAAATCAAAAAAAGGTTTAACTAAAGAAATAATATCTGATATTTCGTATAAAAAAAATGAACCTGAATGGATGAAAGAATTTAGAATAAAAGCATTAGATGTTTATAATAAATTAGAGTTACCAACATGGGGTCCAGACTTATCAGAATTGAACATGGATGATATATCAATATATGTTAAACCAAAATCAAAATTAAATAACTCTTGGGACGATGTGCCAGAAGATATAAAAAATACATTTGATAATTTAGGAATACCAGAAGCTGAAAAAGAATCTTTAGCAGGAGTTGGAGCACAGTATGATTCAGAAGTTGTTTACCATAGTATGAAAGAAGATTTAATAAAACAAGGTGTAATTTATACAGATATGGAAACAGCAGTAAGAGAATATCCGGAATTAGTAAAAGAACATTTTATGAAATGTGTTCCAATATATGATCATAAATTTGTAGCTTTGCATGGTGCAGTATGGTCAGGAGGATCTTTCGTATATATTCCAAAAGGTGTAAAAGTAGATATACCATTACAGTCATATTTTAGATTAAATTCACCAGAATCAGGGCAATTTGAGCATACACTTATAATAGTTGATGAAGGAGCAAGTCTTCATTTTATAGAAGGGTGTTCAGCTCCAAAATATAATAAAGTAAATTTGCATGCAGGATGTGTTGAATTATTTGTAAAAGAAAATGCATATTTAAGATACTCTACAATAGAAAATTGGTCAAAAAATATGTTAAATCTAAATACTAAAAAAGCAATTGTAGAAAAAAATGCACAAGTAGATTGGGTAAGTGGTTCATTTGGATCTAAAATATCTATGTTATATCCAATGAGTATATTAAATGGTGAAGGATCAAAAACAGAATTTACTGGAATATCTTTTGCAGGAAAAGGTCAAAATTTAGATAATGGCTTTAAAGTTGTACACAATGCTCCAAACACGTCTAGTGTAGTTAATGCAAAGTCTATATCAAAAAATGGTGGTAAATGTACTTATAGATCTTTAGTTAGAATAAATGAGAATGCAAAAAATTCAAAGTCATCAGTATCATGTGAATCACTTATGCTAGACGATATTTCAATATCAGATACAATACCTGTAAATGAAATAAGAAATGATGAAGTAGAATTTTCTCATGAAGCGAAAATTGGAAAAATTAGTGATAAAACTATTTTTTATTTAATGAGTAGAGGATTATCAGAAGAAGATGCAAAAGCAATGATAGTAAGAGGTTTTGCATATCCAATTTCTAAAGAATTACCAGTTGAATATGCAGTAGAAATGAATAATCTAATTAATTTAGAATTAGAAGGTCAAGTAGGATAATAAATATTTGAAAGGATTTAAGTTATGGAAACATTAAAATTAAATGAAACACCTGTTAGAACTTCAAGAAACTTTAATATAAATAATATTAAATTAGAAGATATACAAATTCCACATAAAATTGAAGAATTTCATAATTTGGAAATAATTAATGAAACAGATAAAATAGAAGTAAATTCTTTTATAGATGAATATTGTTTAACTTATGGAAATGGACTTGAAAATCAAGTAAGAGAAAATTCAAATAAAAATTTAAGAATAGCAATAAATTCTAAAAAACACAAAGAATTATTTTTAAATTTTAAGCTAGATAATAAAAATATAAATTTAATAGATAATATTCAAATTGTAGCAAGTCAGAATACAAATGCAACTGTATATTTAAAATATGAAACAGAACAAGAAGTAAAAGGATACCATAATGGAATAGTTAAAGTATTTACAAAACAAAATTCAAATTTAAATATTGTACTTGTAAATTTAGTAAATTCAAATACTGATAATTTTATAAGTATAGATAATGAAATTGCAGAAAAATCAAAATTAAATTATACAATAATAGATTTTGGAGGAAAAAATAGCATTACTAATTTATATTCTAATTTATTAGGTAAAAAGTCAGAAAATAATATAAATACTATATATTTAGGAAATGGAAAACAATTAATAGATATAAATTATATAGGAGAATTAAGAGGAGAAGAAAGTAATATAAATATAGAAGTGCAAGGGGCTTTAACAGATAATGCTAGAAAACATTTTAAAGGTACTATTGATTTTAAAAAAGGTTGTAAAAAATCAAAAGGAAATGAAAATGAATTTTGTACAATTTTATCAGATACATCAAAATCTCTAGCATTGCCTATGTTGCTATGTTCAGAAGAAGATGTAGAAGGAAATCATAGTAGTGCTGCTGGAAGAATTGAAAATAAAGAATTATTTTATATTATGAGTAGAGGTTTTAGCATAAAAGAAGCTATGAAATTAATAGTTAGAGCTAAATTTAATAATATATTAGAAAATATAAAAAATGAAAAGTTAAAAAATTTAATATTATATGAAATTGATGAAAGATTAGATTAATAATATTAGAATAAAAGTAATTTATAGGATATGAAAGGACTTAAAAAAGTGGATATAAAAAAAGATTTTCCAATTTTAGAACAAAAAAATATAGTATATTTAGATAGTGGGGCTACAACACAGAAACCTATTCAAGTAATAAAATCAATAGAAGAATATTATAAAAATAGCAATGCAAATCCACATAGAGGAGCATATTCTCTAAGTATAGAAGCAACAGAGATTTATGAAAATGCTAGAACTAAAATAGCTAAATTTATAAATGCAAAATCAAAAGAAGAGATTATATTTTCAAAAAATGCAACAGAAGTTTTAAATTTAATTGCATATTCTTATGGTATGGATAATTTAAAGAGAAATGATGAAATTGTTATTTCAATAATGGAACATCATTCAAATTTAGTACCATGGCAAAAAGTTGCTAAGGTTACTGGAAGTAAGTTAAATTATATGTATATAAATGATGAATTTGAAATATCTGATGATGAAATTGAAAGTAAAATTACTAATAATACTAAAATAGTTGGGATAGCTCATGTATCAAATGTATTAGGAACAGTTAATAATGTGAAAAAGATAATAAATTACGCACATAAAAAAGGTGCAATAGTTGTTGTAGATACTTCTCAGAGTATTCCTCATATTAAAGTTGATGTACAAGATTTAGATGCAGATTTTCTAGTATTTTCAGGACATAAAATGTTGGCTCCTTTAGGAATTGGTGTTTTATATGGAAAAAAAGAAATTTTAAATAAAATGACTCCATTTTTAATGGGTGGAGATATGATTGAATATGTTTATGAACAAGAAACAACTTTTGCACCACTTCCAAATAAATTTGAGGCAGGTACTCAAAATGTTGAAGGGGTAATTGGTTTAAGTGCAGCTATTGATTATATTGAAAGTCTTGGGTATGAAAAAATAAAAGAAATTGAAGATGATGTAGTTTCTTATGCAATAGGACAATTATCCAAACTAGATTATTTAGATTTGTATCTAACACCAAATAAAGAAAATCATTCAGGTGTAATTTCATTTAATATAAAAGGTGTTCATCCACATGATGTTGCAAGCATTCTTGATAGTCAAGGTATTTGTGTTCGTTCTGGAAACCATTGTGCACAACCACTTATGAGATTTTTGAATATTGATTCTACTTGTAGGGCTAGTTTTTATTTTTATAATTCTAAAGATGATGTGGATAAATTGGTTATGGCTCTTAATAAGGCATACGATATGTTTAAGAAATATATTAAATTTTGATTAATTATAGATAATTATTATAAGGAAAATTGTAGTATGGAAATTAATAGATTAAAATTTTATCCTATGAAAAATATATTTAAGAAAGGAATAGAATATGGAAGATTTAACAGAGGTTTATAATGAATTAATAATGGAACATAGTATGAATTCTTATAATAAGAAAAAGCTAGATAATGCTAATTTTAGTGAGATTGGACATAATCCTAATTGTGGTGATGAAATAACTCTTGAAATGAAAGTGAATGGAGATATTATTGAAGATATGGCTTTTTCTGGTCATGGATGTGCTATTTCACAAGCTTCAACATCAGTTATGATAGATACATTAAAGGGAAAGACAATAGATGAGGCTAAAGAAATTATTCAAATATTTATTAGAATGATAAAAAGAGAAGTAAAAGATGAAGATGAATTAGAAAAATTAGAAGATTCGATTGCTTTTCGTAATGTTTCTAATATGCCAGCAAGAGTAAAATGTGCACTTTTGGCATGGCATACAATAGAAGATATGTTAAATAAAAATTAAATATATTATAAAAGGTTATTTATATGGAAAATAAAAAAGTTTTATTAGGTATGAGTGGAGGAGTTGATAGTTCTGTATCAGCACTTTTACTAAAAGAACAAGGATATGAAGTAATAGGAACTACAATGGAATTATTTGCCAAAAGTAGCGATTGTAATGCAGATACATATTTAGATGCAAAGAATGTATGTAGTCAGTTGGATATACCACATTTTATGTATAATTTTAAGAAGGAATTTAAAGAGTATGTAATACAAGATTTTGTAGAGTGTTATGCAAATTGTAAAACACCAAATCCTTGTATTGAATGTAATAAATATATGAAGTTTGGAATAATGTATGAAAAAGCTAAAGAGTTAGATTGTAGATATATTGCAACAGGTCATTATGCTAAAACAGAATATAGTGAAAAATATAGTAGATGGGTTTTGAAGAAGTCTAATGCTGGAAAGAAAGATCAAAGTTATGTTTTATGGAATATCCCCAAAGAATTGATAGAATATATAGTTTTTCCATTATCTGATTTTGAAAATAAGGAGCAAATAAGAAGTATTGCAAGAGTAAGGCAATTGGAAGTTGCTAATAAACCAGATAGTGAGGATATATGTTTTATTCCAAATGGGAATTATAAAGAGTTTTTAGAAAAGAATTCAAATATAAAACCAAGAACACGGTAATATTGTAAATACAACTGGAAAAGTTTTAGGAAAACATACAGGATTATATAATTATACAATTGGTCAAAGAAAAGGTTTAGGAATTTCTAATCCAGTACCATTATTTGTACTAGAATTTAATAAAGAAAAAAATGAAGTTATTGTTGGTGAAGAAAAAGAGTTATATAAAAAAGAAATTTTAGTATCAGATATAAATTTATTATTAATGGATGAAATAAAAGATTGGGTTTATGTAACAGCAAAAACTAGATACTCATCAAAAGAATCTAAAGCTAAAATTATTCAAGAAGGAAATAATATAAAGGTTATATTTGATGAACCACAAAGAGCAATTACACCAGGACAGTCAGCAGTTTTTTATGTAGATGATATTGTTTTAGGTGGAGGAAAAATTTGTAAATAATATAATAAATTTTAGGTAATATATGAGGCTATGAAATGGATAATATAAATTAAAAGGAGCATAAAATGGAAAGGTATGAGGAAGTAGAACAAACTATTACCAAAAGATATAGAAAAGAAATATGGAAAAAATTTGTTAATGGAATTTCAAAATATGAAATGATAAAAGAAGGCGATAGAATTGCAGTTTGCATATCTGGAGGAAAAGATTCAATGCTAATGGCAAAATGTTTTCAAGAGTTAAAAAAGCATAGAAAAATGAATTTTGAATTAGTTTTTCTAGTAATGAACCCTGGATACAATGAAATTAATAAACAAAAAATAATTAGTAATAGTGAAATATTAAATATACCGATAAAAATGTTCGAAACAGATATATTTAATAGAGTTGTGAATATTGAGAATAATCCATGTTATTTATGTGCAAGAATGAGAAGAGGATATTTATATGAGAAAGCAAAAGAATATGGTTGTAATAAAATAGCTTTAGGTCATCATTTTAATGATGTAATAGAAACAATATTAATGGGAATTTTTTATGGATCTCAAGTACAAACAATGATGCCAAAGGTTTGTAGTACATCACATCCAGGAATGGAACTTATAAGACCTTTATATTTTGTTAAAGAAGATGATATTGAACATTGGAGAGATAAGAATAACTTAGAATTTATCCAATGTGCTTGTAGATTTACAGAAGAATATACAAAAAATGGAAATAAAGAAGAACAATCTAAAAGAGAAGAAATGAAAACTCTTATTAGACAAATGAAAAAAAATTATGATAATATAGATATTAATATTTTTAATAGTGTACATAATGTGAATTTAGATACAATAATATCATATAGAAAAGGAGATAAATTTTATCATTTTTTAGATGAATATGGGAAAGGAAAGATTGATGAAAAAGATAAAGTTTGATATTCAAGGAATGACTTGTAGTAGTTGTTCATCTCATGTTGAAAAAGCTGTAAAAAAACTTGATGGTATAAGAAATGTAAATGTAAATTTGTTATCAAATAATATGAGTGTTGAATATGATAGTAATATTTTAAATAATGAAAAAATTATTAAGGCTGTTATAGAAGCAGGATATGGAGCAAGTATTTCTTCTAATGAAGAAAATGAAAAAATTAAAAAAATAGATAAAACAAAAGAAAATTTAAAATTAATGAAAAAAAGATTAATAATTTCAATATGTTTTTTAATACCACTTATGTATATAGCTATGCATCATATGTTTTATAAATGGTTTGGACTTCCTATTCCTCAAGTGGTAAATAATTTATTTAAAGGAAATGAAAATGCTTTTATTTTTGCATTTACTCAATTTATATTATTAATACCAATTATATATGTAAATAGGAGTTATTTTATAATAGGTTTTAGTAGATTATTTAAAAGAACCCCTAATATGGATTCTCTAATAGCTTTAGGAAGTACAGCAGCTACAATATATGGGATTTTTGCAATTTATATGATAGGTTATGGATTAGGACATAATAGACTCGAGTTAGTAAGTAGATATAGTATGGATATTTATTTTGAATCTGCTGGAACCATTCTTACTCTTATTACAGTTGGAAAATATTTAGAAACAAAATCGAAAGGAAAAACTAGTGATGCAATCAATAAGTTAGTAGATTTAGCACCAAAAAAAGCAATAGTAATTAGAGAAAATACTGAGATAGAAGTTAATTTAGAAGATATTATTAAGGATGATATAGTTGTAATAAAACCAGGTTCTAGTATACCAGTAGATGGTATAGTTATTACAGGAACTTCTTCAATAGACCAATCTAGTATAACAGGAGAAAGTATTCCAGTAGAGAAAACAGTTGGAGATACTCTTATTTCTGGAACTATAAATAAAAATGGATATTTACAGATGAGAGCAACTAAAGTTGGAGAAGATACAACTCTTTCACAAATTATCAAATTAGTAGAAGAAGCTAGTAATTCAAAAGCACCAATAGCAAAAATTGCAGATAAAGTAAGTTCTGTTTTTGTGCCAACAGTAATTGTAATAGCTATAATTACATCAATAATATGGATAATTCTAGGTAAAGGTTTTGAATTTGCATTAACAACAGGAATTGCTATTTTAGTTATTTCTTGTCCATGTGCATTAGGATTAGCAACTCCAGTAGCTATTATGGTTGGTACAGGAAAAGGTGCAGAAAATGGAATTTTAATTAAATCAGCAGAGAGCTTAGAAACTTTACATTTAATTGATACAATTGTTTTAGATAAAACAGGTACAATAACTTCAGGAAAACCTAAAGTTACAGATATAATAACTAGTCAAACTTTGGTAGGAAATACAGACAAATTAAATAATAATAGAATTAAAATAATTGAAAATAAAAATTATAATCTTAAAGTAGAAAATGAATTATTAAAGATTGCAGGAAGTTTAGAACAAAATTCAGAACATGCTTTAGCAGATGCTATATTAGAAAAAGCAAAAGAAAATAAAGTAGACTTAGTAGAAGTAAAAAATTTCTCAGCAATACCAGGAAGAGGTATAAAAGGATTAATAGAAGGGATAGAGTATTTTGGTGGAAATTTAGCTTTTATGAAAGAAAATTCTATAGATGTTGAATTAACAAAAGAATATAGTGAAAATCTGTCAAAGCAAGGAAAAACATTGATTTATTTTTCAAAAGAGAAAAATTTAATAGGAATAATAGGTATTTCTGATATTGTAAAAGATACAAGTAAATTAGCTATAAAAGAATTCAAAAATAAAAAATTGGAAGTTGTAATGTTAACTGGTGATAATGAATTAGCAGCTACTGCTATTGGAGAAACTTTAGGAATAGAGAATATTATTTCAGAAGTTTTACCACAAGATAAAGAAAAAGAAGTTGCTAAATTGCAAAATAAAGGAAAAAGAGTAGCTTTTGTAGGAGATGGAATAAATGATAGTCCTGCTCTAGTAAAAGCAGATGTTGGATTAGCAATAGGTTCAGGAACAGATATTGCAATAGAATCAGCGGATATAGTTTTAATGAAAGATAGTTTATTAGATGTAAATACAGCATTAGAATTAAGTAGGGCTGTTATAAAAAATATAAAAATGAATTTATTTTGGGCATTTTTCTATAATATTATAGGAATTCCAGTAGCTGCTGGAGCGTTTTATTTGAATTTTGGTTTAAAATTAAATCCAATGATAGGTGCAGCAGCAATGAGTTTAAGTTCTGTTTGTGTTGTTGCAAATGCTTTAAGATTAAGAAGATTTAAAAGTAAAAATCAAAAAGCTAAAGTTAATAAGGTAAAATTAAAACAATCAGAAAATTTAAATACTAAAATAGGATTAAATAAACAAATTAATTTGAAAAAGGAGAATAAAATTATGGAAAAAACAGTATTAATTGATGGAATGCAATGTAATCATTGTAAAATGACTGTTGAAAAGGCTCTAAATTCAATAGATGGAGTTGAAAAAGCAGAAGTAATATTAGAAGAGAAGAAAGCAATAATTATATGTAATAAAGAAATTAATGAAAATGAAATAAAAAAAGTTATAGATGAAGTAGGTTTTAGGATTATATGATCAATTGAGCAATTGACATTTTTGTAAATTATAATAGCAATAAAATAACATAGAAAACACAAAAGTCAGTTTCTGCAAGGAATTCTCTTGCAAAGACTGACTTTGTGTTCTTATTATTTTTTATTAAGCCATACAGCAAATAATAAGAACATGGCAATAATTATAATGCCAAAAATTATTAAAGGTACCAATAACTCCTTTTCCATTAAAAGTCGCATTTCGTAAATTTCCCGAAAAAAGTCTAAAATTTCTGTCATAGGTATACCTCCTGTAGTATATATTTTCTTATTTAATAATATCAAAGATTTACATAAAAGTCAAATTTGAAAAGAAAAGGTTTAATTTATTGATTTTTAATTTATATTATAATATAATAACTAAAAAATTGGTGAAAGGAAAAAAAGATGAAAGATATAACAATTTCAAAAGATATAGTTTATATTGGAGCAGATGATAAAACAATAGATTTATTTGAAAGTCAATATATAGTTCCAAATGGAATATCATATAACTCATATCTTATAAAAGATGAAAAAAATGTAGTTATGGACACAATAGATAAAAGAAAATCAGATGAATGGTTAGAAAATTTAGAAAAAGCTTTAGGTGGAGAAAAAGTAGATTATTTAGTAGTATCACACTTAGAACCAGATCATGCATATAATATAGAAGTTCTAGCAGAAAAATATCCAGATATGAAAATAGTAGGTAACATGAAAACTTTTGCTTTTTTACCACAATTTTTTGATATAAAAAATATAGAAAAGAGAAAAATAGTAGTAACAGAAGGACAAGAACTAAATATTGGTAAACATACCTTGCAATTTTTTATGGCACCAATGGTACATTGGCCAGAAGTAATGGTTACTTATGAAAAAACAGAAAAAATAGTATTTTCAGCAGATGGATTTGGTAAATTTGGCAGCTTAGATACAGAAGAAGATTGGACATGTGAAGCTAGAAGATATTATTTTAACATTGTAGGAAAATATGGAGTTCAAGTACAAGCATTACTAAAAAAATTAGCAACTTTAGATGTAAAAATGATTTGTCCACTACATGGACCAATATTAAAGGAAAATTTAAGATATTATATAGAAAAATATGATGTTTGGAGTAGTTATAAACCAGAAGATGATGGCGTATATATAGCATATGCATCTATACACGGAAATACTGCTGATGCTGCCAAAGAACTTGTAGAAATATTAAAACAAAAAGGGGCAAAAAAAGTTGTAATTGCAGATTTATCTAGAGAAGATATGGCAGAAGCAATAGAAGATGCTTTTCGTTATGATAAAATGATACTTGCTACTTCTACTTATGATGCTGGAATATTTACACCAATGGAACAATTTTTACATCATTTATTAAATAAAAACTATCAAAATAGGAAAATAGGTTTAATAGAAAATGGAACTTGGGCACCAACAGCAGCAAAATCAATGAAAAGTATTTTAGCAAATATGAAAGATATTACAATATGTGAACCAGTAGTAACAATTAAATCCAAACTTAATTTAGACACTAAAGAAGAATTAAATAAATTAGCTGATTTTATTTTAAATATTTAGGAGAAAATATGATACAAGAAGGTACTTATATTAGTAATAAATATAGAGATGAATTTGACAAATTTTCTAAAATAGTAGAAAAAGAGTATGAAGTCAAAAAAATAAAAAAACAAAAAGAAGACTATTTAAAATATATACATTGTAATGGATGTATTAGAAAATGTTCTCTATCTAATGCAAATTGTGGTAGAGGAAAGAATTTAATTGACAAATTTTAAAGGAGATTATATGATACAAATTATTTTATTAATAATATTAATAGGATTAAATGCTTTTTTTGCTGCATCTGAAATAGCATTTATTTCATTAAATGATGCTAAAATAGATATTCAAGCTAAAGAAGGCAACAAAAAGGCAAAAAAAATAAAAAAGATGTTAGAAAATCCTAGTAAATTTTTAGCAACAATACAAATAGGAATTACGCTTGCTGGATTTTTATCAAGTGCGTATGCATCAGAAACATTTGCAAGTGAACTTGCACCTATATTAAATAACTTAATACCATCTTTAAGTATTAGTGCTTGGAATAATATTTCTATAATAATAATTACAATAATTTTATCTTATTTTACATTGATATTTGGAGAATTGGTTCCAAAAAGAATTGCAATGAAATATTGTGAAAAAGTAGCTTTTGCATCAATAGGAATTATAAAAACAATATCAGTTTTAACATCACCATTTGTAAAATTTTTAACATTTTCAACAAATATAGTTTCAAAAATTTTTGGAGTCTCAGGGGCAGATGAAGAAACAGTAACAGAAGAAGAAATTAGAATGATGGTAGATGTAGGAAAAGAAAAAGGAACTATAAATCAAGTAGAAGGTGAAATGATAAACAATGTTTTTGAATTTAATGATAAAACAGTTAGTGAAATAATGGTTCCAAGAAAAGAAATTTTTGCATTAGATATAAATTTATCAATATCAAAAGTTATAGAAGAGTTATCAGAAGATTTCAGATATAGTAGAGTACCAGTTTATGACGAAACAATTGATGAAATAAAGGGAATAGTGTATGTAAAAGATATTTTACTTTCAACTAAAAATAAAAATGTAAGAATTAGAAATTTAATTAAAGATGCATATTATATTCCAGAAACTAAACAAGTTAATGAACTTTTTGATGAATTAAGAAAAAATAGGAAACAAATAGCAATAGTAGTAGATGAATACGGTGGAACAGCTGGTATAGTTACAATGGAAGATATTTTAGAAGAAATAGTTGGGGAAATATATGATGAATATGATATTGTGAAAAAAAATTATGAGAAATTAGATGAAAATACATTTATGTTAAATGGGAGTATGGGAGTTTCAGAAGTTGAAAAACTATTAAATATAGAAATTCCTGATGGAGATTATGATACATTATCTGGATACTTAGTTGAAGAACTAGGTAGAATTCCATATGAAAAAGAAAAACTAGTTATTGAAACAGAAAAAGTAACATATAAAATTGAAAATGTAAAAGATAAAAGAATAATAAAAGTAAAGGCATGTAAAAATGAAGTAGTAAAATCAGAAGAATTAGAGGATGAAAAATAAATAAGAATCTAAGAAAGGAAAGTAAAATTGTATGCAATTAGAGATGATGTTAATTTATCATCAATGAAAAGAATAGGAATAATAACAGTTGACAAAAGTAGACTATATAGTGATATACAAAGATATATTAATAAAAAAGGTATTACTCCAACTGAATTTTTTTATAACAAAATGCAGAAAAATACGTATCATGCTGGAGAAACTCCAATTTTGAGTTATCAAAATGATGGTAATCTTATTGTTGCTAAAAAAGATAATGATACTATATTTTTATATTCTGAAAATCAAGTTTTATCACCAACTCAGTTTATAAATTTATTTGTTTATTTATATGAGATTGCTAAAAATTTAAGTTTTGAATTAGAAAGAAATACTTACTGTAATTTTGGAATTGAAGATTTAAATATTAATTTTGTCAATACAATACTTGCAACAGGTATAACCCCAAAATTTATGGAGGAATATGATAGTAATTTAAAAAAAGATAATAATGTTTATGTAAGTGAATTAAATAATATAAAAAGTATATATAATGCTCAAAATGAAGAGATTAGATACAATTATTGTTCACAGTATGGAATGAATGTATTAAAATTTTTAGATACTATGATAAATTTAAATCCTGATATTAGATTACTTATGTCAAATACAGTTATATCTTCAAGTGAAACTGCATTGAAACATATTTTTTTAGATACTATAAGAAATAATTATAATGATTATACAAATCTAATGCCAATGGAGATTGCACATAGGATAGATAGTTCAATAAAAGCTGGTAAAGAACTTGATGAAGAAGAAAAAGAAAAGTTTTTTCAATTTTTTGAAGAAGAAAGAAGAAAAACAAATTATAGAATAAAAAGTTCAAATAGTGAATATAAGGTTTTTCCAGTTTTAAAATATGTTTTGAAATTAAAAATGGAAGATGAAGAAGAACTTGAAAATTTAGATTTTAAGTATTTGTTAAGATGGGATGAAGGAGATCCAGATAATGGAAGACTAGCAATTAATAGAGCTTTAGAAGTAATGCTAAATACAATGATATTAGAAAGTGAAACTGGAATAAAAGCATGTAGAAATCTTAAACAAGTAAAACAGTATATGTCAAATATTCAGAATAAAGCGATAGAACTAAATAATAGGATTAAAGAACAAGAAAATAAAGAACAAGAAAATAAAATAGTTTTATAGAAAATGTAAATATAATATATATAAGAAAAAAGGAGAATAGTAATGGAAAATTTTGTATTTCATGCACCAACACAAATTTATTTTGGAAAAGGAGAAATTGAAAACTTACCAAATATTTTAAAGAAATATGGAAAAAATGTACTTCTAGCATATGGAGGAGGAAGTATAAAGAAAAATGGAATTTATGATAAAGTATGTGAATTATTAAAAGATTTTAAAATAAGTGAGTTAGAAGGAATAGAACCAAATCCTAGAGTTGGAACAGTGAGAAGAGGAATTGAAATTTGTAGAGAAAATAATATAGATGTTATATTAGCAGTAGGTGGAGGAAGTACAATAGATTGTACAAAATTAATAGGAGCAGGATGCTATTATAATAATGATCCATGGGATTTAATAAAAGAACCATCAAAAATGGAAGATATACCAAAAGTATTACCAATAGTTACAGTATTAACTATTTCAGCAACAGGATCTGAAATGAATCAAACAGCAGTTATTACAAATCCAGAAACAAATGAAAAACTTAGTGCTAGATTGAAAAAGATGGCACCAAAAGCGTCTATATTAGATCCAGAATATACTTATACATTACCAACTATCCAAACAGCAGCTGGAACAGCAGATATAATGTCCCATGTTATGGAAAACTATTTTAAAAGTACAAAAGGGGCATATCTTCAAGATGAAATATCAGAAGGAATATTGAAAACTTGTATAAAATATTGTCCAATTGCTTTACAAAATCCAAGAGATTATGAAGCACGTAGTAATTTAATGTGGGCCTCAAGTTTAGCTTTAAATGGTTTATGTGGCAGAGGAAAAGATAGCAATATTTGGTCTTGTCATCCAATGGAACATGAATTAAGTGCGTTTTATGATATAACTCATGGTGTTGGACTTGCAATACTTACACCAAGATGGATGAGATATATTTTATCTGAAAAAACAGTTGATAAATTTGTAGATTATGCTGTTAATGTATGGAATTTTGAAAAGAGTGATGATAAATTTGTGTTAGCAAATAAAGCAATAGATGCTACTGAGAAATTTTTTGCTGATTGTGGAATTCCTATGAATTTAGGTAAATTAGGAATTGATGATTCTTTGTTAGAAAAAATGAGTCATGCAGTTATAAAACATAGGAGTTTAGAAAATGCATATGTTCCTTTAACAGAAGAAGATGTACTTAATATTTTTAAAATGTGTTTATAAAAATGTTATATATAATAAATATTGAAATATGATAATAATACAATAAAGTGTTATTATCATATTTTATATAAAGGAGGTAAATATGAAAGTATTATTAGTGAATGGTAGTTCAAACGAAAAAGGTTGTACATATACTGCTTTAAGTAAAGTAGCCCAATCATTAAATGAGGAAAATATAGAAACAGAAATATTATTTTTAGGAAATAAACCAATAGCAGATTGTACAGGATGTAAAACTTGTTTTAAAGAGGAGCATAAAGGTAAATGTGTATTTGATGATATAGCAAATGAAATTATAGAAAAAGCAAAGAAAAGTGATGGGTTTGTTTTTGGAACGCCAGTATATTATGCTCATCCAACAGGAAAAATTTTATCTGTATTAGATAGAGCTTTTTATGCAGGGAAAAGTGCTTTTCAATTTAAACCTGGAGCAAGTATATCTAGTGCAAGAAGAGCAGGTACTACTGCTTCATTTGATGTATTAAATAAATATTTTACAATTAGTCAAATGCCAATAGTATCATCAAATTATTGGAATAACGTTCATGGAAATACACCAGAAGAAGTTAAACAAGATTTAGAGGGGATGCAAGTTATGAATAACTTAGGCAAAAATATGGCGTGGATGTTGAAGTGTATTGAAGCTGGAAAAAAAGAAAATATTATTCCACCTGAAAATAAAGTTGTTAGAACAAATTTTATTAGATAATTGAAGTAAATCCAAATTGTGAATTAAATTTTTATAATAAAAATGGGCTTATTATTAAATAAAGCCCATTTTAAAATTTTGATTAATATAATTAATTTCTAGAATTATTACATCCACAGTTATTATTTCCATTGTTTAAGAAATATTTATTTCTTTGATATAATTTTTCTTGAACTCCATTTAATGCTTCTCCAAATCTTTGGAAATGAACAACTTCACGTTCTCTTAGATATCTTAAAACATCTACAACATCAGCATCATCTTTACATAAATCTATTAATTTTTCATAAGTTGCACGTGCTTTTTGTTCAGCAGCCAAATCTTCTGTTAAATCTGCAATAGGATCACCTTTTACAGCCATACTTGCAGCAGTATAAGGATAACCAGCAGCAGCTTGAGGATAAACTCCCCAACCATGATCTGTATAATAATCTCCCATTCCAGCCCTTTGTAATTCTTCGGCACTTGCTCCATCAGTTAGTTGGTGAACTAAAGTACCAACCATTTCTAAATGTGCTAGTTCTTTGGTTCCTTGATGTTGTCAATCATTATATTCCGACTTGTCGGCGAAAGAAATTTAGTGCTATTGCCTGTAAATAAAATAGAAAAAGCTCACTTGTGAACTTAAAAAGGTCGTACACTAAGTGAACTTTTCATATTTCCCACTTTTCATCTTTTTGATATATATTGCATATATAATTCATTGCTATAATAAAGTTTTCTCTTAATTCTGTTTGATTTCCTCGCTTTATTTCTTCAATATATTGTTTAAAGTATTGTTCTAATCTTTCTTCCAAAACACTAATATCTACACTAATATTTACCCCCTCTATTTTAGTAATAAGATGACTTGAATCACATATTAATCTACTGTTTCTTTTGGTAGTTCCAAAATGCATAATTCCACATCTAATATCTGTATAAAATTTTAATGCCATTTCATTGTTAAAGTCTTCGTAGAATACTTCCTTTAAAAACTTCGTAAAATGATTTTGATTTTCATAATTATAAGATAAAGTTCCTCTTTTTAATACTGTAGGTCCATATCTAAATTTAACTAATGTATCGATAAGTAAACACTGTATACACATTATAGAAAAACCATATTTTTGTAATAATGTTTTATCTCCAGTATTAGATAATTTATTAATCGCATCAAAGTATCTTCCTTGCATCCTGTCTATAAATATATTTATTGCTCTTTTCCACTCTGATTTTGAACTTTGCATTGTTAGTTTTATTCCTAAATAATCTTCTAATATATGATTATCTGATATATATATTTCATTTTTAAACATATTAACTCTCCTTTATTTTTTAATTTATATTCCAATAAAATTTCTTTTTATTTGGTACTTTCATTTAAATATCTCTGATACATCTCATCCATACTAGAAATATACTGCACATCTTGTTTTATTTTGAACTTCTCATATTCGTTTTCAGCTTTTTCTACCGCTTCTTTATGTGATATAGAACCTGCTCTATCTAGTATCTTTTTTCTTCTAAATTTTAATAAATCATCTGTTGCATCAATCCAATTTTGCATTGTCATTATATGTCTTTCTTTTGCTTCATCTTCAGCAAATACTATAAAGAAATTGGTTAAATCATTTAATTTTCTCAATTCTTCTTCATTTAAATAATTTTTAGCAATTGTAACATCATATTTATATATTAAACCATCTGGACTATTTTTCCAATTTGTAAGTCCCATATGTTCCTTATTTGAATCTACTCTATTATAAATAAGTTCTGCTGCTGTATGTCCAGAAATGGCATAATGCAATTTGTTTTGAACTATTTTAAAAAATGTATATGCTTCTTCTGATTTTGGATTATAGTCAACTGCTGTTGCTATAAATAAATCTGTTATTTTTTGATAAGCCATTCTTTCACTTGTACGAATAGTTTTTATTCTTTCTAATAACTCATCAAAATATTTAGCATTTACTTTGCCACCTTTTAAAAATCTATCATCATCTAATGTAAATCCTTTTATCATATATTCTTTTATTAATTTATTTGCCCATGTTCTAAATTTTATAGCAGGTTTTGAATTTACTCTAAATCCAATGGAAATTATCATATCTAAATTATAATAACTTGTAAAATACTGTTGTTTTCCATTGTTACCCATATGTGCAATTTTTGCACATGTGCTATTTTCTTCTAATTCTTCATCTTTATAAATATTATTTATATGTCTTGTAATTCCAGTTCTGTCTATTTTAAATAATTTAGCTAAAGCTTCTATATCGAGCCAAACATTTTCATCTTGTAACATGACTTCAACTTTAATATTATCTTCATCATCAGTATAAAATACAATATTATTTTCATTTCCAATTAATTTATTATTCATATAATATCGACCTCATTTCTTATTCGTCATATATTATCAAACATTCGTTCTTTTGTCAATTACATTATTATAATTTTATAAAAATAAAAATCTAAAAAACTATAAAATTTTAGTACACCAAGTGAACTATTGCCTAAAATGAGTGAACTTTTTTAATTTTTTAGTTCACCATTTTCAATTTTAACGAAGAATAGCGGGTTTGAGGCAGTTCACTCGGTGAATTTTTACATCATATTTGCTTAAAATTTTTGTTCTATTATTAACTCTTGAAGGCTTGTCCTTCAATGTGTGTAGGTGATGTGTGCACACTTACTTTCCTGCCCTCATTTTCAATGAGGTATTGTAGGTTTTAATAGTACTTATGTCTACTTAACCTAATATACTTATCCTTAAATCCTCTTAGCCCAAAAATAATGTGCTTTTAAATTAAGTCAAGGTTGTGCGACAGCACATTCATTTTAACCTTGACTTAATTTTAAAACACATTAGAATATAATGAATAGGATTTATTTTAATAATGCTAATCCTAATACACATATAAATATTCCTAATATCATAATATATTTTTTCAAAGTAATCTTCTCTTTTAATATAAATCTTGAAGCTAAAATTGTTATTACAATTGAACTAGAAGTAATTACTGATACCGTTGATACTTGTCCTTCTATTAAGCTAAATCTTTGACATAAATTTGCACCTAAATCTAATAGAGAATGTAGTAAAAAATATCCTTTAAAGTTAATTTTAGAAATATCTAAATTTTTCAAGTTATTTGTAAATAAACAATATAAAAGAACTAATATTATTCCCATTAAACCATAATAAAATACTACAATTAATGGATCATGAAATATATTTATATATAACTTATTTAGAAATCCTGCTATTCCATTAAATACTACAAAGCCATATGCTGAAATTATTCCTTTGGTTTTAGATTTATCAATTTTATTATTTTCTCCTTTTGCCAACAATATAGTTAATATGATTAATATAATAGAAAATATTAATTGCAAAATATTTAAACTATCTTTTAATATTAATATTCCTAATATTAAAGTTACTACTGTATTTCCTTTTCGTATTGGTGCAACTGTTGATACACTTGCATATTTTACTGCTAAGATTCCACATATATATCCTAATGCTTGAATCATTGTAAGAGGAGCTATTTTAATTAAATTTATTATACTAAAACTTGAAATGACATCAGTCATAAATACACCTAATATTACATAAACAATATCACTTATTATCATTCCTATTAAAGCTAAAGATATAGAATTATTATCTTTTGAACATTTTTTCATTGCAACTGAAGTAAATCCACTAAATATTGCAGATATCAAACATAGATATAGCCACATATATTTTTCCTTATAATCCGTATTTTTATAAATCCATTTTTTAGTATCTTTAACAATAAATTTGTAGAAAAAAGGGAAGTAAAAGGGAATTGATTTCATAAATTGACCATCATATAATGTTAATATAGAAAAATATAAATTTGCTCAAGACAAGCTGTCTTGGGTATTTTTTTATGCTTTTCTCATAAATTTTAAAGAGGCGATTTATATGTTATTAGAAGAATATACTATTGAAAATACTAAAGTGAAATTTTATGATGATTATATTGTGAAAAATACAGCTAATCAAAAAGAATACATAGATAATGTTCTTATTAATTTAATAAGAACAATAAATTCTTCTTTGTTGTAATTTGTTGTAATTACAAATATAATAAAGGCAAGTTAAAGACAAATTACAAGGAAAGGAGGAAGTGTGCAAAATGGCACATATGCAATATATTTAAGAAAATCAAGAGAAGATATAGAATCTGAAAAATATGGCGAAGGCGAAACTTTAGCAAGGCATGAAAAGATCTTAACTACTTTAGCTGAAAAACGAAATCTACATATTTCCAAAATTTATAGAGAAGTTGTAAGTGGTGAAACGATTAGTGAAAGAAAAGAAATGCAAAAACTTCTTAAAGATGTTGAAAATGAGAAATGGACTGCTGTTTTAGTTGTTGAAGTAGAAAGACTTGCTCGTGGTGATACTGCTGATCAAGGTAGAGTTTCAAAAGCTTTTAAATATTCTCATACAAAAATTATTACACCTGTTAAAACTTATGACCCAGATAATGAATTTGATGAAGAATATTTTGAATTTGGCTTATTTATGTCTAGGAGAGAATATAAGACAATCAATAGGCGTTTGCAAAGAGGTCGTGAAATTTCTGTTTCTGAAGGCAAATTTGTAGGAAATATCGCTCCATTTGGATATGACAGAGTAAAGTTAAAAGATTCAAAAGGCTATACCTTATCTATTAATCAAGGTGAAGCACATATTGTGAAAGAAATCTTTCGATTATATACTTTTGAAAGTAATACTATAAATTCAGTTGTAAAACAGTTAAATAATATGAATTTAAAACCTAGAATTTCTAATGAGTGGACTATTTCTTCTGTAAAAGATATTCTTTCTAATCCTACCTATATTGGTAAAATTGTTTGGAATAGAAGAAAACAGAAAAAGAAAACGAAAAATGGACATCTTATCATTAGTAGACCTCGTAATCAAGATTATTTAATTTATAACGGATTACATGAACCAATCATTGATAATAAAACTTGGGAATTAGTACAGGAAAAAAGGAAACAAAATACTCCTAAAGTAAAACATAGTAATAGTATTCAAAATCCTTTAGTTGGACTTGTATTTTGTGAAAAATGCGACAAACCTATGCAAAGAAGGCCTTATACAAAAAATAATAAACCAGCTGTACTTATGTGTTCTAATTCTAAATGTGATAATGTAAGTTCTAAACTTTATATTGTAGAAAATAAAATTATTGAAGCATTAAAATTATGGCTTGAAAATTATAAAGTAGATTATGATGTTAAAGATAATTCAAATACAGATAATAACAAATTAATTGAAAAGTCTATTGTTAATACTAAAAAAGAATTAGAGAAAGAAAATGCTAAACTTAATAAAATTTATGATTTTTTAGAAAATGGAATTTATAATAAAGATGAATTTCTAAAGCGCTCTAAATCAATAAAAGAAAACATTGAAAGGTTAGAAGATAAACTAAAAGAATATACTGAACTTCTAAATAAAAATAATGAAATAAAAAATGAAAAAGATATGGCGATACCAAAATTAGAAAATGCAATTGATTTATATTATAAGTTAGAAACCGCTAAAGATAAGAATATTTTATTAAAAAGTATTCTTGCAAAAGTTACATATTTAAAAATTGAAAAGGCTATAAAAAAAGATTCTGACCCAACTAATTTTGAATTACATATATATCCTAAAATATCTAAACTTACTTAAAATAAAAAAGAACAAGAGTTCTGCTACGAACTCTTGTCTTCAGCACCTTTAATTAAATTTTCTGCTGAGTCCAACCCCTGAACTACTAACAAATCAAGTTGCAATCCAGGTGGATTTTCCATTCCTACAAATTTCTCTGCCTGTTCTAAAATGGTCTGTACTGCTAAATAACGATTCTCACTAATTGCGTTTTTAGATTTTAAATTATGTAACCGTTCTTTTAAGTTGATAAATCTTTCACTAGTTGTCATAAGGAACCTCCCATTTGAAAGTTTAAACTGCTGTTACTTACACTTATATTATAGCATTTTTATGTGAATTTATCAATAGAAATTAGTATTTTACAGTCAATAGCTAATTTGTAAATATTGTCTTTAGCTATTGACATCATCATGGTACCAATTCTTCAGTTCCAATATCATTTAATATAGCTTTTGATTTTTGATCTGGCATACCAAATCTTTGAGATAAATATCTAAGAGAAGCTCCAAGTTCACCATCAGGACCACCATATTGAGAAATAATATTTTTAGCTAATTGTGGATTTCTGTGTTTTATATTTATAGGGTATTGTAAACTTTTTACATAATAATACATTAATAAGCCCCCCTTTCCCAAGGCCATGGTTCATCAATCCAATCCCAAGTATCTGAGGTAAAATTGATAGTTAAAGGACCATATAATTTTTGATATTCTGCTGTAAGAGCAACAGCTTTTTCGCTATATTCATTATGCATACAAATAGCTTTAGAATCAGTTGGATGAGTATCTAAATATAATGTTAAGTCATTAACAGCAAAATTTAAACTCATTATTTGATTTAATAATTCTCTTCTACTCATATTTTGGCAAGAACAACTATCCATTTTGATTACCTCCATTTCTCAAATAATTTATAAAATCCATTGATTGACCAGGATAATAAGGACTTACTAACTCAGGAAAGATAGTTCCATTATTAAGACCAACTTCTGGTGTAAAAGTTTTAGACATTGTTTGATTTGGAGTATAGGCATGACCATATAAATAATTATCAGGAAATGCAGAAGTATTATTAGAATTACAAATATCAGAGTATATAGAACAATGATTATGCATATTTCTGTTGCATCTACATTTATTACATCTGCAATTATGATTATTATGGCATCTATGGTTGCAAGTAGAATTTCGATTACAATTACACATAAAAAAACCTCCTTTTTAGTTGATATAATATATAATATGAAAACTAATTTAATTAGTGAAGAAAAATAAATATTGGTAAACGCGTTTTTTATGAAATATTATTTATATAAAATATAAAAGGAGATATATGATATGTTATAAAAAAGTTGCATAATATTATAAAAGTATAAAAATACTTTAATTTATAAGTAAGAAGTTTATATTGAAATGATAATAACAACTAATTGCACAAAAACTATAAATATTAAAAAAATATATTAAAGTATATTGATTTTTAAAAAGACATATGGTAAACTATAATAGTTAATAAACAGAAGAAAATTGGAGGTTATCATAATGGAAATAGTAAAATATATAGTAATGGGAATATATGCAATAGTATGTTTAGTTTTAATTGTGCTAGTATTGAAACAAAGCAAAGAAGACGGAGGGGCTTCTGGAACTATTGTAGGAGCTTCTGCAAATAATTTTTATGAAAAAAATAAAGGAAAAACAACAGAAGGAAAAATGAAAAGAGCAACAATAACATTAATGATTGTTTTTGCTGTTTTAACAATTACATTAGGTATATTATTTGTTGTTTAGAATTTTAATATAAAAAATATGGGCAGTATTTAAAATACTGCTTTTTTTAATAAACCAAATATATAAAGTAATATTAATAAAAATGTAGTAAAAGGCAATAATAAATTGAGAGGAAAAAATGAGTAAGAAAAAAAAGAAAAAGATTGAAGGAATTTTTAGAGCAACTGAAAAAAGTTTTGGATTTGTTGAAATAGAAAATGAAGAAGACCTATTTATAGCAGCTAAGAATGTAAATGGAGCGTTAAATGGTGATATAGTTCAAGTAATAATTGATAAACCCAAAGAAGGAACTAAAAGAGCAGAGGCAAAAATCGTAAAAATATGTAATAGAGAAAAAGAAACTGTTGTAGGAATATTTCAGAAATCTAAAAACTTTGGTTTTGTTGTACCAGATGACAAGAAATTTGCTACAGATATATTTATATCTAAAAGTAAATGTAAGAATGCTAAAAATAATGATAAAGTAATTGCAAAAATTATAAAATATCCAAAAGATGGAAAAAATGCAGAAGGAGAAATCATAGAAGTTTTAGGAAATGTAAATCAAGCAGGAGTAGATATGCTTAGTGTTATTAAAGAATTTAATTTACCAAATGAATTTCCTAGTTTTGTGAAAGAAGAAGCTGAAAAAATTTCTCAAGAAATAAATAAAAAAGATATAAATAACAGAAGAGATTTAAGAGATAATATAATTTTTACAATAGATGGAGAAGATGCAAAAGATTTAGATGATGCAATAAGTGTATCAAAAACCAAAGATGGAAATTATATGTTAGATATTCATATAGCAGATGTTAGCTACTATGTAAAAGAAAGTAGCAAATTAGATAGGGAAGCAATAAAAAGAGGAACAAGTGTATACATGTTTGACAGAGTTATACCAATGTTACCATTTGAACTTTCGAATGGTATATGTAGTTTAAATGCTGGAAAAGACAGATTTGCTTTATCTTGTAGTATGGAAATAGATAACAAAGGGAAAGTTATTACATCAGATGTATATAAATCAATAATAAAAGTAACAGAAAGAATGACATATACAAATGTAAATAAAATAATAAATAATCAAGATGATGTAATTTTAAATAAATATAGTAAATATATAGATAAATTTAAACTAATGGAAGAGTTAGCACTTATATTAAAAAACAGAAGATTAGAGCAAGGATATTTAAATTTAGATATACCAGAAAGTAAAATTATATTAGATGAAAATGGAAGAGCAATTGAAGTAAAAAAATATGAAACAACATTTGCCAATGAAATAATAGAACAATTTATGTTAACAGCAAATGAATCAATTGCTGAAAAATTTTATTGGTTAGAAGCACCATTTATTTATAGAGTTCATGAAGAACCAGAATATGAAAAAATACAAGAAACAAATAAATTTTTATTTAATATAGGAGAAAAAATAAAAGCCAATAGAGATAATATAAGACCAAAAGCATTTTCAGATGTTTTAGAAAAATTAAAAGGTACAGAATATGAAAAAGTAATATCAACTTTAATTTTAAGAACATTAAAACTGGCAAAATATGAAAGTGAAAATAAAGGACATTTTGGAATTGCAAGTAAATATTATTGCCATTTTACATCACCAATAAGAAGATATCCAGATTTATTTATACACAGAGTAATTTCAGAATACTTAGAAAACAATTATAATTTAAATCAAGAGAGAAAAAATGAATTAGACAATAAAGCAAAAAAATATGCAGAAACATCATCAGAATGTGAGAAGGTAGCAACAAAGGCTGAAAGAGATGCAGAAGATATAAAGAAGGCTGAATTTATGCAGAATAAAATTGGAGAAGAATATGAGGGGATTATATCATCAATAACCTCATTTGGTATGTTTGTAGAATTAGAAAATACAGTAGAAGGACTAATAAGATTTGAAGATATGGGAAACGAATATTTTGTATATGATGAAAACAGAAAAACATTAATAGGAGAAAAAACTAATAGAGTATTTAAAATAGGAGATCAAGTAAAAATAAAAGTAATAGAAGCAAATAAAATATTAAAAAAGATTGCTTTTGAATTATGTCCAACTGTAGATGTTAGTTAATGGATATTTGATCCATTAACTAACAGTATTAAATAAAAATTCTATAAGTTTTAGATAGTTATTTTTTATGGTATAAATACTAAATTATATTTTATATTTAATTAAAAATAATAAAAGGGTTAGAAAAATGAATAAAAAAAATGATTCTTTAATAAAAAAAATAATAAATAATATAAAAAAGATACCTAGCAATGAAGAATTAAAAAAGCTTGAAAAAATAAAGAAAAAAGTAAAAGATATCAAAACAATTGAAGAATTAGAAGAATTAGAAGATGAGTTAGACGAAATAGGTGTTTTAGATAAGAATAAGTTAGAAAAGTTAAAAAGAAAAAGGAAAAAACAATTAGAAAGGCAAAATCAAAGCTTTCAAGAAAGAATTAGATGTGATTTAGAAACAATAAATAGAATAATATCAACAGGTAGAGCGTATAAGGAAAAACAAAGGCAAAAAGAAGAAGATGAACTAATACAAAGTATAGAGGAAAGAGAAAGAAAAGGTGGAGTAAAACAGAAAGAAAAGGAAAAAGAGAAACAAGAAAGAATAAGAAGTGGTGGAGGAAGAAGTAGAGATAGATAAAATGGAAAGAGGTAGTATTAATTGAAGAAAAATGAAGAATACATAGTAGATATAATAGATAATGGTTATCAAGGAGAGGGAATTGCGAAAATAGATGGAATGGTTGTATTTATACCACAAGCTATTAAGGGAGAGAAAGTGAAAATAAAAATTTTAAAAGTAACAACTTCACACTCTTTTGCAAAGATTTTAGAAATCATAGAAAAATCAGAAATAAGGATGGAAGAAGATTGTAATACATATTCTAAATGTGGTGGATGTACAATGCGTCATATTGATTATGATAATACTATAAAAATTAAAAAAAATTCAGTGGAATCAACTTTAAAAAAAGCATTGGGAAGAGAAATAAAAGTATCTGAAGTTTTGAAAATGGAAGAACCTTTTTTTTATAGAAATAAATTGCAATATCCCATTGGAATAGATGAAGATGGAAATCCTAAAATGGGAGTATTTGCGCAAAGAACTCATAAAATTATACCAACTAAACAGTGTAAAATTCAAGATAAATTAAGTCAAGAAATTGCAAATACTATATTTAAATTTGTGTGTGAAAATAATATGTCTGTTTATAACGAAATTACATTAAAAGGGGGATTAAGACATATTGTAATTAGAATTGGAAAAAAGACAAATGAAGTAATGATTATTTTAGTTACTAATACACAAAGTTTAGAAAGAGAGAAGGAACTAGTAAAAGAACTTACTAGTAAATATCCTCAGATAAAAACAATTGTAAAAAATGTAAATAGTAAAAATACTAATGTTATATTGGGAAATAAAAATATAGTCATATATGGGAGAGGCTACATATATGATTATTTAGGTAAATATAAGTTTAAGATTTCGCCAATGTCTTTTTATCAAGTAAATCCAATTCAAACTGAGAAATTATATGGTAAAGCAATAGAATTTGCAGAACTTACAGGAAATGAAATAGTATTTGATTTATATTGTGGAATAGGAACTATTGGAATTTTTGCATCTAATAATGTAAAAACACTATATGGAATTGAAACAGTTCCACAGGCAATTGAAGATGCAAGAGAAAATGCTAAGTTAAATAATATTGAAAATACAGAGTTTTTAGTTGGTGATGTAGAAGTTACATTACCTAATTTTATTAAAGAAAAAAATATTAAGCCAGATGTTGTTTTTCTTGATCCTCCAAGGAAAGGTTGCGATAAAACAGCTTTAGATTCTTTATTACAAGTAAAACCTTTAAAAATAGTGTATGTTAGTTGCAATCCTTCTACTTTGGCTAGAGATTTAAAGCTTTTAGAGGATAAATATGAGATAGAAAAGCTTGCTATTTGTGATATGTTTCCATTTACAAGCCATGTTGAGTGTGTGGCGTTGATTGGTCTAAAAGATACGATGAAATAGTTGAATTTAGTGCTCTTGAGGATTTTATTAGTTTTGAAAGAAAAGGTAAAAATAGGGGTAAAAGAACAGAAAATAATAAAATTAAGGTAACGATAGAAGTTGATATGGTGTGCAGAGTAGTATAATTTTGATAAGAAAATTTTATAAATGTTTGGAGATAAAACTTAAATTTAAAGTATGTAATAATTTAATTTGTTATATGCTTTATTTTTTTGTCAAACTATGGTAGAATTTCAAAAAAAGAAGGAGAGTTTTGTTATGTTAGCAAATAAATTAAATTATGGTGATACAATAGGTGTAGTAGGGGTAGCAAATAGTTTGGAATTATATAATAGATATGAAGATTTTTATAGAGCAGAAAAATTTCTAAAAAGCAAAGGATTTAAAATAAAAAGAGGAAAATATGTATTAGAAAATTATTATGGTACAGCTGGGACTAAAGAACAAAAAGCAGAAGATATGATGAATATGTTTAAAGATGAAGAAGTAAAAGCTATTATATGTTTAGAAGGTGGACAAAATTGTAATACATTTATTGATTTATTAGATTATGATGTAATAAAACAAAATCCTAAAATTTTAACAGGTTATAGTGATATAACAGTTTTACTACAAACAATTTATAATAAGACTGGGTTAGTAACATTTCATGGCTCAACATTTGTATGTTTGGGAGAAGAGGATGCAGAAGAAAAATACAAAGAGTTTGAAAATGCTTTTGTAAATAAAAAAATAGGAAAATTTATTACTGGAAATAAGAAAATAATAAGAGAAGGAAATGTAGAAGGAAAAATTATAGGTACTAATTTAGGTAGTATGATGTATCTTTTAGGAACAGAATATTTACCAGATATGCAAGATAACATATTACTAATTGAAAGTTATAGAACATCGCCAAACGAATGCCAAAGAAGGTTTGCACATTTAAAACAATATGGAATGTTTGATAAAGTTAAAGGTATTGTTGTTGGTTATAATTATGATTTACAAAAAAATGGAGATACATTCCCACAAATGGAGGATATATTATTGGAATATACAAAAGAATATAAGTTTCCAATTATAAAATGTAATGATTTTGGACATCAAATGGTAAATGGAATTATACCAATAGGTGTGAAATGTAAAATAGATTCAGATAATAATAAAATAGAGATATTAGATGAATTTTTAAATTAAGGGAGTAAGAAATGACAAGAGATAACAGGGTAAGCAATATAGGGTAAAAAGCTTTAGAACAATTACAGCAAATATTAAAAGATGTTTTTAATAATAAAATAACAGTAGTTAATTATTTGAATGCTGATAAAATATATAGATTTATTTAATAAACTAGGAGAGTACAAATGGTATATAGCCAATAATATATAGATTAAAGGATAATAGAGGGAGAGTAAATGAAAGATAATAATTATACATATAAATATGAAAGAGATATAGTTAAAAATCAATTGGTAAAATTATTTAAAGCTGTTAACTGGAAAACAGGAGAATATCCAACTAAATTATATAATGCTATAAAAAATAGTGAATATGTAATGACAGTATGGGATAATGAAGAACTAGTAGGATTAATATCTGCAATTACAGATGGATACATAAATGTTTTTATCACATATTTACTTGTAAAGCCAAATTATCAAAAAATGGGATTAGGAAAAATAATGATGAATGACTTTATGAAAAGATTTGAAGGATTTGGAAGAAGAATTTTAACAACAGAATTAGACAAAGAAGAATATTATAAGAAATTTGGATTTAATATAGATGGAATTTCTATGTTTAATTATGATTGGAAAAATGATATTAACAGTTAATAGAAACTAAAAATAATTTATTACAGAATGAAAGATTAAACAGATATAATATAATTAACTTATATAAAAAATAGAGGAAGAATCAGATGGAAAATTATTTTATAATACATGGAAGTTTTAGTAGTCCATATTCAAACTGGATAGGATGGCTACATAATTTTATAGAAGAAGAAGGAAAACAAGTATATGTACCAAGCTTTCCTATTGGAGTAGGATATCAAAATTACGAAAATTGGAGTAAGTTACTTAAATACTATTTAGACTTAGGATTAATAAATGAAAATACTACAATAATAGGTCATAGTATTGCACCAGTATTTATATCAAAGTTTTTAACTGCAAATAAGGTAAAAGTGAAAAAATTAATATTTGTATGTGGATTCAATAATTACTTAGGAATAAATGAAGAATATGATGCAGTTAATAAATCAATGTATTTTGATAATTTACAAGATGTAAAACAATATGCAAATGAAATAATATGCTTTTATTCAGACAATGATCCATATGTAAAATATGAGGTAGAAAAGGAGTTTTCAGATAAAATTGCTACAGAACAAGTTTTTATACCAAATGCAGGACATATCAATAGTGAAAGTGGATATGATACATTTGAAGATATAGTAAGTTACTTATTATAATATTGGTTAATACAATATTATAATAAAAATATATTTAGAAAAGGAATAGTAGAAAATGCAAAAAATAGTTATGTTAGGAACAGGTCATGGTGGAGTATTAAATTTATATAATACATGTTTTCTTATACAAAATGAAAATGATAATTTTTTAATAGATACAGGAGGGAGCATTGAAATAATAAAAAGATTAAAAAAGTTTAATATAAATATAATAGATCTTAAACATATTTTTATTTCTCATAATCATACAGATCATATATTAGGACTTATATGGATTTTAAAAAAGATTTCAGTAGCTTTAATAAATGGAAAAATCAAGAATAAATTAAATATATATTGTAATGATGTAGTATATGAATCAATATTGGAAATTTGTAAATATACATTACCAGAAAAACTTATAAAAGAATTATTAAAAATTATAGAATTTCATATTTTAAAAAATGATGAAAAAATTAATATTAATGGAGTAAATTATACATTTTTTGATGTAAATGCAAAAGATACAAAACAATTTGGTTTTGAAGGTATTATAAATGGAAAAAAATTACTGTTTTTAGGAGATATAACTTTAAGTTCTAATTTATATGATCGAGTTAGAGAAGCTGATTATGTTATGCATGAGGCTTTTTGTTTAGATTTAGAAGAAAGTATTTTTCATGCTTATCAAAAAAATCATTCAACAGTTAAAAGTGTAAGCAAAGTTATGAACGACTTAAATGTAAAAAATTTAATTTTATATCACACAGAAGAAACGCATGGGAAAGATAGAAAAATGCTTTATACAAAAGAGGCAAAGGAAAATTTTAAAGGTAATATCTATGTACCAGATGAGTTAGAAATAATTGAAATATAATTGATTTTAAGAGGAAATAGAAAAATGATGATAAATCTAGAATTATATAGAATATTTATAATTGTAGCAGAAGAACAAAATATAACAAGAGCAAGTGAAAAATTAAATCTAACACAGCCAGCTATTACAAAGCATATAAAGAATTTAGAAAACTATTTACAAGTTAAATTGTTTAAAAGAAGTAATCATGGAATAGTTTTAACAAATCAAGGGCAAAAATTGTATGAAGAAATAAAAGAAGAAACAAAGTTTCTAATAAATATAGAAAATAAGTATTATGGAACTAAAGATATTAATTTAGGAATACATTCAACAATATTAAATAGAATTTTTTATCCATGTGTAAGTAAATATTATGAAAAAGATTTAGAATCTAAAATAAATATGATAAATCATGAAAATTATCAAATGCTTACAGAACTAAAAAACAAAGAATTAGATATTATATTTTCTAAAAAAATAAAAATAAAAAAACTTGATAAAAATATAAAATTTATAAAACTTGGAGAATGGAATGAAGTTTTGATTGTAAATGAGAATTTTAAAAATAAAAATAAAAAAATTACATTGGAAGAGATAAAACATTCAAAATTATATATGCCAAAGAAAACTTCAGAAACACCATATAATTTTTTTGATTCATTAAATTGTAAATATGAAGATTTTAAGAATATAAGACATATGACATATAAAGCTATTGCAGATACAATAAAAAATTCTGATGGAATAGGCTTAGTTACAAAAGAATTTTTAGAAGAAGAAATTGAAAAAGGTAATTTGTTTATATTAGAAACAGAATTTAAAATAAATCCAATTGATTTTGGAATATATATAAATACAGATAATAAGTTTGAAAATTTAAATGAATTAATAAAAATAATAAAAAATAATTTTATTAATGATAAGAAATAACTGTAGGTAATATCTAATATCTAAATATTCATTTTACACTTTGAAAATATCATTTTATAATTAAAATATAAGAGATAAAGAAGGAAGGTGTAAAAATGGATAAAGTAGGAGTTATTCATGGAAGATTTCAAGTATTACATAATGATCATATTAAATATTTATTAGCAGGTAAAGAAAAATGTGAATATTTGATTATAGGAATTTGTAATCCAGAAGTAGATTTAACAAAATATACTTCAAGTAATCCACATAGATCAAAAAGAAGTTCAAATCCATTAACATTTTTTGAAAGAATGGAATGTATAAAATATTCGTTAATTGAAGCAGGCGTGAAAGAAGAAGAGTTTGATATAGTTCCATTTCCTATAAATTTTCCTGAAAAAATATTTAATTATGTCCCTTTAGATGCTAAATTTTATATGACAATATATGATGAATGGGGAGAAGAAAAACTAAAATCTTTACAAAATGATCTAAAATTAGATGTTGAAGTTCTATGGAGAGTTACATTAGAAGAAAAAGGAATTAGTGCATCAGATATTAGGAAATGTATACAAGAAGAGAAAGACTGGAAACAGTTTGTTCCAAATTTTGTATATAATTATATTGTTGAACACAATATAGATAAAAGAATACAAAAATTTTTAAATGAAGAAAACTAAATTTAAATACAAATGATTAGATAGTATAAGATGTTTTACCAAAAAGAAAGTGTTTAAAAATAAGACACTTTCTTTTTTTTAGTGCTTATGATAAAATAACATCCTAAAAGAATTTACAAAAGTATGGGATTTAAAGAAATATTTAAAGGTATAAAGTATACAGAAAAATAAAATTTATTGATTATATTAAGTATTAAAGGAAGGAGGTTATGCATATTTAATGAGAGAAATAACAATAGAAATGGCATGTTCTATAAACGGTTTAATAGCAACAAATGATGGTAAAGAGGATTTTTTATTATATAGAGGATGGGAAATAATGATAGAATTATTAAAAGAATATGATGTACTTATATGGGGAAGAAAAACTTGGGAAAATATACTATCTTGGGAGAAAAATTATTTAAATGATTTAAAAAATATTAATATAATTATTTTAAGTAGAATAAATGATATTAAAAGAGAATATTCAAACGTTACATATTGTAATTCTATAGAAAGTTGTTTAGAGATGTGTAAAAAATTAAAATATAATAGATTATTAGTTTCAGGTGGCGCAACTATAAATAATGCATTTATGGAAAAAAATATAGTTAATAATATAATTTTAAATTATAATCCTTTTATACTTAATGAAGGAATACCATTATTTATAGGTAATTATTTTGAAAGTAAATTAAAGCTTGAAAAATTTGTAGAAGAAAAAAGTGATATTTTACAAGTTCATTATAAAGTTATAAATTAAAATAATATAAATTTACAAGAATGTATATATGAAAAAGAAAAGTTAAATTGTGATAAGTATAACAGAAATAATATGTTTTATTTTCAATAATTGAAAATAGATATGGAGAAAAATATGATAGAAAATATAATATTTGATATAGGTGGAGTATTAGTTGATTATAATCCAAAAACATATTTAGACAAATTAAATATAGAAAATACTAAAAGAAACGAATTAAATAATATAATATTTCATAATCAAAAATGGAAAGATTGTTTAAATGGAATAATAACTAATAGTGAGTTAATTGAATATTTAGTTAATGAAAATTTAAATTATAAAAATGAAATAGAACAAATACTTAGTAAAGAAAATCTAAAATATATGTTACCACCAAAAAAAGATATGATAAAATATTATAAAATATTAAAACAAAGAGGATATAAAATATATTTATGTTCTAACATAATAGAAGATACTTATAACTATATTAAAGATAATTTTGAAATAATACAAATAGCTGATGGAGGAGTATTTTCATGCTTTGAAAATGTTAGTAAACCAAATAATGAAATTTATTATAATTTAATAAATAAATATAAAATAGATATAAAGAAATCAATATTTATAGATGATACAAAGGCAAATATAGAGAGTGCAAATAGAATGGGATTTAAAACGATACTATTTAAAGATATAAAGCAGATAGAAAAAATTTTAAAAATTTAATAAATGAAAGAAGGTATTAAAATGATTATTGTAACATCTGGAAAAAAATATATAGATATAGATGCTTATGCAGGATGTATAGCTTATGCCCAATTATTAAACTTAAAAGGTATAGAAGCAAAAGCTATATCGACTGCAAAAATAAATGAAAGTATAACACCTAGTTTGTTAGATTTGCCTCTTAAACTAGATAACTATGAACCTAAAGAGAATGACAAGTATGTTGTAATAGATGTGTCTAATAAAGATTACTTTGATACATTTGTAGAAGAAGATAGAGTTATAGAAATAATAGATCACCATGTAGGATATGAAGAATATTGGAATAATAAATTAAAAGATAAATCTAAAATAGAATTTATAGGTGCAGTAGCAACAATAGTCTTAGAATTTTATGAAAAAGAAGGATTAATTGATAAAATCTCTAAAGATACAGCACTTTTATTAATGTCAGCCATTTTAGATAATACATTAAATCTAAAAGCGAAAGTAACAACAGAACGAGATATAATAGCTTACAACAAATTGGAAAAAATTATTGGTGATGAAAAATATACTAAAAATTATCCTGAAAAATATTTTAAAGAATGCCAGTTAAAGATAAATAATGACTTAGTATTGGCTATACAAAATGATACTAAAATAGAACATATAGATTATGTATTGCCACCAATTTTTTCTCAATTAGTAATATGGAACAAAGATAGTATATTACAAAAGAAAGATACAATATATAAAACACTAAACAATATAGGAGAACAATGGGTTTTAAATATTATTTGTTTAGAAGATGGAAAAAGTTATCTAATATCAAATAATTTAGAAAATAAGAAAAGTATTGAAAAATTATTTAATAAAAAATTTGAAAAAGATATAATGATACTTAACAATGTTTGGCTTAGAAAAGAAATAATGAAATTGGCTTTAGATAAATAAAGGAGATTGAGAAAGATATGGAATATATAGGAGAAAAATTAAAAGATAAAGAATATGAAGAAAGAAGAACGTCTTATGGATTAATATTTAATGAAAAAGATGAAATAGCAGTTGCATATATAGAAAAATATAATATGTATAATCTAATTGGTGGAAAAATTGAAGAAGGAGAGAATTCGAAAGAAGCACTAATCAGAGAAACTAAAGAAGAGATAGGTTATTCCTTAAAAGATATTAAATATATAGATAATTTAGGATGTTATTATTATTTTGAACTTATGGATAAATATGAATTAGGAATAATGGATTTTTACAAAGCAAAAATAGATAAAAAAATTTGTAATCCAATAGAAGAAGATCATGAATTAATATGGATAAAACCAGAAGAAATAGCTGATAAGATGTATTTTGAATATCATAGATATTTCATAAGAAAATACTTAAAAGAATTATAATATTAGTAAGGAGGTATTAAATGGAGTTATTTACACATGAAGTAAAAGATATGAAAGAATTGCACAAAACTATAAAAAGTAATAAAGAAATTTTTCAAGAATATGAAGTTGCAGTAATTGTATATGCTTTTGATAAAGATAATAAAATAATTTTTCAAAGAAGAGGAATGGAGTGTAGAGATGAAAGACTAAAATTAGAAACGATTGGAGGAAGAGTAAAACCTAGTGATACAAATTTTAGAATAGCATTAAATAGAGAAATAATAGAAGAAGTAGGAACAGAAGCAAATATAAATATAGAAGAATTTATTGTTGCAACATATGCAGAAACTTTTGATGAAAGATATAATAAAAAACAAGCATGGGTATATCTTGTATATAAAGGAAAATTAGAAAATGGGGAGTTAAAAATAGCAGAACCCGATAAATGCTTAGGTTATGAAAGATATAAAATTGGAGAAGTAGATGAAAAAGAATTAAGTAATGGTGCTAAAGAAATTTATGGAATAGTAAGTAAAAAGTATAAATAATTATTAATATATAAAATTTTAATACATATAAAGGAGAAAAATTATGGAATGGAAATGTATAAAATGTGAAAATACAGAATTTGAAAAAGATCAATTTCAAGCAACAGGAGGAAATTTTTCAAAATTATTTGATGTACAAAATAAGAAATTTATTACAATAACATGTACAAAATGTGGATATACGGAATTATATAAAGGTACAACATCAGCAGGAATGAATATACTAGACTTTTTAATAGATTAATATTATAAAGGATTATAAAATGAATAAAAAAGAAGTAGTAGAATATTGTTTATCATTGCCAAAAGTATTTGAAGATTATCCATTTAAAGAAGATAATATTACTATAGCAATGAAACATAATAAAAACAAAAAATGGTTTGTACTAATAATGGATGTAAATAATACAATATATGTTAATGTAAAAACTAATCCAGAATATTCGGAACTTTTAAGAAAATCTTATAAATACATAATACCAGCATATCATATGAATAAAGAACATTGGAATACAATTATATTAGATGATAATGTAGATAAAAAACTTGTAGAAGAATTGATACAACTAAGTTATAGTCTAACTAAAAAATAAAATTATAAAAATAGTATTTATGGTAAAAATAAAAACGGAGGTTTTTATTATGTTTATACCAGATAGTATTTATTATGAAAAAGAAATAGAAAATTATAAATTAGGTAAAGAGTTATTAGAAAAATATAACAATATTCCTAAAGTTATAATTGATAGCCATAACAATATTGAAGAAATGAGAAAAAAACAGAATTCTGAATTTCCAAAAATGAAAAGAAATCTAATTATAGGAGTTAGAAAAACACATAAATTTGTTGAAAATCATAAAGTATCTGATTATCTAGTACCATATACATCTTCAGGATGTACAGCAATGTGCTTATATTGTTATTTGGTTTGTAATTACAATAAATGTGCATATTTAAGACTTTTTGTAAATAGAGAACAAATGCTAGAAAAAATAAAAAAAGTTGCAAATCAAGCAGAAAAAGAACTAACTTTTGAAATAGGAAGTAATAGTGATTTAATACTTGAAAATACTATAACAGGAAATTTAGAATGGACTATAAAAGAATTTAGTAATACAAATAAAGGATATTTAACTTTTCCAACAAAATTTGATATGGTAGATTCAATATGCAATATAGAACATAATAATAGAATAATAATTAGAATGAGTGTAAACCCAGAAATAATAATTAATAAAATTGAATTTGGAACATCAAGATTAAAAGAAAGAATAATAGCAATAAATAAATTGAAAAAAGCAGGATATAAAGTAGGAATTCTAATTGCACCAGTAGTAATAATTGATGGTTGGAAAAAAGAATATGAAGAATTAATTAAATATTTATATGAAAATTTATCAGAAGATGTAAAAAAAGATGTGTTTTTTGAAATAATTTTTATGACATATAGTTATGTGCATCGTATGATTAATCAAGAAACTTTTCCAAATGCAATTAACTTATATAATCAAGAATTAATGACAGGAAGAGGTAGAGGAAAATATATGTATAAAAATTTTATAAGACAAGAAGGAGAAGAATTTTTTAGAAATACTTTAAACAAATATTTTCCCAAAAATGAAATTGTATATATAGTTTAAAAGGGGTTATAAATAATGACAAATTTGTATTAATGTTACAATTTTGTTATATTTATGACAAAAATATTGCTTAAAAAGCAATATTATGATAAAATACAAATGTTCGTAAAATAAATGTGCAAAAATTAGCAAATGAGAAAAATATAATAAAAAAACGGAGGATAAAATGAAATTAAAAAAAGTAATATTAATAAGTATTATAGTAATAGTAGTAATTTTAAATGCAATAGTTTTTTCATATGCAGCAACATCATCAGAACTTAACAAACAACAAAAAAACATAGATGAACAAATAAAAGAAACAGAAACAGAAATAGATAATGTACATGGAAAAATGACAGATACATTAAATCAAATAAATGACTTAAATGCAGAAATATCAACATATGAAGGTGAAATAAAAGACATTCAATCTAAAATAAATAACTTAAATACAGAAATAGGAAATAAACAAACAAATATAGCAGAACAAGAAGGAAAATATGCTGCACAAAAAGAACTATTAGAAAAAAGACTAGTAGCATTATATGAAACAGGAACAGTATCATATATGGATATGTTATTATCTTCAGAAAGTTTAACAGATTTTATATCAAAATATTATTTAATAGAACAATTAGCAGAAGCAGATGAGCAATTATTGCAAAAAATAGATAATACAAGAAAACAAATAGAAAATGAAAAAACATCACTAGAAAACTCAAAAGAAGAAGTAGAAAGTTCAAAAAAAGAATTAGAAGGAAAAAAGAGTTCTTTAAGTTCAGCAGTAAGTCAGAAAAAAACAGTAGCATCTAATCTATCAGCAGAAGAATCAGAATTAAATGAAAAATTAGAAGAAATGGAAGAAGATAGAAAAGAGATTCAAAGTAAATTAGCAGCAATAGCTGCCCAAGAAGCAAAAAAGAATTCTGAAAAAAATAATTCATCTAATTCTAATAAAAACGATTCAAATAAACCTACACAAAAACCATCTGACTCAACCACAACTGAGTCAGATTCATCAAAAGAAGATAATTCAAATTCTAGTAATAATTCTACATCTAATTCAGGGGGATATATTTTTCCAGTACAAGGATGTTCAAAAGCTAATATTAACAAATTAGTATATCCTTCATACAAAGGACATACAGGTGTAGATGTAAACAGAAATGTAGTAGGAAAAAATGTAGTTGCAGTAAAATCAGGAACAGTTGTAATATCAACAGCAAAAAAGAATAGTAATGGTACATATAGAAGTTATGGAGAATATGTAGTAGTAAATCATCATGATGGAACAATGACCCTTTATGCACATATGCTTGAAAACTCAAGAAAAGTAGTAGAAGGACAAGAAGTATCACAAGGGCAAGTATTAGGTACAGTAGGAAGTACAGGAAATTCAACAGGAACACATTTACACTTTGAAGTTCTTATAAATGGAAAACCTGTAAATCCAATACCATATTTACCGTAATTTAAAAGTATAACAATAAAATCTTATTAAGAAAGGTGTATGAAAATATGAAGATTACCAAATTTCCACAATCATGTTTATTAATTGAAACAAAAGATAAAAAAATATTAATAGACCCAGGAAAATTAAAATATAAAGAAGAATATTTTAACATATGGAATAATGTAGATGTAATACTAATAACACATAAACATCCAGACCATTGTAATACAGAAATATTAGAAAAAATAAATAGTAATATAAAAATATATTCAACACAAGAAGTACAAGAAGCCAATAAAAGTCTAAAAATAAATATAGTAAAAGAAAATGATATATTAGAAGTAGGAAAAGTAAAAATAGAAGTAGTGCATGCAATACATGGATATCAACCATTATTAAAAGGTGATAAAAAAATAAATGAAAATATAGGTTTTATTGTTGATGATGGAGAAAATAGATTATATTCAACAAGTGATACAATTTGTTTTGAAAATGAATATAAAGCCAATATATTATGTATTCCAGTAACAGGACATGGATTAACAATGTCAGCATTTGAAGCAGCATTATATGCAAAAGAAATAGGAGCAGTATTAACAATACCAGTTCATATGGATAATCCATCATTTCCACTAGATTTTAAATATTTAGAAGAAATGTTTAATAAGTATGAAATTGAATATGAAGTATTGGAAAACGATGAAAGTATTGAAGTAGAATAAATATAGCATATATACAATAGATAAAGGAATATAAAATGAATAATAATTTTTTAAGAAAAACATTAAAAGGAACTAAAAAATATATAGTATTAACACTTATATTAAGTGTAATATACTCTAGATTATTAGTATATGTACCAATGTTTATACAATATGCATTAGATGGAATTATATTAGGAGATGAAAAAGTAATTCCAAAACTTATAAGGAATTTATTTTATTCAGATAGTAAAATATCTAAAATTATAATTTTAGTATCAGTGTTAATTTTTATAAATATTATAATTTTTATTGTTAATTATACCAAAAGTAAAATGAATACTCTATTTAATTTAAAAATAAACAGGAATGTAAAAGAAGTTGTATTAGAACATATTCCCAAATTAGAGTATATGGAATTTACAAATATTGATAAATCAAATGTTATACAAAGAATAAATAATGATGCAACAACATATTCAGAGTTCTTTAATTCACAAATAAATTTATTTTTAGATACAATATTTGTAGTAATATTTGCAGTAATACAAACTTTACAGTTAAATATAACAATAGGAATATTTATAGGAGTTGTATGTTCAATAATAGTATTTTTATCAATATGGCATTTTAAAGTATCAAGACCATTAGTAGAAGATATTGTTGAAATGAATAGAGAAGTCATAAGTAAAACAACAATAAGTGTAGAACAATCTAAAATGCTTAAAATTTTTAATAGACAAGATACAGAAATCAATAAATTTGTGAAAATGAATAATGAATATAAGCAAAAAGATATGAAATGTGCAAAACTAAGAACCCTATATGTAATATTAGTTCATTCATTAAGAAATTTTAAAGAACCATTTATATTGTTATGGGGAGGTATTCTAGTAGTAAAAGGAGAATTAACATTAGCTACAATATCTATTTTGCTTAGTTATGCTACAAAAATAACTACATATGCATATAATTCAGTAGAAAAATTAGCTACTATAAATGAATTTATAGTAGCTTACAAAAAGCTTTCAAATCTGATGAATAAGCGTGAAGAAATAGAATTAAATCTAGATGTGGATTTAATTGGAAATATAGTATTTAAAAATGTAAGTATAAAAATAAATGAAAATACCATTCTTAAAAATTTAAATTTTACAATTTATGAAGGAGAAAACGTTGCAATTATAGGAGATAATGGAGCAGGAAAAACAATAATTGCAAAAACTTTAATTAGTTTTTATGAATATACTGGAGATATTTTTATAGGAAGTCATAATATTAAAAATGTAAGCAAAAAGAGTATAAGAAATTATATTGGAGTAGTATTACAAGATACATATTTATTTACTGATACAATAAAGAATAATATAAATGTTACAAACAAAGTATTAAATAACAATGTAGTAATAGAAGCTTGTAAATTAGCGGATATATATGATGACATAAAAAGTTTTGAAGGCAATATAGAATATATGATAGGAAATGGAGGAAATAATCTTTCAGGAGGTCAAAAACAAAGAATTGCTATTGCTAGAACTTTATTAGTTGACAATAAATTTATTATTTTTGATGATTCTTTATCAAAATTAGATACTAAAACTAAATTAAATATTTTAAATAATATAATAGCAATAAAAAGAGGTACTATAATAATATCTCATGACTTAGAAGTAGTAAAAAAATGCGATAAAGTTTTGTTTATAAACAATAAAACAGTAATAGTAGGAAAACATGAAGATTTAATGAACCAAAATGATATGTATAGAGAAATAATAGAAATTAGTAAAAATAAAGTATTAACAGAAGAGGAAATATAATGTTAGAAGAAATAAAAAATAAATACAAAAAGAAAGCATTAAATACTACTTTAGGAAGAATTGCTACAGGAATAATGGTAATTGCATTTATAACTTTTATGATTATAATGATAGAATATGCTATTCCAACTAAAAATATTAATTTAATAATAAAATTAGGAATTATATATTTTGGAGTTAATATTTTAAGAAGAGCAGCTACACTATTTGAAGATATTAATCAGAATGCTTTAGAAAAAGAAATACAAGCAGATTATAGAGAAAAAGTATTTATAAAGTTACAAAAGTTAAAATAAAATGAAATGGATAAAATTCATGTAGGCGAAATATTAGAAGCAATAATAAATGATATAAAAGAAGTTTCAAGATATTATACTTGGGGAATATGTAGATCATATTTTGGAGGAATGATTAGACTAATTGGAACATTAGGAGTATTAATGTATTTAAATATTCCAATTGTAACTGCAACCTTTTTTATATACATAATTGGTTTTTTTATAACATTTTTATTAAATAAAAAATCTGTAAAATATATTAATTTAAAAAGAGAAGCAAATGCTAAAATACTCAATTGGTCAAATGAACAAGTGCAAGGTTATCAAACTATTAAAGCACTTGAAGTAGAACATCAAAGAATGCGAGAAATAAAATTATTAATCACAGGTTACGAAAAAGCAGTAAACAAATTAGAGAGAAACATTAGAATTTATACTTGTTTATATGATTTTATAATATCTTTTGTAGGAATTGTAAATATATTGATAGGTAGTATAAGTGTTGAAAAAGGGATACTTTCATATGGTTCACTAATTATATTAGCTAGATATATTGATCAACCAGAGGTATATGCTAAATGGTTTATAGAAGGTTTTCAGATTAGAAATATATGTAAAATTGCATATGGAAAAATTGAAAATATTTTAAAAAAAGAAGAAGAAGATATTCAAACTGGTAAAGAATTACAAGCAGTTAGTAATATAGAATTTAAAAATATAAAGTTTTCATATATTGGAAACCAAACTATATTAAATGATATATCTTTAGAAGTAAACAGAAATGAAAGTATAGCATTAATAGGAAGAACTGGAAGTGGAAAAACAAGTTTAGTAAATCTTATATGTAGGTTTTATGATTTACAAGA
The DNA here is from genome assembly GCA_948436975.1 of uncultured Clostridium sp. Lineage (GTDB taxonomy): Bacteria > Bacillota > Clostridia > TANB77 > CAG-508 > Scatovivens. The sequence continues at coordinate 9,424 of CAOJJB010000012.1, read as the reverse complement.
TGGAGAAATTAAAGTTAATGGTAAAGATTATAGAGAATATTCAATAAAAAGTTTAAGAAATAAAATTGGTTATATTATGCAAAAAGTTGTAATATTTGATGGGACTATTTTAGAAAACATAAATTATGCTAATAAGGACATTAAAAAAGAAAAAATTATAGATATATGTAAAAAATTACATTTACATGAAAAAATAGTGTCGTTAAAAGATGGTTATGAAACTAGGATATCAAATGATACAGATGTTTTTTCAACAGGTGAGAAACAATTATTAAATTTTAGTAGAATAATGATAGATGATCCTGAAATTATAATATTAGATGAGGCAACAGCTTCTTTGTCATATAAGTCAGAAATGTTAATTAGAAAAGCAATAGAAGAAATAACAAAAGGAAGAATAAGTTTTATTATAGCACATAGACTTTCGACTATAAAAAATTGTAATAAAATATTACTTATGAAAAATGGTAAAATAATTGAACAAGGTTCTCATACAGAACTTATACAAAAACAAGGAGAATATTATAATTTAGTTAATACCTAAAAGACTATATAAAAATTTATAAAGCGAGGAAGAAAAATGAATATTTTATCACAAATATTTGGAATACTAGCTATAATTGTTTTTGGAATATCTCCGCATCAAAAGACTAAAAAAAAGGTATTAATAGTTCAATTATTAGCAAATATATTGTATGCAATTCAATATACTTTATTATATGCTTTTTCAGCAGTAGTTACAAATATAATTGGTGGTATAAAAAATTATATTTATTATTATTATGAAAAAAAGGAAAATAAAATTCCTATTAAAGTATTAGTGATTTATATAATTATAATATTAATATTTGGAATATTTACCTTTAACGGTATATATAGTTTAATACCAATATTTGTATCAGTATTATATGGGTATGGAACATGGCAAAATAATTTAAAATCATATAGAATAATAAATATAGTAGGTTCAATTTTATGGATAATTTATAATTGTATAGTTGGAGCATATGTGGGGGTAATAGGAAACGTATTTCAATTAACTTCAACAATTATTGCTATAATAAGATTAGATATTATAAAAGATAAAAATAGCATTTAAGTAAAAAGAGATTAATAACATGAAAGTTATACTATAAAATGACTATAAGCAATTTAATTATAAGTTCAGAAAAAATGACAGAAATAAATTTATGTGTTATAATATTATATAAATAAATATTGGGAGGGTAGAATATATGGAGAATATTGCCAAAAAATGCATTTTGTCGTTTCGGAGTCAGATGCAACAGAAAAGTAATATACAACTTGTATCAATAAAGGTTTATATTCCTAAATATGATGCAGAGATGATAGCTAAATATATTGAAGAAAATTATCCTCAATATAAATCACACCCAAAAGGTGCACACCATTTAGCTATAGGCTATCGGGAAAAGATTGCTCCTAAAAAAAGTTTAGAACCTGGAAAAATGGTTAGAGATATTGCAGAAGAGATTGTAGAAATTTTTCTCAGCAAAACTCAAGTAGACAAAGATATAAAAGTAGAGAGGATGAAAATCTCGTTGCCTTTAGAGTGTGATGTAAATGAAGTTATTACATGTATTCATGAAGAATACTCAAAAGAATATGAAATTCATGTTAAAGAGAGTAACGAGCTGTCGATTAGATGTGTGTCCAAGAACCCAATAGCGAATTGAAGTTTAGTTCGCTATTTTTAGATTTTTTATATAGTAGGAAGTTTAACAAACTTCCTACTATATAAAATTTAGCTAATCTTGTATAACAAAATAAATATAAAAATTTTAATGAGTAAGAGATATACAATTAGCATTTTTATTGATTTTTTAACAATTTTGAATTATAATTTTTTTGTAGATTAAAAAGTTACATATATGAAAGGTAAAAAATGTATAAATATGAGATAATGAACATATTAGGAGATAGTATTACTTGAGGATACAATCCTAGTAATGGAGAAAAAATTGAAAAAAATTATACAGTAATATTAAAAGAAAAGTTAGGACTAAAAGAATTAAGAAATAATTTTATAGAAAATATAAATAAATTAAAGAGGTAAAGAAAATGGATAATAAAGACTTAGAAAATGAAATTGAAAAAATAAAAGAAAGAAATAAAAAGGTGGAATTAGATAAGGCTTGGGAAACCAGCTGGACTAGAAAGATATGTATTTGTACATTAACTTATATAGTAGTAGTTATATATACATATATTATAAATAAATTTAATAATATATGGTTAAGTTCATTAGTACCAGTAATAGGATTTACATTATCAACAATGTCATTAAAAATAGTAAGAAATATTTGGGAAAAAAATAAATAATAATATTAATAGGTGGTAAAAATGGTAATTATAGCAGGATGTGTTATAAAAAAAGATAATAAAATATTAATGGTGCAAGAGGCTAAAGAATCATATTATGGGCAATGGAATATTCCAGCAGGTCATGCGGATGAAACAGAACAATTAACAGAAACAGCAATAAGAGAAGTATATGAAGAAACAGGATGTAAAGTAAAATTAACAGGAGTTTTACCGATTGTAAAAGTAGATATAAATGGTAAATCACACTTTCATGTAAAATTTATGGCAGACTTAATAGAAGAAAATATAAAATTTGATAAAAAAGAAATATTAGATGTAAAATAGATAGATATAGAAGAATTAAAAAATATGTCAGACAAAGAATTAAGAGGATATGAGATAAACTCAAATCATATTAGAAATGCAGAAAATAACAATGTATTTCCATTAGAAATATTTGATACAACAAAATATGTAAGAAAATAATTTAGGGAGTAAATATGCTAGAAAATAAAAAAGTTATTATATTCGATTTAGATGGAACATTAATAGATTCTGTAGGAATATGGAATGAAATAGATAAAACATTAATAAAAAAAGTAGGAAAAAAGGAAATAGGCAATGTAGATATAGGACAACAAAGAGATGAAAAATTAATTGAGTATAAAATGTGTGAAGATGCATATTTAGAATATTGTGGATTTCTAAAAGAAAAATATGATTCTACAATGACTAAACAAGAAATAAAAAAGTTAAGATATGAAATAGCAGATAAATATTTAAAAGAAGTAGTGGATTATAAACCAAATGCAGAAAAAGTTTTAAAATATCTAAAACAAAAGGGATTTATACTAGTTATTGCAAGTGCAACAAATGATATAACAATAGAAAAATACAAAAACTATAATAAAAATTTAAAAAGCAAGGCAGATTTTGAAGAAATCTTTGAAATAATATATTCTAAAGGAGATGTAAAATATTTAAAACCACATCCAGAAATACATTATAAAATATTAGAAAAATTAAAAGTAAAACCAGAAGAATGTTTGATAGTAGAAGATGCAATTATGGGAATAAAAGCAGCTAAAAATGCTAATATAGAAGTAGTAGTAATATATGATAAATATTCAGATTGTAATAGAGAAGAAATAAATAATTTGGCAGATTATAGATTTAAAGACTTTAATGAAATGTTAGATTACATAAAAAAAGAATTAGAATAAAAATTAGAAGTTTTATATAAAGGAGTTTTTTGTGAAAAATATAATATTAACAGGAGCTAGTGATGGTTTAGGAAAAGAATTTGCAAAAATATGTATAGAAAATAATATAAATATAATTGCTTTATGTAGAACAAAGCCAAGATATGATTGTATACATATATATACAGATTTATCTGATGAAAATTCCATAAAGAATTCCTGTGAAGAAATAAAAAGAATTTATAATAAATTTGATGCATTGGTAAATTGTGCTGGTATAGCATCAGTAGAAAAAATAGAAGAAATTAATTATTCTAGTTTAGAAAATGTGATGAAAGTGAATACTATTGCGCCAATATTTATAATATCTGAACTTTTTGACCTAATAAAACAAAATAATGCTGATATTATAAATGTTGGATCAACAGTAGGTACAAAAAGTGGATATGAAAATCAACTAGCATATACTACTTCAAAATGGGCATTAAGAGGAGCAAGTTATAATTTGCAATTAGAATTAAAAAAATGCAATTGTCGTGTAATCCAATTTAATGTTGGAGGTATGAATACTAGAATTGTTGCTAAAGTTACAGGTGAAGAAATAAAAAATTCTGATGAATGGATGGACCCAGCAGATATTGGTAAACTTATATTATATATTTTAACATTACCAAAGAAAATAGAAGTTAGCGAAATAACAATAAATAGGAAAAATATAAAATAATTTATTATATTATAAACTAATGTAAAAAAGCATTTTAGAATTAAAATCTAAAATGCTTTTTTAGTTATTTAGTGAGATAATATCTTCTAAAAAACTATTGAGCCATAAATTTTTGTTTAGTAGAATCAATTTTTTGCTGTTCTACATTTTGAGTTGTATACCAACCTTTTTCTTTCATTAGATTATAAATTTTATTTTGAATATCTAAAGATTCATTTAAAGCCTCTTTAAAAGCACAGTGTACTTCATAGGTAGAAGCTTCAAGCGCCCCATGAAGATATAAATCACAAACACCTTTTATAACCAATAGTTCATTTTCCATTAAATCTTTATCTTGCATAAGTTCCTCCTATAATAAATTTGAAAATTTGTTAAATAATTCATTATGTTTTATAGATAACTCTCCAATATAAGTTGAAAGAGTAGGATCTGTTAATTTACTAGATGTTTTAGAAGCACATGATTTCATAAAATTTTCATGTCCTAAAGCATCTTCAATATATAAAAGTTCTTTACTTGTCATATTTAATCACCTCTTTAAAAGAAGTATTTCCTAAAAAAAAGAAAAATATACCATTAAATAGCATTTTACTTTTATTACAAAATAATATAAAATATAAATGTATAAATAATAATATAAGGATAAAAATATGAAACGAATTAATGGGTTTGTGGAGTTTAATGAACTTCTAAATGTAGATTTAGAAACGTTAATAGAAAGAGGAATTGTAGAAGATTTTTCTTTAAATATGTCTAAAAGATTAGTTATTAAGATAGGAGAAAAAAAATTTGTTTTTAAAGAATGTAGCTATGTAGAAGCTATTACAGAATTAATTGTTAATGAAATGTTAGATATAGCTAAAAGACCTAATATTAAATATGATTTAATACATATAGGAGATTATTATGGTGTTATATCAAAGGATTTTAATAAAAAAGGTTATAAGTATTATAGTGGAGAAGATCTTTTTGAAGATTATATAAAAAAACTGCCAAAAGAAGCAGATAATTCAAAAGATAAGGAATTTAGAAGTTTTTTATTGGAAGAATATGAGAGATTTTCAGCTCCTTTTAGAGATAAAAAAAATAATCTTGAATTAATATGGCAAGTATTAGAAGATCACTTTAGAGAATATGATAATAAAAATGAAATTGTTAGAAAATTAATGCAACAACTTTGTATAAATCATATTTGTGATATGTTAATATATAATCAAGATAGAAATTCTAGTAATTGGATTATAGAAGAAAGCGAAAATGATGCTAATCTTGTACCAGCATTTGATCATGGAGAAACTTTCAAAAAAGAATATTTTTTTACAGGTATAATTGTAGATCCAATAAACAAAAAGAAATATGAAACTCCAAGAATTTATACAGAAGTAGAGAGATTTTTAAAAAGATCTGATAAAAGATATTATGAAATCTTTTTAGAATTAAAAGATAGATTAGGGATGGATACTTTAAAAAAAGCAATAAAAAAAGTAGAAAGAAAAATAAAAGAACCAATAAAAGATGTAACTAAAAATGAAATTATAGCCACTTTTTTAGAACATCAAAATAATTTAAATATTGTATTAGAAAAGTTAACACAATATCAAGGTCGTTAAAATATTTATAGTAATAAAAAATATAGTAAGAATATAGAAAAGGAGAGAAAAATGATAATTTCAACATTATGTTACATTGAAAAAGATAATAAATATTTAATGTTACATAGAACAAAAAAAGAAAACTCTTTTTTTACAATAAAATTTCAATATGATGGAGAAAAATTAATTAATTATAATTTATATACATATTAGAAAGGAAGACAATGGAAAAATTGATATATTAATAGTATGTTATAAAAAATAATTTTATTATAAGTGATGGAAGTAATTATTATGGAGAATTAAAATCATAAATTCAAATAGGTGTGGGAAAAGGAAATTTGAATATTTCAAAACAAATTTTGAAAAAATGGATATAATAGAATTATACTGACCTACCAGTTTAATTAATTTCGTCTTGCAATAGTGTATAATTATATTAGATAATAAATATTATTACATATAGTATAAAAGACGAGGAGATATAAAAAAATGGAAAATGATAAAATTTTTGAAGTTAAAGAATATAAAAATATAAAGGAAATAATATATAATTCTGTATCAAAATATACAAATAATATAGCTTTTGTAATAAAAAATCAAGAAAATAAAAAAATAAAATATGATAATATAACATATAAAAGATTATTAGAAGATATAAACAAGTTAGGAACAGCGTTTTTTAAAATGGGATTACGTGATAAAAGAGTTGCAATAATTGGAAAGAACAGATATGAATGGGTTATAGGACATTTGGCAAATTTATTAGGTGGTATAGTATCTATTCCTTTAGATAAAGATTTACAGTATGATGAATTAGAAAACTCTTTAATTAGAAGTAAAGCAGATTGTATTATATTTGACGAAAAACTAAAAGACAAAATATCAAGTATTAAAGAAAGTAATAAAACAAATCTAACAGAATTTATATGTATGAGTGAATTAGAAAATTATAAATCTATAAAAGAACTTTTAGTTGAAGGTGAAGCTTTATTGAGTAATGAAGAGAGAGAATATTTAAATTATGAGATAAATGAAGATATAATGAATATATTACTTTTTACATCTGGTACTACTTCACAATCTAAGGCAGTAATGCTTTCACAAAGAAACATAGCATCAAATATATATGCAATGCAATCTGTTGAAGATATAAGAGAAACAGATACAAATATAGCTTTTTTACCATTCCATCATATATTTGGTTCAACTTGTTTAATAATGATGATTGCAAATGGAGTAAAAACAGTATTTCCAGATGGATTAAGATATATAAAACAAAATTTAAATGAATATAAAGTAACAGTTTTTGTTGGAGTTCCAGTTTTAACAGAAGCTATTTATAAAACAATAATGAAAGAAATAAGAAAACAAGGAAAAGAGAAATTAATAAAATTTGCACGAAAAATAAGTAATTTTCTATTAAAATTTGGTATAGACATGAGAAGGAAAATTTTTAAGCAAGTAATAGATGCTTTAGGTGGAGAATTAAGACTTGTAATATCAGGTGGAGCACCAGCAGATGCAGAGATTTTAAAAGGATTTAACGATTTAGGAATAATAACATTACAAGGATATGGATTAAGTGAAACTTCTCCAGTTATTTCAGCTGAAAATTATAATGTACAAAAAAGTGGTTCTGTTGGAAAACCTATGATTAATGATATAATAGAAATCGTAAATAAGGATGAAAACGGAATTGGAGAAATACGAGTTAAAGGTCCTAATATAATGTTAGGATATTATGAAATGCCTGAAATTACATCAGAAGTCCTAAAAGATGGTTGGTTTTATACAGGAGATTTAGGATATTTTGATGAAAAGGGAATTCTTTATATTACAGGTAGAAATAAAAATATGATAGTTTTAAAAAATGGAAAGAAAGTATTTCCAGAAGAACTAGAAACTATAATAAATAGGTTAGAAATAGTATCAGAGAGTATGGTATTTGGTTTACCAAATGAAATAGATGAAAATGATATAAAATTGTCTGTTAAAATAGTATATGATAAGGAAACTGCAAAAGAGAAATATTCAGATAAGTCAGAAGATGAACTAAAAAATATAATTTGGAATGAGATAAAAGAGATAAATACAACATTTCCAAGGTATAAACATATACAAAATTTAATTTTAAGTAATAATGAATTAATTAAAACTACAACAAAAAAAGTTAAAAGACAAGAAGAAATGAAGAAAATATTGAATTAAATTAACATAATTAATGAAATTAAACTATAAATATCCACTTTTTATATGAAAAAAAGTGGATATTTATATAACTATTGCCAAATTTACATAATTATGTTATAATATAAAACAGTAGTGTATAGAAAAAAATCAACTCGTAGTAATTTGAGTAGATGACTTTTTTCTTGATACATCGAGAAAGGAATATTCACATCTTGAATGAATGGATTTATATGGCTTTCTAAAAAGTCTTTATAAGAGAATATGGAAACCTGTAATGACTCAGGCGTATATATTTTTAAAAGAATTTATAGAAAAAAGTATAAAATTTATTTTTTAGTAATTCTTAATAGATTCACTGAAATTCGTAATGACGCGAATGTATGTGTTTTAGAGAATAAATACTACAAGTGTGGAAATTTCATAGTGGAGAAAGATTATATTATATTCGTATGGACTTGAATGTAATTATTTTTTCAAAACGGTAACAGTAAAAATAAGTGAGAAAGAAGAGGTAAAAATATGAACGTTATGCGGTTAATTTTATTGGTTTTATTGCAGACTATGGAAATACAGGAGAGAATTGTAGATGTTTTTTTGAGTCCTGCAATGATAGTAGTAGATTTATACACTTTAATTGCTACTATTACGGCATTTGTGATAAGTGAAAGAAAAAAACATTTGAAAGAAGCAATGGAGACTAACAACAGCATTTGGAGTTTTATGTGCGAAAATTTAAGCATCAGGAATCTTGAATTAGAGGAAACAAATGCATATTTAATGAAAAAAATTTCAATGACTACAAACATTGTTAGGTTAAGAAAACAGAACCACGAGAAGGCAGTATCAAAAATGCAGCAAAGTTATGACAGTAGCATAGGGGTAAAAGAGCAGGAAATTATTGAATTAAGAAAAGTTTCTACTCAGAAAGACAAGGAAATAGCAGCTTTAGAAGGGAAGATTTCAGCTTTAGAAGAGAAAATAAAAGTCTTGGGATTTGTATCCAAGACTGCAATTGAAGAAGCTGAAGAAGCTAAGGCTGTACATGAAAAGATGAAGAGAACAATGTCTTCTCTCCATAATGACCCTAAAATTAGATATTGGCAACTGAAAGAGGCTGCAAGTGCTTTTAATGGCATGTCATTAACAGTAAGACAAAACTATTTTACAGATACACAGATTATCATTGAACTTAATAATGAACTAAGAGCGGTGATGAAGGCTATTGGAAGTAATATTCCATCAAAATCTGAAGCTTTAGGTGCCTTAAAAGCACAGGAACAGGATAAAACAGCTGATGTTTCAGTAGATGCAAAAGGCAAAGCACAGGAAGAGAATAAAACAGCTGATGTTTCAGTAGATGCAAAAGGCAAAGCACAGGAAGAGAATAA
>CAOJJB010000011.1 GCA_948436975.1 uncultured Clostridium sp. | reverse complement strand
TGTTCACTTCCTGTTATATTTGTTGGCGTTACTGCATTTACCCTAGCTGGTATTGACCCTACATTTACTATGTCTACTGAAAATTCTACTCCTGCTCCTGGATATGCTAAATCTGCTACATTTACTTGTAATGTGTTTTTATCTTCTGATATTTCTGCTTTTGTTCCTTCTTCATTTATCCCAACAGTTGTTACTATTTCTGCATTTTGAAATTCTAAGTCAAAAGTTCCTTTTGCATTTGCTGTTCCTGATATTGTTAGAATATCAGAAAATGCTGCATATCCTATTGCTAATACTAGTAATAGGATTAATAACAATACTATTATTACATTTTTATTTTGTTTTCTTAATTTTTTCATTCTTTTTCCAATCTTTATATTTTTTTATAATATATGTAATATTTTTAATCTTAATATTATATTTTTTTACTATTTATCTATTTCTACTGTTTCTCCTATTGTTCCTGTTACATTAGATGGTAAACAAATTAATGGTCTTACACTATAGTATGTATAATTGTATTTTTCTATATCTTTACAACCAGAATATGTTACAAGCCACATATTATCATTACTCGTTTGATAAGGTGTAGTTAACCAGTAAGCATAACAATTTTCAAATGCTTTTTTATATGGAACATATAAATTTGTTATATCATTAAAATTATCATTATTTCCAATATTATATATTTTTTCTTCTTCAAGTTTTTTAGAGTTAACTAATGGATTTTCATTCCAGCTTGCTACAAATTGTGCGTTTGTTGGTCCTCCTGTTGCTGTTGCTCCTTCTATTCCACTCGCAAATTCACTCCAATTACTTTCTGTTGTTAAGCCTTTTAATAATTCTTCTCTACTTATATTAGAATAAATATTATATTTTCCGCTTGTTTGCAATCCTGTTTCTATTGGTAATAATCTATTTTCTAAATACTCTCCCAATATTATATATACATTTGCTCCATCATTATAAAATACTTTCCAATTATTTACTTCTTCTCCTTTTACTGCCACACTATAATTTATTGGTTTTCCATAATCATTTCCTGTTATTTGACTTACTAAGGTTTCATTTGTTGGTTCTATTGGTGTTGTACTTCCATTATCATCATGTTTTGATTGCCCTTCAAATTCTTTTCCTGTTCCTTGTGTATATTCTATCTCTAATCCAAAACTTGTACTTTCTCCATTTTCTCCTAATGGATCTGTTGCTGTTACTGGCCATTCTACTGTAAAATGTATATTACATTTCCCTCCTGCTTCTATTGTTGGATGATCTGTTATTATAGCTTCCAATCCTTCTATTTTTATATGTTCACTTCCTGTTATATTTGTTGGTGTTACTGCATTTACTCTAGCTGGTATTGTTCCTACATTTACTATATCTACTGAAATTTCTACTCCTGCTCCTGGGTATGCTAAATCTACTACATTTACATTTAATGTATTTTTATCTTCTGATATTTCTGCTTTTGTTCCTTCTTCATTTACTCCCACTAGCGTTACTATTTCTGCATTTTGGAATTCTAAGTTGAATGTTCCTTTTGCATTCGCTGTTCCTGATATACTAAGCACATCCGAAAATGCTGCATATCCTACTGCTAATACTAGTAATAGGATTAATAATAATACTATTATTATATTTTTATTTTGTTTTCTTGACTTTTTCATTATTCTCTCCCATTTATTATAATATTTTTATAATTGCACCAATTTATACACTTATCTTTATACTTATTTTACAACATGTTTTTAACAAATTCGATTTCTTTTATATTATTTTTTTAATACTTTTTTGTTACAATATAATTAATTTTTATGTGAATTTTATATATAAATATTTATATAAAATTGGCATAATACTTTTCTATAAAATAAAAATTTAGCAAACTGCTAAGATTTTAAAATCCATTACAGTTTGCTAAATTTTCTTCTCTATATTTATTTTAAGCATGTGTTGTTTCTTGTTTTACTTCTTTTATGTTTATATCTCTAACATGTTCTATTTTTTCCCATTTTGTATTAGGTTTTATTATACATTTTAAGTTTATTAATATCCAAGATCCTAAGAAAAGTGGATAACATATTATTGCTTTTAACATAGGTCTTATTTTTCTTTTATCTAATGCCATTATTGCCACTCCAGTGATAACTGGTAATATGAACGTTGCCACTAAATATCTTACATAATTTCCTATTAATTCATTAGCTGTCATTTCTGCTCCTAAATATAATAGTCCATTAATTCCTAATAATAACATTGTTAATAACATCATTGGTATGCCAAACATATATAATAATCCATCAAAATTCATTAATGTTTTATGTTCTGCTACACCTTTTGCTAAATCTTTTGTGTAATTTTTCATACATTGTATATGTCCAACTGTCCATCTTGCACGTTGCGACCAACTTTGATCAAAATGAACTGGTTGTTCATCATACACTATTGCATCTGTTGCCCATCCCAATTTTCTTCCTTTTGCTATATTTATTAAAGAAAATTCTATATCTTCAGTTAATGTTATTGTTTGCCATCCATTTGGTTTTACTACATCAAATTTTACCATAAAACCTGTTCCATTTATTAATGGTGATAATCCTAAATTATATCTTGCTAAATGATAAAATCTATTCATCATCCAATAAAATATTGCATATCCTCCTGTAATCCATGAGTCTGTTGGATTTTTAATATCTCTATATCCTTGAACTATTTCTTCACCTTGACAAAGTTTTTTATTCATATTTTTTATAAAGTTTTTTTCTACAATATTATCTGCATCAAATACACAAAATGCATCATAATCTGCATTTTCTTCTATTTTTTGTTTTAAAAACCAATTTAATGCGTATCCTTTTGTTTTGTGTGCTTCGTCAAATCTTTTTAAAACTTTTGCTCCAGCTTCTTTAGCTATTTCAGCTGTTGCATCTGTACAGTTATCTGCAATAACGTATATATCATATAGGTCTTTTGGATAATTTTGTTCTTTTAAGCTTTCTACTAAATTTCTTATTACATTTTCTTCGTTATGTGCTGGTATTATTGCCATAAATTTATGATCTTTTTCAATTATTAGTTTTTTGTCTTTTAATTTTATTAATGAACAAAAACTAACTACAATTTGATATGCCCAATATATTGTTATTAACCATATCAAAGCTTGTTGTAGAAGATATAAATATTTCATTTTTTAACCTCTTTTCATATGTTGTTTTGTATAGATTTTGTTTTACGCCTATACACAATTTTTATTATAGCATTTTTTGGAATATTTTTCAAGTTTTTAATTTAATATTAAGAAATTCATAATAAGTGTTTTATTACTCTATTTTCAATACTTTTTAGATTTTTATTTCTATACTTATTAATATTATATAATGAAAATAAAATTATATTCGATACAATTTTTAATTTTAATTCATTTTTTTACCAATTTTATAAATTTTTAATATTTTAAAAAATTTTATTTTACTTATAATATTATATTTTTAAAAGTATCTTGTAAAACACCAATCTAAATCTACTGGTCCACTTATTCCTGGAATTGTTCCTGAACTAGTATATTGCCACATGTCAAATTTTCCTGTATAGTCTGTTGATGTTGTATAATGAGCTAGCCAAATATTATATTTTTCCAAACGTGATGTATCTAAATAGTTTTTAAAAAAGTTTTTGCTTGCATATACTCCTGATCTATATCCATTTTGGTTCATTTTATCACAAAATGTAATACTTGCATTTGTAAGTTCTGTAACATTAGTTTTATTTTGATCAACTCCATTTTTTAAAATGTTATCTTCAACATCTAAAAATATTGGCATATCAAATGATTTACCTTTAATTATTGATAAACATGCATCAGCTTCTTTAGTTGCTTCTTGACTATTAAATGCATATGAATAAAAATATCCACCTACTGCAATACCTACATTTCTACAAGAATTATAATATGATTCAAAATATGGATCTTTAACAACTGTACCTGATGATTCTAAATAATATCCAATTCTTAATATTGCAAAATCTACATTACTATTTTTAACTGCATTCCAATCTATATTTCCTTGATATTGTGAAACGTCAATTCCCCATGTTTTTGCTAGTCTTACAATATAGAATTGTACTTCTCTAGATTGAATTATTGTTTTTCCATCTTTTGTTAAATTAAGTATTTTTAATGTATGACTACCTTTACTTAATCCTGAAGTATTAAGTCTATAATAAAATCCTGGTAATGGATTTAATTCTTTTCCACCATATTCATTTTTTGAAAATACTTCAAATACATCATTTCTTTCTTTTCTTGATGCAGTAGCAACATATTTATCATCTAAATATATTTGTATTCTATCCCCTGTTTCTTGTGTTAATGCCCATCCAGAAATTTCCATTGATTCATTTCCGTGTTTACTAGCTTTTGTTGGTTGATCTACACACATAGTTCCTGGATGTTTTACATTTTTTAGAACTTCTCTTACTTGTCCATTTTTTACATTATACTGACTTCCTTCTGGATCTTGATAACTACCTGTATAATTTAAGTTTACTGATCCGTTTTGCAAAACCCACATTCCTAATGAATTACTTCCTATTCCATTATAACTATAATCTACTCTTCCATTTATTACCATTCTCCATACTTTATTTATTTGCATTACTTGTGTTGTATTATCATAAGCAATTACAGCTACTTTACTATTTTCTATTATATATGCTTTATTTCCTACATAATATGTTGATGTATAACTAAAAGTTATTCTACCATTTTCTAAGTACCAAGCTCCAAGTTCATTTGAACCTATACCTGTATAATTATATTCAACAATTCCATTTACTACCATTCTCCATATATTGTCTATTTGCATTACTTTTCTTAAATTTGTCATTACTTGATTTTTTTCTATTACATATGTTTTTCCATCTTTATTTTTATATGTTCCTGTGTAATCAAATTTTATTGTACCATTTATTATGTACCAAGTTCCTAAACTATTTGTTCCTAATCCTGTATAATTGTAGTTTACTCTTCCGTTTTCTACCATTCTCCAAATATTATTTACTTGTATTACTGTTGTTGCATTTTTAGGTACAGTTGCTCCAATTTTTCCATCTTCAATTATATATGATGTATTGTCTTTATCATATGTTCCTGTATATCTAAAATTTACTGCCCCATTTTCTAGATACCATGTTCCTAAATCGTTTTCTCCTATTCCTGTATAATTGAAATCTACAATTCCACCTACTACCATTCTCCATACATTATCTATTTGTATTACTTTATTTACATTTGTCATCAATTTATTTTTTTCTATTACATATATTTTTCCATTTTTGTCCTTATAATTGCCTGTATAGTCAAATTTTATTGTTCCATCTTTTATTAACCAAGTTCCATACTCATTTGTTCCTATTCCTGTATAATTATAGTTTACTCTTCCATTTTCTACATATCTCCATATATTGTTTATTTGCATTACTGTTGTTGTAGTTTTTGGTAATGTTACTACTACTTTTCCACCTTCTATTATATGTGCATTGTTGCCTTGTATGTATGTTCCTTTATATCCAAAATCTAAATTTCCATTTTCTAAATACCATGTTCCATATTCATTTGTTCCTATTCCTGTATAGTTATTGTCTACTACTCCATTTACTACCATTTTCCATATATTGTTTATTTGCATTACTTGGTTTAAATCTGTTTTTACTTTACTATTTTCTATTATATATGTTTTTCCATTTGAATTTGTATAATTTCCTGTATAATCAAAATTTACTCTTCCATCTTTTATATACCAAGTTCCATACTCATTTGTTCCTATTCCTGTATAATTATAGTTTACTCTTCCATTTTCTACATATCTCCATATATTGTTTATTTGCATTACTGTTGTTGTAGTTTTTGGTAATGTTACTACTACTTTTCCACCTTCTATTATATGTGCATTGTTGCCTTGTATGTATGTTCCTTTATATCCAAAATCTAAATTTCCATTTTCTAAATACCATGTTCCATATTCATTTGTTCCTAACCCTGTGTAATTGTAATCTACTACACCATTTACTATCATTCTCCATATATTATTTATTAATACTACTTTTGTTGTATTGTTTTCAATTTTATTTATTGTTTCACTGTTTGTTGTATTTAATTCCTCTTGATTTATTTCGTTTATTATTGGTTCATTATTTACTATATTTTCTTCTAAAATTATATTTTCAATTATATTTGTATTATTTGTTTCATTTAATATATTTGATACATTTTCATTTAATGTTTCTAAATCATTTATTACATTTTCAGTATTAATTTCATTTATCGAATTAAAAGTAGCAAATGATGTTAGAATTATAATACTATTTAATAATAATATACTAAATAAAATTTTACATGCTTTTTTCATATTATTCCCTCTCTTGTAACATTAAATTAGTTATTTTATAACTTTATTTTTTTCTATTTTGTAAATTTTTCCATCTTTATCTGTATAATTTCCTGTATAATCGAATTTTATTGTTCCTTCTTTTACTAACCATGTTCCTAAGTTGTTATTTCCTAGTCCTGTATAATTATAGTCCACAACGCCATTTGCCACATATCTCCATATATTATTTATTTGCATTACTGTTGTTGTAGTTTTTGGTAATGTTACTATAACTTTTCCAGCTTCTATTATATTTGCATTGTTGCCTTGTATATATGTTCCCTTATATTCAAGATCTAAGTTTCCATTTTCTAAATACCAAGTTCCATATTCATTTATTCCTAATCCTGTATAATTATTGTCTACTACTCCATTTACTACCATTTTCCATACATTATTTACTTGCATTACTTTACTTAATTTTGTCATTACTTGGCTTTTTTCTATTATATATGTTTTTCCATCTTTATCTGTATAATTTCCTGTATAATCAAAACTTACTTTTCCATCTTTTAAATACCATGTTCCTAAATCATTTGTTCCTATTCCTATATAATTGTAGTTTACTCTTCCATTTTCTACATATCTCCATATGTTATTTATTTTCATTACTGTTGTTGTATTTTTGGATATTGTTACTACTACTTTTCCACCTTCTATTATATGTGCATTTTCTCCTTCTATATATGTTGCTTTATATCCTAAATTTAAATTCCCATTTTCTAAATACCAAGTTCCATATTCATTTGTTCCTAGCCCTGTATAACTATAATCTATAATTCCGTTTACTACCATTCTCCATACATTATTTATTTGTATTACTTTACTTATATTTGTTAATACTTTATTTTTTTCTATTATGTATGTTTTTCCATCTTTATCTACATAATTTCCTGTATAGTCAAACTTTATTATTCCATCTTTTATTAGCCATGTCCCTAAATCATTAATTCCTAATCCTGTATAATTGTAGCTTACTTTTCCGTTTTCTACATATCTCCATATGTTATTTATTTGCATTACTGTTGTTATATTTTTTGCTACTGTTGCTACTACTTTTCCACCTTCTATTATTTTAGCTTGATCTCCTTGTATATATGTTCCATTATACTTAAAATTTACTACTCCATTTTCTAAATACCATGTTCCTGAACTATTTGATCCTATTCCTGTGTAATTATTATCTAATACTCCATTTACTATTATTTTCCATGCATTATCTATTTGCATTACTGTTGTTGTATTTTTGGCTACTTTTCCATTTTCAATATAATATGTTCCTGTTGTATCTTTTACAATCCCTTTGTATTTTTCATTTACTCGTCCTTGAATTACATACCATTTTTCATTATCTTGTTCATATAATCCTGAAAATTTTGTATTTATTTTTCCATTTTCATAATATGAATAATATCCTGTTTGATTATCTAGCATTATTCCTGTAAAATTTTGCATATTTTTATCAAATTCATTCATTGCTGATGTATAATTTTGTCTTCCCATTGGATATTTTTTATAAAATTCACTAGTAGCATATTCTGAATCTCTTACATGTCCTGAAAAATTGTTATCTGTTAGCATATAGTACATATATTCTCTTTTAACATAATTTGTATCCCATGTTGCATCAACATTGTAATAATAATCTCTTATTTTTACAATGTTCCAACCATGTGGTCCTCCATTTCCTAATCCCGAAATAAGCCTAGCATCTATATTGTTTTCTAAAGCTAGTCTATAAAATAATACTGCATATCCTTGACATACAGACTTTTTATGAATTAAAGCACCATATGCTGTATATTTTAAATTTTCTCTTTGTTTATCATCATATATAGTATAATCATACTTTATATTATTACATATATAGTCATATATTATTGTTATTTTTTCATAGTCTGTTCCTTTTAAGTCTAATGTATTTAATAAATTTGAAACCGCTATATTCATCTCTTTTTCTTGTTCATAAGTTGTATAATATGTAAAAGTATATGTTAAAGTATAATAATATGTATTTCCATTTTTATTTATATTTCCTTTCGCAATCCAACCTGCAAATTGCCATAACAGATAATCACCTTCTGTGGGTACTCCTGTATGTTTTAATGCTTCATCTACAATTTGGCTAAATATTGTATTTCCTAATTGTATATTAGTTATATATGAAATTTGTATTGTTTCATTTCTTACTTTTATTTCTTCTCTTAGTTCTTTTCCAGCTTCTTGTATAGTTCTACAGTCAACAGATGTTGATGCAGTCATCATATTCGAAGGCTTGTTTAAATCCTTTTCTGTTATCACATTATTGTATAAAGGATTTATATAAGTAACTTCTTCTAATTCAATTTGTTCATATTCTTCTGAATTAACTATTTCTTTCTCTGTTCTCTCTACTATACTATTTATGTCCTCTGTTGCATATGAATTTATTATCATAATTAAATTAAAAATTAATATGATAAATAATATTTTACATACTTTTTTCATAATTATTTATCCCC
This sequence comes from uncultured Clostridium sp., assembly GCA_948436975.1. Lineage (GTDB taxonomy): Bacteria > Bacillota > Clostridia > TANB77 > CAG-508 > Scatovivens. The sequence goes on along the minus strand of CAOJJB010000011.1, from coordinate 53,366 downwards.
CTATTTTACTTTTATTATTTTATTATAAAATCTTTAGTTTTTCAATTATTTTACTAAATAAAATAATTATTTTTTAAACAAAATAGAGTAAATATGTAATATATACATATCTACTCTATTTATTTTTTTAATTTATCAACTTTTTATATATTTTATTCCTCTGTATCTGTATATAAGTCTTTTCTAGTTAAATTTATTCTTCCTTGATTATCTATTTCATATACTTTAACTGTTACTTCATCTCCAACTTTTAGAACATCTTCTACCTTATTTACTCTTTCTTTTGATATTTTAGATATATGAAGTAATCCTTCTTTTCCAGCTCCTAAATCTATAAAAGCTCCGAAAGTAGCAATTTTACTAACTTTTCCTGTGTATATTCCTCCTACTTCTATATCTCTTGTGATTTCTTCAATAATTTCTTGTGCTCTTTTAGCTCCTTCTAAATTCTCTGAATATATAAATACAGAACCATCTTCTTCTATATCTATTTTTACTCCAGTTTCTTCTATTATTTTATTTATAACTTTTCCACCTGATCCTATTACATCTTTTATTTTTTCTGGATTTATTTGCATATTAATTATTTTTGGTGCATATTGTGATATTTCATCTCTTGGACTTGATATTTGTGGAAGCATTATATCATCTAATATATATTTTCTAGCTTTTGCTGTCTTTTCAAATGCTTCTGCTATAATTTCATAACTCAACCCATCTACTTTTATATCTACTTGTATTGCTGTTATTCCGTCTTTAGTTCCTCCAACTTTAAAGTCCATATCCCCAAAGAAATCTTCTATTCCCTGAATATCTGTTATTACAACATATTTACTTGGATCATTTTCATCTGTTATTAATCCTGTTGATATTCCAGCAACTGGTTTTTTTATTGGTACTCCTGCATCCATTAATGCTAAAGTTGATGCACATATACTTCCTTGTGATGTAGATCCATTAGAACTTAATATTTCTGATACTACTCTTATTGCATATGGAAATTCTTCTATACTAGGTAATACCGGGATTAATGCTTTTTCTGCTAGTGCTCCATGTCCTATTTCCCTTCTTCCTGGTCCTCTAGATGATTTTGCTTCTCCTACACTATATCCTGGAAAGTTATATTGATGCATATATCTTTTTGATTCTTCTGTATCTAGTCCATCTAATATTTGTTCTTCACTTTTCATTCCTAGTGTAACAATAGACATTACTTGTGTTCTTCCTCTATTAAATAAGCTACTGCCATGTACTCTAGGTATTAGTCCTACTTCACATGATAATGGTCTTATATCATGTATTCCTCTTCCATCTACTCTTTTTCCTTCTTCTAGTATTAATTTTCTAACTGTTTTTTTCTCTAATTTGTATAAACTATCAGCTATCGCTTTATTGTCTTCTTCTGCTTTTTCTTCTCCAAACTTTTCTTTATACCATTGTTTTACGTCTTCTGTTAGCTTGTCTATTCTTTCATCTCTTTCAGGTTTATCTTCTGTTTGAACATCTTTTTTCATTCTTTCTGTAAATTCTTCTGCTATTATATTATATATTTCTTCATTTACAGCAAATGATGTATATTCAAATTTTGGTTTTCCTATTTCAGATTTTATTCCTTGTATAAATTCACATACTCTTTTTATTTCTGTATGTGCTGTTTTTATCGCTTCTAACATTGTATTATCTGGTATTTCATCTGCTCCTGCTTCTATCATTGCTATTTTGTCTGATGTTCCTGCTACTGTTAATGTTAATCTACTATTTTTTCTTTGTTCTTCTGTTGGATTTATTACTATTTTATTTTCTACATAACCTACTGCTACTGCTGCTGTTGGTCCTCCAAATGGTATATCTGATATTGATAATGCTGCTGATGTTCCTATCATACTACATACTTCTGGTGAACAGTCCTGTTCTACTGATAATACCAAACAACTAACTACTACATCATTTCTAAAGTCTTTTGGAAATAATGGTCTTATTGGTCTATCAATTGCTCTTGCTGTTAATATAGCTTTGTCTGTTGGTTTTCCTTCTCTTTTTGTGAAACTTCCTGGTATTTTTCCTACTGCATATAATCTTTCTTCATAATCTACTGATAATGGGAAAAAGTCTATACCTTCTTTTGGTTCTTTTGATGCTGTAACATTAACTAATACTGTTGTTTCCCCATATTTTACTAGTACACTTCCATTGGCAAGACCTGCCATTTTTCCTGTTTCTATTGTAAGTGTTCTTCCTGCTAATTCCATACTATATGTTTTAAACATTTTACATTTCCTCCTAATTTTTTTATTTATTTGAAATGTAACCTCTGCAATATATTATTTATTTTTATAATATATTGTACAAGCTACTCTTTCAAATAAATATTCATTTACATTTTACTATAAGTGTTTAAAAAAAGCAATTCTTATTTAAAAAAACACCATTTGTTCATAATAAAACATTTGGTGCTTTTTTTATTATTTTCTTAAATTTAATTTTTTTACTATTTCTCTATATCTATTTATGTCTTTTTTTGCTAAGTAATTTAATAAGTTTCTTCTTTTTCCAATCATTTTTAATAATCCTCTTCTTGAGTGATTATCTTTTTTATGAATTTTTAAGTGTTCTGTTAATTCAGAAATTCTTTCTGTTAAGATTGCAATTTGTACTTCTGGTGATCCTGTATCATTTTCCTCTCTTTTATGAGTATTGATAATTTCTTGTTTTCTTTCTTTAGTCATTTTCATATTCCTCCTATTTTTTATATATTTGCCATAAACTGAGTATAAAGTAGGTTTTTCCTTTAAACTAAGTCTATGGTAATTAACAATGATATTTTACTATACTTTTTATTAAAAATCAAGTTTTATTTGATTATTCTTGTATTTTATATTCTTTTTCTGTTTTGTTTATATAAATAATTAGTTCTACTACTGCAATTACTGTCATTAAATTTACTATTATTGATGTTACTGGTATTCTTGTTATCGCTATTATACTTGCTATTAAAGCTTCTGTTAATACTATAGTTCCTATTAGTTTCCCTAATAATTTTATAACACTCATTTTTCTAAATCTAATTATTAAATATGATACTATTACTATTATTGAAATAAATACAGGTGTTATATATGGTCTAATTAAATCTCTTATTCTTACATTTGACACTGTATATACATTTAATTCTTCAATTTTTAGTTCTGTTCCATATTTTTCATTTAATTTGTTTATTAATTCATTCTTTTCTTCATCTGTTATGCTTTCTACACCTATATTGAAAGAATCATTAAATAAATCTACTGTTCTTATTATTGTTTGTTTATTTTTAAAAACTTCTTTACATATTTCTTTTACATCTTTTATATTAATTTCTTTTCCTATTACTATATTTATCGCTTCATGTTGCTCTAACATTAAGTCTACATTAAATCCTTTTAACGCTACAACTACAATACCTGCAATTATTAAAAGAATTAAACCTAATAATACTATTTTTTTACTTCCACTAAAATTCATTATTCTTCTCCTTTATATATTTTTTATAAAAGTATTAATCCAGCATATAAAGCTTGTACTAATAGTCCCCAAAATAAAACCATTCCTATACTGCTTATTACTACACCTGGTACAAATGTAAATATTATTGCTATTATACATACTGGTATTATTGCTAAATATAATTCTTTTATATTCTCTATAAATAGAGATTTTTTTATATCTTTATATTTTAATTCTCTTAAAAACTTTATATTAAATATATAATTTATAGTTATTACTGATAAAAATGCTATTATAGAGTTTATTGTTATTATAACATTCATGTATCTAATAATTATACTTAATATTGCTATATATCCTAAACTTAGTATTGCTGTTTTTAATCCATCAAATCTGAATTTAATTATTAAATATAGCGATACTAATGTTATTATTACTGCACATATTATTCCTGCTGTTTTTATTGTGTCTTCTGTTATTACAGAATTAATATGATTATCTGAACTTAAAGTGTAAGATAATGGTATTGTTTCTCCATTTATAATATTTGCTATTCTTTCTACACTCTCATCTATTTTCATATATTCATTATAGTCTTCAGTAGCATTTCCCATTGGTATTTGTATTGTTCCATTTGCTATTTCTGAACCAAAATATGTTGTACTAATTGTTTGGTTGTCCATTTTTATAGATATATATTTTGTTTCTTCAGTTCCATCTTCTGCTGTTACTTTTTGATAATTATTACTTATTTCTTTTAATTTATCTTTTCCTTCTTTATCAAATGTTAATTGTAAATATGCTTGATATCCTTCTGAATAGTTTCCTAGCTTTCCTGCTTTTTTTATATGTGAGTTATCAATTAATAATAGTCCTGTTTGTTCATCTATTACTTCAATTTTTCCAACAGTAGAAATCATACTTTGTTCAATTTCTATATTATCATCATCTGGTACTTCAACTATTATTTCTCCTGTTACTGTATCTTGTCTAATATTATATTCATATACTTTCATTGTTTCTAATCTTTGTTGTATTATTTTTTTTGATTTTTCAAAATTTTCTTTAGTTATGTTTGTTTCTTCATTAGCTTTTATTGTTCTAGTTTCTTTGGTATATCCTTCTATATTAGTTTTATCCTCTTGTTCTTGTGAAGTTTCACCTTCTTCTGTTTCTAAAGAAACTTCTGTATCTGATGAATTATCTTCTTTTACTTCTCCTGCATAATTTCCTTCTGAGTCTAAATATACTTCTTTTTCTTCTTCTTTATCATCTAATACGAAATGTAGTTCTTTTATTCCTTTTAATTCCATTCCTAAATTAAAGTTTGGTAATAAATTGTTCCAAACTCCATTCTTTTTTACATAAAAACCGCTAAAAGCTATTAATACTATTAATACTACAATTAATAATATAGCTGTTATTCTAACTTTTTTTAAATTCTTTTCCAAAATAATTACCTCCTATAATAAGTTTGTATCATTTATAATTAATTCAAACCATAAACCTAAATATTTTGCTGCTCTTTTACTCATTTTTGTTCTTTCCATAAATATTTCAAAATAATCTATAACTGGACATATTTTTGTGTCTATTGTTAAGTTTAAGATAACTTTTCTTTCTTCATTATTTATTTTTAATTCAGAATTTGTAACTGCATAATTTACTTCATCATGTTTATCAAATAAGCTTCTATCTTTTTTTGAAACTCTACTTCTATGTGCATCTGATTTATCTGCTAAAATTAATGCTGCTGATATATCACTTACTGCTGTTCCTGTTGATTCATCATGATTTCCTATTGCCATCATAATTTCAGTTCTGTCTGATACACCCATTTTCATGTCTTTTAAAATATTATAAGCAAGTATTGCTCCTGTATGTGCATGATCTACTCTGTTTACAGAATTCCCTATATCATGCATATATCCTGCTATTCTTGCTAATTCAATTCTGTGTTCATCATATCCCAAAGTCTTAAGAATATAAGCTGCTCTTTCTGCTACTACTGATACATGTCTATTAGAATGTTCTGTGTATCCCAAAACATCTAATTGTTTTTGAGCATTTTTTATTAATTCTTCGACTTCGGGATTATTTATAACATCATTATAAGTTATCATATATCCTCCTTTGTGTTTTATTATCTTATGTAGAACCGTCCATTTTTTTATTCTTGTAAATTGTATATTAAATTTATAAAAATATCAACTGTTTTTTTAAAAATTTACTCCTATTATTCCTCCTATTGCTCCTCCTATTATTCCAATTACTATCATTATTATTGAACTAATGCTTAAAGAAAATTCAAAATTTACAAAACTTGATATTAAATATAGTATAAACATATATATTATTCCTAATATACTTCCATTTAAAATACCTTTTTCTTTTTTTGATTTTGATATTCTAAATGCTCCTATCATAAGTGATAATGTTACTATTCCTATTGTGGCTGGTTTTATAATATTTTCACTTACTGATGTACTACTTAATATAATTGATAAAATAAACATTAAAATTACTGATAATAAAACAGCTATAATAAGCTCTCTAATAAAATTTTTCATAAAATCCTCCTATAAATATTTAGTTTAAAAAACTTTTTTAATAATATAAAAAATACTTCTATAAAATTATATTTATAGAAGTAACTTTTATAACTATTTTATTATTTTATTTATTCAACTGGTACTGCTATTCTATTATTATTTGTATTTGTAACATTTTTTATAGTATTTTCATTGGCTATATTACTACTTTCTTCTAAATTCTTTTCGTTTTCATTAGTATCGGTTATTTCTTTTTCTTTATCTAATAACTCTCCATTTTCATCTACATTATTTAATTTATTTTCTTTTAAATATTCTGCTATATTATATTGTTCTCCACCTAAGTCCATATAATATGTTATTTGTCCAAATTTTTTTATGGCATAGATTTTTTCAAAACTACAAGGTATTATTAAATTTTCTGTTGTTGTATCATATATTCCATATAAATCATTAAAATTAATAACTATTCCTTTTATTCCTACTGATGGAGGTATTGTTAAAATACTTTCTTCATTTCCTGACGTAGTTGTACTTGATGCTGTTTGATAACCTAGTCCATCACAAAGAATTTTTAAATCTCCTTCTAAATTATATATTCCATATTTTTTGTCATTTTTTATTGGTATGCTATTTGAGAAAATTAAAGAATTATTTTCTATTTCATCTATTTCAAATTTACTTATATCTAATCCTATTTCATCATTTTCTGCATGAATAATTGTTTTTCCTGTTCTGTTTACAACTCCATATTCTCCATCTTTTTTTACAAGATATAATTGTTTTTCATCATCTAATAAAGATATATCTTCATATTCAGATGGTGCAATTATTGTACTTCCATCTGATGCTAAAATACCCATTGTTCCATTTGCCACTGTTACATAAAATTCTTTTACATTCTGTACAAATTTTATATCATCATACTTTATACTTATAAATTCTTTATCTTCTACCAAAGAATATACTCCATATAATTTATTTCCATTTCCAACTACAACATATCCATATAGAACTGATTTTAGATTTTCATAATATCCACTCATTTCAGAATATCCTGCTTTTCCTACAATTTTCTTTGCATTATTTACTATATATTCTAAAGAATATATTTTATATCTATATTCTTTCCAATCTATTTGTGCATTTAGTATTTCTTGTGCATCTTCTACTGATATATATAATTTTTCATCAACAAATTTAATTGGCTTATTTAATGAGAATGTTTCATTATAACCATTTTCATTTTTCATTGTAACAGGTATTTCTGCAAGTGTTGGGGTTCCATCTACTTGTATATATTTTTTATATTTATCTGAATTTGCAGATATTGATACTATTTCAAAATCATTTTGCAAATAACAACTATCTTCATCTTCATTAAATTTATTATATTCCCCTTTTGTATATGTATATCCTAAAAATGATGACATATGCCTTACATTCACATATATACTACCATCATCCATGGTTTTATAAAAATCTTTTGGTATTGTAACTTGTGTTCCATTTATAAAAAGTTTTTCTGTAATTGAGTCTTGATATTTTAATATAGCAATTAATATAAATAAAAAAACAATTAAAATAGCACATAAAACTATTGATAACATTACACTTTTCCTATGTCTATTATTTTTTTCTAGTTTTTCTTTATATAAATCACTTTCTTCTAAGTTCATTTATATTCCTCCTATTTATCTACTTTTGTATAACCATAATTTTTATAAAATTCATCTCTAAATGTTAACAAATTATCATTTTCAATTTCTATTCTAACTCTATCCATTAATTTAGTCAAGAATCTTAAATTATGAATTGATAATAGTCTTACCCCTAAAATTTCTTTAGTATTTATTAAATGTCTTATATATGCTCTAGTATAATTTTTACAAGTATAACAATCACATTCTTCATCTAATGGTGCAAAATCTTTTTCATATAATGCATTTCTTACTACTATTTTCCCTTTATTTGTCATTGCTGTTCCATGTCTTGCTATTCTCGTTGGAAGTACACAATCACACATATCTATTCCAGCAATGGCTGCTTCTATTAAATAATCTGGTGTTCCTACTCCCATTAAATATCTTGGTTTGTTTTCTGGCATTAATGGAGTTGTAAATTTTAATATATCTAAAAATTCTTCTTTTGGTTCTCCTACACTTATTCCTCCAATAGCATATCCTGGGAGATCTAATTCTATAAGATCTTTTGCACTTTTTTCTCTTAAGTCTTTGAAAAAACCACCTTGAATAATTCCAAATAATCCTTGTTTCTCTACTGTAGTATGTGCTTTTTTGCATCTAATAGCCCATCTAGTTGTTCTTTCCATTGAATTTTTTGTGTATTCATAGGTTGATGGATATGGACAACATTCATCAAATGCCATTATAATATCTGCTCCTAAAGCTTCTTCTATTTCCATTGCTTTTTCTGGACTTATAAATTGTTTACTTCCATCTAAGTGTGATCTGAATTCTACACCTTCTTCTTTTATTTTTCTTAAATCTCCTAAACTAAATACTTGAAATCCTCCACTATCTGTCAATATTGGTCTATCCCAATTCATAAATTTATGAAGTCCTCCTGCTTGTTTTACTAACTCATGTCCTGGTCTTAAAAATAAGTGATATGTATTGGATAAAATTATTTGAGCTTGTACCATTTCTTTTAATTCATCTGGTGTCATTGCTTTTACAGTAGCTTGTGTTCCAACAGGCATAAATATTGGTGTTTGTATATCTCCATGTGGTGTATGTATAACTCCCCTTCTTGCTCCTGATTGTTTACATGTATGTAATAATTCATATGTAATTGCTGATTTCATTTTTATTTCTCGTATATTAAAGTATTATACGAAATTCCCCTTTCTTTAAAATTTATTATAATATAATCATTGCATCTCCAAAACTAAAAAATTTATATTGTCTTTTTACAGCTTGGTTATAAGCTTTCATTATAAAATCTTTTCCTGCTAAACTAGAAACTAACATTATTAATGTAGACTCTGGCAAATGAAAATTTGTTATTAGGCTGTCTATGCATTTAAATTTATATCCTGGATATATAAATATGCTAGTATCACCCTCTGTTTCTTTAACATTTCCATTATCATCTGCAACAGATTCTAATACTCTACAAGATGTTGTTCCAACTGCTATTACTTTTTTTCCATTTTTTTTAGCTAAATTTATTTTATCTGCATCTTCTTTTTTTATATAATAATGTTCAGAATGCATTTCATGCTCTTCAACATTTTCAACTTTTACTGGTCTAAAAGTTCCTATTCCTACATGAAGAGTTACATTTGCTATTTCAATTCCTTTTTCTTTAATTTTTTCAATAAGTTCTTCTGTAAAATGTAATCCTGCTGTTGGTGCTGCTGCTGAACCATCATATTTAGCATAAATAGTCTGATATTTCTTATTATCTTCTCTTGTTGCTTCTGTTATATAAGGTGGTAATGGCATTAAACCTATTTGATCTAAAATTTCATTAAAAATTCCATTATATTCAAATTCTACTTTCCTATTTCCACCTTCTAACACATCTAGAATTGTTGCTTTTAGAAGTCCATCTCCAAAATAAACTGTTGCTCCTGGTTTTAGTTTATTTCCTGGTCTTACCATTACTTCCCATATATCTCTATCAATTCTTTTAAGTAATAAAAATTCAACATTTGCTCCTGTATCTTTTTTACCGTATAATCTTGCTGGTATAACTTTCGTATTATTTATTACTAAACAATCTCCAGTATTCAAATATTCTATAATATCTTTAAATATTTTATGTTCTATATTTTGATTTTTTTTATCTAATATCATTAATCTAGCTTCATCCCTTTTATCATATGGATGTTGTGCTATTAGTTCTTTTGGTAGTTCATAATTAAAATCTGATACTTTCATATTTATCCTTTCTTCATAATATCTGTTCCAAACTGATTAAAAACGTCCATCAACTAACATACCCAAAAGGACATTTATCTCATTTTTTAGATTACAATTTTCATTATTTTCTATTACATAATCTGCTTTTTCTGTATAATATGAGTCTTGATGTTGAATTCTTAATCTACTTCGAGCTGTTTGTTCATCTATATTATCTCTTTCACATATTCTTTGTATTTTTAATTCTTCTTTTGCTACTAATACTACTACATAATCACAGTTTTTTTCAAGTCCTGCTTCAAATAGTAATGGTGCGTCTATTATTAGAAATTGTATTTGTTCTTCTTTTGATTTTTTTATTCTATTTAATATCTCATTTACTACATATTTGAATGTTAATTTGTTTAGTTTTTCTAATGCTTCTTTTTCATTATATATTTTTTTTCCCAGTAATTTTCTATTTAAGTTTCCATCTTCTAATAGTATTTCTTTTCCAAATGATTTTTCTATTTCTTTTAAGTATTCTGTACCAGGTATACTCATTTCTTTTACAACTTTGTCTACATCTATTAGTTTTACATCTTTTCTTTCATTTAATATTTGACTTAAAGTTGTTTTTCCAGATCCAGATGAACCTGTTATTCCTATTATTTTCAAACTTTTTTCCTCCAAATTTATAAAGTTTTTATTGCACTTGTTGCTAAAAAATCACATCTATTGTTAAGTTCATTATCGCTATGTCCTTTTACTTTTATAAATTCAACTTTATGTTTTTGTATTAAACTATATAGTTCTTCCCATAGTTCTTTATTTTTTACTGGTTCTTTATTTGCTGTTTTCCAATTGTTTTTCATCCAATTATATATCCAACCTTGATTAAATGCATTTACTACATAAGCACTATCACTATAAATTTTAACATTACATTCTTCTTTTAATAATTTCATAGCTTCTAATACTGCTGTTATTTCCATTATATTATTTGTAGTTTCTTTATTTGCACCCGAAATTTCTTTTTTATTTTCATTATATATTAAGACTGCTCCCCATCCTCCTGGTCCTGGATTTCCTGAGCAAGCTCCATCTGTATAAATTGTAACTTCTTTCATATCTTTGCCTTCCATAATTGTTAATTTTTTTATTTGTATTTTTAATAAATATATGATATTATACCAATAAATTTTTAATTTTACAATACAGGTGGTGATTTATTTTGGATGGAATTCTAGGAATAATTTCTGAGTATAACCCTTTTCATAATGGACATTTACATCATTTAGAACTTTCTAAACAGCTTACTAAAACCGATTTTTCTGTTGCTATTATGAGTGGCAATTTTGTTCAACGTGGTGATACTTCTCTTATTAATAAATGGATTAAAACTGAAATGGCTTTAAAGGCTGGAGTTGACTTAGTTATAGAACTTCCTACTGTATATTCTATTTCTAGTGCTGAAAATTTTGCAGATGGGGCTATAAAAATTTTAAATAGCTTAGGTGTAGTTGATTATGTATCTTTTGGAAGTGAAATTGGAGAAATTTCTCTTTTAAATGATATTTCTAATATTTTATATAAAGAACCTAAAGAATTTTCTTCTTTAATAACAGCCCAATTAAAATCTGGTATTTCTTATCCAAAAGCTCGTGAATTAGCTTTATCACAATTTTTTGGATCTTCTAAAAAATATTCTAATATATTAAATAATCCTAATAATATTTTAGGTATAGAATATTTAAAAGCTTTGAAAAAACATAAAAGTCATATAAAACCACTTACAATAAAAAGAGATTATAGTGATTATAATAGTACAAAAGTAAAAAAAGGAATTGCTAGTGCAACTGCTATAAGAACTATGATAAAAAATAATAAAAACGTACATTATGTTGTACCATATGAAACTTATGAACTTTTAGATGAAGAAATCAGTAATGGTAGAATAATCTCAGATTTATCTGTTTTTGAAAAAGAAATTATTTATACACTAAGAAAAATGACTTTATCAGATATAGCCAATTTACCAGATGTTTCTGAAGGATTAGAAAATAAAATAAAACTAGCTGCTAATAATTATAATAATTTAGATGATCTAATTAAAAATATAAAATCTAAAAGATATACTCAAAGCAGAATTCAAAGAATTTTATTATATGCATTATTTAATATTTCTGTAAAAGATATTAATTCTTCTAAAAGACATAATCCCTATATCCGTGTTTTAGGATTTAATAAGCATGGTAAACGTATAATTTCTGCTATTGCTGCTGCAAATCCTAAATTAAATATTATTGTTTCTGTTAAAAAGTTTATGGAAAGTTCTAATGACAATACTCTAAGAAATATGATTTCTAAAGATATACTAGCTACAAATATCTATACATTAGGATATAAAAATAATCCTATTGCAAATTTAGATTATACACATAAAGTCGTTGAATACAATGATTAAATAGGAGATTTTGTAATACTCTCCTATTTTTTGTTTTATTATTAACTTAAATATTATATTTCTAATTCGACATAACTTCATTTATAACTTTAGATAAATATTTCATACTTACATTACATTGTTCTATTGTATTTCCTGTTGCTCCAACTTCAATTATGCAAGCTCCTGTTGTTACATGTTGATTATATCTAGAATCTCTTAAAATTATTGGTTTAAATAATCCTGGATACATTTCATTTGCTTTTTCCTGTATTTTTACTACTAATTTCAAATTATTTAGCCAATTAGAATGTTGTAGTCCTCCTCCATCTGTTCCCATAACAAACATTATTTGTGCACCTATCTCTTCTCCTATTTGTACTGTTGGTGCGTAATCACTATTATTTCCTAAAGCATCTCTATGTAAATCTATAACAAACTGTGTGTTTGAATTATTAGATAGAATTCCTTGTATAGTTGATAATGATCGTGTATACGATCCTGTATATGCTGGATAATCATGATATGTTGTATCATGAACTACATTTAGTCCTAATGATGTTAAGTTCTTTGTAAGTTCTGCTCCTACTCCTGCTACACTATGATTTAAATCAGTCGTTCTGAAATTTCCAGTTGCTACATAATTATTTTCTGGTGTTGGAGTATAACTTTCACATGTATGAGTATGATATATTATAATATCTTTTTTATTTGTAAAATCAATATTTGGTGTAACCATTTCCTCAGTTAATGGATATTTAGACTCGTTTTTTATTTTTACACTTCTATACACATCTGTAAATCTATCGGTTTTATTCTTACTTTCTATAACTTTAGTTGGTAATATACTTGATATATTTGCTGTATCTATTTCATTATTTGCTACTTCATTTATATTTGAACTTGTATTATTGTTTTCTTCTATATTTGTTTCTGCTAGTTCTTCTTGATTTTCTAATTCCATTAATTCTTCTTCTGTTCCTAAAATTACTAATTCTGACATTAAAACTTTTTTTATTCCACTTTCTTTTTTTAATGAAAATTCTGTATTATCAAAGCAATTTGATAATATTATTGTTTTATCTATTATTCCAATATATGATGCTTTTGAAAAATAATTTTCTTTTAATTTTTCCATTGGAACATAATTTATATTTTTTAATATTCCTATTACTTTAAATACTATCATTATTATAAGTAAAATTATAATAATATTTCTAAAAAATTTAAGTATATCTTTTAAACTTATCACTGCTAAATTAATCATACTAACCTCTCTTTACTAAACTAATTATATTAAGTTTAAATTTAATTTATTACACAAATATGATCACTTTATTCTTAAACTTGACATAATATTATAAGTTTAGTATAATTTTACTTAGAAAAACAAGGAGGTTATATAAATGTCAACAAAAAAATCTTCTGATTATTATCGGAAAAATAAGAAAAAGCAAAAACACCTCACTCCATTAAAGGCTTGTATTTGCATCTTTCTTATGTTCGTGGCACTAATGATGTGCCTTGGACTGTTTGTACTTCATACGCTGGGATTACCAGCAGAGGAAATAATTAAGAGCTTAATGATTTAGCAATTGTTTTTAACATTAAGGAGGGATTACATGTCAATAGAGGAACAAAAGCAGAAACCTACTCGGCAAGAGCATAATGATGAACATAGTTGGCAGATTATAGAATTTACTACCGGCCCAACCACTACTGTTACTATAAAGCAAAATAATATCAAAATGCTTATATTTAACGGTTCTGAACTCCGGTATGAAGGAGATTACGATCCAAAGCTTTACAAAAAGCTTATTAAAGGATTTAAAACACAACAAAATGCTCCCAAACTTAATGAGCAACCATCTGATTCTTTGTATTATAATAATAGTGGTTCTAAGAATGGTAGTTGTGGTTGCTGTTTAATTTCTGCATTCTTCATATTTGCGCTGATAACATTTCCAATTTTATTTTTGCACTTTCTTACACAGTCAATTATAAATTGGATTATAAAGCTTTTTTAAGTATGTAATATTATTAAAAAACTAGAACAGCTTCATTTCTTTCACAATAAAATGAAGCTGTTCTAGTTTTTAAGATTTTTATATATTTTTTAACATATGTTTTATTTCTTCTGAATTCAAATTAATCTCTTTTTCTTCTCCTATCTTCATATCTTTAATTTTTGCTTTATTTGTTTTAAGTTCATTTTCACCAATTACTAAAAGATATTTTGATCCAATCTTATTAGCATATTTCATCTGAGCTTTAAAACTTCTTTCACAAATATCTTTTTCTATAATATAATTTTGTTTTCTTAATTCTTCAGCAATTTCTAATGCCTTTTTATTTTCTTCTATTCCATTTGAAACTATATATAAATTTGGAATTTTATCTTTTACATCTTTATTATTTGAATTATACATTTCCATTAGTCTTTCTACTCCTGTTGCAAAACCAACAGCTGGTGTCTTTTGTCCTCCAAGTTCTTCTATTAATCCATCATATCTTCCCCCACCTAAAACTGTAAGTCCTGTATTTTCATCTATAAATTCGAATACTGTTTTTGTATAATAATCTAATCCTCTTACTATACTACTATCTATTTGATATTTTATTTTTAAACTTTCAAGCATTGTTTTTACATTTTCAAAATGATTTTTACATTCTTCACATAAATAATCAATCATTCTTGGAGCATCTTGATTTAATTCTTTACATTTATTTTCTTTACAGTCTAATATTCTTAATGGATTTTTTTCAAATCTAGTTTTACATGTATTACAATAATTTTCTAAATTCTTTCCAATAAATTGTTTCAATATTTTTTGATATTCACTTCTACATTTTGGACATCCTATACTGTTTATTGTTAATTTTATATTTGGAATATTTAATTCCTTAAATATTTGATTTGCTAATAAGATAACTTCAATATCTGCTAAATAACTTTCTGATCCTATAGTTTCTATTCCTATTTGGTGAAATTCTCTTAATCTTCCTTTCTGTACATTTTCATATCTGTACATTCCCATATTATACCATAATTTTAATGGACTTGTTAAACTTGACATTCCATTTTCTATATATGATCTTACTACTCCAGCTGTTCCTTCTGGACGTAATGTAATACTTCTTCCTCCTTTATCATCAAATGTATACATTTCTTTTTGTACTACATCAGTTGTTTCTCCCACTCCTCTTTGAAATAGTTCTGTATATTCAAAAACTGGTACTCTTATTTCTTTAAAATTATAGTTATCTAATACTTGTTTCACTTTTTTTTCTACTTCTTGCCATTTATAACTTTCTTCTGGTAATAAATCTTTTGTTCCTTTTGGTTTTTGTATCATTCTTCTCCCCCCTTTTCACTTTATTTAGAACTAGTAAATATAATTAATATTTAATTTATAATATATATTTTATCTGCATTTTGATAGTACATTAAATTCATTTCTAAAAATCTTTAGGTTTTAGTTCTAAATATATGTTTCTTTCATCTTGTATCATTGATATTTTTCCATGACCTGGATATATTATTGTATCATCTGGTAATGGCATTAATCTATTTGTTATTGAATTTATTATTTCTTCAAAATTTCCTGTTGGTAAATCAGTTCTTCCCCATGTTCCTGAAAATAGTGTATCACCTGTAAAAATCATTCCTTTTTTTTCACAGTATAAACATACTCCTCCTTTTGTATGACCTGGTGTAGCTATAATTGTAAATTGATTTTCTCCTATATGTATTAAATCCCCATCATCAACTCTAGAATCAGCTTCTAATTCTGGTTTTTCCATATTTATATAATATGCTAAATTTATATCTTCATTATATAAACCTTCAGCATCATCCCTACTTATAAGAATTTTTCCATCTTTTAGTCTTTTTAATTCTGCAACTCCTCCTATATGATCAGCATGGCAATGTGTTATAAATATATATTTCAATTTTGCTTCTAATATATCTAATGTTTCTGCAATTCTTTCTACTTCTCCTCCTGGGTCTATAACTATTGCTTCTTTAGTTTTTTCATCACATATTATATATGAATTTGTAAGTAGTCCTACTTGTGGTGTTTTTACTTGTAATCTTTTTAATATCATCTGTACCTCCATCTTTATTTTTGAAAAGATTTATCCTCTTTTACGACTAACATCATATACACTTTCAACATTTCTAAAAGCTGATAAAACTTTATTTAAAATATCTATATTTTCAACTTCTAATGATAAATCAATTATTACAATGGATTCTTTTGTAGTTCTTGTATTCATTCCATTTAATTTTATTTTTGTATTTTCAACTTGTTTTATTATATCTTTTAGTAATCCATTTCTATCTGTAGCTAATATTTCTATTTCGACTTTATAAGAACCATTAACATCTTCAAACCAATATACATCTATCATTCTGTTATCTTCATTTAATAAATCTTTTACATTTACACAATCAGTTCTATGAACTGAAACACCTCTTCCTTTAGTTATATAACCTATTATTTCATCTCCTGGTAATGGATTACAACATTTTGAAAGTTTTACTAAACAATTATCAATTCCTTTTACAACAACTCCTGTTTTTGATGGTTTAAGTCTTGAAGGCTTTGCTTTTGCTAATTCTTCTATTTTCTCTTCAAAATCTTCATCTTCATGTTCTTTTCTATACTCATCTAAAAGTCTTGCCATTAGCTTATTTACGGATATTCCTCCAAACCCTATACTTGCATATAAATCTTCTGTTGTTTGAAATTTATATCTTTCTACTGCTAATTGTAACCACTCTGGTCTTACTAAATCTGAGTATTTTATACCTATTTTCTTTGCTTCTTTTTCTATTGCCTCTTTACCTTTTTCTATATTTTCTGATCTTTGTGCCCTTTTAAACCATTGATTAATTCTTGTTTTTGCTGAAGAACTCTTTACAAATTTAAGCCAATCCCTACTAGGTCCTTTTGGTTGTTCAGATGTAAGTATTTCTACTATATCTCCATTTTTTAGTGGAGTTACAATAGGCATCATTTTACTATTTATTTTACATCCTATCATTTTATGTCCAATTTGCTCATGAACACTATACGCAAAATCTATTGGTGTTGACCCTTTAGGTAAAACTTTAATCATTCCTTTGGGAGTAAATATATATACTTCATCTTCAAATAATTCTGTTTTTAATGTATTTAAAAATTCATTAGGATTTTCAGTGTTTTTTTGCCACTCTAGTGTTTCACGAAGCCATGCAAGTTTATCATCTGTAACAACAACTGTTGCTTTATTACCTTTATTATTCGCTTCTTTATAAGCCCAATGTGCTGCAATACCAAATTCTGCCGTTCTATGCATATCCCATGTACGTATTTGTACTTCAAATGGTGTACCTTTTGGACCTAATAATGTGGTGTGAATAGACTGATACATATTCTTTTTTGGAACTGCTATATAATCTTTAAATCTTCCTGGCATCGGTGTATACATCTCATGTACAATTCCTAACACTGCATAACAATCTTTTACGTTATCTACTAAAATTCTTAAAGCAAATAAGTCATATATTTGGTCTAGATTTTTATTATCTCTTTTCATTTTCCTATATATACTATATAAGTGTTTAGCTCTTCCTGTTACATCTGCCTTTATTCCTTCATTTTTTATTTCTTCTTCTAAATCTTCCTGAATTTTATCTAAAAATTTTAGTCTTTCTTCTCTTTTTTTATCTAGTCCTGCTATAATTTCATGAAATTCCTCAGGATGTAAGTATTTAAAACTTAGGTCTTCTAACTCCCACTTTAATGAGTATATACCAAGTCTATTAGCTAGTGGTGCATATAAG
The DNA here is from genome assembly GCA_948436975.1 of uncultured Clostridium sp. Taxonomy (GTDB): domain Bacteria; phylum Bacillota; class Clostridia; order TANB77; family CAG-508; genus Scatovivens. The sequence goes on along the minus strand of CAOJJB010000011.1, from coordinate 35,183 downwards.
TCTTGTGTTTCACTAGCATTCGCTATTTGTCTATCTCTTGTTAAATATTTTAGAGTTCTCATATTATGTAATCTATCTGCTAGTTTTATAAGTACTACTCTTATATCTTTTCCCATTGCAAGAAACATTTTTCTATAATTTTCCACTTGTTGTTCTTCAGCAGTTGTATACCTTAAAGTTCCAAGTTTAGTAACTCCAGCTACCATTTCAGCTATTGGTTCTCCAAATTCTCTTACTAAGTCTTCATGTGTTACTGGTGTATCTTCTACAACATCATGTAGTAATGCTGCACATAGAGTTTCATCATCAAGTTCTAATGTAGCTAAAATATATGCAACATTAACAGGATGAATCATATATGGTTCTCCTGATTTTCTACATTGATTACCATGATTTTTATTTGCAAATTCATATGCTTTTTTTATAAGATTAACATCTGAATTAGGATAATTTTCTTTTTGCTTTTCTATTATATCTTCTATTGTTACTTGTTTAGTTTCTGACATATTTAATCCCCTCTAAATTAATATGATTTTCTAAGATCTTTCATATTAATTTGTACATTTTCTATTCCATTAAATGAATTTATTTCTAAAAGTCCTATAACATCTATTCTATCTCCAATTAAATATTCTTCTGTGTATTTTCCCATATTAAATCCAATTGCATTTATAATGGCATTTCCATCTTTTAAAGTTAATTTTAAATGCTTTCCTTCTGATAGTGCTCTTATTGAGTCTATTTTTAAATTTCTGTATATGAATATTGGGGTTTTATTAGATTCTCCAAATGGTTCTAATAATTTTAAGTTTTTAACATTTTCTATTGTTATATCTTTTAATGTTATTTCTTTATCTATTTTTATTACTGGTACTAGTTCTTCTATATTAGCTTGTTCTGTAATTTTTTGGAAAGCAATTTTAAATTTCTCAAAATTCTCCTTTTTTAGGCTTAATCCAACAGCCATCTCATGTCCGCCATATTTTTCTAAATATTCACTTGTATTACATAATGCACCATGTAGATCAAATCCTGGTACACTTCTTCCTGAACCTTTTCCTTTATTTTCTTCAAAACATATTAGTATACTTGGTTTAAAATATAATTCTGTAATTTTAGAAGAAACAATTCCTATAACTCCATGGTGCCAATTTTCTGATCCTAAGACTATAGCATTTTTTTCTTCATTTTTTTCTTGTTCGATTTTTAATAAAGCCTCTTCAAATATTCTCTTTTCTATATTTTGTCTTTGCTTATTATATTCATTTAATTTCTCTGTTATACTGTTAGCTTGTACTATATTTTCAGTTAAAAATAGGTCTAGTGCATCACGTTCATGTCCCATCCTTCCACATGCATTTATTCTTGGTGCAATTCCAAAAGATACTGTATTAGAATTTACTTGATTATATCCTGCTGCATTTAATAATGCTCTAACTCCAGGTGATCTAGTTTGCTCTACAAGTTTTAAACCTAATTTTGCAATAACTCTATTTTCATCAACTAATGGTACTATGTCTGATATTGTTCCTATACATACTATATCTAAATATTTTAAATATTCTTTTTCTTCTAATTCTAACTTCATTCCTATTGCCTGTATTAATTTAAATGCTACACCTACTCCAGCTAAACTATTAAATGGGTATTTATTATCTTTCCTTTTACAATCAATAACTGCTAAAGCTTTTGGTAAATCTTCTAATGGTTCATGATGGTCTGTTACAATAACTTCCATACCTAATTCATATGCATAATCTACTTCTACTGTTCCCGAAATTCCACAATCAACAGTAATTATTAATTTGTATCCTTCATCTGCAATTTGTTTTATAGCTTCTTTATTTAGTCCATATCCTTCATCTAAACGATTTGGTATATATGTTCCTACTTCTAAACCTCTTTCTTTTAGAAACTTTGTTAATACTGTTATACTTGTAATTCCATCAACATCATAATCTCCATAAATTATTGTTTTTTCTTGGTTTTTTATTGCTTTAATAATTCTATCTACTGCTATTTTCATATCTGGCATTAAGTATGGATCATGAAAGTCGTTTCTTGTAGGATTTAAAAATAGTTTTACTACTTCTTCATCAACTATATCTCTATTAATTAGAACTGTTGAAAGTAATTCTGATATATTAAATTTTTCTGATATTTCTTTTATTTTATTTTCATCAGAATTATAAAATTCCCATTTTTTGTTCATTCCTTTTCTCCTAAAATAAATTTTTTCATATGTTATTATATAACAAAAGCAAAACAATTGGTAGCTTTTTTGATAAAATATTGCTTTTTATACTAATTTATTATAAAAATTTAATAAAATTTCTGTAATAGTTGATATTATAGTAATTGTAAAAAAATTTACTATAATAAAAAAATACTCCATTTAGTAATATCACATAGTTTATTTTTCTATGTATACTAAATGAAGTTCTCTATTTGTTTTTTATAATACATCTTTTATTGCTTCACCAATAATTTTGTTTACATCTGCTATTAATATATTAAATCTTACTTCTTTATCAAAGTAATCTTTAACTTTTGGATTTTTAACTAAAATTTCATAAAGTTCTTGTAATTTTTTCATTTTTTCATTACTTTGCTTTTCTCCTTGCATAGCTAGAAGTTGTTCTTCATAACGGATTTTCTCAAATTCATCTATTTGTTTTTTTAATTCTGGCATAGATACTAATTCTGTTTTTATACTTTTATATTCTATATATTCTTTTGACTCTTTTATTGATTTTGCTAAATTATTTACTTCATCATATACATTCATCTTATTTTCTCCTTTATATTTTCTATTTTTAAACACCTGTTCCAAAAGAACAAAATGACCATAATTTTAAATTAAACAAAATACTTTATATATGGACCTTAATAATAAATCATGTAATCTATATCTGGGAAAATGTCATCTTTAGCAAATATATCTAATAAATATTGTGGATCTATTTCATCATTTTTTATTTGATAATACAATTTTGTAAATCTTCCTATATGGTCTTTTATAGCTTTGTGTGCATACTCTACCATAGTTCCATTAGTTATTATAAATAACCAATCACTACTTTGTGCTAATAATAGTTCTCTTGCACATTGATTTAATGCTTGTCTTCTTAATGTATCTCCTTCATTTGGATATAAATATGCTAATTCACACATTCTTTCTCCTGCTTTGTGCAAATGTCTATGTGCATAGTCATTTGTTGGATTTAGCCAAACTTCACTATATCCATTTGCTCCCCAACTTGATCTACATGGTGTTGATACTTGTATTTGTGGGTATTTATCTATATATTCTCCTGGTGTAATTAATTTAAAATTACATTTGTCATAATAAATTTTCTTGAATAGTATATATAGCCAATATGGTCCTTCATACCACCAATGCCCATAAAGTTCTGCATCATATGGACATGTTATAATTGGTGGTGTTTCCATATAACTTGATAAATTTTCTATTTGTTGTATTCTACAATCCATAAAATGTCCTGCTTGTTTTTCTGCTGAGTCTTTTGCCCATTGTACATTATAGTAGTCTTTATCATCTGTTTTTCCTGTTATTCTATGGTATTTTATTCCTGTATTTACTCTTACTCCATTGCATGCTATATATGGTTTTATATATTCATAATCAGCTTCATAACCTATATCTCTATAAAATTCTCTATAATTAAAATCTCCTGGATATCCTGATATAGAACTCCATACTTGTCTTGATGAGTCTAAGTCTCTAGCAAATGCTACTAACCCTCCTTGAGATACTATTGGTGCATAAGTTCCATAAATTGGTGTAGGATCTGCATATAATACTCCATGTGTTTCTACTATTGCATATTCTATTCCAAATTCTTTTAAGTATTTATCTGCTTCTGGTATATATCCACATTCTGGTAACCATATTCCTCTAGGATTTTTACCAAAAAATCTTTTATAGGTTTGAACTCCTACTGCTATTTGTGCTCTTACTGTTTTTTCATTTACATATAAAATTGGAAAATATCCATGTGTTGCTCCACATGTAATTATTTCTAGTACCCCTATATCTTGAAAGTGTTTAAAACCTGTAATTAAATTACAGTTATATATATCTTTAAATACATGTAAGTCATTTGTATATCTTTCTAAATAATAGTGTGATAAACTATTTAATCTTGCATCATAAGCTGTTCTTTTTACTTCTTTTTCACATAATTCTATATGCTTTTTTAAGTATTTTATATATCTTTCTTGTAATAAATTATTATCTAACATATTTAGTAGTGGTGGTGTCATTGTCATTGTTAGTCTAAAGTCTACACCTTCTTCTTCTAATTTTTGAAAATTTAGAAGTAAAGGAATATATGTTTCAGATATAGCTTCAAATAACCATTCTTCTTCTAAATAATCTTCACTTTCTGGATGATGTATATATGGAAGATGTGCATGTAATACAAAATTTACATAGCCTTTTATATTTTTCATTTATATGTTTTTCCTTTCAATACATGTATTATCTTTTATTTAAATGACGAACTTGAAAGGTTTGATGATGGGTTTTCCATATCAAACATTCCTTCTGAGATTTCATCTTTGTATTGATTGTCATAAAATCCTTTAACATCATAATTATTTCCAAATACATCTTTTAAGTTTCTTATATCTTTTACAACTTCTTGATTTGTTTTTATATTTCTAAATGTTAAAAATTCTGGTAGATCTTCTAATAAAACATGATCATTTGGTGCTTCTAACATATTTGAATCTGCAAAAGGTAAATAATCTGTTTTTAAAATTATATTATGTTTTTTCATTTTTTCTTTGTTTATGTTTTCTATTTCATTTTTAAATTTTCTGCCTAATTGAATTGTATACTTTGTTTTTGAGTCATCTATATCTATATACCAACTATTTGCAAAATCATTAATTGGTATTTCTTTTATATATTTTTTATCTTTATTATATAGTAATAATACTGGATATGTTGTTTCAAAAAAGTTTTCGCCAAAGGTTTCTATATATTTATTTCTATCGTTATTAGAAATATCCCAATATACAAATAATTTTTTAGGAGTTTGAGAAAGTATTTTTATAATAGTTTCATTATATCTATATGGTAAATCATAATATTCTACCATATACTCTTTTTCTATTTTTTCACTTTTTGAATTTATCTTTTTTGTTTTTTTACCTTTTTTTTGATCTTCTGCTATTTCTCTATTTGCTTCTTCTTGCATAGCAACAATTTTAGTTATAAAATCTTTTATTTTTTCAATTACTTTTGTTTGATCTATTGGTGGTTCTTCTATTTTCTTTTTTGTTGCTGATGTTTTTTTTACTTTTGTTGTTTGTTTCTTTTCTATGGTAGACTTATTGCTAGATGATAATTTTTCAAAATCTTTTTCTTTTGAATTGACTTTCTTAGATGATTTTGTTTTTTTATCAACTTTAAGTTTTTCTTTATTTTTTTCAGATTTTACATTCTCTTTTTTATTCTTTTCTACATCTTTTTTTTTCGAAGAAACCGTTTTTTGCAATATTTTTTTACTGTTATTAACTTTATTTTTTGGTTTTTCAATTTCTTCTTTTTTTTGCATACTTAAATTCTCCTCCTTTGTATAACCTTCGAACAACTAATTTTATCTAATAATAATTAATATTATATCTATAATATTTTCAAACTTCAATAGAAATTTCAAAATTAATACTTTTTTTCCATTTATCTACAAATGTAATCAAAATGTAATACAAAAACACTTTTTTTTTATAAAAATATGTTTACTTTTCGTTCGATTTTATATACAATAATATTAAAGATTTATAAAAGTATAATTTATTTTTATTCATATATGTCAAGTATATCAATACTTTTAAAAACATTTTTTATTTTTTTATCACTTGACAAAATTTTATTAACAAAATTAACAAAAGATATTGAAAGGGGTTCTTTTAAGTATGAAAATATTAATGCTATCATGGGAATATCCACCAAGAGTAGTAGGTGGTATATCAAGAGTTGTTCATGACTTATCTCATAAATTATATCAAGATGGACATCAAGTTACAGTAATTACTTATAGAGATGGTAATGTGCCTTATGTTGAAAATGATGATGGAGTTGATGTTTATAGAATTGATAATTTTATGATTTCTCCAAATAATTTTATAGATTGGGTTATGCAACTTAATTTTAATATGATAGCCAAAGCAGGTGAAATTATTTCAGAAAAAGGAAACTTTGATGTTATACATGCTCATGATTGGTTAACAGCTTATGCTGGAAAAACTTTAAAATTTGCCTATAAAACTCCCCTAGTTTCTACAATACATGCAACAGAAGCTGGTAGAAACAGTGGTATACAAAGCGATATGCAAAAGTATATTAATGATACAGAATGGATGCTTACATATGAGTCATCAGAAGTTATTGTAAATAGTAATTATATGAAAAATGAGTTGCAAAGACTTTTCGGTCTTCCTTATGAAAAAATAAATGTTGTTCCTAATGGAGTTAATTTAACTCTTTTCAATGGAATAGAAAAAGATTATGATTTCAGAAGAAAATTTGCTATGGATAATGAAAAAATCATATTATTTATGGGACGTTTAGTTTATGAAAAAGGTATTCAAACACTTATATCTGCAATGCCTAAAATTTTAAATCATTATCATGATTCTAAATTAATAATTGCTGGTAAAGGAGATATGATAAATGAATTAAAAAGTCAAGTTGACTATTTAGGTTTAGGAAATAAAGTTTATTTTACTGGATATTTAGGTTCAAAAGATGTTCCAAAAATGTATAAATGTGCTGATGTAGCTGTGTTTCCTAGCACATATGAACCTTTCGGAATTGTGGCTCTTGAAGCAATGCTTTCTGGAACACCAGTTGTAACATCAGATATTGGTGGATTAAATGAAATTGTAGAACATGGTGTAAATGGAATGAAAAGTTATGCTGGAAACCCAAATTCTCTTGCTGATTCTATTCTTACATTATTATTTGATCAAGAACTTTGTAAAACAGTCTCTAAAAACGCATTAGAAAAAGTTAGAACTCAATATAATTGGAATAAAATAACTGAAGATACTCATTTAGCATATGAAAAAGCTATTTGTGAAACTATGGCAGATAGACAAAAAAAGCAAATCGCTCAAGAAAAGGCTCAAAAACAAATCAAAAAATCAAACGAGATTTCAAATTTATTATCTTTCAAGAAAACTCGTCAAGTATTTGCATAAAAAAAGATATAGAAAAAGATATTTGCAAAAGACTAACTTTAAGCAAATATCTTTTTTGTATTATTTTTCATTATCTTCAAAAAAACAACCTGTTTTTCTTGCTCATATTTGGTGTAAGAAATACACTAAAATTTTAAATAAAACTAATTAAATATAAAATTATCATATGTATAGGATAAAAAACATAAAAAAAGTATTTTATTTTTTTTCCTTTTTTTCCATTATATAATAACATAAAAATTATAGGTATAAAATAACAAATAAAATATGTTATATACATTTTGGACCATTTTAACATTCCAATTTGATAAAACATTAAAATTAATAATATGATGTATGCAAATGGTAATATAATTTTTTTGTTTCTGAAAATATATATTATAAAAACTAAATATACTCCAAACCAACCATAATCTACATTTAAAATTTCTCCTAAAGTAATTATTAATATACATATTGGAATTGATATATATTTCTTTTTTATTTTATCATATGTTGTTATTGATAATAAACCTAATAATAATGTAAACATTATATTTAGCATCTTCCATTCTCCAACTAAGCTTCTAAAAAGCATAAATGGAATTTGTGATATTATTCCAAATATTATAAGTCTTTCATAATATTTCTTTAAATTACTTGTATGTATATATCCTTCTGTAATTAGAAATGCAAATAATGGAAATGATATTCTTCCTAAATACATTGTTACAAAATTTTCAGTACTTGGTATAGCATATTTTATATGATCTAATATCATTGTTACACATGCTATCATTTTTATAGTGAAAATACTCATATTTTATCCTAATATTTCTTTTACAACTTCATTTATAGTTCTACCATCTGCTGCTGCACCTATTCTAGCTTTTGCTTCTTTCATAACTGCACCCATATCCTTCATAGTTGTCGCTCCTACATCTTTTATTACTTTTTCTACTTCATTTTTTATTTCTTCTTTAGTTAATTGTTTTGGCAAATATGTTTCTAATATAGAGATTTCCTCTTTAGTCTGTTTTATTAAATCTTCTCTATTTGCTTTTTCAAATTCTATAAGTGCATCTTTTTTCCCTTTTACTTCTTTTGCAATAATTTCTATTATTTTTTCGTCTTCTACTTTTATTCCTTTATCTTTTTCTATTTGTAATATTGCTGCTCTAACCATTTGTACTGTATTTTTTCTTATTTCATTTTTGTCTTTCATAGCTGTTTTTAAATCTTCCATTAATTTTTCTTTTAACATATTCATACCTTCTTTCTTATATTACTTTACTACAAATTTTAATAATTATCAATAAAAAATTATATATATTCATACTAATTAATATAATTTTTTTAAGTATTTTCTCTATTTTTTTCTTATTAAATTAAAAAGTTATTAGATCTAAATAACTAAAAACTGAAACTTCAACTATTTTTTCTAATAGTTCTTTATATTCTTTTATTCTAAAGTTTACAAATCCTTCTAATACAATTTTTTTGTTTTCTAATAAATATTGTTTTATTAAACTTTTTAAAATATCGTTTTTATAACCAATTTTTTCATCTGGTAATTCTAATACTTTTTTTGTTATTTCATAAATATAATTTCTTTCTATACTACTTAAATAAAAATAATTTCTTTCTACATTTTTTCTTATAAAATCTTTCTCATAAAATTTTTCAATACATTTTTTTATAATAATTGCAACTATTTCATAAAATTCATCTATATAATCTGAATCTAAATAATGTATTATTAAATTATCATATGTTTTAAATCTATAATTAGACATACATATATTTATTGGTAATAATTCAAATTGATTTATTAAAAATTCCATTTTTTCTTCACTAACAGATTTTATACAAATTGACTTCACAAAATACCTCTCTCTTTAAGTTTAAATTTTACTAATCTATATTATTCATATTTTTCCATTAGTGTGTTTATATTATTCAAAAATTTTAAAAGCTCTAATTATTACTTAAATTAGAGCCTCTTTTTACTTTTATTATTTATTTCTTACAAAGTTTACATGTTCTACTGTGTTTTCAAGTTCTACAAACATATAATTATACCATGTTGAAGATAGTACATCTGCAAAAGTTCCAACTTTATAAGTATATGTTATTGTAGCTTCTGTTTTATCTTCATTATATGTTAGATCATCTATTGAATATATATAATCTTTTGAAGTATCTTCATATACTGCTACTAATGCTAACCTTTTGTTTTTAAAAAATTCTTCTGTATATGTTTCATTTAAACTATTTTTCTTAAAAGTTACTTTATTTGTCATTATATCTTCCATCTTTTTATTATCAGAAAACTTTTTAAATGTTTTATAATCTTTAAATAAAGTATTTTCTGCCTGTATATTAGATGTTGTAAGATTATATTCTACTTTTTTCTCTTTTTTTAATATTTTAAAACATAATGCTGTTATAACTACAATTACTACAATTGCTATAATAATTAGTGTTGATTTTTTTATACTACTATTGCTTTCCATATTAATTCTCCTTTTTTTGTTATTATAATTATCATAACTTATAATTACAAAAAAAACAAGATATTTTACAAACTCATATTAATTCCTTCTGATACTATATTTGTCATATTATTTATTAAGTCATCTATTTCTTTTGGTGTTACAATAAAATTAAAATTGTTTAATTTCATTTTATCTACTAATTCATTTTCGTTTACTTCCATATCACATGCATTTAGTGTATCTATTACAATAGTTGCAGCATCTAATACTGTTGGAACTCCTAATCCTATTACTGGAACATTTAATGTATCTTTTGACAATTCTGCTCTTCTATTTCCTACTCCACCTCCTGGAACAATCCCTGTATCAGATATTTGTATTGATTTATTTATTCTATCTATATTTTTTGAACATAGACTATCTATTGCTATTACCAATTTTGGTTTTATGTTATCGACTATACCTTTTACTATTTCAACTGTTTCTATTCCCGTTGTTCCTAAAACTCCTGGAGTTATAGCACTTACACTTCTTGTATTTTTATCAATAGCATTTGGTAAGTAAATTTTTATATGTCTTGTTATTTCAATATTTTGCACTACTTTAGATCCTAAAGAGTCTGGTGTAGCATTTTCATTACCTAATCCTACTATTAAAATTTCTTCATTACTTTTTACATGCTTTTCTATTATTGCTGATAATTCTTTAGAAACAATATCTATTATTTCTTGCTCTTTTTCAGTAGTGATATTATTTACTTTTTTTACATCAATTGTTATATAATTTCCAATTCTTTTATCTAAAGCTCTTTCTCCTTCTGAATTTGTAATTTTTACTCTAGTTATAGTAGTATCATTTACTTTCTCCTCTTCACATTCTATGCCATTTATTTCATCTTCAAGCTTATTGGCATTTTTATATAAATCTCTTCTTTCAACTGCCATATCTGTTCTAAAAAACATACTATTTTACCCTAAAATGTATTCAACATTTTCCTTTCTTTTTTACTTGTATTTTCTTACATTTTAGGATTTTTATTCAAAAAAGTAAGTTCAGTATTTTTATACTGAACTTACTTTTATAGATTTATATTCATTACAATCTAGATTTTCTCCAAATATTTCATATAATAAACTATTGTTTTTTATGAGTTTTTCCTTTTCTATTTTACTTAAATGTTTTATTCTATATTCTAGTTTAGATGCTAGTATTCTATTTTCTGATTTCCAAACACTTTCTAATTTTTTTGCTGAATGTGTTAGTGTATATTTAGCACATTTTTTATCTTTATTAAAATGTTCTTGCATTCTTCTTTTTACATCTGATGTTATTCCTGTATATATAGAATTATCTTTACATCTTAACATATATGTATAATACATTTTTATTCTTCCCAATTATGAAATACTTCTAATACATCATCTAAATCTTCTAAGTTATCTATTAATCTTTGCATTTTTTCTGCACCTTTTTCATCTAATGATACATATGTGCTTGGTACCATTTGTACTCCTGCTTCTAAAAATGTTAAATTGTTTTTTGTTAATTCTTCTGTTACTGCTGTAAAATCACTTGGTGCTGTTGTTATTTGATATACTTCTTCTTCTGATATAAAGTCTTCTGCTCCTGCTTCTATTGAAATCATCATTAAATCATCTTCACTTAAACTGCATTCTGCTTTTTCTATTACTATAATACCTTTTTTTTCAAATAAATAAGATACACATCCACTTGTTCCTAAGTTTCCTCCTACTTTATCAAATACATGTCTAACATCTGCTGCTGTTCTATTTTTATTGTCTGTTGATGCATTTACTATTACTGCTACTCCATTTGGTCCATATCCTTCATAAGTCATTTCTTCATAGTTTTCTGCACTTCCTGCACCAGATGCTTTTTTTATTGCATTATTTATTGTGTCATTAGGCATATTATTTGCTTTGCATTTTGCTATTATTTCTTTTAATTTAGAGTTACCTGCTGGATCAGGACCTCCTTGTTTTACTGCTATTAATAGTTCTCTTCCTAATTTTGTGAATATTTTTCCTCTTGCTGCATCTGCTTTTCCTTTTTTGGCTTGTATATTATGCCACTTTGAATGTCCTGACATGTGAATTTCCCCCTTTATATTTTATTACATTATGTTTTTTATATATTATTTTTATTATCTTATCACATTTTTTTCTTTTTGTGTAGCACATTTTTAGATTTTTTAAAATTTATTTGTTATTTTCAATTAAAATTAAAAGTGAATAAAATTAGTTTTAACTAAATTTTATTCACCTTTATTAAAAATAAATTTATCCTAAAGTAACATCTAAAACCATCATAAGTAAAAAGCCAATTGTTACACCTATGGTTCCTAAACTTGAAAGTTCTCCTTTTTGTGATTCTGGTATTAACTCATCAACAACAACATAAATCATTGCTCCTGCTGCAAATGATAATAAGTATGGTAATACAGGTACAATAGAATTAGTAAGTAGTAATGTTATAAATGCTGCTATTGGCTCTACTATTCCTGATAATACTCCATATATAAAAGCTTTTGATTTTGGCATTCCAGCACTTTTAAGTGGCATTGATATAATAGCTCCTTCTGGAAAATTTTGAATTGCAATTCCTATTGCTAATGCAAAAGCTCCAGCTATTGTAACTCCTGTATTGGCTGCTAGTACCCCTGCAAATACAACCCCTACTGCCATTCCTTCTGGAATATTATGCAATGTAACTGCAAGAACTAACATTGTATTTTTATTTAATTTTGACTTTATACCTTTTTCTTTTCCTCCTTCTAAATGTGGAACTGTTAAATCTATGATTAATAGAAAAAATATGCCTAATACAAAACCTATAACAGCTGGAATCCAAGCTATTCTTCCTTGTTCTTCTGCCATATTAATTGCTGGTATTAATAATGACCAAATTGATGCTGCTATCATAACACCTGATGCAAAACCTAATAATATTTTTTCAACTTTTTTGCTTAGGCTATTTTTCATAAAAAAGACCATTGATGCACCTATTGCGGTCCCCAAAAATGGAATTAAAATTCCTATAACTATATCCATTTCTTACCTTTCTTATAATTATATTTAAAAATAATTGAAATTATTAAATTTCAATTATTCTTTTATATAATATTCACTTTATCTGATATATGTTAACTATATAATTATTAATTCCAAAACAACATGTATATTATAAATATGAAATTACTCTTGTAAATTTTTCTTATTATAAAAAAACATCATAATTCCTGAAATAGAAAAAGTTATAATATATATCAAAACTATTGTTTTCCAATTTCCATAAATAACATTGGCACCTGCCATAGTAGAAGATATTATAGAAGGAAATCTAGCAAATGTTGCTATAATTAAAAATTTTTTTGTTTCTACTGGTAATAATCCACCAATAAAAACAAATATATCTTTAGGAATACCTGGAATAAAAAATGCTAGAAAAAGTAAAATTTCTAATTTCTTATGATTATTAAATAATTCACTTTTTTCAATTTTTTCTAATTTTTCTTTTTTTACAAAATTATAAATAAAGTCTTTACCAAATTTTCTAACTAAATAAAATATAATGAATGTACTTATAAATACACCTAAGAATATTACTAACATTCCTCCAATACTCCCATAGCACATTCCAGACAATAGTTCTATTGGTTCTCCTGGTAAAATCGGTAAAAAAATCTGTATAAAAATTAAACTTAATATTATAAATATTCCTTTAATTCCTAATTCATTTATTTGTTTTTGAAATTCAATTCTACCATTTTCTGTCGATATATTTTTAAATATTGGAATAAATTTCCAAATTATATATCCTAATATTAATATAAAAAAAATAGAAATTACAATTTTAAATATTTTTATTTTATTATTTTTCATTATCTACCTCTTTTTCTAAATCTTTTATTATATTCTTTATTTTATAACGATATTATTAAGAACAAAAGAGGACATTATGAAAATTGCAAAAGACAAAACTTATTGCAAAAGTCCTCGTTTTTGTTCTACGTGCCAAAATTATGAAATAATTTTGTGTACACATTTGCCGAAGGCTTTATATAATAGGAATTGCAGAGCAATTTTCTATTATATAAAATATATTATAATAGAAAAATTAAAAAAAACAATATATATTTTATTAAGGTTTTATTAATTTTAATAACATAAAATTAAAACGACTTACCATAAAAGCAAATCGTTTTATTAATATTTCACATTTTATTTGGCATTTTTATCCCTAATAATTCTGCTCCTGTTTTTAGTACAATTCCAACTTGCTTTGTTAGAAAAATTCTAGCATTTTGAATATCGCAATCCTCATCTATAATTTTATTTTCATTATAAAAATTACCATAATTTTCACTTAATTCAATTAAGTATCTTGCTAAAATTGATGGTTCATTTTTTTGTACTACTTGCATTAATATATTTTCAAAATTATACAATGTAGTTAATACTTTTTGGCTTTGTTTGTCTTGTAAAATTTCAAACTTTACATCCTTTATATCTGGTATATTTTTTACTTTTTCTAAAACACTTTTTGTCCTAACATATACATACTGTATGTATGGTCCTGTTTCACCATTAAAGTTTAATACATTATTCCAATCAAATACTTGATCTTTTATAATTGTACTGCAAAGACTATTAAATATAACAGCACCTATACCAATTTTTTTTGCCTCTTCTTCTCTATTTTCCATATTTGGATTTTTTTCTTCAATTATTTGCTGAACTCTATCTATTGATTCTTGTAATAGTTCATCTACTTTTATTACTGTTCCTTCACGTGTAGACATTTTTCCAGTAGATAATCTAACCATTCCATAGGCTACATGTTCTAATCCTTTTAAACATTTCTGTGGTATGTCTAAATATTTTGCAACTTCAAAAATTTGCTTGAAATGTAAATTTTGTTCATATGCTACAATATATAAACATTTATCAAAATTGTATGTTCTACTTCTATAAAGAATAGCTGCTAAATCTCTTGTTGCATATATAGTAGAACCATTTGATTTTTTTATCATGCATACTCCTAAACCTTGTTCTTCTAAATCTATAATTTTAGCTCCTTCTGAATTTTTTAAAACACCTTTTTTATCTAATTTTTCTACTACTTCTTCTATTTTATCAGAATAGAAAGCTTCTCCATTTAAAGAATCAAATTTTACACCTAATAAATCATATATTCTTTGGAATTCTTTTAAACTTAAAGTTTTAAATTTATTCCATAATTCAGTACAGTATGGATCTCCATTTTCTATTTTTTTAAAGTTTTCTCTACAAATTTCTAATACATTTTCATCTTTTTTGCAAAGGTCATTTATTCTAACATATATTTCCATGAAACTATCTATTGGATTTTCTTCGATATTATACTCATTTCCCCATCTTTTATATCCTTCAATCATCTTTCCAAATTGAGTACCATAATCTCCTAAATGATTTATACTTATTGTATTGTATCCTAAAAATTTATAAATATTGTATAGTGCAGATCCTATAACAGTATTTCTTAAATGTCCTATATGAAATGGCTTTGCTATATTAGGAGAAGAATATTCTACTAATACATTTTTTCCTTCTCCAATATTATTGGCTCCATATTGTTCTTTCTTTTCTTCAATTTCTTCTAAAACAACTTTTGTTAATATTAATTTATTAACAAAAAAATTTAAGTACCCCCCCTGTATTTCTATTTTTTCTATATTTTCATCTATTTCTATTTTTTCTTTTAATTCTTGTGCTATAATTTGTGGAGATTTTTTTAATATTTTTGCTAATTTAAAACAAGGAAAAGCATAATCTCCCATTTCTGTATTTGGTGGTACTTCTATATATTGCATTATTTCTTCGTTATCTGATTCAATTGCTTTTATTATTTTTTCTGATATTATTTTTTTGAAGTCAATCATCATTTTTCTCCTTATAACTTATTTTATACTAATTTACTATACTTCGTTCATTTCTTTTAATTTATTTATTTTTAATTGTACTAATTTTATTATAAATAACATTAATAAAACTCCTGTTGAAAAACCTAATGTGTCTAAATAAACATCAAATATCGCTCCATGTCTTCCTGGTACTAATAATTGATGTACTTCATCAGTTATCGCATACCATATTCCAAGAAATATTGATGTTGTAATCTTTCTTTTATCTGACCATTCATATGTAGAAAACAAAGATATAAATAATATGCCACCTAATCCATATTCACTAAAATGTGCAATTTTTCTAATATATGGTTCTATTTTATTAATAACATCTTCATTACTAGTAAATAATTCTACAACTTTTCTACTTAATCCTGAAGAAGTACCACCATTTTGACTTGATAAATTAAAAACTATATATGCCCATATAATTATTAGTATTAATAATAAAATTCTTAAAATTTTGTTTTTTTTCATTTCTATTCCCTTCAAAAATTCTAATAATCTTTATTTACACTTAATTTTATAACTAATTCCATATTATCATCTTCTGCTACTTTATTTTTTCTAATTGCTCCACATTTTTTACACTTAAAAATTATTACATATCCTTTTTTGCTATTCGTTTCTAATCTGATTGGTTCTAATATTCCATGACATGTTTGTAGTCTATCTCCTGGGTTAATATCAACATGTTTAGAATGTAAACAAATAGGACAATGATTTCTACATGAATATCCTAACTTATTTACTTTTGTTCCACAATTTTCACATATAAATTCCTCATCTATTACTGTAAAATTAGGCATCATCTTTTCCTTCTTTTCTAATTTTCAAATATACTTCCACCTATAAACTCTCTTAGTAAAGAATTATTTGGTATTAAATTTGAATCCATATCTTCAAAATACTTAAGTAGTGTTATTAGTCTTCTAGCTTCACTATACTCTCTAGCTGTTTTTGGTATTTCGTTTAATAAAGGCATTGCATATTTTTTTAATACTGCTAATTCATATACTATTGATGAGTTAAACATACAATCTGCTTCTTCTTGGTATGGAAATATATTTTTTTGTTCTCCTCTATTTACAGAATACCATGTTTTTAAAGTTTGTTCTGCTTTATAATTTCTAAAATTATTATCTCTTACAATTCTTCTTATAAGTCTTGTGTCTGTTGTTGATATTCTATTATAATAGTCTATATTTAATACTGTTAAATCACTTATATATACTTTAAATTTATTTTGTTTTGGTATTTGGCTTGTTAATTTATCATTTAAACAGTGAATACCTTCTATAACTAAAATTTCATCTTCTTCCAATTTTAGAATATTTCCTCTATATTCCTTACATCCTGTTGTAAAATTAAAAGTTGGAAGGCTTACTTCTTTTCCAGCTAATAAACTAAGTAATTGTTTATTAAACAATTCTAAATCTAATGCTTCTATACATTCAAAATTATAATTCCCTTGTTCATCCTTTGGATTATCTTTTCTTTCAACAAAATAATTATCTACTGATATGGTTACTGGCTTTAATCCATTTATTTTTAAGCTCATTCCTAATTTATTTGCAAAAGTTGTTTTTCCTGATGATGATGGTCCAGCTATAAGTACCATTCTAACATTATCTTTATCTTTTATTTTTTGTGCTATTTCTGCAATTTTCTTTTCATGCAAAGCCTCTGATATTAAAATTAATTCCTTAATACCATCTTTTTCTCTAATTTTTCTGTTTAATCTATGAACTGTGTTTATTTTCATTAATTTATTTATTTCATCATACTCATCCATTGCAGATACTAATTTTAAACTGCTATTTATATTAGATTGTATAATATTTGGTTCTGATAAGCTTGGGTATTTTACTAAAAAACCATCTCTATATGTTACTAAATCAAATACTTTTGCAAATCCTGTTGAAATAGGCATAGTTCCATAAAAATAATTATAATACTCTTCACAATAATATAATGATACTTTTTCTTTTTCTATATCTATCTGTAATCTTCCTTTATTTGTTTCTTCTTTCTCGTAAAATTCTACTGCCTCTTGTGGTGTCATAATTACTTTTTTTATTGGTAAATCTTGATTTATTATTTCTTGCATTTTCTCTTTTACTTTTGTAATCATTTCTTCTGTAACTTTCATATTATCAATTGTACCAAACATTGCATTTGATAATTGATAATTTACTGTTAGTAATGCTTCAGGATATGTTTCTGAAAATGCTTTACTCATTAAAAATAATAATCCTCTTATATATATAATTCTTCCATCTTTATTTTCTCTATTTATAAATTCTATTTCTCCATCTTCTGTTATAGGAGCATTTAATGATTCTATTGAATTATTAAATCTAACTGCAATTATATCTTTTTTATTGCTTTCTTCAATTTGTTTTTTTAATGCTTCTTTAATAGTAATACCACTATTAATATCTATTTTCTCATTTTCATATGTTATTTTCATAAATTTTTCATCTAATCCTTTCAGTAAAACATGTGTATATTAATATACAAAGTATATGATTGTACCACCAATTATTGATAATAAAAATCCTAAGATCTTTAATCCTAGTGTTGCATCATTTTTATCACCAAAACCAAAATATTTTTTTACTATTGGTCTTGCATCATATATAAATTTAACACCACATACTAGTGATACTATTGCTATAAATAGTAAAAATACTCTCAATTTAAACATCCTCTTTTTTCTTTAAAAATTAACGTATATATTGTATTATCTTTATTTTGGTTTGTCAATTAAAATATTTTGTTTTTTTATAGAATACATTATCTATTTTTTTATTTTTATATGATAGTGATATGAAGAAAATATTTTTCTTTTATTTCATAATATTATATTTCAATTCTATTTTTAAATTTATCATCAACTAGTTTCTTAAGTAACATATTTTCTTCTTTTTCAAGAAGTGGATCTTTATCTATAATTTCAGTTGCTATTGCTTGAATTTGTTTTAATATACCTATATCTTCAAAAAGATTAGCTATTTTAAATTCTGGTATACCATGTTGCTTAGTTCCAAAAAATTCCCCTGTTCCCCTTAATTCTAAATCTTTTTCAGATATTATAAATCCATCATTTGTTGAAGATATAACTTTCATTCTTTCTCTTATTATCTGTGAATTTCCTTGATATTTCAGTATACAATATGATTGATGTTCTCCGACGTCCTACTCTGCCTCTTAATTGATGTAACTGTGCTAATCCAAATCTTTCAGCATTTTCTATAATCATAATATTACTGTTAGGCACATTTACTCCAACTTCTATAACTGTTGTTGAAATTAGTATATCTATATTTCCATTTTTAAATTCATCCATTATTAAATCTTTTTCTTTAGGCTTCATTTTTCCATGTAAATATTCTACTCTATAATTTGGAAAAATATTATTTTTATATTCTTCATATATTTCCATTACAGATTTAGCTTTTATTTCTTCATTTTCTTCTACTAGTGGACATACTATATAACATTGTCTTCCTTCTTCTATATTTTTTGTTATAAAGTTATTAACTCTTTGTTCCATTCCTTTTGTAACTGCATATGTTTCTATTTTTTTTCTATTTGGTGGTAGTTCATCTATTATAGATATATCTAAATCTCCATACAATATTAGTGCTAGTGTTCTTGGAATTGGAGTTGCTGTCATTACTAGAATATCTGGATTTGCTCCTTTTTCTACAATAATACTTCTTTGTCTTACTCCAAATCTATGTTGTTCATCTGTTACTACTAATCCTAATTTTTTAAATATTACATTTTCTTCTAAAACAGCATGTGTTCCTATTAATATATCTATTTCCCCATTAGCTAATCTTTGCAAAATATCTTCCTTTTTCTTTTTAGTAATCCCACTAATTAATAGTTCACATTTTATTCCTGTGTCTTTTAAAATTTCATTAAAACTTTCTAAATGTTGTGTTGCTAAAATTGCTGTCGGAGCCATTATTACTGCTTGATAACCTGTTTTTACTGCTTTATAAGCTGAAATTAATGCTACTATTGTTTTTCCTGATCCAACATCTCCTTGCATTAATCTATTCATCGGTTTACCAGTTTCCATATCTTTGTCTATTTCTTCTAATACTCTTAGCTGTGCTTTTGTTAATTTAAATGGTAATTTGTCTATTATTTCTGACATTTTTGCTTGTTTACTAAATTCTATTCCTGGTTTTTTTACTTCATATTTATTTTTTAAACTTAATAATGCAAGTTGCATAGATAATAATTCTTCAAATACTAATCTTTTTTTGGCTAAATTAAAGTTTGCAAAGTTTTCTGGAAAATGTATTTCATTTATTGCTGTATTATAATCATATAAATTATATTCTTTTAATATATATTCTGGTAATGTTTCTTCTAGCTTTCCTTTTACTTCATTTAACCCATTTTCTATGATTTTTCTTATAACATTTTGTGATAAACTATATGTAAGTGGATATATTGGTATGATTTTTCCTGTATTTCTGTTAGCTTCTTCTGTTTCATATACTGGTGATTGCATTTCTGGTCTTCCATATTTTTTAGATACTTTACCATAAAATTTATATTTTTTATCTTGCTTAAACACACTTTTTAAATATGATTGATTATACCAGGTTATTTGACAACTTCCAGTTTCATCTTTAACTATTAATTTACATAATGTTAGATTTTTTCTTATTTTGAATTCATTCATTCTTCCTACTGGATATGCATATATTAATGCTTCTTCTCCATTTTCTAGTTCTGCAATTGTTTTTGGTTTTCCTCTATCTTCATATTCTCGTGGAAAATATGTTATTAAATCTTTTAAATTATATATTCCTAATTTGTTTAAAAGAGTAGCACGGTTAGGTCCTACTCCTTTTATGTATTGTATTTCTTTTTCTAAATTTATCATATTCTCTCTCCATTTTCCTATTTTTAATGGGATTATTTTATCGAATTTTATCATTTTTAGTTATTTTTTTCAATATATAAATTATATTAATATAAATTGTTTATAATAAATTCTAATTAGTTCATAAATTTCAAAAAGGGTCCTAACCTTTCGGTCAGAACCCCTTTCACAATAAATTATTATCATTTTTATATCAATTCTATTTGTTTCTTTATAAAATCACTTATTTCTGCCGAAAAGTCAGCTTCAAAATACTTATCTATAATTCCATCTTTATTTATCTTTCGATAAGTATCCATGGAAGTATCTGTAAATTTATTATTTGCAACCAATATATTTTTTCCGCCTATACTATGAACATATTGAAATGCAAAATTGTCAGTTAGTCCATCTCCAAAATATACTATATCATTTGTTCCATTATTGTTTTTTTGAATTTCTTTTATAATACTCACTTTTTCTACATCTGTAAGTAAGAAATCCACTCTGACTGTATCACCTTCTTCTTTTAATGTAACTCCATAAGTAGCATCTACATACTTCCTGATTATGGTTCTATCAACATACTCTTTTAAACCAGCTGTAACTATATAATGCTTAACTCCAGTTTTAGAACTCTGAAAACTCTTAAAATACTCTTCTACTCCCGCATTTAATTCTGTTCTATCAGCTCCTAAACAAATGTTACTAGTTGATATTGAAATTCCATTTTCATTTAATATACTTATATAGCATTTATAATAGCTTTCATACAATGAAATAGAATTTTTTTCCATCTCTTCTTCAACACGTTTTAATAGCTTTTCGGTATAACCATAACCACAGTTTTTCAAAATTTCATATTGTGGTAAAGAATGTGGCGTTAATGTTCCATCAAAATCATATACAAAAATCATATTGTCTCCTTTTCTTCTAATGTCATTTATTTAGTATATTGATCTTTATTATTCCCTCCTTCATTATTCCTTAAATAAAAAAACTATATTGATAAATAAAATTTCTATACTATATATTATATCATTTTATATAAATGCTTGCAACTATTCTATAAACTACTCTACAACAGTATAAAATATACTTGTAACTTTTTATTGACTAACTAAAATTATCGTAATATAATAAGTTATATTTTATTTAGGGGGGAATTTTCAATGTATGATGAGGATTCATATAGAAACCAAATATTTTGGATTAAAACTAAAAGAGTTTTTTTAATTATTCTCTTTAGTATTATTGGTTGCACTTTAGGAGTATTGATTGCTGCTTACTTAGTTGATGTTTTATTATTTAATTTAAGTAAGTCTATAATTATTACTGTTTTTACTCTAATTTTCTTAGCAATTTCACTTTTATTAACTGCTAATACAGGTAAAACTATTCAAGATGGTTATTGGAGAATTGCTGTTTTAAGAAAACTTACTTTAATTTCAAAAAAATTAGATATTCTAGAAAATCTAGATAAATTAAATTATCTTGATGAAATAAAAAATTTTTCTCTAAATGAATTAATAAATAAAGAAGAAAATATATCAAAATCTAAAAAAAATAAAAAAGAAAAAATATATACCAATAAATAAAATTTAAACTGGCACTAAAATAAAATTTTGTGCCAGTTATTTATATTATTAACATTCAATATCAAATACCAATAAATCTTCTTGATACTCTTTCATTATTTCTTGAGCTTTTTTATGTTCTTCAAAATCATTATATATTTTCACTACTTCATTATCTTTAAAAGTCATAAATAATCCATAATTGAAACCATGATTAAGATGTTTTTTTAAACTACAATTATCTCCAAATTCCATGTCTATTATTCCATCTAAATTATTTTTACAATTATTAAATTTTTCTTTTATGTTTTGTATTGTATCTTGCGATATTGTATCTTTAAATTTAAATAATACTACATGTTTTATCATTTTATCTCCTTAATACCCTGGTTTTTCTAATAATTTAAACATATTCTTTTTATATTCTTCAACACCTGGTTGATTAAATGGATTTACTCCTAAAAGAGAACCTGAAATTGCACAAGCTTTTTCAAAGAAATATATTAATGATCCTATATTTTCTTCATCTAATTTATCAATTTCTATCATAAAATTTGGAACATTTCCAGTAACATGTGCAAGTACTGTTCCTTCCATTGCTTTACTATTAACATATCCTAAAGTTTTTCCTGCTAAATAGTTAAGTCCATCTAAATTTTGATCATCTTGTTGTATTGTTATTTCTGATGAATTTGTTCCTATTTTTAATACTGTTTCTATCAAATCTCTTCTACCATCTTGTATATACTGTCCCATAGAGTGTAAATCTGTTGTTAAATCTACTCCTGCTGGAAAAATTCCTTTTAAATCTTTTCCTTCACTTTCTCCATAAAGTTGTTTCCACCATTCTGTTATATAATGTAATTTTGGCTCATAATTTGCTAATATTTCTATTGTTTTTCCTGATCTATATAATAAATTTCTTGCTATTGCATATTTGTAACAATCATTAAATTTCAAGTTTGGATCTGAATATTTTTCTTGTGCTTGTTTTGCTCCTTGCATTAATTTATCTATATCTATTCCACTAGTTGCTATTGGTAATAATCCAACTGCTGTTAATACTGAAAATCTTCCCCCTACATTATCTGGTATTACAAATGTTTCATATTTTTCTTCATCTGCTAAAGTTTTTAATGCTCCTTTTTTCTTATCTGTAGTTACATAAATTCTCTTTCTCGCTTCTACAACACCATATTTAGTTTCCAATACTTCTCTAAAAATTCTAAATGCTATTGCTGGTTCTGTTGTTGTTCCAGATTTTGAAATAACATTTATTGATATATCTTTATCTGCTATAAATTCTAATAAGTCATTCATATATACAGGACTTAAATTATTTCCAGCATATACTATTTGTGGTGTTTTTCTTTTTTCTTCTGACATACTATTATAAAAACTATGTGTTAGACTATCTATTACTGCTCTTGCTCCTAAATATGATCCCCCTATTCCTATAACTACTAATACATCTGAATCTTTTTGTATTTTTTTAGCAGCTTTTTTTATTCTACTAAACTCTTCTTTATCATAATTTGTTGGAAGTTCAATCCATCCTAAAAATTCTTTTTCATCATTTGCCTTACTATGAAGTTCCTCATGAATTTTTATAACTTCTTTTTCATATTTATTAATTACTTTTTCCTCTATACTTGAATTTTCAAAATTAAATTTTACCATTTAAACCTCCTATTTTTAAAAACTTTTATTTTGTCCTATTAATAACAAATTTGAAAGATTGAATATTTGTTATTAAATTTATTTGTGTACAAAATTAAAATAAGCTTTTATATAATAGATTTTTAACTTTTTCTATTATTATCGAATTTATTATATCATAACCATTTTTCTTTTGCTATTGTTTTTTTATATTTTTTTAAGTTCTTTAGATTACTTATATCATAATATAATCATTTAATTTTTATAATTGACTTTTTATTATTAAAGCTATAAAATTGATTAATAAACTTATATAAAGGAGAATTATTATGGCATTTGATGGATTTATTACAAAATCAATTATCACAGAACTAAAAAATAATATTATAGGAGCTAAAGTAAACAAAGTATTTGAACCTACAAAAAATGAAATTATTTTAGGTCTTTATAATAATGGTATAAATTATGCTTTAAACCTTTGTGCAAACCCTGAATTTTGTAGAATTTGCTTAACTACTCATTCAAAACCTAATCCTCAAAATGCATACAATTATTGCATGCTTCTTAGAAAATACTTAATTGGTGGAAAAATTGTAAATATATCTAATTATGATTTGGAAAGAACAATAGAAATTCAGTTTGAATGTTATAACGATTTAAATGATTTAGTTAAAAGAAAATTATTTGTAGAAATCATGAGTAGACAAAGTAATATAATTTTAACTAATGAAAACAATATTATAATTGATACCTTAAAACATTTTGATAACAATGTTAGAGAACTTCTTCCAGCGCATGAATACACATTTACTCCTATAAATAAAATTAGTTTTATAGAGCAAAAAAATTTAGAAAGCTTTATTAATAACATAAAAAAACATGAAACTAATTCATTAATAAAAACGCTTATAAATACTTTCATAGGATTTAGCAAAACTTTTATAAAAGAAACTATAAAAATTCTAAATATAAATGATACTAATTATACTGAAAATGATTTGGAAAAATTATTTAATTATATAAACGAATTAATTGAAAATATGGGTACTTCAAATATTTCTTGTAAATTAATAGATAATAAAGACTATACTTTGGTTTTAAATAAATATTTAGATAATTATAATAAAGATTATTATAATACTACTAATTTAAATATTAATTTCTTTTTAGATGATTTCTATTTTAATAAAGAAAGTAATTCAATATTTATAAATTCTAGAAATAACTTACTAAAAATAGTTTCTACATCTTTAAAAAAAATATATAAAAAACTAGAAAATATAAATTTAAAATTAAAAGAATGTGAAGAAATGGATAAGTTTAGACTTTATGGTGAACTACTAACAGCTAATTTGTATAAAATAAATTCTGAAACTAACATTTCTGAAATATCTGTTGAAAATTACTATGATAATAATAAAATAATGGTTATCCCATTAGATAAAAGTTTATCTGTTCAAAAAAATATCGAAAAATATTTTAAAAAATATAATAAACTAAAAAATGCTCTTTCAATTGTATCTAAGCAAAAAAAAGAAGCTGAAAAAGAATTAGACTATATTGAAACCATTGTTTTTAACTTAAGTAACTCTAAAAGTATAAATGATATTAATGAGGTTTACGAAGAAATTTCTGAAAATATTGCTACTAAAAAAGCTTTTTCTAATCAAAAACAAAATAAATTATCTAAAAAGAAATCTTCTTCTAAAATTATTGAACTTGAAAAAGTTGATTTTAAAGGATATATAATTTATATAGGAAAAAATAATATTCAAAATGATTATATTAGTTTAAAATTTTCAAAACCAAATGATGTTTGGTTTCACACACAGAAAATACATGGTAGCCATGTGTTACTTAAAAATCCTGAAAATTTAGATATAACCGATATTCCTGATGAAGTATTATATAAATGCGCTTATTTAGCTAAAGAAAATAGTAAAGCTGCTACTTCTACAAATGTGTCTGTTGATTATTGCTATGCTAGGTATGTAAAAAAGACTTCAGGCGCTAAACCTGGTATGGTTATTTACAATAACTTTAAAACTATTATTGTAAATAGGATGTCCTAGAATTGGACATCCTATTTACAATTTTATAATTTATTTTACTAGTTCATAAGTTTCTTTTGCAATCATTAATTCTTCATTTGTTGGTATTATATATATTTTTATTTTTGAATCTTCTGTTGAAATACATCTTTCTTTACCTTTTACATTATTGGCTTCTAAATCTAATTTTACTCCAAAAGGTTCTAAATATTTACATACTCTTTCTCTAGTTTCTATACCATTTTCTCCAACTCCTCCTGCAAATGTTAGTATATCTAATCCTCCAAGTGAAATAATGTATTGACCTATATATTGTGCTATTTTATATGCTTGATTATCTAGAGTTAATACTGATCTTTGATCTCCCATTTCAAATCCATCTTCAATATCTCTATAATCTGATGAAACCCCTGATAATCCCCAGGCTCCTGATTGTTTATTTAAAATCTCTTCTATATCCTCTGGTCCTATATTATCTCTTTTCATGATATAAGGTATTATTGCTGGGTCTATATCTCCACATCTCGTTGCCATTGGTATTCCTGCAAGTGGTGTTAGTCCCATGCTTGTATCTATTGATTTTCCATTGTCTATTGCACATATAGAGGATCCTTGACCTAAATGACAATTTATAATTTTTTTATTATCTCCTTCTAATTCAGTAACTCTTTCAGATACATACTTATGACTTGTTCCATGAAATCCATATTTACGGATTTTATAACTTGTATAATATCTATATGGTATTTGATAAATATATGCTTTTTGTGGCATTGTTTGATGAAATGCTGTGTCAAATACTGCTACCATTGGAACATTTGGTAAAACTTTTTTTGCTGATTTTATTCCTGCCACTCCAGCTGGATTATGTAATGGCGCCAAGTCAATACATTTTTCTATTTCTTCAATTACTTCATCATTAATTATTACTGATTTACTAAACATTTCTCCACCATGTACTATTCTATGCCCTACTGCTTCTATTTCTTCTATATTATTTATTAATTCATATTCTGGTTTTTGTAATACTTCTAGTACAAATTCTATTGCTTCATCATAATCTCTAGCTATATGCAAAAGTTCTTCTTTTTTTCCTCTTACATTTAATCTAAGAGTAGTTTTCATTCCTCCTATTCTTTCAAAGTTTCCTTTTGCCATTCTTTCATTATTATCTGTATTTATAAGTTGAAATTTTAAAGATGAACTTCCACAATTTAAAACTAATATTTTCATTTATATTAACTTCCTTTCAGGTTTTTATTTTATTTTTGTTATATATTTTGTTTTCATACTAATATTAACATTATTTTTCAATAAGTACAATAATTTTTTATAATTTATATTAATATATTATACTATAATTTTTATATTTTAATATAAATTACCAAAATAAATAGTAGGATTTTATTCCTACTATTTATTGAATTTTTATAAATTTTCTACTATTGATTTTGTATCTCTTGCAATAACCATTTCTTCATCTGTTGGAATTACATAAGCTAATATTTTTGAATTTTCTGATGAAATTTTAGTTTCTATACTTTGTACATTATTTTTTTCTAAATCTAGTTTTAATCCCATCCACTCTAAGTTATCTGCTATTTTCTTTCTTATGTTTATTTGATTTTCACCAATTCCACCTGTAAATACAATAATATCTATTCCTTTTAAAGATACTGCATATTTAGCAACAAATTGAGCAATCGTTTTTGTAAATAGTTCTATTGCCACTTGTGCTTTAGGTTTATCATCTTCATAAGAAGCAAGTTCTATTTCTCTAAAGTCAGGATTTAATCCTGTTATTCCATATAATCCTGATTTTTTATTTAATAAAGTATTTACTTCTTTTGCACTTATATTCTCTCTTTCCATTATTTCTGTTACAACAGATGGATCTAAATCTCCTGAACGTGTTACCATTGCAATTCCTCCTAATGGAGATAATCCCATAGATGTATCTACTGACTTACCACCATTAATTGCACATATTGAAGCGCCTTGACCTATATGACATGTAACTATTTTTAATTGTTCTATTGATTTTCCTGTTAATTCTGCTGCTCTTTTAGATACATATTGGTGTGATGTTCCATGAAATCCATATTTTCTTATACCATATTTCTCATAATATTCATAAGGAATTGGATATAAATAGTTTTCTTTTTGCATTGTTTGATGAAATGCTGTATCAAATACACCTACCATTGGAATATTTGGCATTGCTTTTTGGCATGCTCTTATTCCAAGTATTGTAGCTGGATTATGAAGTGGTGCTAAACTAGAACATGTTTGATATTTTTCAATAACTTCCTCATCTATAAGAACAGATTTATTAAATATTTCTCCACCATGCACTAATCTATGTCCAACAGCAGATATTTCTGATAATTCTTTTATAACTCCATATTCATTATGTACCAACTGATCAAGTACAATTTTTAAAGCTTGTTCATGATCCATTACAGGTGAATTTATTACATATTTTTCTCCGTTTACTTTATGAGTAACAAAAGCTTCTTTTTCCCCTATTCTTTCAAAATTTCCTTTTGCTAAAAGTTTTTCTCCATCCATATCTATTAATTGATATTTTAATGATGAACTTCCACAGTTTATTACTAAAATTTTCATTTTATTCCTCCATAAATATTTTTTATAAGTTTAACAACGTAATACGTAGTTATCAATTATTTTTGTTGTGCTTGAACTGCAGTAATAGCAATAACTCCTGCAATATCTTGGCTAGAACATCCTCTTGATAAATCATTTACTGGTTTTGCTATTCCTTGGCAAAGTGGTCCATATGCTTCTGCTTTTCCCAATCTTTGTGTTAATTTATATCCAATGTTTCCAGCATCTAAATTAGGAAATATTAAAGTATTAGCTGTTCCTGCTATATTACTATCTGGTGCTTTGCTTTTTCCAACAGTTGGTACAATTGCTGTATCTAATTGTAATTCTCCATCTACTTTCATTTCTGGATATTTTTCTTTTATCATATTTGTTGCATTTATTACTTTTTCTGTAAGTTCTGATCTTGCACTTCCCTTTGTTGAATATGATAACATAGCAACTTTTGATTCTTTACCTACTAATTGTTCAAAACTTTCACTTGATGAGTGCGCTATTTCTACTAATTCTTCTGCTGTTGGATTTTGATTTAGTCCACAGTCTCCAAATACAAATACTCCGTCTTCTCCATATTCACAGTTTGGTACTATCATTAAAAAAAAGGCTGATACTAGTTTTGTTCCATCTGCTGTTTTTAAAATTTGAAGTGCTGGTCTTAATGTATCTGATGTTGAATGTATTGCTCCTGAAACTAATCCATCAGCTTCTTCTTGTTTCACCATCATCATTGCAAAATATACTTCATCTTTTATTAATTCTTGTGCTTTTTCTAGTGTCATACCTTTTTCTTTTCTTAATTCATATAATTTTTCAGCATAAGTTTTACTTTTTTCTGATTTTAAAGGATTTACTATTGTTGCTTTACTTATATCTAACTTATTCTCTTCTGCTAATTTTTTAATAGAATCTTCATTTCCTATTAATATAATTTCTGCATATCCTTCTTTTAATGCTATATCTGCTGCTTTAATAGTTCTTAAATCAGATGTTTCTGGTAATACAATTCTTTTTATGTCTTTTTTTGCTCTTTGTTTTATATTTTCTATAAAATTCATTTCTTCGTTTCCTTCCTAAAGAACTTTTTTCTTTAGTTATTATATAAAAATATCTATTTAAAGTCAATCTGATTTTTAAATCTGAAATTACAGAAATTTCTGTGCAAATTATTTTGATATTTCTACTATCTCTCCTACTGCTCCTGTTAATTGTGATGGTAATTTTACTATTGGTCTTATAGCAAGATAAACGTTATTATATTCACTATTTCCTGTGTATATAGTTCCATTATATCCTATATGCCATACATTACTCATGTCATTATCATATATTGAAGTAGTCCAATATCCAACACAATTATCTACTACAGATGTATTAGGTGTATATAGTGCATCAGTTATATCTAATATTGGCATGTTTTTATATTTCAAAGTTGTTCCATTCTTTTTATTATAACTATCAATTAATAAATCTGCTGTTGGACTTCCGCTTGCTGTTGCTCCTTCTACACCTCCTGCAAATTCTCTCCAATAATTTTCTGTTATTAATCCTGATATTAATGTATCTCTATTTTGATTTGAATAAATATTATATGTTCCACTTGTTTGTAATCCTGTTTCTTCTGGTAATAATCTATTTTCTAAATAATTATCTAATATTATATATACATTTTGTCCATCATTATAAAATACTTTCCAATTATTTACTTTTTCTCCTTTTACTGTCGCACTATAATTTATTGTTTTTCCATAATCACTTGGTTGAATTATCTCTGTTAATTTTTCACTTATTGTAGGTATCACTGGTGTATTACTTTCTCCTATTCCATCATCATGTTTAGGAGTTCCTTCAAATTCTTTTCCTGTTCCTTGTGTATATTCTATTTCTAATTCAAAGCTTGTACTTTCTCCATTTTCTCCTAATGGATCTGTTGCTGTTACTGGCCATTCTACTGTGAAATGTATGTTACATTTTCCTCCTGCTTCTATTATTGGATGATCTGTTGTTATAGCTTCTAATCCTTCTATTTTTATATGTTCACTTCCTGTTATATTTGTTGGTGTTACTGCATTTACCATAGCTGGTATTGTTCCTACATTTACTATGTCTACTGAAAATTCTACTCCTGCTCCTGGGTAACTTAGATCTGCTACATTTACTTGTAATGTGTTTTTATCTTCTGATATTTGTGCTGTTGTATTCTCTTTATTTACTCCAACTGCTGTTACTACTTCTGCATGTTGGAATTCTAAGTCAAATGTTCCTTTTGCATTCGCTGTTCCTGATATTGTTAATATATCTGAAAATGCTGCATATCCTACTGCTAATGCTAATAATAGTATTAATAACAATATTATTACTACATTCTTATTTTTCTTATTAGTTTTTTTCATTTTTCTCTCCCATATCTTCTATAATTTTATTATCATTTTTATATGCTTTATATTTATATTTTATACTATTATTTGATATTTTTTCGATTTCTTTTATGTTATTTTTCAATACATTTCTATAACATATCTACTAATAAACATACATCTCAAATTATTAGTTTTTTGTTCTAATATTTTGAAATGTATTTTGTTTCTTTATTTAATTTTGATTATCGCAATATTCCTTTACTGGACATTTATCACATTTAGGATTTCTAGCATTGCATATTTCCCTACCATGCCATACAAACAAGTGATTTACATCATAATAATACTCTTTTGGAATTTGTTTTAATAAATCCTGTTCTATTTTTTCGGGATCACTTTGTTCTGAAAATCCCATTTTATTTGATATTCTTTTAGCATGTGTATCTACAGCTATTCCTTGTGGATTATGAAATGCTTCTAACATTATTACATTTGCACTTTTTCTTCCTACTCCTGGTAAACTTTGTAGTTGTTCCATATTTTCTGGTACTATACCATTAAACTCTTCTAATAATTTTTCACTACAAGCTTTAATATTTTTGGCTTTGTTTTTATAAAAACCACAAGGATGTATCAATTCCTCAATTTCCTTTATATCTGCCTTTATAATTTTTTCAGGTGTATTGTATTTTTCAAACAGATGAGGAGTTGTTTTATTAACTCTCTCATCTGTACATTGTGCTGATAGCATTACTGAGATCATCATTTCAAATGGTGTAGAGAAATCTAAACTACAAGTTGCATCTGGATAATATTTTTTTAAGATATTAATTATTTTTATTGCTTCATTTTTACTTTTCATTTTCAAGTCCTATTATTTTATTCTATAACTTCTGTTTCTTTAATTTCTATTGTTTCATCTTTCTTTCTAAATATATTTTTTACAATAATTCTTAATCCTAATAAAATAGCTAGAAATCTTATTATTCCACCTATTACTGGAATATATCTTACTATTTCAAAAATTAGAAATACTACTAATGAAATACCAATCTTTTTAAATTTTGATTGTTCTTCCTTTAAAATTGTATTTGCTATTTCAATTGATGTAATTGGTATTGATATATATATTCCTAAGAAATATAACATAAATGCAAATAAAGCTATTGGTATACCTACTACTGTAAGGAATAGTATTAGTACTACTGCTGGAATTAATATCAAATATACAAATCCTATAGCTATATCTTTAATATAATCCTTTACATTAATTTCTTTATTTTCTTTTTTATTATTTGTTAAATATACTATTAATGCAATAATAGCTAAAGCTGTAATTACTTTTGTAGCAAAAGTAGTTATTTTTGAAATCATTCGCTCATTTCTATCAAAACTGATTTTTGGAACTTCTACTTTTATTTTTTCACCAATTATAGCTTCAGTATCTCCTTTTATGTTTCCACTATAATATATTGATCCTAATACATTTTTTCCTAGTTCATTTGATGTTATATTTGTACTTTCAGTAATAGCAGTTAGATTACGATATATAAAACCTTTTAAATCTAATTTATTTGCAATTACTTTAGCATCAGTTGATATATATGCTGTTTCTTTTATATCTACTTTATTTCCCATTATATATAAACCTGTAACATTGCCTGAAATTTCAACATGATTTGCCATTATATATGCATAACCATATATTTTTCCTGAAATTTTTACATTATCTGCCATTATAAAAAGATTTCCTACAACCTCGCTTGAAGAAATTTCAACATTATTAGACATAGCATATATATCACCATATACTGTTTCTTCTACTATTGTTTCATTTTTTATACTCCAAATATCTGCATAATCTTCAGTCATAATTTGACCTTGAATTCCTTCTGATATAGGCATAATATCATTTTCTTCTGATACAGGCATTATATCTTCTGTGTTTTCATTAGTTATATTTATATCTTCTGTTGCAAATGAAATTGTTGAAATTAATAAAATTAAACTAATAAATAAAATTGTAAATATTTTAATTACTTTTTTCATTTCTATCTCCTTTTATTTTTTAATTAATCTATACAATTATTTAACTTTTTTAACAGCTTCAGGAATATTATCAGAAGATGTTAAATAGCTCCCCACAACTAGTAAATTAGCTCCTGCATCCTTAACTTTTGATGATGTTTGATCATTTATACCACCATCTACTTCTATATCTATATCTATATTATTTTCTTCTATATATTCTTTTAATTCTTTAACTTTTTCTATAGTTTCTGGGATTAGCTTTTGACATCCTTTTCCTGGAATTACAGTCATTACTAATACTAAGTGTATATATTCTAAATATTTTTTTATTTCATCTATACTTGTTTCAGGACTAATTGCAATTCCTACTCTTGTTCCATTTTTTTTGATTTCATTTATGATTTTTTTTGTTTCTTCTTCCATTTTACTAGCTTCTATATGAAAAGTTATTATTTTAGGTTCTAATGCTAAATATTCATCTACTAATTCTTCAATATTATTTACCATTAAATGAACATCTAATCCTAAGTTTGAAATATGAGAAATTGTTAAGGCATAGTCTTTCATAGTTTCTAAATTATTTTTTTCAACAAACTTTCCATCCATTACATCTATGTGAAAATAGTCTACTTTTCCAGCTTCTAAATTATACATTGTTCTAATTGCATTTTCTTTTTCTACACTTAATAATGATGCTGATATTTCTGCCATTCATACCTCCATTTATAATATAAATATTCATTATATTAATCTACATTTATAGTTTTATCTCCATTATTGAAATCTACTGTTTCTGTATATTTAGTTACTCCATTTACTTTTACTTTTACTTCTTTAACTCCTGAAGTAGTCCATGATTTTGATATATCTGTTTTGGTCATTAAGTAACTATCACTTAATATTGTATCATCTCCTACTTGTATAAGTACTGTTGCTCTTTCTACTTCTGGTGTAACTGTTTTATTTACTGTATTTCCATATTCATCAACAGAAGTTTGTGTAGTTGGTTTTGGTTCTGTATAATTCATTAATGATCTTAAGTTTACATTAACTGTTACAGTAGATTTTCTTGGTTGTTTATTTACAACTATTGTAATACTATCTCCTTCTTTTACTGTTTTTCCAGAAGTTATACTTTGAGAAGTAACTACACCATCAGATTTTGATGAGTTTTCTTCATATGTTACATCTACTTTTAGCCCTAATGCAGATAATCTCTGATTTGCATTTGCTTCTGTATCATTTATTACACTAGGTACTACTACATCTTTATATGCACTTCCTATACTTACTGTTATTTTTATTTCTGTTGCTGCTGTTATTTCTTCTCCTTCTTTTGGATCGACTTCTAATACAATATCTTTTTCAACTTTTTCACTATTTTCTTCTATTATTTCATATTTTAATTCTAATTCGTCTAACTCTTTTTTTACATCTTCTATATTTTTACCTTTCATTTTCTTTGGTAATGTTACTATTTTCTGACCTTTACTTACAACTAATTTTATTGATTGAGTTAAATTATATTTAAAATTAGATTTATATTCTGGAGATTGTGATATTACATATCCTTCTTCTACTTCATCATTATATTCTTCTTCTACTGTAATATCCTTAAATCCTAAATCATTTAATGCTTTTATAGCTTCATCTTTTGTCATTCTTTTTTCATTATTTATACCTGATACATTTGGTATTTCAATTTGGGTTGGTCTTGTTCCATTTAAAATTGTTATTGTTGTATACATTGCTATAACAAATACCATAATTGGAACTAATACTATTGTAAGAGGTTTTGCCCATTTATGTTTTGCATAAAATTCTTTTATTTTACTTTGTTTCTTTTTATTTATATTTTCTGATTTATTTCCATTTGCTTTTCTATCATTATTCTTTTCCATTTCTAACTCATAAATGGTAGGTATTTTTTGTGTTGGTGAATTTTCATTTCTTGTAGTTAAATTTACAAAGTCTTCATCTGGTTTTTTTAATGATAATGATAAATCCTGCAACATCTCTGTTGCATTTTGATATCTAAGATTTGGATCTTTTTGCATAGCTTTTAATATAATTCTATTTACACTAATTGGTATATTATTATTATAATTCATTGGATCTATTGGTTCTTCTTGTACTTGCTTTAATGCTACTGATACAGGTGTATCTGCATCAAAAGGTACTTTTCCTGTAAGCATTTCATACATTACAATTCCTAATGAATATAAATCTGATTTTGCATCTGTATAACCACCTCTAGCATGTTCTGGTGAAAAGTAATGTACTGATCCTATTGTTGTTCCAAATGCTGTTA
>CAOJJB010000010.1 GCA_948436975.1 uncultured Clostridium sp. | reverse complement strand
ACTTCATTTATTAACATTATAACCACCTCTGTTATAATTGTAAGCTAACCTGTAAGGGCATAGTCAAGTAATTATTTTAAAAAATTGTAATTTGCAAAATTTATACAAAACTTTTCTTTAAAATTTTTTTGAAAGTCAATATTATTTTTTCATTATTATCATAAAAATGATAAGTGACTAATGAATATCCCTCTTTATCCATTTTATTACATAGTTCGTCTATTGATTTTATTGCTGTTTCAATATCTTCAATTTTTTCTATTATTTTTGTAATATACATTTTTTACCTCCTCGATAAATTACAATTTGTCTAAGAGTACAATATCATAAAACGGTGTAATTATCAATAACTACTCCTTCTTAATTTATAATTTTTACCTTCTTAAAGAATCTTTATTTAGTGAAAATGTTAATTCTTTTTGCAATCCAACACCATTAGTAACTAAAACTTTATAGAAACCGTAATTTTCAAATATTGTTCCATCTGTAAAATCTGTTCCAGTTCCAGTAAAACTTTCTGAATTAGCATTGTACCAATATTTTGCACTCACTACACCTGATAGTATATCCTCAAAATTTACTTTTGCAACATTTACTAAATCATATTTAAAATCAACTACTATATCATTTTGCGTATACGTTCCATTAGCATTTGATGGTGTATAAATTAAATCATATCCAGGAATATTTGGTGGAGTTATAGAATAATTAGTACCTATTGTTCCATTTTTTAATTCTTGTTTTAATATATTACCATAGAAATCTTTGTATCTTGCAATTACATTTCCACCTGTCCATAATACAATATATTCACCATCAACATATTTGTACCAAGAATCTTTTGGTGTTAAAGTTACTTTTGAAATTTCATTGTTGGCAATTTCATTACTGTTAGTTCTTACCAACTTTCTCTTAAAGAAATAATTAGATGGTGTAACAGTAAATGTTGGATAACTAGCATTTGTATTTATATAGTTATCATTTTTGGCTAAATATACTTGTCCTGATATACTACCTCCTAATATAGTACATCCTCCATCATTTGCCTTATCTTGATAGATTGCAGAATTTGAATTTGAGTAAATACTTCCACCAGTCATAGTCAATTTTCCAGTATAACTTCCATTTGTATAGATTCCATTTGTATTACTATAATATGATCCACCACTAACATTGATATTTCCTCCTGCATTTATTCCATTGTAGTTATTTCGATAAGTTCCAGCAGAAACATTAACATTACCACTAATATTACCAGTTACTATTCCATTTGTATTATCATACATGCTTATATTTTGATTGAAATTGCATGTTCCATAAAAATTGTCTATAAATACAGCATTTGTATTCCACCAAAAATTATTACATCTACCATCTTGTGTTGCAAAAGTCAAATTACCATTAGCTTGTAAATTAATTCCATAGGCACATCTTACAATTTCACAAGACCACAATACAAGATTTGCCCCACCGTTAACTAAAATTCCTGTGTTTCCAAGTCCTCCATCAACTATTGATGACTGCACAAATGTTACAGTTCCTCCTGATTGAATGTTTATAGCTGTCATTCTACTCACACCAGATGAATTAGTATCTACAACAATAGCATGAAGTCTTAACGAACCACCATTTTGAACAACTATAAAATTTCCTCCACTTCCGTATCTTAAAGCATTATCGCTACTTTCTG
Organism: uncultured Clostridium sp.; assembly: GCA_948436975.1. Lineage (GTDB taxonomy): Bacteria > Bacillota > Clostridia > TANB77 > CAG-508 > Scatovivens. Next base: position 62,266 of record CAOJJB010000010.1, on the reverse strand, counting down.
GTACTATTGTTACAGGATAATTTATATATATTGGAGAGGAAAAATCAATACTTTGTCTAATATGAATTACATCTGCGCAATTTGCTAAAGCATTTCTAAATTCTCCCTCATTTCCAGCATACCAATCACCTGATAAAAGCATTATACCATCATTTGACATCATATTAACTTCTAAATTTTCTTGTGAATCAATATCCTCTTGTTCTTCTTTTGTTTCTTCCTTTGCAGCTACAATTTGTTCAGCAGCCATATTCTTTTTGATTGCTGCAACTTGTCTTACTTCTGTTGTATTTAATTTTGCTGTTTCTTCACCTTTTTTAAAATATCTAACAGTTATGTTAGGTGCAGACTTATCTAGTAAAATAATAATTTCTGTCTTGTTGCCTGATGTATCTGTTGCGATAATTTTGTAGTATCCTTCATCTGTAATTACTTTATCACCTTCAAAATTATTACTATCTAATCCATCAAATTCTGGCTTTAATGGATTATAGTAACATTCATTAGTTTTTATTTTTATATTATCATTTGTGTTTACAATTATATCATTTGTTCTTTTCACTATATCTGTTTGAGTTTTACTAAAACTTTCTTTTTCTCCATTAGTTACTACATTAATAACAGGCGGAGTTTTATCAATATAAACACTCATTTGTAAAGTATCTTGCATTATATATTTCGCAAAACTTTTTTGGGATATAATCATCCCAAATAGTAAACAAAATAATATTGTTATATATATTCTCTTTTTCAACTAAATTGCCTCCTCTCCTGTTACAAGAATTTTAAACTTGTAACTTTCCAAAGTCTTTCCTTCATCTGTATCTACTTTGTCATTTTCAACAACTGTATTTTGACTTTCTCCTGTTTCGTAGGCCCACGCCCAATCAATTATAATTTCTTCTCTGCTTTTTCTTTTAATTATTCCAGTTAGATTCTTCTCTAACTCTTGCAATGTAGAATATGTTTCATCTATTCCCCTAATCTTAAAAATCATATTACTTGTTTTATCATTAGTTATATTTTCAAATTCTACATTGTATTTCATATCAACTGTACTTTTTTTCGTAGTAATTATTATTGAAAAACTACCACTTACACCCGGACAAATTTTATTTTTCACAAGACTTTTGGCATTAATTGTATTTGCTAAGCTAATATTCTCTGAACTTATATTTTCAAATGACACATCAAAATCATATTGCTTTTCAGCTTTTGGGTTATTTTCTTGTTCATTATCTATATTTAATTCCAGTATTGATAAATCTATATAATCATACAATTTAGCCAATGGTGAATCTTCTATATTGATAGGTCTGCATAATGCTAAACCTATTACAAAACCTAAAATAAAAAGCAATAATAGTAAAAACAAGTAAGAACTTTCAATTCTTACTTGCAACCAATATATTTCTCCATAATTATTTATAAATTCAATTTCATAATCTTTTTCTTTCTTTAATTTATATTCATTTTCAATTTCTATTTTCTCAATGATTTCGTCATCATTATCTCGTTCAATTAAATATGCCTTACCTTCAAATTTAATTTCTACTTCCCTATTATACTTGTTTATCTTATCATCAAGTTTTGGAATATCATCATTAAAATAAATTCCATAATACTTATCTTTATTTTTCATATTTAAAATCCCCTTTTTTATTTTGTAGCTTGTACTGCTTCAACTCTGACTTGTACATTGCCATCTATATCTTCCACAATAGCTGGATTATTATGATATTTTATTTTTAACTGATAATCATCTGATTGTCTATTTAAACTTGATGAAGAAATTAAATCTGTTTTATTATTATTTAAGTTAATTGGTTGTCCATTTTTAGTCAAAATAAATTCTAAATCAGCTTTTGAATTATTAACTATCTCAATATAATAGTTCATATCTACTTCACTAACATCTAATCCATTATAATTCTTTACAGAAAAATTATATATTGTATCTTCTATTCCATCTATTTTTATATCACTTGCACCTTCTACATTTAGAATAGGTTTAGCAATCTCTGTAGAACTACTTGCATTTATATCTTTCTTATATTTTGAGAAAGTTTTGCCTCCTAAAAACAACCAACTTAATAATAAGATTATAATAATTAATATCACTATTAATATAATTTTTAATATTTTTTTCTTTGTTATATCCATTTTGATTCTCCTTTTACAATAAAATTAAAATTAAAAAAACTACTATAATTGTTATATACCAATATTTATATAACCATTTTAGTAGTTTAAATTTATATATTACTTTACCTTCGATATTATCTTTTGAAACACTTTTACTATCAATTGTATTATTATTATCGCCCTTTGTAGTAAAACTATTTCCATTCCTTTCTTCAATGATTCTATGTGTTACAAGATACTCATTGTCAACATTATAAGTAATAATGTCGTTTACCTTATATTCGTTACACTCTTTAATTAGTATTATATCTCCAATTTTAAGCTCATTCTCCATACTTCCTGAACTAACTTGAAGGACACTAACTCCACATATTTTAGTTAATAATCCATCATTCGTTGTCTTATAAAATACTACAGTACTCAATATGATAGAAAAAATTAACATTAGTAGAATTTTTATAATTTTTCTCATTAGTTATTTTGAGATGGAATAACTTGTGTTCCTGTTACAATTATATCGAAAGAATAATCTAATGCTTCTAAACCTTCATCCGTATCAACTTTATCATTTTCCTCTAATGTATTATCATTATTTTCTGTTTCATAAGCCCACTCCCAATCTACAGTTAAAGTTCTAGTTTTATTAGTATCGTCTGCATCTATAATATCAGTAAAGAATTCTTCATAATCTTCAATTTCATCTAAAACTCTATCTTTATATTTGAATTTTAGATTTGAAGGTTTATTTGTTTCATTCTCAAAATCAACTTCGTACTTTACTCCTACTTCTGCATCAGAAGCATCAATTACTAGATCAAATGAACCTCTAGTTCCAGGTGCAATCCTACCATTTATCAAAGTATCTTGATCGTATGTATCAGCTAATTTAATTGTTTCCATTTGTTCTGTAGAATCATTAACAACAAAGTTCCACTTTGCTATTTCTGTTTCTCCATTACCCATTATTTTGTTTGTGTATTTAGAATGTGTAATTCCTAAAAAAGCACTTGCTCCAATTATTGCAAGTGCTACTCCTACTATAGCTTTTTTTGTTATATTTTTCATATATTTTCTCTCCTTTATTATTTATCTTTTTATTTTTACTTATCTTTTGTTAATAGTTTTTTATTATACAATCATAGGCAATTCCTCCTTCCTTTTTATTGATAATCAATATTCATAACTATTTTCATCTAATGTGTTCATTTCTTTAAATTTTATATCTAAATTTCCTTCAATATTATTTTTCATTTTTTCAAACATAACAGTATCTTTTTCAATAGCAATACTATTTCTATTTTTGTTATAACAAGCTATTACAAAATTACCACTTCCAGCATACTGGTCTAGTAAAGTTTCATAAGGTTTTGAAATATATTCAATAATTTCTTCTATTAGTTCTACTGGCTTTTCAGCTTCCATTATTTTATCTTTACTATTTTTAGGTTGATAATCAAATTCTGTAGGTAACATTCCATTAGTTCCCTTCATATAATAAACATCTAAATTATTTTCTTGTAATATATCTCTAACCTCATAAGATGATTTTCCCTTCACATCCAAATCATTTTCTTTTGCTATTGCTAAATTTTTCTTTGCATCTAGTTTAAGATTTCTAGGTTCTCCATTACTAAAAATCATAACATCTTCAACATTTTTACTTTTTCTCCCAGTATTTGAAACAAAATTTCCTTTTTTCCATGCAACTTTAGCAAAGTATTTCAATCCATTATCTTGTGCCATCTTCTTTATTTCATAAAGATATTCAAAATTTACTGCTGATTCTTCTGGTAAGAACTCAACAAGAAATGCTCCTTCCTTTAATACTCTTTGCTTTTCTTTAAAATCATTACTTTCATATCTAAAAAGTTCAAATGTAGCAAATTTTCTATTTCCACCAGTTAATGCTTTTTGCAAATCATAAGGATGATCTGTAATTATTCCATCAATTGATTTATCTTTTATCATTGATAAATCTCTACTATCTCCGTTTACAAGTAAACAAGTATTTTCTTTTCCTTCAATTTGGCTTGTTACTTTGTAAACACCACGAGATATTTTCGTAAATATTCCTTTTTCAACCCCTTCATAGATTCTAGCTCTAATAGATTCATCATTTACTTGCATATTTTTAACATTTTTTACTAAATTTGTTGCATCTTGAATTGAGAATTGTTCATCATCTATAAAATATTGAAATAAATTCATTTGAATTGTATTATCCATATTGCATTTCTCCTTTACATTTCAAATTCCTCATTGGAAAAATCTTCATATTTTTTAGGAGGAGGCTCAATAGATACTATATGTAATTTTTTTGAAACAGCTTGAACAATATATTTCTTTTCGCCATTAGTTAATGGTAAATCCGAAAATACTTCCCACTTACTATTTGGTTCTTGCATATCAAGTGATTTTTTTTCCACAGTTATAAGTTCTCTATTGCCTTTGTAATCAATAGATACATCATAAACTGTTGTATCATTATATCTACCAACATATTCTGTAGATATTACTTTTAGTTGTGAATCTACTACTTTATCTAAATGCTTTTTCAAATCCTTTAGTGCTATGTGTATTATTTCTCCATTTTCTATTTTTCTATAAATTAATTTAGAATTAGTATGTACAAAATCTCTGAATAAATAATTACCATATCCCTTTTGAATAAATTTATTAACAATTTCCTTTGCTTCATCATCATAATTGATAGCATTATATACATCTTTTGTAGTTAAATATTGTTCCGACAAAACTGTAATTAAATCGCTAGTAGCAACTGTACTATGTGCAAAAGCTCTTTTTTCTGTTGGAAAATACCAATCTACACCCAATCCTTTTTTATATGCCACATATCATCACCTGCCTTTTATCTTAATCTACCAAAACCATAAAAATTGCTTCCATTCCACCAGCCATCTTGATATTTTCTTATTCTTACTCCACTAGGATTTCCACCAGTATCAATAATCCATTCTGTAACTTCACCATTTATTGATAATTCTCCCATATAAATTCCAACATGAGATATACCACCAGGATTTCCAGTATCATACGTATCTTTTAAAAATATTAAATCACCAACTTGTCTATCATTTACATTAATAGGAACGCAATAATCATTATAAATTCCACTTGCTGTTGTATTAGGAATGACTTTAATTCCTGTATGTGCTAAACAATGAATAACCCATGATGAACAATCATAATATTCCATACAATTATCATAAGATAAATTACTGTGATCCATAAAATATCTTTTTCCTGCATTTCTTAAAAATTCATCATAAATTGCCTGTAACTGTTCATCTCCTATATTCACGCTAGTATAGGCATAAGTAGCTTTAAAATTATCACTAAATAATTCAAAAAATGAATTAGAACTATATAATAATTTTATTTGATTTATTTCGCTCTCTGTTAATTTAGTTTGATTAGAATCATACGTTAACTTTTTCTTCATTTTATAGCGATTTATAATACTATAATTATTGTTACACCAAATTATATAGTCCTCTAATGTTGGGTTACTTACCACTTTTTTAGTTTCAGTAACTATCTGCTTTTCTATTGTTGTATTTCCTTTTTTATCAGTAACTTCAACTTCTTTTTCGTATGTATAAGTAACATCTGTTACTTTTTCAAAAAGTTCTGCATTTTTAAATGAATTCAATAGTTCTTGCTCTGCATTATCATAAACTAACTTTCCATTTAACACTTGTATTATAGAAAGTGGTACTTTCCAATTTATCATTCCTCTACCTTCGATTGCACCATCTACAATATTTCCTTGATTATAGAAATCTACAGTAATATTGTCATATTCATTTTGAGTATTTATCATATATTGTTCATACTTATTCCTAGTATCTTCACTCATACCAATACCAAAAAAACTACAAAAAGCCACAATAATAACAATAATAATTATAATTGGTGTCATAGTTGGTAACATTGATAAAATAATTTTTGCCATTTCATTAACCAATCTACTAACTAATTTCATAGCATTAACTGTTATATTTTTAGTGCTTTGAACCACTTTCTTTCCAATCTTTTTACTGTTACTTTTTATAATGTTGGTAGCCTTATTTGTTGTTTTTCTCGTAATTTTTTTTAATGGTTTAGTCATTACTCTACTAGCATCATTTTCAAAAGTTTTTATACTACCTTCGTTTGAAGCAGTATTTATTGATTTTCCTATCTTTATAAATTTATTTGTAACATTATTTATAAATTTTGTACCTCTTATTGCTGTTGTAATTCTTTTCGGAAGCTTACTAGATTTACTATTGGTAGTAATACTTTGACATTCTATATTTTCTATAATTTCTTCATTATTTTCACTAAATTCTATTTCTGTGTCAGTTTGTTCTAATTTAGTTTTTATTCTATTATTATTTTTTAATACATTTACATCAGCTTTATTGTTAGTTTGAAGTTCATTATAGTCATCTACTTTAGTTTCAATTTTACTCGAAATTTGTTTTTTTTCATCTTTTAATTCTTCTGTAGTATCATCAATATTGGTTTCTAGCCTACTTGAAATATTTTCTACTGTTGTCATTTTCTTCAATTGTTCTGCATACCACTTATTTATTTGATTTGCACTATCAAGAATAATATTTGTACTTTTATTACCTAACTCACTATATTTACTTAAAGAGTTAGCAACATCTTTATTTGAATAATTATTTTTATTTGTCATAGGCTAACTCCTATTTAACTGCATATTAGATGTTTGATTAATTTGATATATATAAAATTCTTTAGATATTTGATTTCTAAAAACAACTTTGTCCTCTCCATAAACAATAATTCCTTGTCCGAGAGGGAGAGTCTGTTACATATCTTGACTCTTCATCACTAATATCAAAGATGTTACAAATAGGTGGTAAATCTAAAGGTTTCTGTTTTAAAATCATAGCAAATTCAGAATTTGACAATATTTTACAGCCATCCTCATTTTTTATTACATCTGCAATATTCTGTGTAATAACTGTAGGAATTGCATTTTCTTTTCTTCCAGTTTTATAGATTTTAGCAATATATTCACTAGAAAATTTATTTGCAAGTAATATATGAAACTCATCAATAAATATCCAAGTATGTTTTCCAAGATTTTTATTTCTATGAAGTCTATTCATAATATGTTCCAATACTACTAAATACCCAGTTGTTTGGATGCTTGCTGGTAGTTCTGATATATCAAAAGATATAAAACGATTTTTGATTTCTATATTGGTTTTCTTTGCAAATATATCCATTCCTCCTACTACATATCTTTCAATAACTAATGCAAGGTTTTGTGCTTCATCTTCTGGTTGCTTTAATAACTCATCATAAAATTTCTTAAAATCTGGCTCGTATTCTTTAGCAAAATTATGTAATTGATATTCTTCATAAATGTTATTAGTACATCTGTCTACAAGTGTTTTTTGTTCTTCTGATAATCTTGAAAAGATGGATTCAATAAAAGCAAGTACAAACTCTGATTTATTTTTTATAGTTTCTTTGTCATCCTTTTCATATTGCAAAGAACTATCAAATGGATTTATATAAGTGTTCGTATTTGTACTTATACTTAATACTTGCCCATCAAAAGCATTAATTAAAGAATAATATTCTCCGTTGAGGGTCTATTACACATACCTCATCTTGGGGGTATCTTAATAAAACTTGCTCAATTAGAAGTTTGATAGAAAATGATTTTCCTGCTCCCGAAGTAGCAAGAACACATCCATTTCCATTTAATAACCTCTTTCTATCACAAAATACAGGATTTTTGGATACAAGATTCATTCCATAAAAAATAGAATTTTCGTGCATTAAATCTTTAGTATTAAAAGGCACATTAGTAGCAGTAGATTCAGAAGTTAATGACCTTTGTATTTGTAATGTATTCCACCCTAAAGCAATGCAATTTTGCACTCCTTCTAATTGTTGCCAATCTAAATTATAGATTGAAATTAAGTGTTCATTTCCAATACCTTTAATTGTTTTCGTTACTTTTTCCAATTCTTCTAAAGTATTTGCTTGAATACAAATAAGCATATTATTAGTAAATAATTTTTGCTTTTTCTTTTGCAAAGCATCTCTTAGTGCTTGTGCATCTCTAATAGAATCCTCTAACTTTTCATCTTTTACTGCCTCATAACTGTAGTTATTTTTATTAGCTTTTTTAATTTTTTCTAATCGTTCTGTTTTCATTCCACTAATCTTCTTGTTTACCTTCTGTATAACTTTTGCTGGGTCTGTTGGAGTAATATTAAGTGTAGTTATGATATTAGCATTTTCTATTGTTGTTATTCTATTATAAAATCTCGGAGTAATTGATTTAGGCAGTTTACTAACATATAGAACTCTAATAAATTTTTTATCTCCAATATTTATATAATTTTTTTCTCTTAAATAAACATCCTCTTTAGGTGCTAAAGTTTCATAAATATTCAATTTATTATCTTTTGCATATTGAATAATATTGGTTATTCCATCATCTTCAATTAAATTAGTATGAAATATATTATATAAAGATGTTAGTCTTTCATTAATATTAACCCTTCTAATTTTAGATTTTAATTCCTTGAATTTTTCCTCTGTTCGTAACTGATATTGAAAAAATATATCTTGTGCTTCTTTTAAACTCTCTGCCTTTGTAGTGATTACTATTTGTCTGGTTTCACACAATATTTCTTCTTTATTGCCTAAACAAGTTTCAATTAAAGTATTAAATTCTTTTGCAATTTTATTTTCATTTTCACTTAAATTTTCTGTATCATAGATATAATCCTTTTTATAATCCTGTGTTTTTACTGGGCGACCAGCACAAACAACTTGAATATGATCTCTGTAGTTAAAAGAGTGAAGATACTCAACCCATTTTAAAAAAATGTTTTCTTGTTCAGTATAATTCGCTTTTGAAAAAGATATATCCTGATACTCAAAGCAAACAGAATAATGTTCCTCATCTAATTGCATAATTGAATTACTTTCATTAAAATCTTTAAAAAATATTTGCATCATTTGAGGTGTTGTTTTTGGCTTTGATATTCTATTTGCCTTATATTTTTTTATCATTTTACTAATTCGACTTTCTTTTTTCGTTTTAATCTTTTTTTCTTTTTTTATTTTAGGCACTTACTCCTCCTCCTTATTTAGATTTAGAAGGTCAGGAATGTAATACCATCTTCCTTCTACTAATTGTTTGAACATACTTGTGTATGTTAATTGTCCTATAGTTGGTTGATTCTTTAGCTTTCTTTTATAAATTGTATATAAATAAACTCGTGTATCAAAAAGTGGATGCTTGTTATAAACAACTCGCATCCACTTTGCATTATAGTTATTAAGATAATAATTTAAAAATGATTTCTCCCAATCAGTTAATTTCATATAAACATCACCTTTCCAATAATTTTAAAAAAGCATCTTGTTGCTCTTTCGATAATTTAGAAAGTTTCTCAAATAACTCCTTTTCACTATTTTTATTTTCTATAACTTCTTTATCTTCTTTTATTCCATATTTCTTCTTAGCTTTTTTTAGCAATTTCTCTTGTTTTTTCTTTTTCTTTAATTCTTTCATTTCAGACTTAGATTCCTTCACATTTTTTTGTTTAACTTTTATGTTTTTCTTATTTTTCTTTTGATGTTGAAGTTTAAATTCTTCATCTGTTATATAATGAATAGGCTTAGCAAAACAGAAATAGTGTCTAAACCAATAAGGTAAAATTTTTTCTGCTGGTAACTCGTGAATTTTAACAAATCCAACGAAACCTAAAATTCCTGCTATTGCTATTATTATATAACTGGTGATTTCATCACCTATTTTATCTTTTAGAAAAATATAAGTTGGTACAACTAATGCTACAATTAAAATAGCAAACAACCATTGTCTAAAATTAAAGAAATATATCTTTTCTTTATAATCATTTATTTCATCAAATACTGTAATTTCTATATTATCCATATTCTAATGACCTCCTGTTAATTTTTCTGCAAATTGACTTCCATATTGAATAATTGCCAAATACATACCATTCAGGAATAGCATTGCAACAATTGTTGAAATAGCATTTGTAGAAGCTACAGAAGCACTTAATCCTGCTAAACCAACTGCATATATATTAGTTGCAAGATAAATAATTACTGCCTCTATGCCTATACTAGCTGCAAATAAAAAATATTGAACTGCTTTGTTTCGTCCTTCATCATCTGCTGCAAGAGCAATTGGAATCGGTGCAAACGCAAAGCATAATATTAGTTTTACTACCCTCAAAAAAATTTGTGTAAATATTTGAACGAGTGTAGTCATAAATGGAATAAATAGTATTAGATACAATCCGATATGTCATAATACTATCTACAAATCCTTCCGGCACAGCATTAATTAGTGTTTCAGCAATATTTATATTTGAATTGTTATTACTCAATACATGTGTAATACTAACAAAAATATCATTAACAATATTCATTATCGTAGTTAGAAAAGTATAGCCATTCATTATAAAATATTTTAGTAAAAAAAATCCTACAAACGACATTGCTATTCTCTCCCAGCTAATTCTATCTACTTCCATAGATTTCTTTATTAAACTAATCATAAAGAAAAGAATTAACAAACTTAATGCAATTGGAACAATACAGTCATTTACTGTTTTTCCAATTCCCCAAATATTAATATTTTGAACATTTGAAAAATTTGTTAAACTTTGTACTGAACCAATTAAATTTCCACTATCTAACTCAATACCAAAAACATTGAATTTAAAACTATAAAGAAGTCTAATAATTCCATCCAATTATAAGTTTCCTCCTTTTTTTATAATCCAAATAAACTTTTAGATTGTGCAATAGCAACAAGCATAAAACCTGCCATTAAAGTCATAAGTCCTCTTGATTTTCCGTTCTGCATCTTCACGTTGCCATCCCAATGCGAACATTACTCCTCCAACTAACGCAATTACACCACCTATTTTTACTAACCAATCGCATGCAAAATTTATAAACGAATCTATTGAACTTGTATTTGAATCGGCATAAACCTGTGTTGTTGCTAAAATAAATACACTCATAATACTTCCTGTTAAAACAGTTAATTTTTCCTTTAATTTATTAATTTTCTCTCTTTTATTTTTTCTCTTAATAAAATTCATAACTCCTCCATTTCTGTGGAATTATCTCTAATCTTTACATAAAAAAATGGAGAATAATCTCCATTTTCATAATGCAAGCATTGAGATTATTCCCAATTTTTAATTATTAATTTTTAAATCTTCATACTGAATTACTCCAGTTCTAAATAAACTTTTTAATTCATTTTTATTAACCTTTTCCATTTGTATTTTTTCCATTGGTCTAGCAAATTCTAATCCTAAATCATAAAGCAACTTGTAATCAGAATTTTCGATATACTCTAATTCTCTTTTGTGATTATACAATTTCTCAATATTATTCTGCCAAGGCTCATATAAATTTGAATAATTAGGATGCTCATTTAAACTATATAATTTTGAATAAAATGCACCAATTGTTGATATAAACAAAACACAATCTCCTTTAGGCATTTTTGATAACTCATCTAAAGTTGCTAACTCTCTACCTACTACATCCCAATTTGTACTAGATGAACCTTGCCTTGAAAAAGTTCTTCCCATAGACCTTTTATACCAAGTTTTCTTTCCTAATAATGCTACTATATATTCTAATGTTTCTTTACTGTTACTGCCCAAAAATAAAGTGGTATCGCAACAATCTAAAACTGATTCCCAACTGTCTTTATATTTCTTTTTTAATTGACTTAAAGACTGTAAACCGTATTGTTATTCCTACATTTAATCCTCTTAAATAAGCAAGTTCTTCGACAAATCTAGGAATTTCTCCTAGTTGGGCCCATTCATCCATATAAATTTCAAGTGGAGTTGCTAAACTACCTCCACAACGTTTGGCGTTCTCATCTATCATAGCAAATACTTGTGTATAAAAGATACTAGCCAAAAAATTAAATGTTCCGATCACTCGGTTTTGTTACAATAAATATAGCAATTTTACCATTTCCAATATGTTTTCTACTTGTTTGATTTATTTCTTTTAATACTGGTGCATTATCATCTATTGGCATACCTATTCGATCCAATTCCATATCATCAGTATCAGTTAAATCTGCCATTTCTTTAATATTAAATGCTGCCAATCTTGCTGTTGCAACCATAATGATTGTACTCATCATTTTGGGGGCATTGGCTGCAACTTTAAAATGTTTATATTGTTTTACTCCTATACAATTTGGTTCTTCTCTTTCCCATTTGTCAAATAATCTATCTAATTCCGAAACTCCTGTGCTATCTGGACTACTTAAACGAATTAATCTTAAAATAGTTGTAAAATTTTGATGTGTTTTATCATAATGTCTAATTGTATAATAAAATAATGACTGTAGAAAAATCATTTCGGCTTTTTCCCAAAATGGATCACCGAGAAGTATTTTCTATGTTATCGCTTTTAGTATTTGCCATTAAAGTATTTATCAAAGTCATAACATCATCTTCTTGTATTTGATGATTAAAATTTTCATTTTCTAGTATTTCATCAAAATTTCTTGTTTCTTTTACATATACAATCGGATTATAATGATTTGATTGAGATTTATCATCCAAGTTAAGAACTTTTATTGTATATCCTTTTTTCTTTAGAGAATATCCACAATCTCTAAGTAACTCTCCTTTCGGATCTGTAACAATTATACTTCCTGTTGCACTTAATATATTGGGTTTAAAATAATATCTTGATTTACCCGTCCCAGGTCTACCGAGTAAAATTACATGTCTATTCATTCCACTAATTTGCATATTTTTAGAAATTTGTTCACTTTTAGTTAAAATCATATTATCTTCAAAGTTTTTATCTTTCTTTTTTTCTATATCTTTTGGACTCATCCATTCGGCTGAACCGATATGTATTTTCTTGTATATTCTTCTTATTTTGCATACGATAAGTTTCATAAACCATTAAAGCAAAAATAGCCACTCCTAATGACGTTGTAACATTTTTGCTAGTAAATGATATTGGAGTGGTTATTTTATATATTTCATTAAGAGATATAGAAAAAAATTCTAAATCCCATATTCCATTGTTATATTCAACTAATGTTGTTACTCTTAATATATAATAAAATATAACTAGAAATATTATAATTAAAATCCAAATCGAAGTTTTCTTTTGTTTTTTTATTAGCATATATATATATATCACCATCCTTAGTATTCAATATTTATAGAATCATCTTTTTCTATTATTCCATTTGTAATTATAATGGCATCTTTATTTTTTTCTAATTCTTCAATCGTATAATCTTCCCAAGTCCAATCAAAAGCTCCTAAACCATAAACTTTTTTCTGACCTTCTGTAGTATTAATAATTTGTCCTTTAATCTTTTCTTCTAAAATTATTTTTCCATTTTCTTTTTGGATAATACTATAATAATCGTTCTTTTCATTATACTTAATATTAAAATCAGTAGATGAAAAATTATGAGCAATCAAATCCGCAACATGTTTCTCAAATTTGGGTGTAGCCCATCCATTCCAACGTCTTTCTTCTATATGATACCCTTCATAATATTCATTATTATCTATATTAAAATATGCCTTCTTTTCTAAATTTTCTATACTAATCACCTACCTCTTTTTCATCATTAAATTTTACATCAATACCATTTTCATTAAATGATACTGAATCATTTATATCTTTTTCAAGTTGTTCAAAAATCTTTAAATTCTCTAATTCCTCGCCTACTACATCTCTTTTTTTTTCCTTATCTGCTAATTCTTTTAAATCTTTTTTAAAAACAGTCCATAAACACTCATTTTCTTGTCTTTTCATAATGTAGTTTTTTCCACTAAGCGTTGAATAGGTCTGCTTTTCTTCATTTCCAATTTTAGTTTTGAAAGTTACTAATTCATCTTGCGAATTAATGTTCCATTGTAAATTTTTATTCTCACTACCATATACACGAATCTGTCCTAAAGCATTAAAACCTAATTCACTATATCTCTCTAAATGTTTATTTTCAAAATATATATTTGCAATTTGCTCTTTTTCATCTTCATTTTTAGAAGTAACCTTCATACCATAAGAAATATCCGTTGCTTCAAGCTCGTCCTTTATTCTCATAAAAGCTGAAAAAGGAAGTTCGTGAATACAATAATCTTTTTTAAATTCACTAACTTCAACGCTTCCGATTTCATGTAATTTAAGTTCAGCAGATAAATTCTTCATTTGTTGAGAATTCAAATTAATTCCTTCCTCTTTTATTTCTTCAATTGCTGTTTGTGTATTTTCATCAAATAACTTTTGAGAAATACCTGTCCTATACTCAATTAAATCTTCAATTCTCTCATTCATATAAGATATTTTAGACTTATTAAAGTAAATATTATAATGTTTGTTTTTATGTTGCTTTATTTGTTCATTTTGTTTATCTTCATTACTTTTAATAAATTTATTTATTTGAAATAATTTTGCAATATGAGGATGATTTTCCTTCAAATTACTCATTTGCTTAATTCTACGAGCATATCTTGTTATTTTCTTTTGTTGATATAAAGATTTTTTCTTGCCAAATTCATTATCTTCTGTAGATAGTTTTCGCTCACTTGCAACAATTCTAATGCCATCTTTTTGACATTTTTCCATGATTCTAATTGTTTCATCATAAGAGAGATTTGTTATTTTTTCTAATTCTTTAGTTGGACCATCATTCTGAACAGCTTTTATTCCTTCTATAAAATAATGATAACTAAATATTGTTAAAGGCTTTAAGAAGTATTTGAAAGTATCTTTTACTCCCATCTTTGTAGCTCGTGTAGCACCTTCGTAGACTTGTGTTGCATCACTTTTATTACTAGCTTGCATTATGCCATCACCTCTTTTTCCTTCTGTATTTCATATAAATTAAAATATTTATGATAAAAATCATCTAAACTTAATTTTGAAATCCACTTTTTAGTATGATTTGTATCATTTATTTCATATTCACTCATTACTGCTTGATTTGATTGACTATTTAATATTTCTATTTTCTTATCATTTTTTCGATAAAGTTGTTTCGGTATAAATATTTGAGTTCCCTTATTTATAGGAAGATACATACCTTTGTAGGATTCTTTTTCTTTTCCTGATAATGTAATAAAAATAGACATACTGTTTTTATCTTTTGTTTCCTCTGTCTTAACAAGTGTTTCATTCTTATTTTTTTCATATTCTTTTTCTGTAGTAATTTCTTTTATATTATCTTGTGTTAATCCTAAAATATTTTTGTTATTGTTAAATACAAGTAAAGTTTTAAATTTATTATTATTAACGAATTGCCTACTCATTGCACTTTTCATATCTTCTGGATAAGCTAACCCATATCGTATAGCTTCCATAACACCATCATCTTTAAATCTCTTTATTGCTTGTTCTTTAAATGTTTCAACATAGGTTTTGGGAAATAATTTTTTAAATTGAGAATTACTATTTGCAATAAAAATTTCTTCAAATTCATCTGGATTATTTTCAATATATTCCTTAATATCTCCATCAAAACTTTCATTATATTGTTTTATAATACACTCTTTCTGTTGTATAGTTAATTCAATATCTACTATATTTCCTTTTGAATCAAAAGATTTTACGTGATTCAATAAGTTATCTAAGATAAACATTTTATTGTTTTTAAAATCTATATACTTATCTGACTTTAATATATAATCTCTAATGTAGTTTCCAATATTTATACTCAATTCATTGTCTGATAAAAACTTTTCATCATTAAGTGTTTTTAAAACTTCATTGGATTCTAATTTACCTAGTTCTACATATTTTATTAAGATACGATCTTGATGTTTCTCTCCATATTCTGTTATCAACTTCTTTATGTAGGAATAAAAAAATACATTTTTATATTTATCTATTATATTGTTACTTGTAATTTCTTTAGGATTAATAATATTTTCAATTTCTTCACTTTTATAACTTGTATTTTTTATAATATACTCTTTAAAATTAAAATTATCTTTCGTATTTTTTATCAAACCATCTTCTAACATTTTATTATAAATATTATAGATATTTTCTACATTTAACTCATTATCTATAACATACTTGTATTGCATTAAAAAAGTAAATGCTGATATTCTAGTTTGATATATATCTTCTCTTTGCTTATTCGCTATTTGTAAATCTCCGAAATCTTTAAATTTACCTAACTTAGAAATATCTAAAACATTTACTTTCAATTTTTCTTTTAACAATTCTGGAATAATTCTAATCATAGCTTCTTTTCCTGCAGAATCATTATCTAAACATAATGTTACTTCACATTTTAGTTTTTTAATTAACTCAATGTGTTCTTTTGTTAAAGCTGTACCCATGATTCCAACTACATTATCCATTTTCATTTCTTTAGCACTTATTACATCCATATATCCTTCAACAATAATAAGTTCATCATTTCTAGCATACGATTTAGCTTTATGATAATTAAAAAGTAATTCACTTTTATTAAATAGATCACTAGCTTTTGTATTCAAATATTTAGGTTTAGTTGTATCATTTATTGCTCTAGCACCAAATCCTACTGGATTTCCATTCTTATCACAAATTGGTATAGTTATTCTTCCATAAAAAACATCTACAGGTTTATATTGCTCATTTAATTTAGATACACCAACATCAATTAATTTCTTTATATCATATTTAGTTGAAATAGTTTCTGTAGTATATGTGCCAACCAATGGTGTATATCCTATATGAAAGTCTTTTATTGTTTCTTCTGATATATTTCTATCTTTCAAATATTTAAGTGCTATATTCGATTCATTGCTATTTATATTCAAATTACTTTCATTTAACCTAACTACATCACTTAAAATATTATTTAGTTCTTTCTTTTTCTGTTGCTCTTGTGTTAATGGTTCATATTGATTATTAGGAATACTAATATTTAATCCTTGTATTTCAATAGCTTTTTGCATTGCACCTCTAACATCTATAAAATTATGATTTATTTCACTTTCGTATTTCTGAATAAAAGAAATTGCATTTCCACCAGCTCCACAAGAAAAACATTTTGCAATCCCTTTATTTGGATGAATACTCATAGAAGGATGACTATCTGTATGAAAAGGACAATTACATTTATTTTTTGTTATTTTCAATCCATAATACTCTAATATATTCTGAATATTAGACTCATTTAATATTTCATCATAAATATCACTCATATTCTTTCTCCTCAAAATTTCTCTCATCTGCATATCGTAAATAATTAAATAGTATTTTACCAGTATGCTCCAAACCTACTGCTCCTTTAGCATTAGGAACAAATATATATTCTCTATCTCTATTTGGGCATTGAATATCTAATTTTTTTTCTAAAAATGGACTTTGTATATAAACTGAATATGAATAATCTTCTCTTTCTAATTCTGTAAAAATCTCTCCAATTAGTTTTATTTCATTTTCTGTTGCTTCATTCCAATAAAAGTATGTAAAACTTCTAAACCAAATTTTTGATACCACTCGTTTTAAAATATCTCTCAAATATTCATCTTCTTGTCTATTGATAACCTTTTTAACTGTTTCTATTCCTTCATCTTGTACTATTAGTCTTATATCTGTAGATTGCACTATATCCCCTCCAATTTTATTAAAATTCTATTGTTTCTTTTGTTGAATTTACATATTTATTTAACTGTTGTTCCATATCATTTTCATCAAAATCACGTATATAAGAAATATTTGGAAGATCATCTTTTTTATTATCAGAAATGTAATTCATCTCTGTAATATCTTCTAAACTTTCACCTATACAACAATATCCATAAGATATATCTTTTTCTTCTAGTTCATATAAAGCTAGTTCAATAGTATCTGTTTCTTTTACATTTAATCTTTTCCAACCAATATATGCAATATCTTTCACTTCTTTATCTACAACTAAATAATCCATAAGATTAAAACCGATTTCTTCTATTTTATTATTTAAAAAATCCTTTATCTGCCTCAACCCTTCTTTTGTGGTAATTACTCTTAAATCTGACCTATATCCCATCTAAATATCCTCCAATTCTAAAAATATTTTTATATGATATTCTAATAGAGAATCATCTTTGTTGCTGATAAATAATAAGCAAACTTCTTTTGTTTTAGGATTAAATATTGTGGCTATAATTACTGTATTCTTTCTTAAAATTTTTACTAAGTCATAAATTTGCTTAGTTGTATAAGTATCTTTTACATTAAAAGTAATGTATTTAATAATATTTAATGGTTTCATTATTCTTTTTGCAATTGTATATACTTCTCTATTTATGACAGTACCTTTTTCAATTTCTTCAAAATAATCTTCATCATAAAGTAAATAATATGCTCCTTCGTTGCTCTTATCGCTTAATAACAATTTTAAATCATCAAAATTGTATATAATATTCATTTGTATATAAATCACTCCTTTGTAAAGAAAAAAGAGTGGAAATTTCCACTCTCAATTCTATTTATTTTTATTGTTTCTTTTCTTCATTACTACAACTCCTGTAGTTAATCCAATTAAAGAAATACCTGCTATTGCAAGTAATAAAATATAATTTGTTTCATTACCTGTTTGAATTGCTGGAAGTAAAGAGTTGTAATAAACAAAACTATATATACCATCTTTTTCTTCTAATGACACGCCATCAGCAAAGACTCCTTTATCATTTATCTCAATTTTTACTACTTGATCTGATAAAGAATATCCTAGTGGTGCTTTTACTTCTTTTATATAATAAGTTCCATATTTTAAATTATCAAATAAAGCTGTTCCTTCAAATTCATTTGCCCCAACTTCTTTAATTAATTTAGTACAAGCCTCATCTTCATAAATTCCAAAAACGAATTTATTAGATTTAATATGTTCACCAGTTGCTTTATCTATTTTTTCAACTTGAACAGATTTCAAAATAGGCATATCTTTCATTTCTATTTTTTGAGTTTCTTTATCTTCTGTTACTGTAAATTCAATACTTTCTGCTTGTTCATATCCGTATGGGCAAGTTACCTCTGTTAGAGTGTATTTTTTACCTTCTTCTAGTCCTGTAACTTTATGTGGTTTCTTTTCTGAAATCCATTTGTCTATCACATTTCCATCTTCATCTGTAACTGTTAATTCTGCACCTTCTAGTTCTTCTCCTGTTGTAAGATCTGTTTTTGTGATTTCAACAACTTTATCTATCATCTCTACTTTTTGAGTTTCTTTATCAGTTGTTACTGTAAATTTTATATCAGTTGCTTTTACATATTCATCAATAGCAATTTCTTCATGTAATGTATATGTTTGTCCTTCAACTAATCCTTTAATCTTATGTGGTTCTTTTTCTGAAATCCATTCATCAATTATATTGTTGTCTTTATCAAATACTTGTATTGTTGCACCTTCTAATTCATTTCCTGTAATATCAACTTTTGACATTTCAACTACTTTGTCAATCATAGTAACTTTTTGAATTTCTTTTGTGTTTTTAACCTTGAATTTTATATCTGTTGCCTTTACATAGTTGTCTGGGCAAATTTCTTCTCTTAAAATATAAGTTTTATCAACTTTTAAACCTTCAATTTTATGAGTTTTATCACCTGACACCCATGTATCTATTACATTTCCATCTTCATCTAAAACCGTTAATGTTGCACCTTCTAATTCTTTTTCACCAGTAATATCTGTTTTTGAAAATTCAATTATTGTTGTATCATTTGTAATGTCTTTCTTTTGTTCATATACTTTTGTTGTTAAGTCTTTTTGTTCAAATTTAATTTTGTGTTTTGTATTATCTAAAACTAACCCGTCTAATGTAGCTATTTCCTCTAATTCGTAAACTCCCATAGGCAATTCTTGTATTGTTAAATTTCCATCTTTATCAAGATTATAAATTCCAACTTCTTGGTCCTTCTCATATATTGTGTTACCATCTGCATAATCCATTATATTTTCTTTTGCAATAAGTTTAAATTGAATACCACTTAAATCAGATATATCCACTAATGATGTATCTACATTTTCTCTTATTGCAACACTTTTATCAACAATTAGAGTTCCAGTAGGTTGTTCATTCCCAACAACTACAGTTATATAAGCGTCCATATCTTTATCATATTCAACACTTTCATTACTTCTGTTAACTTTAAAAATACATTCTTCATCTAATTCTAAAAATCCATCTGGAATCTTTATTTCATCAACTTTATAAGTTCCTACTTTTAATTTGGTTTCTGTATATGCTATTCCATTTTCATCAGTTGTCCATTCATCAAAACTTTCTTTTCCAAGTTTGCATTTTACTCTTTCCCACTCATTTGTTTCTTCATTTAATTGATATAATGAAAAAGTTGCATTTGAAAAAGTAACTGTTTTTCCTGTCTTTTTATCTTTCTTAATCATCTTGATATAACTTTCAAATGGTGTATCATTTTCTACTAATTCTTTAATTACTCCATCATTATCTTTATCTATCGTTACAAAAAATTCCTTAACTGGATTTACTTTATCGCTTGGGCAAAAAGTTTCATTTACTGTATATTTTCCATAAGCAAGTAACCCAGATATTCCATGTCCGTTATTTTCTGTTGTAAATACACTATATTCATCTTTTGAAAATTCATCTAAATGTTTTAAAGCCTCATCAAAACTTCCATAAAAATCCACATATTTACTTAAAATAGCTGTAAACTCGGCTCCGTCAACAATTGGTGCTGTATCATTTGTAACTGATGACATTTTTATTATTTCAAATTTCGCTTTTTGCACTTGATTTGTAAAAGTATCTTCTAAATTAATTACTTTTGTGTGCATATCCTTATAATTAAAGGTTATTGCATGAACTTCTGTATCTTGTAAATATCCTTCTGGTACTTTAGTTTCTTTTGCATAATAGCCTCCCAGTGGTAAGCCTTTTAATATTTCGCCTTCTGTTGTTAATTGTGCTGTTGTGCTTTTTGTCCTTAAATTGATTGTTGCAACTCCATTACTATTGAAATTAAAAGTTGCGATTTCTTCATCTTTTGAAAAATATTTTACTGTTCTTGCTACATTATATATATCTTCTTTAGCATACAATGTATATTCTGTTCCTTCAACAGTTGCATCTCCATGATGACTTGTACCATCCACTCTATTTTCTCTGCCTGTTTCTTTATCTGTTTTAATAAGTTTTAGCTCTCCTGTTGGCTCATAGTTTTTGAATTATATTTCAGTCGTTTCATTTACTTTTACATCTACTCTTTGAACAGTATCATCTAGTAAATAACCTGTTGGTACATTAGTTTCTTTTACATAATAGACTGCTGGTGCTAACCTTTGAAACAATATATTTCCATTACTATCAGATATTCCTGTTCTAACTTTTTGTTTACATTCTGAATCCTTATATAATTCAAATGTACAACCTGCTAAACTATCACCATTTGCATTACTTTTTATTACTAAAGCATTTCCATATTCAACTTCAATGTTTATATTAAAAGCAGATGGATCTACATAATTAGAAAACATTAGATTTTGTACTGCTCCCGAAGTGAACTGAATGTAAATATAATTTCCCATTGTATCACTTGAATACGATGTACCATTTGGCATTAACTGATATATACCATAATTTCTTGAAATAAAATTTACATTATCTGCTGTACAATCTTCTGTAACTGTTACTGCTAAATCATTACTTCCTTGAATGTGATTAAATATGACACCATCCACATTTTGATTAAATGAGCCATAAGATGACAGCCTTCCACTTGTATCAGTTATCATTTTTGTTTCTCCAAATGTTGCTTTATTTGTTGTTCCATTAAAACTTACATTTCCATGATATTGGTTGTAATAGGCCTCTGCTCTAGCTGTCCAATCTGCAAGATGTCCTACACTCATATAATTTCCATTCCAACTTTCTCTAGCTGGAACTTTTGAATTTCCATCAATATTGTTATGAATGTACTCCCATACCCATTGTTGAGTACAAGCAGCCGCACGCATTGCTTCATCACTATTTGGAATTCCATATCCATAATTCATTGTATAACCGGAAGTATATCATCTCTGCAACTTTTTCATATTGTGGAGCACTATTTTTATAATGTACTATAAAATCTCCATTATAAGTATAATCTCCACCAGGAGATGTTGCACCAAACTGTGTGCAAAATACTAGGTATGTTACACCGTCATAATTCGCATAATGTAACTCATGACCATAATTTTCTTTGCTACCAGGAATAACACCAAAGCTAGCATTACTATTAATATCAGTTATAAAAGTTGCAAAGGCATTAAGTGGTAATGAGGTACATAAAGTTAAAATAATCATTATTAATGCTATGATTTTTTTAGTTTTATTCTTCATTTTATCAATTCCTTTCTTGAAAATTTGCAATAAAAAAAGAGCATTTAAGCTCTTTCATTTTTATATTTAATTGTTTTATTGAATTGCCCTAAAATAGTACAACCCACAAGCACATTGATTTACTTTATATTGGATTGACTCCCAACCACTTGTAAAATTTAAAGCTGCTTGATTAGCCTCATCCCAAGATGAAAAATATCCACATTCATTAGGACCATCACCTTCTACATGATGACTTCCTCCTTCTGCACACCAATATGATAAATCTGATGGAGTTGGATTTGATGATGTTGGTTGCGTTACAGTTGGTTCTTGATTAGTTATTTTTGCTGTGGTTGGCGTATTCGTTTGTGGTATGGTGCTTTGCTGAATTTGACTATTATTGGTATTAGTTTTATTGTCATTTGTATTCACATTATTTTCTTTGGTTTTAGTTTTCTTTTTATCACTATTATTCTGCAAATTTGTTTTTGATTGAGTTTCTGCTAAAATATTATTACTTTCAATATTAGAAGTATCTTCTTTCTTTGCAATAACAATTTTTACATTCTTTTCTGCAATATTTTCATATACATCTTTAACTGAAACTTTAGCATCATATTCACCAGCTACATCTTTATTAATGTTAGAAAAATCAATATTATATTTTTCTACTTCTGATAAATCTGATACTTTTATATAATTATTAAAATCATAATTTTCCAAATCTGTTTCTGCTGAAATTTCAATTTTTTCATCTACAGATAATTCTGGTGATATTGTATCTTTTACTTCAACTTTCTGTATTAAATTAATTTTCTTATATAATAAATTTATTTCATATTCTCCAACTGCTGGATAATCCTTATTTTCTTCATTTGTAATATTAGAGTTTATTTCTACTCTATCTTTATCAATAAAACTAAATTTTTCAATATCAATTAAATCATCAATTATTGGATTATAACTTTCTCCATATTCTATAATTACATTATCTTGAATTAAAGAAATTTGTGAATCTCTATAATTCGTAAATAGAACAAATGCTAAAACTCCTATAATTACTAAAACTATAATAATAAAAACGATAATAAATTTTTTCTTTTTCATATAACATCATCCTTTCTATTATTATTGTAACGTGCTCAAAAAAATTTGTCAGCCCCTTTTTAGTAAAAATTTTAAAATTAGTAAAAAATTACTTTCATTCCTATATATACACCTTCGGAATCTTGTAATGGTACACATTCACCAGCATATCCACTTGACTTCAAATAGTTTTGTGCAGCCTCTGATACATCTTCCATTGTATAACCTTCTGTAAATAAAAAATATTTACTACTAGGTTTTTCGTATATATTTGATGTTTCTGTTTGAGATGTAATTGATGTTGAATCATTAGGTATAGTTTCTCCTATATTTACTGTTTCCTTTGATTCATTTATCTCTATTTTTTCAATTGGTTCCTCCTGAATAACATCTACTATTGTGTTATCTATTACATTTTCTTGGATAATTTCATTTTCATATTTTGTAGTATTCATTTCTACTAATTCACTATTTTCTTGCTCTTTTACTTCTATCACCTCATTATTGATATTTAGAGAATCGCCATTTCTTTTCATATATTCTTTAGAAAAAATAAAGCCAATGATAACAATTAGAAAAAGAATCAATGAGATAATAATTCTTTGTTTTTTTAAATCTTTTAAATACTGTTCAAGTATTTTTTCATCTTGTTCATTCATTATAATCACCACCTATTTCTTTTCTAAAAATTCTGTAACATTCTTCTCCAATTTTTCATACTCTTTTTTATATGAATTCAATTTCTTCAATTCTAAATCAAATTTATCTATTTCACTTTGAAGTTTTAATTGTTTATCAACAACTTTTTTCTTTTTATCTTCTGTTTGCTTAATTTTTGATAATATTATCTTTAACATTGTTTTCTCCTTTAATAATCATAATTTGGAGTTTCTTTATCTTCTATGCTTTCATATTCTTTATTATCTGAAATATCTATTTCATTTTGTATAAACTTATACAAATCATTTTGGCTTAATATTGCCATATCCCTTGATATTTCCAAAATCCTTTTCTTGTAATCTTTAGACAAAAAAGGCATACCTTTTCCAATGCCTTCATCTTTTTCAATTTCCTCTTTTTTAGTCTGATAATAAGTATTATCAAGTAAATTTATTCTTCCATGATCTGACAATATACATAGAGCCAATAAATTTTGTGTTAAATCATTTTTTCCTAAAATTACTTTATAATTTTCTTCTTTTTTCATATTACCTCCATTATAAGTTTATGTTATTTATTTTATTGATTCTAGGGTAGCAATTATATAATATCTTTGGTTGGTAGGTCTTGTTTTTGCATTAATGTAAGAACAAGTAGATAATTTTATTATTTTATCTGTTATCTCAACATTAGAAATAGAATTCTTACTACTATTTTTATAATAATTAATTCTTTCTTGATAATTTAAGTCCTTTATATTATCATTTTCTGTTTCAATACCTATTGAATAACAACTAAATATTTTACAATTATAATTTTGGGTAGGAGTGTAAATTTTTATATTTTGATGTGAATATAAAAATTCATTATCTAAATAATTACCTAATATCGAAAACATTGTTCCATTTCGCATATTATGTCCATATATTACTGTTTCCTCTGTATTAAAAAAATTAGAATCAGTTACAAAAATTGAACCATTATTATTAAATTTTCTATTATAAGTATGTTTTAAGTAATATAAATTCTCATTATCCTTTAATATTGGATAGTTAATTTTTGTATTTTCAATTTCAATCCATCCTACTATATCATCATTAACAGATTTTAAATAATTCCAATCAATTAAGGGTTCTTCTGTTTTTGAATCTATTTCAATTGCATCATCAATTAATTCTTCTGTAATTTTATTATTTTCTTGATATTGTATAAAATCTTTAATCACTAAATACAAAGATATGCAAAATGTAATTGTAAATGTAATTATTAAGAATATTGTTAATTTGCTTTTATATTTCATAATCAACATTTTGCTTTCATCTTAATAATCTACTCTCAACATATCTTTTTTTATGGCAGACAAAAGAATATATTGTAAAATTTCTTCTTGTATATCTTTTTGTATTTTTACAGATATATTTAATTTATCCTGTATCTTCAAAGGTTTTAATCTTCTAAAATATTTTAAATACATGAATTTATATTTTGAATTATCTTTTATCTTATAATCCTCTAATATTTCAGTAATTAGTCTTTTCCATCTAAGAATCTTCAACATTTTTCTTTCAATGTTTATATTATTTATAGCCTGTTCTTCTAAACTACTACTTTGACTTTTTATCCATTTATTATAATTTTGATTATAATCAAAATTTTGTATATCATTTTCTAATATCCCTAAATTCCAATCAATCAAATCGTAATTATATAAATAATACTCAATTTTCTTAAAAGCAGAATTATACAATAAATTCTCCTCTTTCTAATAATCTTTTTTTAATTATAAAAATGAATAAATCCTCTATATTATATCTATCTACATATTGAGTACCATCTTCTTTTTCATAAATAAAAATATATTCCTTCTCATCTTTTAATAATACACAATAGAATTTTCCATATTTTAAAGCAACTAAAATTTCTGGTTCATTTTTAAAATCACCTTTGTTATCAGAAAGTAATTCTATAAGTTCTCTAACTTTTAATTTATCTATATCATGAACCGTTATATCAACACACTTTAACATTTCTAACAGTCTTGAAATTAATTCTTTTTCACTAATATTACAAAATCTTAAGCACTCTTTTCCTTTGTTATATAATATTTGTTCTTCTAACATAGTTAAACCTAATTGTTTAGCTTTCTTAATTTGTAATTGCAATTGATGTAAAAAATATAAATCTTCTAAATCATTTTTTTCCTCATCTGTCAATTTGTTATATTTCTCTAGTATTTCTTTCATATTCTTAGCCTCCTATATCTTTTATTTCATTATTTTTTGGTATAAAAAAAGAAGGACTTTTATCCTTCGTTAATTCATTTACTATACTTTTATAATAATAATTCATGAAACTTTCAATTTCGTTAGTCCCATTTTTGTATTCTTCCTCTTTGAGTTTACAATCATTGTATATTTTTATTATTTTATCTCTACTAACTTTGTGTATTAAATGTTGTAAGTTATCTTTTGCTATTAAACATATTGCATAAATAATATTTTTTATCTTTTCTAAATTACTTTCTGATATATATTTTAGTGATTCTTTTGTATAAAGCATTTCATATCTTTCAAGTAATTTATTTATTTCATTGAAATCTACTTTAGAAAATTCTTCTGGAAATTCGCTTTCTTTATTTATAATATAATTAAATAATCTATCTATCATATTAATACTTATATTATTATATTGTCCTTTTTGGGACATACCCTCTGTCCTATTTGTCGAATAGGGGTATGTCCTTTTTATCGAATAGGGTGTATCATTTGGATAAATTCTTCTTTGTATAATCTCACCTTTTTCATTTTTTATAATATCTAAACATACAAAGCCTTTTTCTTTTAAATGAGAAACCCATTTAGAAATTGTATGTGGTTGAGCCTTCAATAAATTTGCCAAATACTTATTAGAAGCAAAACAATAACCCTCTTTATTTGATAATACTGTTATAATAGCATACAGCAATTTTTCATTTGCTTTTAAATCTTCATTAAATAAAACTGTCGCTGGTATAATTGCATAATAACCTATTTTATTTTCTTCATCCAAATTTCATTTCCCCCTTTTCTACTTTGTTCTTAAAAATAAAAATAGAGATGATATTTATATCAACTCTATAATATAAAAATATTTATCTTAATAGCAATTTTCAAGAATATTAGCATAATTTTCAAATTTTTGAACAACATCATTTTTCATTTTTGAAGTAACTCTAACATATATTTCATAAGTTGTATTAATATTACTATGTCCTAATCTTTTACTAACTGCTTTTATATCTGCACCTGCTTCAATTAATCTTGTAGCATGAGTATCTCTAAAATCGTGAAATCTACAATTTATTCCTAATTCATAATGAATAACTTTAAAAGGATATTTACATGTATCTGTTCCCTCAAATACACCATTATGCTTTACAAATACCAAATTAACTTCTTGTAATGCTACTTCTAATTCCGTATAAGCATTTATAATTTTAATTTCTGGCTTTTTAGTATATGGATTAAGAACTTCTTTAGCATAGTGTTTCATATATAAATCTCCATATTCTTGTTTATCCTTTTCTTGTTCATCTTTATATTCTTTTAATGCTTTTACCAATGTATCTCCAATTTCAATCGTTCTATAACTACTAGGAGTTTTACAAGTTCCAAAGTACCATACTGTTGTTGCTTTCCCACTTATATGTCTACCATGTGTAGCAGATTTTTGATTTTTCTTTAATATATTTTTATTAACTGTTAATGTTTTATTTTCTAAATCAATATCTTCCCAAGTAAGTCCAAATACTTCTGAAACTCTTAAACCTGTAAAGTATGCAGTTAAGCAAGCATAATACATTGCATGATTATTCTGAAATCTATTCAAAATCATATCAATTTCTTCACTAGAAAATATATGTGCTGGATCTTCCTCTGGAATATCATATTTGGGTAATCTAACTTTAAGTGCAGGATTTTCTTTAATAAATCCTACAACATCTGTCGCATAAGAAAATGATGTTTTTAATACTTTTAATATATTTTTTAAAAAATTTTTTGAAAATCCTTTTTCTACATATACATTATTTATAAATTCTTGAAGTGTTGATGTTGTTACTTGTGATAATCTATAAAATCCTAGTTTGGGTTTTATATGATTCTTAATAATACTTTTGTAAGCTTCTATTGTATGATATTTTAAATTAATTTCACAATGTTCTTTTACCCAATAATCCAGATAATCACTATATGATATTGTAGATGGTGTAAATGAATGACCTGTTTCAGTATATTCGTTATAGGCTTTCATCCCTTCATTATAAGCTTCGGATTTCGTTTTAAATCCTGACTTTACTTTTTGCTTTCTTTTTCCTTCAACAGATGCTATTTCAAAATAATACTGATACCCCTTTCCTCTCTTTCTTACATTAACCATAGCTTTACCTCCTAAATAATTAAATTTAGTAAATAAAAAAGAGTTACACATAAAAATGTTTAACTCTTTTGACTATAGTCTTTTTTGACATCGGTCTTATAAACCAGTATTATCAATACTTTTACGATTTTGACATCCTATTTTTGGTTTTTCGCTGTCAAATGGATGTCAAACTGCTATTTTTATTATATTTTTCATAATTGTTAATTGGCTACAAGCATTGGTATTACTGATTTTTACCACAGCAGTTTTTGTATTTCTTACCACTTCCACAAGGACATAATTCGTTTCTGCCTATTTTATTACTTTCTATTTTTAACCCCCTTTTCCTTCTTAAGTTCTCTGCAATATTTAATATTTCTGATGTTTTAGCTTCAATATCCGTTGAAAATAGTACTTTTAAATGAATATTTACTATTTCATCATTTTTATTATAATACAAAAATGTATTTAATACCTTATTATTCTTAGCTAAATACATATTTGCATATGTATCTTTTACTAAAATTTCTTCGTTTACATCATTTTCATTATGAATTGAAGAAATACATATTGCATCTATATTATTTTCATCCTTTTCTACTAAAGACATATATCCGATATTTAGGTCTATTATTTTTTTTGTAAAATTCTTTAGATTGTAAAATTATTTTTTCTATTTGTGGTAAAATATTAGGATTCAGATTTAGTAAAAAAGTAGTAAAATATGTATGATTTTCAATTTCATTATTTTTCTCACAAAAATTTATGATTCTTTCTAATTCAAATGGTATTTTTCTATATGGTTTCTCCACATTTCTTTTGTTAAACCATAAATTATTATAATAAGCATCTAATTCTTCCATCCAATCTTCACCATAAATAAAAACTGATCCAAATTCTCCTACATCTTCCTCTTGGGCAAAATCCTTTATTCTTTCATTAATATACTCATTATAATAATTATATTGAATCCACATTCCTAAATGATATAATTCATCTACTAAATCTATATTTTTGTTACCTATTGCTTTTTTCCTTTGTTGCAAATATTGTATAAAATAACATGGATGATTATAAAAATACTCACTATATACTCTTAAATCATCTAAGCAAAATACTAATGTGTCATTACTTAATGATACAATTTTTACCTTATCAATTCTAGCTTCAATATCATTAAATGATTCAGCTGTTATTATAATTTTAAAAAATTTTGTATCTCTGTTTATTACTATATCTACTTTTTTGTTTCTATTTTTTTTATTGTTGCCGTCATAAAATGTAACTTTTTTCTTTTCAATCAAACATTTCTTTAGACAATCTTGCTGATTATTTGCTTTTTTTACTAAATCTTCTAAAGATTTTTTATGTGATTCAAAATCCTCACTTGCTAGTTCAGGAGTAAAATTTCCAGCTTTAACTTCAATAATAAAAATATTGTTATCATACATAATTAAAATATCATTTTCTATAATTTTCTTATTATAGTCATAATAATTTTTTATATAAATTTGTTCAGTATCTAATATATTTCTAAAATATGTAGCTACTACTTTTTCTATATTAGAAGTATATTTTGCTCTTAATTCTTGTCCTTTTTCTTTACTAACCTTTTCACATATACCTTGTATAGCAATTTTATCAAAATTATCATAAAATTTTTGTTCTAATAATATATAATATTGATTATTAATTTTTATTAAAGGTTTATATTTAATTTTATTAATTATACTATTCCATGATTCTATCTTTATACCCTTTGTAAAATTTTTATACTCATCTGCATCAACAATAAATCTATCTAAAAAACTAGTAGTCCAATTTGTGTTTTTTTGTATATTTGCTAATTCTAAACTATAAAAATCATTATAATACTTCTCTAATTTATTTTTTTTGCTTTCATCAATTCCATCAGAAGGAATCTCTATACCATTATTATTTAATATAATTTTTTCTTTTTTTACTATAGTACTAAAACTATTTATACTATTTTCAAATTTAAAATAAAAATTTTCTTTTAATTTAGATATTCCTGAATATAAATCATTCAGTGTAAAACCATATGTTTCCATAAATTCTTTTTCAATAAGTGTCAATAAATCTTTATGATGCTGTATCTCAAAAATGTCATACCTTTTTCCACTCCAGTCTTTAAAAGATTCTGAATGTCTTATATAATCTATTTCATCTTCAGTTAGCCCATTATTTTGTTTACGAACTAATTCATAACTTATAGTAAATTTTTCTAAATCTTCTAAAAATTTTTCTATTTTATTAAAATGGCTTTTTTTTAATTTTTTAGTTTTATAATTACCATTATCTATACAAGAAAATAATATTTGTAGATACATTATCTTCTTATTTTTCAAAAATATCTTATCTTTATTATCTTCTATGCCAAGACTTAGTTTATAATCAAAATAAAAATATGTAAAAATATCATAAGCAGAAAAATTTTTTATATAATTTATAGTTTCAACAACTTTATCTCTAAATTCATTCTCAATTTCTTCTTTAGTCGGAAACTTATTTAATATATCTTTCAAATTTATCTATCACCTCTTTAAATTACTTTCTATCATTAATAGTATATACTATTTCTATACTTTAATAAATGCTTTTAGATTATTTTAATTATTAATGTAATAGTATTGCGTTTTGTTATCATTTATTACATAATTAATATTGTTAACAAATGTATTATTTACTCTCCCTCCCATAGTTATGCCTGAAAGGAGGTGAAAAAGGTAATGGCTGGGAGTATTGAAAAAAGAGGAAAGAATAGTTACAGATTAAGTTGTCTTGCTGGATACGACTTACAAGGACAACTTATTAAGAAAACAAAAACTGTACATGGAAGTAAAAAAGATGCAGAAATAGAACTTGCTAAATTTGTTGCAGATGTTCAAAATGGTATGTTCATTGAAGGTAAATCTCTAAAATTCTCTGAATTTACTGAAATATGGAAAAGAGATTATGGCTCAAAAAAACTTGCACCATCAACTTACAAAAGATATTGTAGAATGTTAGAAACAAGACTTCTACCCTACTTTGGACATTTCTACATTAACAAGATTAAACCTACTGATATTATGCAATTCTATGATTTACTTAGTAGAGATACACAGTTAGTTAGAAAAAAAGATAACAATGGAAGTAAAACTTTAAAACCTTTATCTGGTAAAACTATATTAGAGCATCATAGATTACTTCGTGCAATGCTACACAAAGCTATATATTGGCAATTGATTGTATCTAATCCTGCTGAACATGTTCAACCACCAAAAGCTAAAAAATCTAAAAGAAGATACTATGATGATGAGCAATGTAAAGTATTATTAGAAAACTTAACTAAACTTAGTGAAGAGCAAATAAAATACAAAGTTGCAATCATTCTAACAGTATTCACTGGCGTAAGACTTGGTGAACTAATGGGACTAGAATGGCAAGATGTTGATTTTAAAACTGGTATTTTATCCATAAATCGTTCTAGTCAATATTTAGCAGACAAAGGAGTATTTACCAAGACACCTAAAACAGAAAGCTCTATCAGAGAAGTAGCAATACCTGATTTTGTAATTTCTTTACTTGAGGAATATAAATTATGGTATGAAGAACAAAAATCGCTATATGGCGAATTATGGACTGATTCTAATAGGTTATTTGTACAAGCTGATGGCAAACCTATGCACCCTTCTACAATAAGCAAATGGTTTGTAAGATATGTAGCTCAAATAGGGCTACCTGTAATTAACTTTCACGGATTACGACACACAAATGCTACACTTTTAATATCACAAAATATTGATGTAGCAGCAAGACTAGGACATGCACAAATTACAACAACATTTAATTTCTATGTGCATCCTATTATTTCTCACAACAAAAAAGCAGGAAATGTTTTAGAAAACTTGCTACTACCACAAAAATTAGTCTAAAATCTTTTTTCTGATTTCACTAATGCTAAAACAAAAGCCATTAAACTTTTCACGATAAAAAATAAGTAAAAGACTACTAAAAAATATTTTAGGTTTCCCATAGTCTTTTACTGAATATTTATTAGAAATATCAACGATTTAGGAGAATTATTTCCCCAACTTTTACCCAATTTGACATAAGAGTGCCATTTTTAAGCATTATTGTTAACTAATTGGAGAATATAAAAAATCGCTACAACTTAGATAGCTGTAACGATATAAGTTTGGTTGCGGGAAGAAAAATTGTACTCTTTTCAAAGCCTCTATTTCTGCGAAAAATCGAGCATACTACATTCAAAAGTAATGCAGTTGTAATGCAATTATTAAAAAATATCCCTTAAAAGCCTTGCTATTACTGGTTTACGCCAACTATTCAATGTTCAAATTTATTGTTCTTATATTATCATACTATGCCCTTACTGTCAATGTTAATGTCGCCCTCTTAGCATAATTTAAGTAGAGTGAATAGGCACTCTACTTATGATTGATTATATTCAATTATATGTTTTCTTTAGAAATTATCACTTTCTTTAATCATTCCATATCCACTTGATATAGAGGCATTTTGGTTTATCTCCATTAGTTTATTGTTATCTAGTTCGTGTGTGAGTTCAATTAGACTATTGATATTCTTACGTTTAGATTGAGTTTCTACTAATATTTTATGCTTTCCTTGTCCTTGTGATACTCCAAATCCTGTGGCTTTATCTATATTATATTTGTCTATGCGTATTTCTATTTGATTACTTGAATTGTATTCTAATTTGAAGTGTAGGTAACTTTCCTCGTTTAGTTCTATTCTTTTTATAAGTGTTTTCTCTCCATAAGATAGATGATAAAATGTGTCTAATTCCCAATCATTGCTACACGCATTGTTAATCTTTAGTATTTGCTCTTTCTTTATACTTGGCACTTACATTTACTCCTTTCTTAGATTTCCTATTGCTAGAGGTTATCTTCTTTTATAATCTTGTTGCTGGGGTATCTGCAAGTGCTACCTATACATTCCTGCATAATTAACTAAACGTATAATAAGTACCTATTATTAAAGTTTTAACTAAATGCAAAATAAAAGGAATAAATTAGGACAATTTTTTATTTCCTAGTTTATTCCTTTTGATTGATATATTTTAATGTAGGTTTTGTGCTACTAAGTATTCATCTAGTTTTGCAACTTCGCTATCCTTAAACTTATTGAATACCGATGTATATGTGTTTAAAGTAGTTTGTATATCCTTATGCCCAAGTATTCTTTGTAATACTACTGGACTTATTCCTGCCTCTATGCAACGTGTTGCGTATGTATGCCTTAACATATGGGTATTTACTGTACTGTATTTCAGATTGATTGTTCTTCCATTTCTAATGATTGGGTGGATAGTTTCCCTTATATGACAATCTTTCGCAATACGTTTAAAATGACTATTGATTGTTCCGTGGCACTATAAATCCGTCCGTCTGATAATAGGAATAAGAAGTCAAAACTATTATTCTTCTTCAATATTCCTTTTAAGAAGTTTGATAGTGGTACGTCTCTCATTCCTGCATAAGTTTTTGTTTTATCTCCTAACTTAATTTTATCGTCCTTTCCTTTAGTTAATGTTCTACGAACGTGTATAATATTATTATTGAAGTCTATATCACTTCTTTTTAATGCTAATACTTCGCCGATTCTCATTCCTGTTTCAATTAGAACGTAGAATACGTCTTTATATTTGTAGTCTTTCTGTGCCAACTGTTGCATAAATATTTTCTGTTCCTCTACTGTTAAGGCATCTATCTTTTTGTCAGGTTTCTTGCTCCTTGGTTTTATAATATTACCTTTAATTTGAAAAGGGTTCTTGTCAATTATTCCAAGTAACATTGCCTTGTTGAATACATTTTGTAATAACATATAGATTTTTGAGATGTACGAATTTGAATAGCTTGTAAGTTCTAGCAAACAATCGTTAATTTGTGCTGGATTTACTTGCTGAATTGGTATGGTTGCTATATACATTTTATTAGAAATTATCTCTCCTGCTTTCTTCTTTCTCAATAGAGTATTTTCATTTACTATGTTAGCTTTCTCGATTTCTTCTAGTAGTATTTCCATTACATCATTGATTGTTAATTTACTTTTATCAATGTACTTGTTTTCCTTTATGCTGACTAATTTCTTCTGTAACTTCTCTTGAATTTCCTGTCTTGTCTTGGCATACACAGTCTTTCTTTTGCCATAAGCAGTATATTGACCTGTCCATCTATTCCTTTTGGTATCGTACCATATACTGCCTTCGCCATTTCCACGTCTTTTACTCATAATTACTATTACACTCCTTTGCACCACGAAAAGAACCTACATTGTGATATTGTCATCACTTGGCTTATGTTCTTTCAGGTATTAGATTTTAAACTGCTAGTGTAATTTACATATTATAATTTCACTCACAGTTTATTATGTAATAATAAATCCAAACTATTATTCTAATCTATTGCTTATAACTTTTATAAACTTCATTATATATTTATCGTCCTTTCGATTGAATTTTATAATAATATAGAAGTCTTTATTTCGACTTTTTATAAATCTTTATTTGTTTCTGTAAAATATTTACTTATTTCACGATAATACATATTATTCTTTACTATCTTTTTAATCATTTCATCTTTGGCATTTTTAAATTTTTCATCAATAGTTATAGAAAACATCTTTTCCATTTTTGTAAGTAATTCTTGGAACATAGATAAATCTTCAAAATTTATTGCCATATCTTTATTATGATTATATTGACGTAATCTTTCAATTTCAATGTTAATTGTATTATAACTATATTGTGTTTGTTTAGATATTAAGAAATCCAAATACTGATAGCATTCTGTTTCCTGCCTCATTATGTATTTTAAATATTCACTTAATATACATAATTTTTGCATTTCATTTTTATTCAATTCTTCTTTATTCATGACTTTCGTTTTTATAGTAGATAAAACTATTCTAAGCACATTGTCAGTAATGTAAGTTACTAATATATATTGATTTAAGTCATAAGGTAACTGTTGCATTTCTATTTCATTGATGACTTTATCGCGTAAACCTAATGTATCATTGTGCCAATCTTCGCTGTTATCAATAGCATTTGAAACATCATATAAATCATCTATTCTTCCTAATAGATAATCTGTAGTTACTTCCAAAGTATCTGCTACTTTTATTAAATTTGAGATTGTAAGTCCCCTTCCTCTTTTATTAAGTTCAACATAATTAAGAGTTTGTTTTTGAACTCCAATTTGATTTGCTAATTGTTCTATTGTCATTCCTTTTGCATTTCTTGCCGTTTTTAATCTACTTGCTAAAACTTCTAAATAACTGTTTTTTTCTTCTTTCATTTCATCACCTCCTTCAAAAATGTTGTTTTTTTTAAAAAAAGTCAACTTTTTTACATTTTTCTCTTGACAAGGTAATTGTTACCTGTTATACTTACATAGTAACATATTTGATAAAGCTTGTCAAGTAAAATTATTAAGAAAGGTGTGATTTTATGAAAAATGAAACTTCTACCACTATGAATGTAACCGAAGTAGCTGATTATATTGGCTGTTCTCAGTCTATGGTAAGGAAGTTAATTCGTACTAAAGAAATTCCATTTTATAAATTGGGAACTAAAATTGTATTTCAGAAATCTGTTATTGATTGGTGGATTTCAAATAAATTAAAAAAGGGGGGGTTTAATTATGAACCAATTAAATGAAAAAGAGATGTCTAGCGACCAAACTACAACATCTCAATCAGACATTTTGGAGACAGAGACAATCTCTGTTTCCTCTATTACTAAAGATTATATAATAAATTCTGATGATGTGCAAGACTTTTCGTTAGATTATGAATTTTTTGACGGTAGGAAGTTGCAACCATACAATGTTGCTAAGTGCATATTAGATAATTTTAGAGTTATCAGTATAGATAATATGCTTTACATTTATAATGAATACAGTCGCATTTATTTTAATGACACTAAGATTATTGAGAGTATCATCATACAGTTAGTACCTAAGATTAAATTATCAGATATTAGGGCAGTTCTCTATGATTTAAGTAGATGTGCACCTAAACTTGAAGTAGCAGACGAGAAGTATGTTGTTTACAACAACTGTATTCTTGATACATCTACATTACAGGAAGTTACAGATTTTACTCCTGATAAATACGTTTTCACGAATAAGATATTTGCTAACTATGTACCTGATGTAGTATCTGCCAATGGTTCTGATGTAAAATTTGTTAAATCGTTCGGGAATACATTAAGTTGTGGTAACCGCGATTTGGCTATTGTATATCTTGAAATCTTAGGTTATTGCCTAGTTAGGTCGTATAAGTTCCAACTTCGGCTTTATCCTAAAGGGTGGTGCTAATAATGGTAAATCAACTTACCTAGATATTGTGGAGCATTTATTGGGCGATTACTGTTCCCACGTTAAATTGTCTGATTTATCCAAGGACAGAAGTTTGTTATCATTGTATAATTGTACGGCTAATATCATTGACGATATACAACAAGTGAAGAATATTGATTTAGCGAAGATTCAATCTATTGTGTCAGGTGCTACATTCAATGTTAGTCGTGCTGGGGGTGTGGAATTAGAGTTTAGACCCTATGCTACATTGTTGATTGCAACTACTTATATGTTACAGTTTAAGAACTTCAACAAAAGTTTGGTTAGAAGATTTAAGGTTATTCCATTTCCTGCTAGTTTCGATAATAATAGTAATGTAGATATGAGAACAGAAATCTGTCAACCTAAGTATTTAGATATTATCGCTACTATGGCTATACAGGCTTATAATAGGGTATTGGCAGATAAACACTTTCATACTACAGAAAGTATTGAACAAGATACATTAAACTACTTCTTTGAGGGGAATTCTGCTATAGCTTTTATAATGGAACACCCTATCAATCTGTTAATTGATAAAGGTTCTTACTATGCTAAATATTATACTTGGTGCATTGAAAGAGATTTGGTAGATGTTGATTATCAGAAGTTTTGTAGTACCGTGTTAGATTTTGGCTATATGCCTAATAGGTGGACTTTTGATAAGGTTAGAGGTCATTATTATACAGTAGCTGACCTTAGTAAATCTAAAGTAGAGTTCCACTATCAACAGTATTGTAATTCATTAGCAGAAGGGGAAACTGCTATGAGTATAAGCAGTTATATTCAATCATTGAATAATATATAGATGTTAAAGTGAGTTAGGGCAATTCCTAACTCACTCTATATCTTTTTTGGTCTGTCTGTACTGTCAGATGTAAATTTTATCTATATGAATTTAGCCTGTCAAGAGTGTCAGACTTGAAATTACTTACTTTGGAGCATTTGAGAATAGTAGTGTATAATGCCCACTTAATTTTACACAACTATTCTCTTAACCTTGACTTATCATTCTTGAGACATAACAGGGGAATATACCTGTTTTCTCCTTGGGAAGATTTGAGTTGTTTTACCTATTGGCAATCTTTGTATAATTCTCCCTTATTCATATATACGATGTTTATTATTGTAATTATATTATTTTTATATAAAATTCTAGTGGCAAAGTTGTCCTCGCCATTAAATCTTGTATGAAAAAATTTTTGATACATAGCTTTATTGGTTCATTGGGTATAGACAACGCAAAAAATACGTCAATTTTGGCACTTTTCTATCTAACAAAATAAATAAAATGTATCTTGGTATTTTGTGGGCAAAAAAGCTAAAATAAGCTTAATAAAAGAATAAATCACTAACTATTTTTATTGTAGCTAGTGATTTTAATAATCAAATATCTATTTTATCTAAAGCCGATTACATTTTTCTTTGGTTCCATTACGATTGGAATACACTCTTTATTGATGATTTTACTCTTATCATTACTATATACATAATTCTTTATAATCTGCTGGGCTAGACTTTTTATATATCGGCAATTTCCAAAGTCTGTATTCTTCTTAGCTTGTTCAATATGTTCGATAACTTTCTCATCTGCTCCTTGGTCTAGTTTTAGTTTATATGGTTCTAGTTCTTTATATAATACATTCTTTAGAGTGTCTGTTGTGTAATCTTGGAATTCTAATTTTATTCCTATTCTTGATTTCATTCCGTGGGTTAATTTCTATCATCTCTTCAATCTCTTGTTTATATCCTGCAAATATTACTATGTTGTCAGGGTTCTCCATATATTTTAATAATTCTGTTAATGCCTCTTGCATAAATGGGTTTCCTTCTGAATAACCTGTACTTGCGATTTGGTATGCCTCGTCTATGAATAAAATACCACCTTTGGCTTTATCTAGTACCTCTCTAGTTTTTCTTCTAGTCCAACCGACATATTCTCCCATTAGGTCATTTGGTAGAACTTCTGTAACCTTATCTTTTTTAATTATCTTGTTTTTATGGAATTCTTTTGCGATTAGTCTTGCGACCGTTGTCTTGCCGTGTCCCGTGGGTTGCCTAGAAAGCACATATTCAGATTTTCTTTGAGTACATTAGGGTTGTCTTTTCGTGCCTGTTGATTAAATGTTGCAAACTTGATGATTTTATCTATTTCATCTTTGATATATTCCAATCCTACTAATTGAGAAAGTTCTGCCGATTGTTTCTTTGATTGCTTTTCAACATTCTCATTCTCTTTTAATACTGGTATATCTGATATATCTAAGTTCTTCTTGTTAGATGAGATATACGACTTTAGCGATTTTGAATACATATATTGTAGGCACATTTCGTCTGTTTTATATATTTCGGTTTTTAGGTTGCTTGTTATCAATGCTTTTAATTCCTTAATGTCTATATCTGTTTCAATTTCATTTTGCTTGTATCTATCTAGTAGTCTGTTTGCTAGTTCTGTTACTGTACTCTTATTAGATAAGATGTAGTCTGCCTTTTGACATATACTATGTTCTTTTAGTTCCTCTAGGGTGTTTGTCATACACTCTAATAATATGAATACACATTTAGTGTCAATTATTTGTTCAATGCAATCAAGGTAACTTTTAGTATTTCCCCAATATAGAGATTTATCGTCTATCTGTATCTTATATGCTTTTTCTTTCTCTAGTTTAGTGTCTAGGTCTTTATAATAAACATCTATTAGCTTAACTGTATCTAGTAGCTTACTACCGAACACATTATACTTCTTTAGCATATCTGTTATTAGCTTTTCAATAGACATTATATCTATATTGTCTATATCTTTTGTTAATATTAGGATAGGTAGTTGTAGCTGTTTATTGTTATCGTAATTCGATAATAATTTGTTGATATTGTGTAATATCTTTTTATTCTTACTTGTTAGGCTAGATTTATCTATACTAGCTTTTATCTCATTATATGGTTTATTTGCCATTTTCTTATTCGCTCCTTATTTGGTTTATATTAAGATTCATAATATTTTGGTTTTTATTTAACTTCATATATTTCCATATCTTGTAGAATAACTGCTTTGTCTGTTAATTCTTTTATTGCCTCGGGTACTTCTGTATGTATTGGGATAACTATTTCAGGCTTGGTTATATCTATTACTTGTTTTATACACTCTCGGTCTCCGTGTCCGTGAGGTATGGCAGGTTATGACTGGTATTTTTAACTCGTCCATTTTCTCTAGGAATTTTATTGTAGGTTCGTCTTGTGTTTTATATCCGTTCCCATAGAGAGTAGACAACGCAACAATTATCTAATACTTTGTTTTTTAACTTTAGCTTTTCTATATCTCGCCACATACTTACACGGCAATTCATTATAAATCGTCCGTTCATGTAACTTTTTACCTGTTTGTTTTATCTTGTTTAGGTATGGCTCTATGTATTGACTGTATGGCTCTTTGTTTCTCATTCGGTATAGGTATGAGGGGAGATAGCAGTACACTTTAGAAGAGTTGAGACAGTTTGGAATTGCTTGAGTTACCTTTTGAAGTACCATATTTAGTAGAATATCCCATATAATAGTTCTGCCAGTTCTATTGGCTAGTCTCGTTAGGACAGTTATTCTGTCTATCGTAGTTGTTGAGGTAAGAACTATAATCTGCCCGGTAATTCTTTGTTTTTTCTGCTATCTCGACTGCGAGTTCTGCCTCCGTTTGTGCTTTTACATTTGGTCTTGATAGGGTTGTTCCGTTCAGTTATAAGGACATCTAGCTTTCCGTATCTTTTTTAGAGTAGGTTTGAATAGCTTACCCTTTATCCCGATGTTGTCGGTAATCTGCTGTATATAGTACCCTTTTATTGTCTGCCTCTATTAGGAACATAAAGGCCCCGATATGCCGAGTGGTCGACTGTGTATGGTGTTATTTTAACTTCCTTAATGTAAAATGGCTCTTGGTCTCTTATATCTATTGTGGGGTGGGTTATCTTACCTTTTCTTGTAAAGCTAAAGACGGTTTCGATTATGCTCCTTGCTTGGTCGGACATATAGACAGGTATTGTTGGAAGTACCTCATTTATTCGTCCGTAATGGTCTCCGATGATAATGACTGACACATACTCCGAGAGTAGGTTGGCTCTCCTGTATTTAGTCCGTTCTATTTCAGGTAGTCGTAGTATATCATCTAAATCCATTCCAAAATCACACATTATCTTAGTACCTTTTGAGGTGGTTATTTCAGTTAAGGCACCGACCGAATAGTAGTGGTGCCTTTCAGAATTCTTATTTGCATAGGGTTGCCCCCTTAACTGTTCAATGTGGTTTTGATAGATGTTATCTTGATTTGGTCTGTGTCATAGGTCATATAGTGGTATTCAATACTATCTGTTTCGGCTTTTAATTCAAATGGTTCAAATTCTTTAACTTTAGGTACTAGGTTCTTTGGAATTGCAATTACAACTTTAATTGTTAGGTGGGGTGTTACTCGTCCGTGAAATCCTAGAATTTTATACCATTCTTGCCCTTGGTTCGTATGAAGTAGATTCAATAGAAAGATTGCTTTAGAAGTTGCATTTGCTAATACTGTTTCAAGGGTTTGTGTTTCTGTTATAGGTTCTATGATTGTTAGCTTTCTTATTTTGGTTCTTGTTAGAATATTGATATATCCTGTATCTTCTTTAGGGTTTAGATTGATTGGTATAGGAAAAAATAGGTTTTGATTGATTTTACAGGGTTGAATTCCTGTTAGTAGCTTGTCATAGGAACTTGTTTTTGAGAATTCTGTTAATAGCATACTTTCTATATGTGCCTGTTCATCAATCTTGATTTTAGGTTTCATCTCCTTGTTGAAATAGGTTAGGAATTGATTTGCCTCTTTAGTATTCAGATCGTGTTGCTTTAATTGAATATCACAATTATAGGTTCTCTTGTTGCTCTCGTCATATTCTTTGGTTGTTATTGTAGTATCATCTGTTGTTATTTCTATTGTTGCGATAGGTTGCCCTTGGTATCTTACTCCGAATTGTGAAGATGTTATCTTGTGTAGGGTTGACCTTCACTAGATAGAATTGAATTGCCTCGTAACTTTTGATTTGCTTGTGAAATTGGTCTAATAATGATTTGTTGTCTATTAGTGTTTTTGATTGTTCTTCATAGGTTTGTTGCCAGTCTTTTGATTGGCTAATTATCTTTTGTGCTTGTTCAATACTGTTTTGTAGTATCTTTTCATTCATAATAAATTACCTCCCATACCGTTATAATAACAGTATAGGAGGCTTATTTTCTAGTGCTGCACTATTTTATTGATTGTGTTGTTTATATGATTTTTCGTTTCAAACGATATATTTAATTTGCTATTGGGAATGAGTGTATAGATGTTCTTATATTCATATACGATTTATATATTTATTATTATATATAGAATAGAGAAGTAGCAACTTGTTCATTGGGTATATATCTAATTTTGGCACTTTAATTTTTCCCTAAAGTAAGAAAATGCTCGTGCCTAGTATAGTATCAAAATCTGCAAAATAAGATTTATAAATCGTAATTTTACTATGGTAGGTATGGCACCTATGGCAGATTAACTTTTATAATATGCTTTTTTACTATGTCAGCTATGGCAGGTATGGTAACCTTTAAATTTTTTAAAGTGTCATTTTTACCCTGTCAGGTATGGCAAGTATGGCAGAACTTGTTGCTTTTATAGAATTTCATTATCATTTATATATAATTTGGCTCCTGCATTATCTACCATTTCTTTTAACTTATCTACTAATTTTTCTCTATCTATGAAGTGTACTACCAGTTGAATTAAATCCCATTCAGACACAACATAGTCATAGGAATTTTCAATTTTGATTTCGTCTTCTTCTCCGTTATCATAGTATAGTGTGAAATAGTTTATATATCTTGCTCCGTAATCACAGGTTTTACAATGACCTTTAATATAGTTTTTGTCATATTTGACATTGATTATTTTCATTTTCTTGTTTTCCTTTACTTTAATTTTATATCTTAATTTTGCCATAATCTTATTTGATGTGCTAGTGCTTAAGAAATAAAAGTAAAGGGGGGATAATTAAAGCCCACTATTGCTAGTGGACTTATAATGACTATTTTTATCATTGTTTTATCTCTAAACTCTTTCTATATTCTAAAATTTCCTGTAAAAAACTTTCAGGTTGAATTCCAGTAGAATTTAATGTTATTGCTATAATTTCATATCCCATCTTCTTATTAGCTAACATTAGCTTTTGTTTAATAAAAGATGCCTTATTCAAATATTTTTCTTCATTCTTTAATTTTACTAATATGAATTTATTAGATAACATTGAATTGATATATATATTATCAATATCTTTCCAAGGAATAAATCCTATTGAACTTACAGTACTGTTATCAGTTATTCCATTTTTATCCACTATCACTAAATCTGTATTCTCTTGACTTCTTTTAATAAAGAATATCATAAAATATCCAAAGAATATTACACCTATCAAACTTATTAACTTGAATATAAAATT
This sequence comes from uncultured Clostridium sp., assembly GCA_948436975.1. Taxonomy (GTDB): domain Bacteria; phylum Bacillota; class Clostridia; order TANB77; family CAG-508; genus Scatovivens. The sequence goes on along the minus strand of CAOJJB010000010.1, from coordinate 18,706 downwards.
TAATAAGTTTGATGTAAATAGTTCTTCTCCACTTAATAAAATCCATAATCCTATTAGAATGAATATTAACGTTCCAATTATATATAAGGTATTACCATTTGAATTTTGTCTAATTGTTAATTTATCTTTCCCCATATTATTTATAGAATTGCTATTTACTTGATTTGCATTTCCTTTTAATTCTTCTCCACAATAATTACAATAATTATTACTATCATTATTTTCTTTTCCACATTTATTACAATACATATCTTTTCTCCTTTTAAAATATTAGACTAAACCAAGAGTCTATTATAATTATTGGCAATGCTATATCTATCGCCCCTAATATTATTACCCATGTTATCATTTTTGTACTACTTCGGTTTATAACTGCCTGTTTGTGTGCAATTATACCTAAGATTACTGATATTATTCCAAGTGGTATTCCACATACAAATAGTCCTATTATTGAACATATAAGACCTGCTATTGCCATTGAATTATTAGTATTATTTGTATATCCATTTGAATTATTGAATTGATTAGTATTTCCATTATTAAGCATTGGTTCTTCTTGTTTTGGTTCCACACAAGCATTACCACAGTTAGCACAGAATTTTGCGTTATTTGGTATTTCACTTCCACAATTACTACAATACATTATTTTTCCTCCTATCTATTATGTTTTTTACAATATTCACTACCTCTTTGTGTTACATTATCACAACCTTTTACTTTGCACGTAGGTATTTGGTGTCCTTGACAATAGATACTTCCTTTTACTCTTATATTAGAACACCCTTCTTTATAACAAAATGCGTTTTCTCCTGTTTTTTCTGTTAATTCTAGTGAAGAAGTGGAACGACTTTTCTTAAACAAACCCGTATTAACTAATATTAGTATTAGAACTATAATTACAGTAAGAATTATCACTTTGTTTGGCTCCATTTTATGCCTACTTTCCTTTTCATTACATTCACTACAAATTGAATTTCCTTTTGGTATCTCTTTTCCACATTTGGTACAATACATATTCTATATTACCCTTCTTAATTCTATCTCAACTCTGTTCCTCTATAATCTAATCCGTCTAATATTTCTTGATGTATTCTCTCTTTTCTTTCTTGTTTCTTTTTATGATTTGATATAGAAGACATTGCTATCACTAATACGATAATGCTTGCAATCACTATTACGACAGTTTTATTCTTCTTCACAAATTCAATTATATTTTGAAGATTATCTGCATTTAGTATATTATTCTTATTGTTGTTTCCTGTTATTTCTTTTCCGCAATTCCCACAGAATTGGGAATTATCAGCTATTTCTTTTCCACATTTACTACAATACATATTATTTCCTCCTAATATAGTTAATCTCATCTTATCACAGCTTTTAATGTTTGTAAAGTACTACACGACAATATATTAAAGTTTTTTGTTTCTTATAATAAAATGCTTTTAGAATAAGTCTAGGAGCGTGATGTTTATGTTAGATAGAGAACTTTTTGAATATAAGAATTATGGTACAATTCAAATTGATTTAGATAGAATTATGAAAGAGAAGGAAGTTACCACTTATGAATTGAGTAGTAAAGCGAATATTCGCTTTCAAACTATACAGAACTTGCGTAAGAATAGTTGCAGTAGAATTGATTTCGAGGTCTTGGCTAAGATTTGTTATATGTTGAATTGTAAAGTAGAGGACGTTATCAAGTATGTTATTGATTAACACTTGGTAACGTCCTTTTGTTTATGCTTGATTTTTAACAACTTCACATTCTCGGTCAAACTCTTTGGCTAGAATAATTGAGAATACGAAGATTTGCTCCTCGATTTCTCCATCCATTTGAGAAGTTACCTCGCAATATTCGTTAAATAACTGTTTCTGTTCCTCCGTCCAGTCTTCTTGTAATTCATCTAATAAGCGATTTCGTTTTCTTCTTAACTTTCTAAACTTTTTGTTGTAATCGTCCAGTCCTTCTCTTATGGCATTATGCAATCCTATTATTAGTGGCACTTGGCTTAAATCAATGTACTTTTGTGTATTAGTACCAAATACTTTGTCAAATATTTCTAAATATTCTTGTTTCTTCTCGTTATCTTTCATAACTTTTACTCCTTCTATCTTCTAGGCTAATCTAGTAATACCACCTTTGGCACCTGCTATTTGAACACAACCAAATTCAGAACAATTGTCGTCATTTAAGTTCATAACATAGGCACAGGGCAGACCTTCGGTCAATTCGTCTCTGTCTCTTTTCCATTCATCTTGATTTGCTGATACGCATAATAAAGTTAGTAACTTTCCAAAAGTTGTACGTGTTAATATGGCATGATATACTAATATATTGTGTTCTTTCTCAAGTTGCTTGATTGTTTTCTCGTAATCTTGATTGTTACTTATCCAGTATAGCATAGCAGGAAATTGTTTATTAAGGTATTCAGAGTAATATAGGATATCATCTTTTTCAAACTCTTTTTTAACTATTCCTATTAGTCCAAATTTATCTTGTAGTATCTTTAGTCTTTCGATTGCCTCTATCTTCTGTAATTGTTTTAGGTCTTGTTTCATAATTCGCCTCCTTTCCAATTTTGATTTCTTTAATTATAATTCTGTCATAAGGGAGACGTCTTGTGCTTATTGTATTATAGTTCATTTCATAACTAAATAAATAATAAATTAGTGGGGGAATTATCCCCTAAATAAGCGAAAATAAGAGCAATAAATTTAAGGTTTGTTTTATTCCTTAATTTATTGCTCCATATTGACTATTTATTCAAAGATATTTTTTGTTTCTTTCTTTATCTCGTTACACATAACATAACCGAATATAAAGGCTTTTTCTGCCATTTCATCATTGATAATGCTTTGAATACATTGTGAACAATCTACTAATTGCATTTGCCCCTTGGTACAGGTGTTTTCTATTGCTTGGTCTATTTCGATTTTTGTCTTTCTTAATAAGCGATAGTTTTTGTCCATATTTTGAATTTCCCTCATAAAGTTAATGTATAATTCCATTAGCATTGGGTATCTTTTGGCTCTTTCATCTGAAGTAAATTCAAATACCTTGTAGAATTCTTCAACATAATCGTCAATACTTTTGACCTTCATAGCTTTTAAGTCTGCTACTACTTTGTTTAGAGTGATTTTGTGTGCCTCGGTTAGTGGCACTTCCAGTTTCTCTAAACATTCTTTCATCTTATTTTCATTCATAAATTACCTCCTTGGTTTCAATTTAAACTAAGTCGGATTCTATTACAAGTTTTATTAGTATTAGAAGTAGTTTAGACATAATAATAGACACCTTGTATTGGTGCCTTATGTTAATTTTTGAATGCTATTTTTACTCGATTAGTTTCTGATTTTATTGATATTACTAGGTTTGTTTACTATCCTGTGTAATGCAATGGAATGCAAATTGAAGTCGATACGGGTATCATTTTATGATAAGTTGTGTTAAGTACAAAATGAAATCATTGACCTACACCCCAGTATTTGTAACACTTTGTGTTATTCTGTGATAAGTAAAAGCACTCTGTAAGAGTGCTTAAAAACGTTCAAAAATGGTTGCGGGGGTAAGACTCGAACTTACGACCTTCGGGTTATGAGATTTTTTAATATAAATTCTTCAGGATTTACATTTAGTTTGATAGCCATTTGAATGCAATAAGTAAAAATAACTGCTAATTCTTCACAAACCTCTTCTTTATTATAATTGTCACTATTCCATTGAAAACATTATAATAATTCATCTAATTCAATCTTAATTGACTTGTCAAGATTTTCTGGACAATGAAATTTATCTCTGTCTCTTTCTTCATTGAATTGTTTTATTTATTGCATTAACTTATCCATTATTCTGCCTCTTCTAAATAAATCTTTTTCTCAAACGCTCCTCTTTTTTCTTTTTTATTTATTCTTATTTTTTCAAATTCTTTGATTGAAACATCCATAGAATTTAATATTCCATAAATAACTTCAACTATATCGGCTAATTCTTCAATATTATTATCTTCTAAATATTCTTTTACTTCTTCTTGTAACTTTTTATTTAATTCTTGTCTATATTCATTGTCATCTAATATTCTGTATTTGGCTATTCTTCCATCTACTGCAATAATATCTGTTATTTTATCTCTAACAAGTTTGTTATATATTTTCATTATTTTCCTCCTATCCTACAAGTATAATTTGTTACTTTTAGTCCTTCTCTATTTATAGCTCCTTTTATAATCTTTAGATATGCAGACATAGTTTTTGTATTAAAATTATAAACCCTATATAAATAATATTTATCTTTATATTGTTCAGAAAATTCAACTTCATTTTCTGATATATGAAATATATTATTTAATCCTCCTTTAGTTGTTTTTACTTCTATATATTTTTCATTTCCATCTTTATCATATGAAAGCACATCAAATCTTTCAGCATTTCCTGCAATTTCTCTTGTTGCAAAAACTTTATCTGCTAGGTCTTCTCTTCCTTCCATTATAAGTCTAGTTTTTTCATATTCTACAACGACGTCTTCACCTTTTTTTCCTAATTCTGTATTCTTTTTTATTTCTCCCTCAAAATTGATATTCTTATTGCTATAAAATTCATTTGTATTTTTTCCTTTTCTACTTTCATATTTATATGAATACTCTGTTTCTTCTTCATTTAATTCCAATGTAAATTTTTTAGTCTCAAGCTTTTCAATATCATATGTATTTATTTTTGGGTCATTTATTAATTTATTTGAATTGTCTTCATTCCAGTCTAAAATCTGCCACTTGAAATAAACTGGTTTTTCTCTTTCATTATCATGGTCTACATATGCTAATAACCCCATATATGTATAATATTCTTTATCAGATGTTCTTAAAAATAAGTATATATTATTTTTTAAATAATCATGATTTATAAAGTCAATTATTCTTGATTCATTTAAAGTTTGAGAAGGTTGTGATTGCCATGTTAGAATTCCATTCTCATCTATATTTTCATCAAATTTATGACCCGATTGTTTCTTTCCATATGTTACTACAAATATATAATCATGTTGTGTTCCTGGAACTCTTATTATTCCATGTTGTCCCCAGGATCCTGTTTGTGGTATAAAATTTGTATCTGGCGAAAAAACATCATGTATATCTTTTCTTGAATATTTCTCATATCTAACTAGTTTTCTCATTTTTCCTCCTATATCAAATCAAATACTACTTTATCTACTCCTACAAATTCAAATTTATCTTTTTTAGGATAATGATGTATGCTTTCTCCTATATATTATCTACTTCTATCATTTTTTTCCTAAATTTTTTATAAATATATCACAAAATCTTAATTTTCTCAACAAAATCAGCTTTATTTCTACAAAAATTATTGGCATATTTCTGTGCCCACTTTAACTATCGTATCTTTTTTCTTTTTACTCATAACGCCTAAAAGCCTATGTTACAAGCAGAGCCTCAAAGCTCATAGCTGTCTCGACGCATGCGTCTCTTATGACCCGTTAAACGGGTCTTTATATTCTTTTATCTATATTTGGTCATACATCATATCTTCTTGTAATTGATTCCTTACATATTCTGCTATTCTTTTTGCATTTTTACCTACCGTGTCTACATAGTAGCCACGGCACCAAAAACTTCGTTGGCCAAATTTGTATTTCAAATTTGACCACCTCTGGAAAATTATGAGGCTACTTTTGCCCTTCAATATTCCCATATATTTCGACACTGATAATTTCGGTGGTATCTCTACAAACATATGAACATGGTCAGGGCAAACTTCCGCCTCTATAATTTTCACTTCCTGCCAATCTGAAATATCTCTCAATATTTTTCCTATTTCTAATCTTTTCTGTCCATAGAAAATTTTTCTCCTATATTTAGGTGTAAATACTATATGATATTTGCAATTCCATTTTGTATGTGATAAACTTGACATTGTATCATATGTAGTGCTTTTTTCTTTAGTTTTTCTATTGAATATACTATTCATGATACGCAACTCCTTTCATTTATTTTATCAATTATGCGTCGAAACATATTGATATTATATCCTGAAAGGAGTTGCTTCGCTACAAAGCTAAAGCCTATGTTACTACTAGCATAGCCAGAATGTTATATACACATAAAAAAACACCTACAATCTTTACAAGTGTAGGTATTCAATCTTTGGTTGCGGGGGGAGGACTCGAACCTCCGACCTTTGGGTTTAGTTATCTATAACTTTCATTATAGGCTGGACTATGTCTTTACCATAGCAGAATCGCCTTAGGTAGTGGATACTCTTGCTGGTTATTAAGGAAACTTTATTCCTCCAGTAGTCTCTGCACCTTCTGAAAGTGTACTTTCAGCTTGGCTCAAAGTTAGCTTGATAATTAAAATTATTTTAGCCTTCTTTGAATTCATCCACAGTTCATCTATCTATTTCTAAATAGAGCCACAATTTTTCATGAGCCCAACGAGCTGCCAACTGCTCCACCCCGCGATGTATTAACAAATAAGATTATAATATAAGTAAGATAAAAAGTCAACACTTTTAAAAATAAAAGTTTTCTAAACCATTTAATCAATATTATGCATTCTTAAATTACATAATATTAATAACTTTAATATATCATATTCAATAATTCAAAAAATATTCATATTAATTAATCAATTTAGCATGAACAACAATTCTATTTTGACTAGTATTATCACATGTACACAAAGTAATAATATTATCATCACTAGAAACGTACACATCAAAACTACAAATGCTTAAACTTTTTAAATCTTTAATATAATTTTCAAAATGCATATTGTCATCAAATTTATTAGGTATAGATAGTTTAGTAGCTTTCATCATATAAACAGAAAATATTTGTGCTCTATAAGAAGCCTTTTCTGTTGAAAAATAAAAATAAGAATTTTCATTTTCAAAGTTCCATGAGTTTCCTATTAAATATGTTAAATTACCAAACATTGTACCATTTCTTCTATTATGTCCATAAACAATAGTATTCTTATCTAGTATATCAAAAGAATTTCTATAATCTGCAAATATCCATCCAGCACCATTTGGATTTTTATTAAAATTTCGTTTCAAATAAAAATCATTATCAACAGACTGAACCACAGGAAAATTAATATTGGTATTATTTACTTTAACCCAAGCAACTGTATCAGAATTTTTGTGTTTTAGTTCATCAAAATTAACTAATAACTTTAAACTTTCATTGTTATCTTCAATATTATTTTCACTATTCTCATTCTCATATTCTATTTTTCCTTCTATATAATTCGTATCCTCTAAAGATACAAACTCAGATAATTCATGTATAATATCATTATTTTGAATATTATTTTGATGCCATTTATACAATACACTTAAACAAATACCTATTATTATTATAGAAATAATTCTAAAAATTATAATTCCTATATTACTTAAATTTTTATTAGAATTTTTTATTACATTCATTTGATCACCACAATTATTATAATTTTAATATATTTAAAAATCAATATTAAAAATTGGAAAATACTTTAAATTATCATTAATCTTTAATAACAAATTTTTCTAAAACAACTAGAAATTTACATAAAAACATGTTATAATAGTAAAGTAATATAAAAAAGCAACTATTTTTAGTAGTTGAGTAAATTGTATTATTATAAATATAAAATTTTAAAGAAAGGAGACAATTCAAAATTTAATTGGATTATATATATAATGAACTATACTTTTATAAATTATCCCAAATGTTCTACCTGTCAAAAAGCTAAAAAATTTCTTGACAAACATGAACTACAATATGCAGAAAGGAATATAGTTACTGATACACCTACATATGATGAATTAAAATCTATTATAGAACTTAGTAACCTACCAATTAATAAATTTTTTAATACTAGTGGATTATTATATAGAAGCATGAATTTAAAAGAAGAATTAAAAAATTGTTCTGATGATGAAAAAATCAAATTACTTTCAAGTAATGGGATGCTTATAAAACGTCCTATTTTAGTAAGCAAAGACACTGTATTAGTGGGATTTAAAGAAGAACTTTGGAAAACACTTAAATAATTTAAATTTAATATTACATAATTAAATATAACATAAAACTAAAAAAGTATAATATATTATACAAATATGTTATACAAAAATTTATAAAAAAAATATTTACACCATAAAAAATATATGTTAATATATAATAAATGGATATATGCTCATTTTTTGTTGAAAAAGGTTAAAAAATGGTATATAATATAAATAGTATAATAAAGGAGGATTTTATTATGAAAAAAAATACAATAAAACTATTATCAATAGTTTTAATAGCATTACTATTAATTACATCAACATTTACATTTGTTAATGCAGATAAAGCTTCAGAAATTGATATCAATAACATGTATAGCTCTGCTGAAGATACAACAGGTGCATCTGATTCTATGAATAGAATCATTGGAAGTATTATCACTGTTGCTCAAGTAGTAGGTATCGGTGTTGCTATAATCATGTTAATAGTTCTTGCAATTAAATACATATCTGCTGCTCCTAGCGATAAGGCTGAAATCAAAAAACATGCAGTTGTTTATGTAGTAGGTGCAATAGTATTATTTGCAGCAAGTGGTATATTACAAATTATCAAAAACTTTGCTGGAAATGTACACGCTTAGTAGTAATTTAAAATAAATCCTTTAAGAACAAGGATTTATTTTTTTATTCCTCAAACAACAGTGTTTGAGGATTTTTTATTTGATACAAATATATTCTTTTAAATTTTCATACTTTTTATCACCAATACCACTTACATTTTTTAAATCTTCAATCTTTTTAAATTTACCATTTTCTTCTCTATATACAATTATTCTTTGCGCTAATGCTTTTCCTACTCCTGGTAAATTTGAAAGTTCATCTATATCACCTGTATTTATATTAATTTTCGAATTGTTATTATTATAGCTACTAATATTAGATTGCTCAATTATTCCATCATTGTTTTGTGTGATTATATATTCGTCTGAATTTTTCTCGTTAATACTTGGTATATATATTTTTTGTCCATCCTCTAAACTACATGCTAAATTAATTTTACTAAGATCTGACTCTTCTGTTGTACCACCTGCTAATATAATTGCATCTTCTAGTCTAGCACCATATTCCAATTCTATTACACCTGGTTTATTAACTTGTCCTATTACATAAACTTTTATTTTTTCTATTTCTTCTACTTTATCTTTTTCTATATTTTCATTAACTACTAGTTCAGAATAATTTAAATCTTCCAATTCATCTTTTTTTAAAACAAAATTATATATTACAATTACTATAATAATAACAATAATAATTGTAGTTTTTAATACTTCTTTTTTATTTTCCATTTGTACTCCTTTCTATTGAACTTTATTAATTTTTGATATATCATGTAAAATATTAACTTATATTATGGAGGAAATATGAAGTTCAAAATATTTTTTATAACTTTTATATTTATAATATCTATTCAAATATATACTTTTGCTACTGAAATAGATATAAATGCGGAATCAGCTTTACTTGTAGAAGTAAGTACTGGACAAATCTTATATGAAAAAAATTCAAAAAAACAAATGTATCCTGCTAGTACCACAAAAATTTTAACAGGTATTTTAGTAATTGAAAATTCTAATTTATCAGACATGGTTACAGTTTCACAAACAGCTTTACAAAATATTCCTCAAGGATATGTAACTTGTAATTTGCAAGTTGGAGAGATTCTTTCAGTAAATGACCTACTACATGCTCTACTTATTCCTTCTGCTAATGATGCTGCTTTCGTTTTAGCAGAATATATTGGTGGTTCTATTAATGAATTTTCCAATATGATGAATTCTAAAGCTTTAGAATTAGGATGCACTAATACACATTTTGTAAATCCTAATGGCATACATAATGATAATCATTATTCAACAGCTTATGATTTATATCTTATGGCAGATTATGCTATGAAAAATGAAACATTTAAAAATATTGTATGTAAAACTAAATATACATTACCTTCTACTAATAAATATCAAAGTGAAGATAGAGTTCTAACTACTACAAATGAACTTCTTAATAAAAATAGTCGTAACTATTACTATGAAAATGCAATTGGAGTAAAAACAGGACATACAACACAAGCAGGTAATTGCTTAGTTACTAAAACTTCTAAAAATGGATTAGAATTTATTTCTGTTATTTTAAATGCTGGAAAAACATCTAATGGCCTAAATTCAAGATATACTGATTCAAAAAAATTACTAGAATATGCTTATAATAATTATACTTTTAGCAATATTGTTCATAAAAATTCTGTTATTGATACTATTGAAATTGATAATGGAACTAAAGACACTAAACACTTAGAAATAATTATTGACAATGATATTATAGCCTTACATAATAAAAACTTAAATTTTAGTACAATTACACCTGAAATAATACTAAAAGAAAATCTATTTGCACCAATCGATAAAGGCAGTATTATAGGGCAAGTAAAATATAATATAGATGGAACAGAATACTTTGCTAATGTTTTAGCTAATTCTAATGTTGAAAAACAAATTGATGCAAGTATTATACTTGTAGTTATTGGATTTATATTACTATTACTATCATATTCTATATTAAAATCTAAGAAAAAAAGAAAAAGAAAGAAAAAATAAAAATTATAACTATTATAAAAGCTTGCTTATAAAAAAGCAAGCTTTTTTTATATTTAATCATTTATTTGACTTTGTATATTTTTAACAATAGATTTTGTTTCTTTTTTATCATATACAAAAAACCATAAGTCATTTAACTTTACTGATTCTCCTGGAAGTTGTTTACTTATTATAGTGTTTATGTCAAAATCCACTGCAACAGGTATATATGGTAATAAGTTATTAGTATCTACATTGGTTTCTATATTATCTAAAATAGTATTTATTATCTGTTTTGATTTTGATATATTTTCCATAACTAAAGTCTGTTTTAGGGTTTCTGAAATGAAAAGTCTTTGTGTTTTCATTCTTCCATAGTCATTATCTCCATATTCTGGTGGATATGAACTTCCATCATTGTTATGTCTAAATCTTAATAGCATTTCTGCTTTTTCTCCATTTATTTTTTGCATTCCCTTTTTTAAATGTATATGTAAATCTTGAGTTGGATCATCGTAATCCATATCAATTGGTACTTCAAAATTAATATATCCTATTATATTTATTATTTCTATTAAAGCTTTATTATTAACAACAGCATAATATTCTAAATTAATACCTGTTATATCTGATACAGCTTCTAATAATTTTTTAGGACTTTTATTATATAAAGCATTTATCTTATCATTTCCTTTAGCTTTATTCTTATTACTTCCAACAAACGTATCTCTTGGTATTGATAACATAGATGCTGTTTGTTTTTTAGGATTATATGAACAAACTATTATAGTGTCTGTGAGTTTTGAATCAATATCTTCACTAACTCCTAATAATAAAATGTTTAAAGTATCAAGATTTTCTATTTCTTCAGGAGATAATCCTAAAATTGTTATTAATGCTCCTCTCATCCCTCCACCATTTTCTTTAACTTTAAAATAAAATAAAGATCCTAATATTACAATTAGTAAAAAAACTATAAATAATAATTTGAATAATAATCTTAATAACGAAAACTTTTTCTTTTTTCTTTTCTTTTCTCCAATATGCTTTTTTGGATTTTGTTGTTTTTTTATTTTATTTTCTTTGTAATAATTATTATTTGGTATCTTTACTAAATTCTCTTTTTTATGACGTGGAATACTTTTTACTTTATCTCTTTTAGCATTTCTTTTCATTCTTTCTTGTTTATCATTATAATCTTTTTTACTTCTTTTTTCTTTTTTTATTCTTCTATTATTATTAATTCTATTCAAAAATAAACACCTCTATATTAGACTATGTCTGTTTTATCTTTTGTTATTTTAATATTAAACTCAATATAATATTGTGGTTATACATTAATCTTCCTAAATAAGATGTTTCTATAGCATTTATAATTCCCCAAGAACTTATTATTGGTGAAAATGCCGAAAATATTGCTAAAATAGCATATATAATTATAAACGATTTGATAACTCCATAAATTAAACCACCTGATTTATTAAAAGTGCTTATAATAGGCAAATTTGATATTATATCTGTAGCAAATTTTAAAACCATTAATATAATTCTTGATATTATATAAAGAATTATCATTGTTATTATTCTTACTAGAAAATAAGATAATTGTATAGAAACATAATTTACAGTATCTTGTTCAGATTTTTCTATTGCTTCTGAAATATAATTATTTATAATTTTTATACTACCTTTTGAAGCTCCAACATCTTCTTCAATTTGTTTTTCAGATGATATCATATCTTGTGGTAAAACATCTTTTATTATTATAGCAATTTTTTCATCTAATTGAGTATTATTTATAATCGTATTTGAAACTGGAATATATAGAATGAACATTATTGTTATTGATAAAATAAATGCTATTATTTTATATAAAACAGATGTTAATCCTTTTTTATATCCTATATATGATATTGAAATAATTATTGAAATAATTATTATATCTACTAAAATTCCCATTTTTAACCCCTTATAAACTTATTATTTCTATTTTATTTTTATATATAATTCCTGCTATACTATCACCTATTACAAGACCTTTTATTTGTTTACTTGATGTATATTTCTTTAATAACCATCCACTTGTATTTACAATTTGAACTTCGTTTCCTATATTTAGTGCAATATTATTGCCACTCGTACTAATAGTTTTGGGTAAATCACTATTTAAAATATATAAACTTTCTAATTTATTATCAGCATTTTTAATAACTATTTCATATTCATATGAAAATAACCCTGATGATTGTTTATCTACAATTGCAATATTGTTTTTTAGATTTATATCAATAAATAAATCATTTGTATTAAATTCATATACTTTTTCATTTGATCCAATTCTAATCTTTTGAATATAATCATTAAACATACATATAACATAATCTTTATTTTGATAATTCATATTTGTTATGATATTGCCATTTTCTGATTCATAAATATATACTATTGAATTTTCTGGATCTTTTTGTGCGCTTTCTACTGAAATTATTTTAACATAAGACTTTATAACTGTTCCAGAATAATCTACTTCTCCTATTGCCAAATATTTATTATTTGGTGAAATATCTGTACATACTACATAACTCGTATTTACATACGATCTAAATAATTCTGTTCCAGATACATCAAAAAATGCTACAACCGATTTATATGTTGTGTTTTTTATTACTATACTAACATATCCATTTCTATTTACATTTACATTGGAAATTGTTCCTTCTACTTCTCCATCCCATAATATATTTGTTCCTGAAACTAAATATAACTTTTGTCCATCTTTTTCTGCTACTACCATATATTTTTCATTAGATGCTATTAATGGAACTGATATACTCATATCTAATTCTGCTGCAATTTTTCCATCTACAGTATATTCTTTAAGTTTATTTTTACTAAGAACTGTTATATATTTATCATAAGAATATATAGATGGATTTGTGTCAGTATTAATTTCTATTGTTGTAAGAGTTGATTCTAATACTTCTTTTTTTAAAATATTAATATCCACATAATTTCTAAATTCTTCATCAGTCATATATCTTGCACTTATTATTACTATTATAAATGCTATAATTATTATTATTAAAATCTTAGAAATTGGTTTTTTATGTTTTATTTTATTTTCTTCTTTCACTTTATAATCACCTATAAGATTTTTCTATATATTATCATAACAATTATATATTTTTTTTGCAAGCGATATACTTAAAATTATTGACAAATTAATATTAGGAGTTTATAATTGTTTATATTGTAATGTACTCATAGCTTAGTTATATAGAGCAATTGACTACCAAATACAACCCATACATATATTGATATTTAGAGATTTCATAAAGAAGTGTGAAAATTTTTTAATGAAATTCCTTTTACATAATAATTTAATTAAAATTTTATATGTGCCCGTAGTTCAGCTGGATAGAATGGCAGGCTACGAACTTGCAGATCGGGGGTTCGAATCCCTCCGGGCATACCAAATACACTGCTTTGCGGTGTATTTTTTATCCCACCAATAATTCTTTACTCTTTCTAAAAGTTGTTTTTTCACTTCATTATTTGAGGCTAATTGTTCAATCGTATTTAATAAATCATCTTGTATGTTCGAATTATCAAAGTTATTTTCTTTTAATATAACTGATAATAATCCTTTACTTCGTGTTTCATAAAAGTTGTCTAATACTGGATTTTCAAATATTTCCTTTATTACTTTAAACCTCTTATCCCGACCTAACTATGAGTAAAGTTCCAAACAGTTTTATTCTCATCTCAGCGAACATCCTCCAAACTGTACTTCAAATATATTCTTACCTTATCAACATACCTTTCCAAATCAACCAAAGCAAAACGGGCATTCGGAAATTCCTTTCTAAAATCCACCTCTAACTCCACACCACAAACAATATTTGCATTTCTATCTTTATTTTCCCAAAAAATCATTTAAGATTTACACTTCTTTTTTTGTTTATTATTCTAATAAATAAAACTTTTTCCTATTTTTAATATAGAATTAAATTAATTTTCTATACTTTTATATAACTTTTTGATATAATTACTATTAGCATTATTAATTTGAAAGTGAGATAAAGAATATGGAAAAAGGTATAGTAATTTATCAGTCCAAATATGGTGCAACAAAAAAATATGTAAATTGGCTAATTGAAGAAACCAATTTTGATTATATAGAAACATCAAATGCAAAAATAAAAGATATTGAAAAATATAATATAATAATTTTATGTGGTGGTATATATGCTTCTAGTATAGTAGGGTTATCATTTTTAAGAAAAAACTATAATGTATTAAAACACAAAAAATTAGTTATATTTTGTGTTGGCGCATCTCCATTTGAAGAAAAAGCATTTAATGAAATAAAATTACATAATCTAAAAAAAGATTTGATAAATATTCCCACATTCTATGGTAGAGGTGCTTGGGATGAAAAAAATATGACATTTAAAGATAGAATTTTATGCAAAATATTAGAAAAGGTAATATCAAAAAAAGACCCTAATACTTATGAGCCTTGGATGAAAGCATTAATGAGTGCAGTAGGAGAAAAATGTGATTGGACAGATAGGAAATACTTAAAACCTTTATTAGAGTACATTAACTAAAAAAATATATACCAATATACGATCACTTTTAAAAACAACTTTCTTTAATATTACAAATTCATAATTTAGATAAACCATATGTAAATTTAAAGCATAAAATTTATTAATTTTATATTGACAATTTTCCCACAATATGTTAATATAGATACTGTCTTCGGACCGGTAGCTCAGCTGGATAGAGCAACGCCCTTCTAAGGCGTGGGTCGGACGTTCGAATCGTCTCCGGTTCACCAAAACTCTTCTTTTAGAAGAGTTTTATATATAACGAGGTGTAGCGCAGTTGGTAGCGCGCGTGGTTTGGGACCATGAGGTCGCAGGTTCGATCCCTGTCACCTCGACCATAAAAGTACTGAAAACAGCGGTTTTCAGTACTTTTTGTTTTTATTCAAAATTATTTAGTAGTATCTCAAAATGCCTAGAAATAGGCATTTTATCATTTGAGATTATTTAAAATTATTTAGACGAATACAGCGTTACAACGTTTTTCCTAGAGTTTTTCCTAGACAAACTCAAAAAAGTGTCTAGGAGAAACTAAATTTATGTATCTGTTGTATATCAATAATTACGTAGATTTTTAAAATAGTTTTTCCTAGACAATTCCTAGACAGTATTATTTAATATTATATATAGTTATTTAAGAATATATAAGGGTACGTATATATCATAAAACGGTATTCTTTAATTAAAGTTTATGATATAATGCTTTTAAACAAATAGTAATTTGAAAGAGGGTGCTGTTGTGGATTTATGGAAGTTTTATACTGACAAAGTTAATGAAAATGATTATTATTATAAATTTAGAGATTTGATATATAGTGCAGATAACTATTTTGCTTTTACATATTTTGATACTAGCGATATAATTAAAAAATTTAGAGATTTATGTATGCCAACAAATACACATTCCAACAGTGAAAATATAGAATTCATTTTAATATGTTATTATCTAAAGGTTAATGGATTTTATATTAAACAATTTCCTAATATTATAGAAAGACCAACAAGATTAGGAGAATTTTCTTATGATTGTATCAGAGATTTTATACATTCAAGAGATAATTATTCAGGCACTGTTACTTGGGCTGAAAGAAGGAAGTTAGTCAATGAATTAGATTTTATAAAAAAAGATAATTTTCAACAAATAGAAGAAGAATTAAGCAAGAAAATACAAATGATTTCAACTAGAGGTGCTGAATTTGATAATATGACTTTAGAAGAAAGATTAAAAGAATTAAGTAACTTGCTTGAAAATATGTTAAAGATAAATGGTAAGTTTATAAATGTAGATTATGCTAATATATTTTTAGGTTACATTACCGAAGACAACGTAAAGGAATACAGAAAAATAATTCATTGTTTTAGACATGCTACTGAAGAAGCATTAAATGAAAGAAATCTATATACTAATGAGCAAAAGAAATTTTTAATTGATTATGGCATTGTGATTGCTAATCATATACATTTGAATAAATAATAGAAAGATAATTTACAATTTATAGTTATGAATAATAAATTATATTTGCATGAATAACTATACAGATCATATATAATTATTTAAACATATAAAAAGGGAAGTAATAAATACTTCCCAAATCATATTAAGTTTATTCTCTCATAGCTTCAATCATCAATTTATTTGAAAGATTATAACCATAAGCAAAAGCTTTTTTTCTTTCTAAATCAATTAAATCTGCCTCTTTAGATAAGTATTCATCAAATATTTGATAATCTTCTTTAGATATAGTGTTTTTAAGTAATTCATCAATTCCGTTAATTTCATTCCACAAAGTATCTATTTTGTCGTCATTTTCTATATCATCAACAATCATTTCTTGTAAGTTATTGTATAAATCTTCTATTTTACTTTTATTCATTTTTCACAACCTCTCAATATTTATTTTCTTACATTCTCCCAAAAGTTTTGAACTATACTTTTAAGTCTTTCTATTGGGAAATCAAATAAAATATGAACACACTCAAAAGTCTTATTTATAAAGTTTTTTAAAGTTTCAATTTCATTTTTTAATTTTATATTTTCTCGCTTTAATTCTTGATTTTCTCTTTGTAGTCTCTCTGTTTTAAACATTGTTTCATCAACTATATTCTTAATTTTAGTATATCTTTTAGCAACGGTATTAAATTTTCTAATAACTCGCTTATAATTTTCCTTTAATACTTCAACATTATCTGTTATTACTTCTTGCTCTAAATTATTTGTTTCTTTAAACATTTCTTGAACTTCATAATTGGTAACTTTCTTTAATTTTTCTATTGGTATATGTTCATTTTCTTCTTTATTTCCACGTTCTAAATCAAACCCCGACTTAACCATATATGAATAAAAGTTATCTTGTAAAATTTTATAACTATTTTTACCTTTCCAAAACTCTGAACAGGAGATTTTATCTATTGTTTTTCCACTTTTTGAATCTTTTTTGTGGATAACTGGTATAAATACTAGATGTAAATGAGGTGTACTTTCGTCATTATGTACTTTTGCAGAAAGTATGTATTTTTCTCCTAATCCTTTATAATTCTTTACAAATTCAAAAGCAGTTTTAAAATATCTTTTAGTTTCTTCTTCTCCAATATTCTCAAAGAATTCTTTATCAGAAGTAATGATATACTCACAAGCTACATTACTATTTTTCTTAATCCACCCCTGTAAATTATTTTCTTCTTTTATCTTTCTAAATGCTTTACTATATGGCATATTACAATTCTTTAAAGAATAATTATTTATTGCTTTTTCTTTAGTAATATCTTTATTTGAGTAATTGGTATTTTTTCGTTCATTATGTCTATAAATTCCGTTTAAATTATTTATTGTGTACTTTGCATTTCGTATAATTGCATAGCTCACACGTTAAAAACCTACCTTTCTTTGCTATTTGATTTATAATATCTTGTTACCATAGCAAGAGATTCTTGTATTGAATTTTCTAATACTTCACCTAGAGGAGTATCAACATTTAACCAATCGTGATAGAATTCACTTAAAATGTCTTTTTGTTTTAATAAAGCACTAACTTCTAATGGGTATAATTCCATACTTTTTAAGCTATCTTTTATTTCTTCTTTTACAGTTATTTCATAAGCACTATTTAATATCTCTTGAGGGGATTTCGTTTTTGCATTTTCACAAAAACTTGTAAACTCATTATCTAGTTTTTCATCTAAGCTGTTCTTTTCTTTTAATTGATTTATATGTAATTTGATAATACTATTATATCTTTTATCTATTGTTTCTCCATTTTTCCATTTTTGGATTAGTTCTATTTCGCGCTTTGGTAAACTAATTATCCCTTCTTCATTTGCTTTTAATAATTTATCTAAATCTTGTATAGATATGTTACTACTCATATTTTCAATTTCCTTTCTTTTTATAAGTAATCCTTCGTAGATTTACTTATGTTATATTACTTATTATTCAGTCTAATTACTCGTTAGCATTTTCAT
>CAOJJB010000009.1 GCA_948436975.1 uncultured Clostridium sp. | reverse complement strand
TGTGTATCTTCTTCTTGTTTTTCTCCATCTTTATAGTATTCTACTGTATAACTTAACTCTTTTGTATTTTCTCTGTCTACTATATAATATACTTTTATTACATTATTTTCTGTATTTTCACTTATTGTTAATGGCTTGTTTTCTTCTCTTTCTAGTTTATATCCTTCTATATTTTTATCTGTATATGTATTTATTTCTTCTTCGTATTTTGCTTTTCCTTTTTCTGTTTTGCTTTCATCTTTTTCTCCATTATAATAATACTCTACTGTATATTCAAATTCATCTTTTTCATAGTATACTTTTATTGTTGTTCCTGTTTCTACTTCTGTTGGTATGCTTTCTATTAATTCTTCATTTTGTTCTATTTTCTCTAGCTTGTATCCTACATATTTGTTGCTTATATTTATTTCTTCTGTTTTTACTTCTATTGTATTAGCTTCTAGCAGTTGTACTGTCTTACTTTCTGTTTGTGTATCTGTTTCTTGTTTTTCTCCATTTTTGTAATATTCTACTGTGTAATTTAATTCTTTTGTTTGTTCTTCGTCTACTACATAATATACTTTGATTACATTGCTTTCTACATTTTCACTTATTGTTAATGGCTTGTTTTCTTCTCTTTCTAGTCTATATCCTTCTATGTTTTTGTCTGTGTATGTATTTATTACTTCTTCATATTTTCCTTTTCCTGTTTCTGTTTTACTTTCGTCTTTTTGTCCATTATAATAATACTCTACTGTATATTCAAATTTATCTTTTTCATAGTATACTTTTATTGTTGTTCCTGTTTCTACTTCTGTTGGGATGTTTTCTATTACTTCTCCATCTTGTTCTATTTTCTCTAGTTTGTATCCTGTATATTTGTTGCTTATATTTATTTCTTCTGCTTTTACTTCTATTGTATTTGCCTCTAGCACTTGTACTGTTTTGCTTTCTGTTTGTGTATCTACCTCTTGTTTTTCTCCATCTTTGTAATATTCTACTGTGTAATTTAATTCTTTTGTTTGTTCTTCGTCTATTACATAATATACTTTTATTATATTTCTTTCTGTATTTTCACTTATTGTTAATGGATTGTTTTCTTCTCTTTCTAGTTTATATCCTTCTATGTTCTTGTCTGTATATGTATTTATTACTTCTTCATATTTTCCTTTTCCTATTTCTGTTTTACTTTCATCTTTTTGTCCATTATAATAATACTCTACTTTGTATTCGAATTCATCTTTTTCATAGTATACTTTGATTTTTGTTCCTGTTTCTACTGTGTTTGGTAATTCTGTTATCAATTCTTCATTTTGTTCTATTTTTTCTAGCTTGTATCCTACATATTTATTGCTTGTATTTATTTCTTCTGTTTTTACTTCTATTGTATTTGCCTCTAATACTTGTACTGTTTTGCTTTCTATTTGTGTATCTGTTTCTTGTTTTTCTCCATTTTTGTAGTATTCTACTATGTAACTTAATTCTTTTGTTTGCTTTTCATCTACTACATAGTATACTTTGATTACTGTTCCTGTTTCTACTATTGTTGATACTTCTGTTATCACTTCTTCATTTTGTTCTATTTTTTCTAGCTTATATCCTATATATTTGTCTACTATATTTACTTCTTCTGTTTTTACTTCTATTGTATTTGCCTCTAATACTTGTACTGTTTTGCTTTCTATTTGTGTATCTGTTTCTTGTTTTTCTCCATTTTTATAGTATTCCACTGTGTAACTTAATTCTTTTGTTTGTTCTTCGTCTACTACATAATATACTTTGATTACTGTTCCTGTTTCTACTTCTGTTGGTATGTTTTCTATTAGTTCTTCATTTTGCTCTATTTTCTCCAGTTTGTATCCTATATATTTGTCTACTATATTTACTTCTTCTGTTTTTACTTCTATTGTATTTGCCTCTAATACTTGTACTGTTTTGCTTTCTGTTTGTGTATCTACCTCTTGTTTTTCTCCATCTTTGTAATATTCTACTGTGTAATTTAATTCTTTTGTTTGTTCTTCATCTACTACATAATATACTTTTATTACTGTTCCTGTTTCTACTGTTGTTGGTACTTCTGTTATCACTTCTTCATTTTGTTCTATTTTTTCTAACTTATATCCTATATATTTGTCTACTATATTTACTTCTTCTGTTTTTACTTCTATTGTATTTGCTTCTAATACTTGTACTGTTTTGCTTTCTATTTGTGTATCTGTTTCTTGTTTTTCTCCATTTTTATAGTATTCCACTGTGTAACTTAATTCTTTTGTTTGTTCTTCGTCTACTACATAATATACTTTGATTACTGTTCCTGTTTCTACTTCTGTTGGTATGTTTTCTATTAGTTCTTCATTTTGCTCTATTTTCTCCAGTTTGTATCCTATATATTTGTCTACTATATTTATTTCTTCTGTTTTTACTTCTATTGTATTTGCCTCTAATACTTGTACTGTTTTGCTTTCTGTTTGTGTATCTGTTTCTTGTTTTTCTCCATTTTTGTAGTATTCCACTGTGTAACTTAATTCTTTTGTTTGTTCTTCGTCTACTATATAATATACTTTTATTACATTACTTTCTGCATTTTCACTTATTGTTAATGGATTGTTTTCTTCTCTTTCTAGTTTATATCCTTCTATGTTCTTGTCTGTATATGTATTTATTACTTCTTCATATTTTCCTTTTCCTATTTCTGTTTTACTTTCATCTTTTTGTCCATTATAATAATACTCTACTGTATATTCAAATTCATCTTTTTCATAGTATACTTTTATTGTTGTTCCTGTTTCTACTGCTGTTGGTACTTCTGTTATCACTTCTTCATTTTGTTCTATTTTTTCTAGCTTGTATCCTACATATTTATTTCTTATATTTATTTCTTCTGTTTTTACTTCTATTGTATTTGCCTCTAATACTTGTACTGTTTTGCTTTCTGTTTGTGTATCTACCTCTTGTTTTTCTCCATCTTTGTAATATTCTACTGTGTAATTTAATTCTTTTGTTTGTTCTTCGTCTATTACATAATATACTTTTATTATATTTCTTTCTGTATTTTCACTTATTGTTAATGGATTGTTTTCTTCTCTTTCTAGTTTATATCCTTCTATGTTCTTGTCTGTATATGTATTTATTACTTCTTCATATTTTCCTTTTCCTATTTCTGTTTTACTTTCATCTTTTTGTCCATTATAATAATACTCTACTTTGTATTCGAATTCATCTTTTTCATAGTATACTTTTATTGTTGTTCCTGTTCCTACTGTTGTTGGTACCTCTGTTATCACTTCTTCATTTTGTTCTATTTTTTCTAGCTTATATCCTATATATTTGTTATTTGTGTTTATTTCTTCTGTTTTTACTTCTATTGTATTTGACTCTAATACTTGTACTGTTTTACTTTCTACTTGTGTATCTGTTTCTTGTTTTTCTCCATCTTTGTAATATTCTACTGTATAACTTATCTCTTTTGTTTGTTCTTCATCTACTACATAATATACTTTTATTACTGTTCCTGTTTCTACTCCTGTTGGTATGTTTGCTATTACTTCTTCATCTTGTTCTATTTTTTCTAGTTTGTATCCTACATATTTGTTGCTTGTATTTATTTCTGCTGTTTTCACTTCTATTGTATTTTGCTCTAGCACTTGTACTGTTTTTCTTTCTACTTGTGTATCTGTTTCTTGTTTTTCTCCATTTTTGTAATATTCTACTGTGTAATTTAATTCTTTTGTTTGTTCTTCATCTATTGTCCATTTTGCATATAATATTTCATTTGATGAATAATATGTATTTGTGAAAATATCTGTTATATATCCATTTTCATCTATCAATTGCATTCCATTTCCATTTACTTCTGTATAATATCCTCCAAACATGTATCCTATTTTTGTTGGTATTACTATTTCGTTTTCTGTTGTTGTCATTATTTCTGGTATACTTAAGTTTCTATATATTCCTTTATTATATATTTGATATACTTCTGTACTTCCTTCCTCTGTTGCATTTTGATTATCTAATGTTATTATATATTCTAATGACAAATTTACTGAATTTGGATGTTCTGTTTTATTTATTGTAGAATATGTTTTATTTGGATTTTTTGTATTAACATAGTTTTCGTATGGTAAAATTATACTATCATTACTTGTTTTTAATGGAGTATTTATTTCTTTCAATTCTGTACAACCTGTTAATATATCATTTACAGTTGTTACTTTTTCCATATTAAAATTACTTAAATCTAAACTATTTAACTTACTACATCCATAAAACATACGATTCATATCTGTTACTTGACTTGTGTTAAATCTACTTACATCTATACTTGTTAAACTGCTACATTCACTAAACATTTGTGTCATAGTAGTTGAATTACTAGTGTTCCAACTACTTATATTTAGATTTGTTAAACTACTACATTGATTAAAAATATGTGCAAAATATAATACTTTACTTACATCCCAATTACTTAAATCTAAATTTCTTAAGTTAGTACAACCACTGAATATACTAGTCATATTTTCTAATTTACTTGTATTAAAATTGCTTAAATCTATACCTGTTAAACTACTACATTCATAAAACATAGAGTTCATACCTATTACTTGGCTTGTATTAAATCCACTCAAATCTAAATTTATTAAGCTATTACATTTATCAAACATATGACTCATATATGTTACTTGACTTGTATTAAAGTTACTCAAATTTAAACTTGTTAAACTACTACATCCATAAAACATATACATCATACCTGTTACTTTATTTGTGTCAAAACTACTTACATTTAGATTTGTTAAATTGTTACAGTTATTAAACATATAATGCATATCTAGTACTTGGCTTGTATTAAATCTACTTATATCTAGATTTGTCAAATTAATACATTCAGAAAACATACTATTCATATTAATTACTTGGCTTGTATTAAAATTACTTAAATCTAGATTTACTAAATTTTTACAATATCTGAACATACCTGCCATATTGGTTACTTTACTTGTATTTAAATTATTACAGTTATTTATAACTTTTAAATTTTTCAATATATAATTTGCATCACTATTACTAAATAAATATTTTGAATCTGATGGTGAATAAACTTCATTTGCAAATGTAATATTTTGAATATTTTCTGTACCACAACTTAAATAAAATTCATGTAAAGCTGAATTATCAATAGTTCCAACACCATTCCCTGTACTATATATAGTAATTTCACCCTTTGAACTATTCCATTGAGCTTCTACATTTGTTCCTACTAGTTTTCTTGGAATTATTACACTTGTAGAATTTACTGATCCCATTATATTAGATGGTAATTTTACTACTGGACGTATTCCAAATCCTCCTGATGCATAACTGCTGTGATATATATCACCATTATAATTAATAGTATATACTTCAGCACTTTTGTATTCTTTAGAAGCTAAAAAATATCCTTCACAATTTTCTACTATTGTTGTATGTGGTATATATAATCCTGTTCCATCACTTACTCCCATACGATCATAATAAAGCTCTCCTGCTGCTATTCTAATTGAATTAACTGATGGATTTCCATTCCAGCTATTTACAAATTGTGCATTTGTTGGACTTCCTGTTGCTGTTGCTCCTACTATACCATTTGCAAATTAGCTCCAATAACTTTCTGTTTCTAATGCTCTTATTAATGTATCTGCATCTTGTCTTGAATAAATAGTATATTTATCAGCCGCACCTATTCCTGGAGCAGACATTAATCTAGTTTCTAAGTAGTCATCTAATATTATATATACATTTCTACCATCATTATAAAATACTCTCCAATTATTCAATTTTTCTCCATTTACTGTCGCACTATAATTTATTGATTTTCCATAATCATTTCCTGTTATTATATTTGATAATATTGATGTTGTTTCTCCTTCCTTATGTCCTACTTCAACATTTTTATATTTTATAATTTCACTATTATTAATTAATATAATGGTAACTACGACAATACTCATTATCATTATTATAAAATATTTACTTAATTTAGATATCTTATTCATACTTATACCTCTTACTATTTCTATAATAAAATCTTTACATAAATTAAATGTGGAAAACTTAATAAACACAATTAAATTGCTTACTAAACAAAAATCTATTATTAACAATGTTTGAATACATTACTTCTTTTTCTATATTAAATTTATTCTGTGCATAAAGTATCAAAACTGTTTCATAATATGCTTTCATTTTACTTATTTCTTTTTTAATTTTCTTTTTTCTTAATTTTAATATACTATCATAATTGTCTTTTGTATATAAAAATAAGATTACAAATCACAGTGCTTTTTTGCAATTTTATTACGCATATAAGGTTTTAAGATTTTTATCATTTTAGTTACTTTTATCTAAACATAAAAAGAAGGATATTTCTATCCTTCCATAAAATTTATAACTATTAAATTATATACATATCTATCCTTAATTAACCTCTAAAATGATACTGACATACTAAATTTTGATATCGCATTATCTATTTCACTTTGTTTTATCTCTTCACTTATTTCTTCCCCTGTTCCAGAGTATTTTTCCATTACTCTTATTGATGAGAATACTATAGCTTGTGATATATCTCCATCATCTACAAACTTTGGAAATGTCATATTTATTCTTAAATTTTCTTGTGGTTTTAATACTATTTGTGATGTTTCTACTCTTTTTCTACTTTCATTTGGTAATATTAAAATTGTTTCATCTTTTTCTTGTCCATCTGCTATTACTACTGTATAATTTGATCTATTAGTTAATAGTATTTCATATGTTTCTATACTATAATTTACTACTTTTCCTATTACATCAATTTTTAAATATTCATTTTCTGATATGCTTTTTATATCTGTATAATATATATAGTTTCCTGCACTCATTTCTATTCCATTATCTCCATCATAAAATGTTAATTTTTCAGTTGTATATGAATATGTTGAGTTTGTAAGTCCTGTTGCTAACACATCATCTGTATATTTTATTTCATATATATATAATTTTTTATTTCCATATTTTATATTTGAATAATCTTGTATTGAATATTTTTTTG
This sequence comes from uncultured Clostridium sp., assembly GCA_948436975.1. Lineage (GTDB taxonomy): Bacteria > Bacillota > Clostridia > TANB77 > CAG-508 > Scatovivens. Next base: position 60,963 of record CAOJJB010000009.1, on the reverse strand, counting down.
GTATTGGCATTTTTACTAATACATGTTTCATATATTCTTTTATATTATTATTAAATTCATACTTTCTACATTCTTCTGATAACATGTTAAAAGCTTTTTGATAATTTCCTTCATTACAATAGCCTATATATTCATCTATTAATTCTTCAATTGGCTTTTGCAATGATTTTGGTGTAGATACTGTAGAATCTATTACTGATGTATGTGCTTCATATGTTGTTGTTGCTTTTGGTTTCACATTTCTATTTTTTATTAATAAATTAATTATAAAGATAATTGCCCATATTATAAATATTATTGCAAATATTTTTCCATATTTTCTAAAAAAACGTTTGAATTTCAATCTAAATTCAGTAAAGTACATCTTATTTTTCCTTATATTTTTATTTAGGTTTTATGGTTTTACCTATAAACCTATATGCTCTTTTGTCTAATATATAATCAAAATTAATAATTATAAATCTATATTCTATAACATTTTATATAACTGTAAATGACATAACAAAATCATTTAACTCTTTTTCTTGAATTACAAAATTCATCTCTTTTTCTGAACCTTTTGATCCTAAAGGATTAGTCATTTTTACCCATAATATATATACATCACCATTTCTTTCAATATTTGTATATTCTAATGATATTATATTTGGAAATTTAGTTTTAGCATATTTTTCAAACTCTTCATATGTTGAGAAATAATTTTTTCTAAAATCATCATATAACATATTATATGCAGATTCATAGTCTTTCTCTTCAATTGATTTTATAAATGAAGAAACATAATATTCCATTCTATCTCTTTCTTCCATTTCTCCTAAGTCATTTTTCTTCATTTCTTCTATTCTCTCATGAACTAATATTTCAGCTTCCTCTTCTGTAATATCTTTATAATTCATAGAGTTTTTAGAATTCTTATTTGTTATATAAATAACTACTATTAAAACTACAAATATAATTAGACATAGTATTAATAATTTATTATTTTTCTTCATTTTCAATATTATACTCCCTATTTCTCTCTATTTCTTAAATTTCCATACATAGCATTTACTAAATCCTCTATTTCACCATTATAATTCAAATGTCTACTAAATGCTTGTGCAATACTTGCTTCTTTTTTTAGTTTCTCATACTCTTCTACTGTTTTATTTATATTTTCTAGTGTTTTTGATGCTTTATCATTTGTTGGTATACTATTTTTCATTATTTTATCTACTGATGTTGGTGTTTTACCTTTTAATACTGCTATATCAACTGCTCCTGTTATATTATCTGCTATTAATCTTGCATTGTCTGAATCACTCTCTGATATTTCACCTGTTTCAGAATTTGATTGTTCTAACTGGAATTTCATAATTAGCTGTAATATTTTGCTTTTCTTCTTTTCTAATTCTGAGTTACTTGGTCCACTCATTTTTCTTCTAATTCTATCTTTCATAGCATCTTCTGTATAATACTCTAATTTTTGTTTCTCTAATAAATCCCTTTTTTGAACTGCATTTTCTAATTTCTTATATTTATCAGATCTTTCTTTTAAAGTATCTGCTTCTAGTTGTGCTCTTGCTATTGATTTTTCTCTTGCTGTTTTCTGATCTTCTCTATTTTTTAGTTCCTTTGTTGCTGCATCAATTTTCTTTTGTGCTTTTGATCTTTCTGCATGTGATTTCGCTTTTGCTTTATTTTCTTGTTCTTTTGCTATTGTTTCTCTTGCTGCTTGTGCTGCTCTTTCTGCTTTATTATATTCTGATTGTTCTTGTTTTACTTTCTTTTGTGCATCTTTTATACGTTCTGCTAATGCTTTGGCTTCTGGTGAATTTGACATTTGCTTTGCTTCTGATGATGTAATATTTTTATCATACCCCATTTCTTCAATTTCATCTTTTGCAGCTTCTATATCATCCATTAATTCGTTATGTTCTGCATCGTCTACATCCTGCATATTTTTTCTTTCCCAATCTGCTTGTGTATTAGTAGAAGAATTAAATAATGCTCTAGAACCATCTGTAATACCTTTACCTGTTGCATGTGCTGATAAAACTCCTGTATCTCCTGTTGAATAAGCCATCATCATTCCCATTGCTCCTAAAGCTATTGGCATACCTTTTCTAATATGTCTTTTAGAAAGATTTACAGCTTTTTGTAATCCACTACCTTTGTATTTTCCTGCTAATGTAGATGCAGAATTTGCTAAGTTTTTAATTCCTTGAAATCTGTTTGGATTTCTTTTTATAGTTGGAAGCAATTTTGCTGTGTTTTGTGCTTTATTCATTAATTGATTTGTTATTCTCTTACTTGATTGAGCCGCTTTAGAGTTACTTAGCTTATTATAAAGATCAGAATTCTTTAATTTACCTATATCCGCCCCAAGTGCATTTCCTATATCTGTCGCTTTTCTTTTTGCCATATTTATACCACTTCTTGTTGAGGTACCAATTTTTTTAGCATTACTAACTAATGCAACTGCTGCAACTGCACCAGCAGCCATAGATGTTTTACTATTATCATCTGCAAATCCAAATATTTTTCTTACTATTTTTTCTCCATTATTTATAAATTTCAAACAAAGTATTGCCAAAAGTCCATTTGCCAATTTATTAAATTCGGCTGATTGGAATAAATTTGGTAAAGAAAAAATATTTATTGCTGATGCTCCTGTTACTAATTTAAATGCTGGATTAATTAATGCTATATATGTAATACCATGAAATGGTTGTATAAATACTGTATATAAAAATTCTTTTGCTTCATTATTTACTGCTTGAGCTTTTCCATCTCCCATTTTATCTATTGCATATGTTAATGATATTAAAGGAGAAATTATAATTAAAAAACCAATTTTTAACATACGATTTAGATATGATATAAAAAAGAATATACTTTGAGCCACAATTCCACAATATATACCAACAGAAACTATACTACTAATTCCTATTCCTGTTACTGCGTTAAGTGCTAAATCATTCATTAAGTCTTTTATTTCAACTAAATCACCTTCTACTAATATACTTCTTAAACCATCTACAATAGCATTATTTAAATATATAATTCCTATACCTATATATTGTAATAAGAATATAAGTGCTAAACTACAACACCAATCTATTAACATTTTTTTGTATTTAGCCTTATCATCTGCAACTGAAGATATCGCCATTTTTATTCCAACATATACTAATATACATAATAAAATTGCTGATGATATAAATCTTAGTGTATAAAACCAATATGCAACTGAAGTTCTAAATTTATAAATAAAAGAATTTGTATCTAAATCATTAAGGTCAAAAAAGTTAATATCTAATATTTTGTATGTATTAAAAAATATGTCAAATGGTGTTAAATATGATGAACCATCTCCATAATCACTTCCAACAATACCGTTCTGTGGAGGCAATACCATTCATTAATTTATTAATCATAAATGACATTCCTGTCATTAATATTCTAGGTATCCAAAATATTATTGATACAATTCCTCCTAATAAATTAGTAACTGCATTTAAAGTTTTTTCATTTATTACACTACTTGCAGCACTAACAGTGCTTGAACAACAAAATTCAAACACTATTATAAAAACTATTAAAATTATTAATACTTTACTAATAAATTTTTTCATTTTTATTGCTGCCTCCCATTTTGATTTTTTTAATTTCTTCTCAAAGTTTTTGTTTCACTAACTGTTTTGATTTCTTAGATTTCTTCTTAAAGTCATTATATCTGCTTGATCAGTTTCTAGCGCCATTTTTTGTGCCACAATTTCAGATTCACTCTTTATTCCTTGCATCTCAGTTCTACCTATATGATTATTTGCTTCTTCTATATATTTATCATACTGTCCTTGCAATTTTGATAATTCTCTATCAACTTCAATTCTTGCTTGTTGTTCAGTTGCACTTGATGCTTTATTTACAGCTGCTGTATATTCTTGTCTTAGCCTGTCTACCTCTCTATCAAGTTCTTTATCTTGTACTTTTGCTTTTGCTGCTTCAATTTGATTTACTCTAGCTGTAAGTTCTCTTTTTATAATTTCACTAACTTCTCTATTTAATTGTTGCTTAGTTTTATCAATTTCTTTTTCACAAGTTTTATAGAATTCTTTTAAATCTTTTTCTGTTCTATCTTTAATAAATTCTTCTACTTCTGCATCATCTGGTGCTTCATATATAGTATCTCTTCCTTGTTTTCCTTCTGTAATTTCTACTGCTTCATCTAAGAACTCCTTATTTGTTTTTGAACTTGTTGAAGTATCTGATGAAACTGAATTTGTATTTATTGATTCTGTTCCTTCGTATTTTTTGATTACATCAGAAATAAATGTATCTGCATCTTCTCCCAAATCGCCAGATTGTTTTACAGTATTATAAATTCCTTTTTCTTGGGTAAATTCAGCCAATTTATTTGTATGATTCATAACATCTGCTGTTAAATGTTCTCCTGTTATTCCATTTGCTGCTAACGCACTATTTACTAATGTAGCAACACTAGCTCTAGGATCACGTGCTGCACCTCTTTCTATTGTATTTCTTATATTACTTTTTAATTTTCCACTTACACCTGCTTTTTCTAGCGCCTTTTCTAATTCTTTCATTATTTTGTCTAATTCATCTTTTTCTTCATACTTACTAGCATTTGCTAATATAGAGTTTATTTTATTAGCAGCATCAACCTTACCACTCATTCCTAAACTATCTAATCTTGCATCAACATCTTTTCTAAGTGTTTTACTACTATTTTTAAAAAATTCATTTGTTCCTCTATATGTAGCAAAACCTGACATTAAACTTTGTGAAAAGTTTTGTGTAGTTCCATAAACACCTGATCCTAATGCTAATCCTGCACCTGCTGCTATATATCCTTTTCCTAATTTTCCTAATTCTCTTAAAGTTTCTGATTGTTGTATAACAGATTTTACAGCTTTTATTTTGCCTCTTGCACTTTTAATAACTGGATGCTTTTTACTGAAATTATCACTTTTTGCACTTTGTCTTTTTTCTTTTGCTATTTCTAATCTAGCCTTCGCTGCTGCTTCAGTTCTTGTAAGTGATCCATTAGCATTTAATATTGCTGTTGCTCTTGCATCTATTTCAGCTTGATTATTTCCTGTTGAAACACCATATTTTTCTCTTGTTTTTCTCTCTTCTTTCTCTGCCTTTTTATTATCTACATCTGTACTAACTTCTGATTTTATTTCTCTTGTTGATTTTCCTTCTCCTTGACCTGATATAATTCTTCCTATTGTTAATGCTTCTACTTTTGCTGATCTTAATAGATTTGGTACTGTATTTTTTCTAAGATTTCTTACACTATTAACTGCTTTTCTTGTATTTTTTCCAACATTTTTTGCTTTTGATGCTGCTACTGTTGCAACTGCCATACCAGCTGCTAAAGAAGTTTGTTTATCATCATCTTGGAAATTAAATATTTTTCTTACTATTTTTTCTCCTTCTTTTATAAAGTTAATACATATTATAGCTATTATTGCACAAGCTATTGCTTTTAAAGTTCCAGAACCTGTATCTACTAATAATATAAATGCTACATTTCCAAAAGTCATATATATTATACAATGGAATGGTTGTATTAATACTGTAAATATAAACTCTTTTAACCAAGTGTTTAATGCTTGTGCTTTTCCATCTCCCATCTTATCCATTGCATATGTTAATGTTATTAATGGTGATATAATTATTAAAAATGCTAATTTTAACATACGATTAAAATATGATATAAATAGTGCAAAAGTTTGAAAAACTAACATACAAAATACAACTGTTGCTGCTATTGCATCTACACTCATTGCCTTAGTTCCTTGTGCTGCCAAACTATCAATACTTGACGATATGTCTATACTTTCTCCAATTCCTTCAATTGCACTTACTAATGAATCATTAACATATATTGTAAATAATATTATATATTGCATTAAAAATATAATCGCTATACTTACTACCCAATCTACTAACATCTTTTGATAAGATGCTTTTTGTTCTGGTGTAACTGTTGATAAAGCCATTCTTATACCAACATATATTAATACACATAATAGAATTGCTGATGCAAGTGTCCTCATTGTATAGTACCAAAGTGCTATTGCTGTTCTAAATTTGTATAAAATAGAGTCTTCATCTTCTCCTATATCAAAAAAATTAATATCAACTAATTTAACTTTATTAAACAATATATCAAAAGGTGTTATACTTGCAAAAGCTTGAGTATCATCATTTTCTATATATGCTACTGCAGCTGTCAGTTTATTAAATGCCATACCAACTCCTAACGCAACTATTCTTAACGGCCAAGTTAATAAACCCACAACAGTATTAAATAGTACATTTATTGTTCCCTCAACTACATTACCTGCATCTGCTGCATATACACAATTCATTGTTCCCGATAAACTGCCTACAAAAAAGTTATTTAGTGTAAATAATATTAAAATACATATTAATACTTTTTTTAGTTTTTTCTTTAAGCTTTTCATGTACTCACCTTCTTTCTATTCATCACTTAATAATTGCTTTTTAGTATCATTTAGATCTACAATAGGTCCATTCATTATAACTTCTCTTTCAGCTTTCTCCATTATTGTTTTCTTATTTTCTAAACCTTTTTCTAAATCTTCTATTTGTTTTCTTTCTTCTATTTGTTCTTCTGTATAACGGGTAGTTTCTTTTTTATAGTCTTTATCATTATATATATCACTATGTTCTTGAATATATTTTTCTACTTTTAATTTGTCTGAATAATAATCAATAGTTGCTTCTGATTTAGCCTTTTTGGCTTTTGTAAAGTTATATGGTCCTTTTGTTAATTCAATTTCTTCTATAGCTATATTATTTATTTCTTCTAATTCTTTTCTTAAAAATAATAATTCTAAAACTCTATTTGATTCATCTGATGAAATCTCTACAGCATTTCCTTTATTATCTGATACAATTCCACCTGTATTTTTTATTACATTTACTTGATCTATTATATCATTTGTAGGATCATCAATTTCTGTATCAAATGTCATTTCTAAAATTTGTTGTAATTTTTTCTTTCTTTTATTAGATGTTGATGATTTATTTACTTGTTTTTTTACTTTTCTCTTTTTATCATAAGCAGAATCATGTGTTACTTTTTTAGCTATTTCTAATCCTTGTAAATATTTGGTTATTTTTATATTAAATTTACGTTTTTGTATTTGAGATAATATTACGGTTCCTGTTTCATTTCCATTTGTATTTTTTAACACACCTAGTTTTTCTATAATGTCTTCAACATTTATTGTAGTAAAATCAGATATATTTTCTTGTTTAGTTATATTTTCTATAAGTTCTTTTATTAGCTTTTTATCATCTTCATCTATTCCATCTAAAGCTTTTTCTGCTACTTCTATTTTTGTATTTGCTAATGCTGCTTTTTGTTTTAACGCTTTTTTTAGACCGTTTTTTCCTGACCTAAACACTTCTTCTGCTCTTTGATCATTAGTTATAATTCCTGCTGTAACTAATCTTGATGTTAATTCTGACATAGCCAAATCTAAGGTTTTTTCACTATTTACATCTAAAACTTTTCCAGCGGACATTTTTATTAAAATATTATCAATTTCTTTATCTATATATTTTATATCTGTTTCAGTTAATCTATCTCTATCTACACTGTCTTCTATAATATAGTCTTCTACTGTATTGTTTTTCATTTTAGAATCTAATCTATTTTCAAATTCTTCTTTTTCCTTAAATTCATCTGATGTATTACCCTTTTTGGTCATTTTACCAGTTACTGGATCATATATGTATCCTAATTGATCATATAATTGTTTTAGTCTTGTTTCATCTTCTTGTTTATCTTCATATGAAAGCAAATATTCCATTTTTGCTTGATCTTCTACTTTTAAAACATTTAATATCTCTTTTTTAAATTCTTTTTCTTGCTTTTTCTGTTGTAAATCGAAATGATATCTTACATCTTCTAAGCCTTCCCCTATATTTCTAGAATTTGTAAAGCTTCTTGTTGCAAAACCTGCTCCAAATAGTGCAGCTGGTACTAATGCAGTTCCTCCAGTTAATCCTACTCCTAAAGTTACTGCTGTTGCTGTTCCTAATGCTAATGCCTTATACAATTTTGGATGTTTACTCTTTACTTCTTTTATCATTAAATCATCATATTCTTTTTGTGCTTTATCTAGCATTTCATTTTTCATATTTTTTACATATGGTATTCCGTATTTAGAATTTATATATTTTCCTTTGTATCTACTTATTGTTGTTGGTTTTTTCAGACCATTTCTTACCATTGAATATCCTTTTATTGCTGCTGCACCTCCTGGCATTGGATGTGCAACCATTGTACTCATTCCTGCAAGTAATGAGAAAAATCCACCAATTGTTCCTAATGGACGTTTAATTTCATCCCACATTATCTTTTTATCTTCCTCAGTTAACCCCAATAATTTTGTTGGTGTTAGTTGTTTATAATATCCTGTACCATCATTTACTTTTTTTCCTGTTTCATGATCTATATATGTATTTCCTAAAGTACCATAATATAAAGATTTTAAAATTCCAAAAGCACCTGATTTTTTGTTTAATACATAGTGATTATCTATATCAAATAAATTATCAAGATGTCCTAATGCTATATCTTTAGAAGATGGTTTAGTCAAACTTTCATACCTATTATATTCATCTGTTGCTATTAACAAGTTATCCATTGCTACTTTTTGTTCTTCTGATGTTTTTGCATTTATTAGACCTTCTTTTGCTGTATCAAGATTTTCTTTTATTGTGTTTTTACCTAAACTTAATAATTGATTATCAGTTCTTGTTGGTAAACTTGTTGCTCTTGGTTTTTCAGTAGAACCTGTATTTCCTGTTGATGAAGTAGCTCTAGAAGAAGCTTCTTCACTATTTGGATTTGAAAGAGCATCTTCTGAATTAGAAGACCTTACAAATGGTGTGGTACCACTAGATGCACTATTCTGTTTTACTTTTGCTGAAACTCCTTTTCTAATTCCACTAGCAGCTACAAAAGGTACAGATACTGCTAGTTTACCTACTCCTTTTACTGTATTCATATATGGAGTTTGTGTTAAAGTTTGTACAGCTGATTTTCCACCTGTAACCGCTTCTGTTACACTTGATTTTAATTGTTCAAGAGAATTATTTGTGTCATCTACCAATCCACCTGTAGATACTTTGAAAACCCTTCTAAATAAAGCATCCGCTTTTAATGCATAATTCATTAGTACTAATGCCATTATAAGTCCTGGTATTGATTCTAGTGATAATACCAACACTGGTGCTATAAATATTCCATATATTATAGCATGTATTATTTGAATACCTAAATTTAGTACATATTCTGGAAAAAAACTTTTTACAACTTGTTGATTACCAGACATAGTTTTTTGCATTGCATAAGCAAATCCAACAGCTGGTGCCATTATTGTTAATACTATTATTGTAAATAGTCTTTTTATATATACTACTGTATATCTAAATGCAAAATATACTAAAGTCATATACATTATCATTCCTGTTAAACCATTTATTAATTTTGCATCATACGCTCTTGTTCTAACTTCTTCATATACTTTTACTTCTATTTCTGAATTTGTATATTCTACACCTTCCTCACTATTTTTATCAGCTAATTGTTTCATTTGGACATTATTTATTGAATGTGCTGTATTTTCAATAACTGATACTAAATTTTCCTCTATATAAATAGCTGTTAACATTATATAATGCATTGAGAACAATATTATCATTCCAACAAACCAATCTATTAACATTCTTTTATATACCGCTTTATCTGATGCTACTGTTGAAATCGCCATTTTTATTCCAACCACTACAAGAACTATAAGCATTCCTGCTATTGCTAGCATTCTTATAATATAATACCACATGGCAACAGATTTTTTTATTTGTATTATTATAGGATCTTTTGCATTTTCATCTTTATTATTAAACTTTTTAACTGCCTCTGCATAAGCTCTACAACCTGCACAATTTCCTTGACACTCACATGAACAAGTACCATCTTCTGGTGAACAACATTTTGTAATATCATCTTCTGGATTTTCTGAGCATTTTCTACATCTTAAAATTTGTCCTGTTCCACTATATTTTAAGTCTTCAAACTTTTCTTCTATATCAAACACATTTGCATTTAATGCAGGAACATGGTTATAAACAATTGCTTCTATTGTAACATTATTACTAGAATCTGTAATAGAAGTTAAGTCTGTACTACTTTCAACTACATCACCACTAACATTTACACCTGCTGTACTTTCTAAAGCCCATGTCAGCATCTTTTCTATAAGTGCTGTCCACCCTACAAATATCATCCTAAATCCTAAAGTAATAATTCCTAAAATCCAATCTGCTATATCTCCAATTTTTGATAAAAGCCAATCAAAAACTCCATCTGATACTGTATATTGACCTTTTTGAGTACCAGCATAATAAAATTCATCCTCTCCTAAGTCCAATTTGGCATAAGAAGCAGGCATAGCACAAAATGTTATTAATATTGATATTGCTATTATTATTAAAATAATTTTTTTGAATAATTCTTTTAATTGTGCCATCTTTTCCCTTTCCTAATATTGAAATTCAGTTTCAATATTATCATATCTCAAGATTCCATCTTTATAGCCTTTTAGCTCGTACTCTTCTGTACCTGTTATTATTCTTCTGACTGTTCCATCTTCTAAATTATATATGTATATTCCTTTGCCTTTTTTAGAATATAAAAACAAGTCATTATTTATCCATAAATATGAATTAATTGTATCTGATAATTCTCTATTTGGTTGTTCTCCAAATTTTGATATAAACTTCATTGAATATATAAATTTGTTATCATCTAGTTCTGGATATAATTCGTAATTTAAACTTGTTCCAATTCTATTTTTTGTATTATCGTCTAAGTTTTGTTCATATTCTCTACATAAATTTAGCCAATTCTGAATTTTATTTGTTCTTCTTTTTTCTGCTTCAAAAACTAAATCTAATTGAAGTCTAGCAACAAAATCTGTATTTTCTAAATATCTTTCAACTTTTGATAAATTACTTTTTATATTATTAAAAATAAATATTCCATTCATATCATCATAATTTAATTTTATTTCTACACCTTTTAATGGGTATGATATAAATACTGATTTTGATGTATATTCATAATCGCTGTAATCTGGCCATAAATATGTAAGTTGATTCATAAATTCAAGGAAATCTATTTCTTTATCTATATATTTATCTGTCAATTCAAAAAAGTCATTTGTTTCTATCATATTTACTCTATACACAGAAATTTCACTTTCTGTGAAAAATATATATTCTTTTTCACCTTTATAACCTATAATTTTTAAATTATCGTCTTTAAATGTTGCTGTTCCTAAAATAAATTCTATATCTGATAAATCCATTCCTGGATATATGTTATTTATAACTTTTTCTTTATATTTTTTGTCAAATACTATATTGTATATTTTGTTATCAATCATTCTAGTTTTTATACCTTTATTAAAAAATATATAATATTCATCAAATATGCTATCTCTTTCCCCTAAATTAATATTAGAGTTCCAATTATTACTTATAATTTCTTTTAATTCATTTGATTGAATGTTAAATTCTGTTAATGGTATTTCTTTATATTGTTTCATACTTAATTGTGAATCCATATAAATAAAATAGTCTTCAATTCCATTTATTATAATAGATATAATTCTATTTTCATTGCAAATAACTTCTATGTTTAAGTCATTCTTTTTATCTAACATTTTAAAGTTTTTATAACTTATTATTTTAGCACAATCCTCTATTAAATTATTATAATATTCTTCATTACTTGTATCATCTTCATTATATGGTAAAAATTTAAATTGTAATGATACTTCTAATGTATATTTTGAATCTTTACTTTCCTTTTCTGAAATATATTTAGATCCATAATATTCAATTACTTGTTTTATTGTTGTTAAATTATCATATGAAAGTTCAGTAGTATTATTGGTTTTATATATAATTTGTAAAATTATTGAAATAGTAATCAATATAAAGATTAAACTAATAAATAAAATTATTATAATCTTTTTATAATGTTTATTATTCTGTTCTTTATATTTTGATTGTTCCATTATAAACTCCCTACTTCTGATTTCTTCTTTCTTTTTCCATTTTATCTAACAAATCGTTTTTAGAATCTAAAGTTATTAATCCATTTTTTACATATTCTTTTGTTTTATCTGTAAAATAATAATTATTATAAAGAGTTATTCCTTTTGAATCATTATTTTTTATATTTATTTCTATTCCTCTATTAGAATATAAAATATATGCATTCTTTTCTTTTTCATCATATTCATAATAATCATATACCTTCCATTTATTAATCAATTTATTTACAAAGGTATCTAAATCTTTTGTTTCTATATATTGTGATAGTAATTCTTCAAAGTCTTTATTATATTTATAAGAATAACTATATACTGATATTTCATCATTATAAAAAAACAAATAGAAATTTCCTTCTTTATATCCTAAATATCCATCTTGTATACTCCCAAATGCATTTTTAGAGTTTATATTATTTATTTCTGTTAGGCTCATTCTTGAATTAATTTTACTTGTTATATTTCCTTCATAATCTTCTGAAAAAATTATATTTCGAACTGCTTTTGTTGGCACTGTTCTTATTTTTATAGTTCCATTTTGATAAGAAGTATAACCATCTTTTAGTTCTTTTCCTTCGCCTAATTCCTCTTTTATTTCTGATAAATACATTGAATTCATTAGTAGTTTATTAAGATATGAATTTGTTACAATTATACTTGAATCATCTGTTATATGGGTTCTTTCAACTTCTACATATGACTTTCCATTTATCATTTTAAAAAAGTTTTCTATATTATTTATTGTTACAGCGTAATCTTCATTTTCATTGTATTTTACATTTATATTTATGTCTTTTTCTTCATCTATAATTTCAAAACTTTGGTTCTTATAAAAAGGTTTTAAATCTCTTATGATATTATTAAAATAATTCTCATTGCTTTCACCATTTTCATCAAATAAGTCTTTACTAAATATCACATAAATTTTTTTATTTTCTTCCTTTACATATTTTCCATTATATCTTTCTATAACATCTTGTGTGGTTTTAGGTTCAGAAACAATATTTGCTGTAATACTATTATTTAACTCTTGTTCCTTATTTAATAATGCTAGAGAATATATTAATAGAAATAATAGAAATAAAAGTAAAATTATTGCAATCATTATTATAATTTTTTTATATTTCATTTACTTTCCTTTCCTTAAAAGATTTACCTCTCCAATTCCTTTTAAACTTTCTACACCTTTCATATTAAATATTACTTTTACCATTTTTTCTACTGTTCCCATTGCCATAAAGAAAGCTACTCCTACAAGTGGAGATTGTATTGCTATATTATTGGCTGTTAATACAAAAACTAAATATATTATTGCATGTAATGGTTGTATTAAAACATTTGTTATAAATTCTTTCATCCAACTTGAAAAAGCTTGTGCTTTACCATCTCCTGCTTTATCAATAGAATATGTTATTGTTATTAATGGAGATATTACAATTAGAAAACCAATCATTAAAAACCTTTTCAAATATGTCCATAAAAATTTCATTTCCATATATAACAAACACCAATATACAATTGACCAAAATGTTAATTGTAATCCTGATAAACTAAGTGTATAATTAAATGTTTGTGTTCTAACAGTTTGCTCAAATACAGTAGTATCTGAACCTAATATATTTTGTTCTAGTGTATAAAAAGTTTCAGTTAAAGCTGAACCTATTATTATGATAAAACTCATAATGTATAGCATTAAAAACATTATTACAAAACTTTCAACCCAACTTATTAACATATTTTTATATTTTGCTTGGTCTGATGCAACTGTTGATATTGCCATTCTTATACCTATATATATTAATACTAATAATCCTATCACCATAGCTATAAATCTACAAATATAATAAACATTTGTTATAGATTTTTTTACTTCTGCATTACTTTTATTAGCATCAATTTCTAAATCACCAACTGAATAAGTTCCTTCTTCTTCATATGTATTAAAATAATTTATATTAAATAATGGTATTCTATTAAAAACTGTCCTTTCTATTGTAAACCAATAATTCAATTCTCCATTTTCTGTTCCATATGTTATTTGAGACATTAGAAAATCTATTTGAAGAACAACTATATTAATAATTCTTGCAATAATACCTGTAATTACACCTATTATTGATGCTCCATAACTCATAGTAGTTGTAGCAACCTTAGTTGAACTATCTTGTTTTTGAGATACTGTTCCTTCTTCTATTAGTTCACCTGCTACTGTATCTGACGGTTTAACTTCGTCTTTTTTATATGTTTGTTCTGCTGTACTCTGTGAAGTATCTGGATCACTAGCATATGAATTATTAGCAAATATGAAATTAAACATTAATAGTATAAGTAAAATTATACTCACTAGTTTTTTCATATATTTTCCTCTTTTACATTTCTTCTGCTTGTTTTCTAGCTTGCTCTAAAGCAACCTGTTTATTTAAATTTGTTTCAACAAATTCAAATTCTTTCTTAGTTGGTTGTATAGATAAAATAGCAGAATCCCCACCAACTTTTAATAAACCTTCACCTCTATTACAAGTAATTAAAAAACCAGCTTCACCCTCACTAAGTTTGAATACTTCTTTTAAGTATTGAATTTCTGATTTATCTTGTGCTAAAAATAATTTTGTTTCTGAAGAAGTTAATACTGCTTGAACTTCTTGTTTTTCATAAAAATCTTGAAATTTTTGTGATATAACCGCCAAAGAAACATTTCTTTTTCTTGCACGTCTTGCCATTGTATTTAAAAAATCTACTGCTTCTGGATATGGAAGCAACATCCAAGCCTCATCTACTAAAACTCTTTTTTTAGCTGCTTTTGTTTTATCCTCACTATTTTTCTTTACATATTTTTCCCATACCCATGAAAGCATTATTTGTTGTGCTAAAGGTCTTGCAAATCTTTCTTCTAATTGTGATATATCTATATTTATGAAAGGAACACCATCTAATAATTCAAATGTTGATTGTCCATCAAAATATGCCATTTGACCTTGATATTCTCTAACATATTGTTTCATAACTTTTACTAAATAACTATAGTGAAATCTATAATCAGGATTTTCATTTTCTTCTGCTTTTCTACAAATTCTTTTAAACCATGAACCTATTGTTGGCATTTCTTTTTTTGTTCTTCCTAAATAATTATCAGATATATCAATTTTTCCACCTTTATTATCTCTAGTATATAAACTTTCAATGTTATTTGTAATACCTAATGCTGCATACTCTTCTGCAACAGCTTCAGAAATAATTTGTTTTGTAAGTTCATTTACTTCTTGACTTCTTGTACTACCTCTTGCCATTGTAAGCAAACCATTTGTTACATCTTCAACTTTATTTTCTACACTTAATACTGTCCTTTCTTTACCTGTTATTTCATCTTTTACTGTTTCAGGTTCTATATCAAATAAATTTATAACTGTTTTTGAATTAGGACTTAATGTAACATTAACCCCACCTAATGCTTCTGCAACAATTCCATACTCTCCTTCAGCATCTAAAGCTAAACTTTCTATTCCCATTAAAACTGCTGACCTTGCTGTTATTGTTTTTATTGTAACAGATTTACCAGCACCAGATTTACCAAATATAACCATGTTATAGTTTGTTAATTTGGAACTAAAATTATCATATAATATTGGTAATCCTGTTTGTTTATTAAAACCTAGAGGTATTCCATTTTCATGTCCTACTTCTGAAGTAAAAAATGGAAAAACTGTTGACATTGCTCTTCTATCAAATGTATGTGATTTTGTAATTTTATTATCAGCATAAGGCATATTACTTCTAAAAGCTTCATCTTGCATTGCCCAAGCTGGTTTAATATCTATAAGATTTTTTGACATTTCACTTGATAATAATTCTGTATATTTTTCAAGTTCTTCTATACTATATGCAAATATTGTTGCTATAATTGATGAATCAAATAATTTATTAAAACCTGCTGCAATAGCATCACGAAGTTCTTCTGCTTCCATTCTTTTTTGTGCTATAACTCTTTCTCTGTTTATATCTCCTCTATCTAAAGCAACAATTCTTTCTGATTCTAATTCATTAATTGTTCTATTTAAATCTGTCTGTGATGATGATTCACTAACTGGATTTATAAAAACAGATACATTTATATCTCCAAAAGTATACATTCCTCTTAAAAATTCAGGGAATGTACACATTCTTGGCAAATTTGCTACAATCATACTTCTTGCATATCTCGTTCTTGATGAAGCTATTTCAATATGATTTGTATAACTTGCATCTATACCACCTGGTGCTATTAAACTTTTTAGTTTCTTTTCATTCTTTTTAAATACACTAACTTCTTCTCTTTTTATACTTTCAATTTCATTAGTGGATTCTTCTTTTTTATTTTTAAACATTTTCGTCCTCCTTTTTCTTTAGTCTTCTATTTTTCTTCTTCTAACTACTTTTTTTCTTGTATTATCAGTAGTTTTCTTTGCTTCTTCAATTTTAGGAGTTTGTTTTTGCTCTTTTTCTCCACTATTTTTTACTTCTTCTTTTGCTAATTTATAAACTCTTGGATCTAGTTGATTTTCATATGTGTCTAATAATTCGTTAGCTCTTTGTTTTATTTTTTCTTCTTTATTTATAGCAAATTCTAATTCTTCAATTTGTTTTTTTCTATCTGCTTTTAATATACTATCTGTTGCCATATCTATTGCTGCTATATTTATTTCTTGATCTAATTTTTCTTGTTTTTTCTTAATTACATCTTTTCCTGTACTATATAAAGAATCATATTGTGCGTCTAATGATTTTGATAATTGTAATAGTTCTGCTTCATCTCTATTGTATGCTATATAAAGTAACTCAGCTAATTCTTCTGAATCTAATATTGAACATGTTATTTGTGAATTTCCTAATGCACTAGCTATGTTTTGACATCTAGTATACAATTCTGCAAAACACATATTGTATATTTCTTCTTTTGAATATTTTTCAAGTCCTCCGCCAATTTCAGCTGAGTAATATGAAACAACTACATATGTTCTTTGTTGTAATACATTTTTATTAGAACTTAATTTTTCAACATAATCTGTAATACTAACTCCATATTCTAATATATTTATTTTTCTTCTTTTTTCAAATTCTAATTTTTCTTTTAAAGCTTTGTTTCCCATTGTTTTAGCTTGTTCTATTTTAGTATCAATTTTATCTATTTCTATTGTTAAATTATCTATTCTTGATTTATATTCATCAATAATATCTCTCAAATTTAATGTTCTACTTTGAATATATAATTGTATTGGAAATCTCAATGTATTTAAGAATTGAACAAATCCTTCTTCAACAGATATTTTTTCTTGCTCAGACATTAAATCATAGTTAACACCATTACATTGTAAGATCATAACATATTGAGAACCATTTTTTCTTACAATCATATTATCAACTATTTCATCAAATTCCATAAATTCAAAAATTGATTCTCTAGTTAGATTGCTAGTATACTTACCATAGTTTTGTTCTACTTTTCCTTCTTTTTCTGTTTTATTTTCAATCATTTCCTCTTCTGATTCTTTTTTTATTTTTTCAGTTTTAGGTTTCATTAAATAAATATAAAGTGCTACTAATAAAATCATTATGAAAACAATAAAATAAATTCCAAACTGAAGTAACGGTATTATACTACTACTCATTTACTTTTCCTCCTTTGTATATGTATACATCTTTCTATTTCTTTTAAATTTTATGTATCTAAAAATTATTTCTCCTACTGGTTCTCCTCCAATTCTTTTAGTTATTGGAAATGCAACTATTGTTGGAATTTTTACTGCTCCTATTATAAATCCTATAAGAGCAAAAAAAGCTGTAATTATTATTCCAACAAATGTCATATTTAATAAATTAAATATTAAAAAGAATATTGATCCAAACATTGCTCCAATTGCTGTTGTTATTAATGATTTTATTGTAAATATGTATAATATTCTTGATTCTCCTCTATAATTACGAGGTATTTGGTATGTTCCCATAAAAATTTCCTCCTTAAAATGTAGATACTATTTGTATTATTAGTTTCCATATTGAAAATGCTCCGAATATTACTATTCCTGCAACTACTACTCCTATTAATTGAGTTTTTAATTTTGCTTGGTCATTTGGTCCAGACATTAAATATTTTATTCCCATGTATGTTGTTACAGCCACCATAACACCTGCACCAATCATTGTTAAAATTTGTGAAATATTTACAAAATTTTGAGTAATATCATCAACATTAATATCTTTATTTTCTTGACCAGCTTTTTTAAAACTATCTATATCACTTTGCATTTGATCTAACATATCATCACCACTTTTAGCAGCTTTAGCTTCTACTTTACTAATAAATAATAGATTAAAGTACAGTGCAAATACTACTAATATGGCTATAATTAATTTTATTAATATTTTATTTTTTTCTAACATATAAATATCGCCTCCTATCTTTTTGGCATATTAATACTATTATATTAATTATACTCAATATAGCGTTTTTTTTCAACATTTTTATTGAATATTTGCTATTTTTAATACAATTGTAACAAATTTCAACAACTAATTTTAAACTGTTTTTTTATATATTTATTATAATAATATTTATCATTTATATAAAAAAGAAGCTAATTTTTATAATCAGCTTCTTTTAAACACTTTTATTATTAATCACTTGAAAATACATTATTTGCAAAATTACTAATAGCACTTATTAGATTTACTGCCCCAAACAATAATGCACATCCTATTATTATTGGTAAAATTGATTTTTTTGTATCCGCTTTTTCTGATGGACTTGCTAATAAATATTTTATACCTAATATTGACACTACTATTATAGAAATACCTGTACCAGTAATTTGTAATAATCCAATAGCTGTGTTTATAATATCCGCTATACTGTTATCTGTGCTTGCCATATTATCTTTTACATCTTCCATACTAGATATAACAGATGTAGGATCTGTAACATCTGTAGTTTCCTTTTTCTTGTCTTCTTTTTTTCCATCAGCATATACATCATTTATACCAAATACTGCACTAATTAATATTATACATAATAATATAGAAACTATTTTTTTCATATAATTATTCCTCCTTTTCATTAACTTTCAAAACTCTCTTCAATAAAGTTTTTAGCTAAAGTTACAATACCTGAGGCTCCAAATAAAACTAGTGCACCTATTACATAATTCATAGCATATTTTTTTATATCTGCTCTATCTCCAGCTGAAGCTATTATATATTTACATGCAACAGTCATAAGCATAATAATTGCAATTGCCATACCAACTATTCTTATTATATTTAATATTGTTGCAATTAATTTTATAATCACATCTTTTGAAGTATCCGCTTCTGAACTTATTGTTCCTTTAAAATTTTTTACTCCACTTTCAGTGCTATCTGCTAGACTCACTACTGATATAATTAATGTACAACATAATATTAATACTAGTATTTTTATAATCTTTCTTTTCATAAAATCATTCCTTTATTTCTATCTTTTAATCATTATTCATAATAGTTATTTAAGTTATTCTTCTTCAAATAATTTACTAGAAACATCTACTAATATTGCTATAATCTGTGCTGCACCAAACAAAATGAAAGCTCCTGTTACATATGCAACTGCATGTTTCTTAATATCTGCTCTATCTCCTGCAGAAGAAATCATATATTTCATAGCTATTACTAATAACATTATTATAGCTATTGCTACTGATGCTACTCTAAGAACTGCAACAATTGTTCCTGTTGAATTATTTATCAAATCATCTACTTCTGTTTCTTCTTCTTTGTCATTAAACATTGTTGTATCAAAATTATCATTTGATTTCTTGTCTTCTTCTGCTGCTTGTACATTCGAAAAAGCACTTATTATTAGTATAATTATTGAAATTATTAAAGTTATTTTTATAATAATTGTTTTTAGATTTTTATTCATATTGTCTCCTCTCTATAGTTACTATAATATTTTTATTACTCACTTTCAGTAACATTGATTACTTTAGATACTTTTTCTATTATAGTTAATATTCCTGATACACCAAATAGTACAAATGCTCCTACTATATAAACAATTGCACTTTTCTTAATATCTGCTCTATCTCCTGGTGCTGATACTACATATTTCATTCCAATTGTCAATAACATAATAATGGCTATTGCAACAGCTGCAATTTTTACTCCAACTATAATTGTAGTTAATATATTGGAAACTTTCTCACTTGCATTAGTAGTGTCTGACCAAGTTCCTTTAACTAATTCCCCCATCTTACTACTATATTCATCACTAGCTTTTTCATCGTCAGCATTTGCAGTAAGTGTAAATGTTGAGATTATTAAGATGAATAAAAGCAAAAATACTATAATCTTTTTTATATTTATTTTCATTACTATCCCTCCTCAATAATCTTAATCTTCAAGTGCTGTTGAAAGTTTTCTTATTATTTCTAATATTCCTGTACATGAAAACATTACTATTGCTCCTATTATATAAACTACAGCATGTTTCTTTATTGTTGCTTTATCTCCTGGTGCTGATAACATATATTTCATAGCTAATACTATAAGCATAATAATAGCAACTCCTATAGCAATTATTTGCGTGATTGTTATAGCTGTACCTGCAATATCATTGATTGGGTCAAGAACTTCTTCATCCCCTTCACTTGTCATTAATTCTTCTTTTTTTGCATTCCAATCAAAACTTGCACCTTCTGATTTATCATCTGATTTATCTTTATCTTCTTTTTTATCTTTATCCTTTTTATCTTCTTTTTTACTAATATTTATAATATTATTTGTATCAACAATATTTTTTGCTGTTGCTGCATATATATAGTTTTGAAATACAGATATTGATATTATTAATATTAAAACAATGCTTATTATTTTATTTTTCATATTTTTGTCCTCCGTTTTATCTACACTTATAGTCTAATTATAACATTTTTTTAGTGTATTTTCAACTTTTCTCTTATATTTACCTTTATATTAACTTATATGTCGTTTTTTGTAAATAGTATTGTTAAATTTATAAGTATTTTACTTTACAATTTACTTTTATATATAGATACTTATTGATTATATAAGAATATAAGATTATAGATAATTTTTTACAATAATAGAAGTGCATATGTTAATTAACTATATGCACTTCCTTTTATTATTTTCAATTTTTTTGATTTATTATAAATTATAATCTTGAACAATTTGAGAAAAAATATCTAATATTTTTTGATATTGTTCAGATGTAACATTCTTTTCACTCAATTTCTTTTGTGGTTCGCATTTTGGATCTGTTTCATCTACATAATATTCTAAAATGCTTTCATCAACCAAATCATATTCATATTCTGTATACAATTTGTCTTCAATTTTTATTTCTAGTTTATTGAAAATTTCTAATAATTCTGATGTTAAATACTTCATAATTGGTATTCTTGGTTCTTCTAAATATTCCTTTTTTAATTCTTCAAATGTTTTTTTTGTATTTTCTACTTTTTCCATAATTTTCTCCTTTTTTCTGAAATTTTAACATATATATTATTTTTTTTCAATAGCCCAAACTATTTTATTATATTAAATTTTGTTAAAATATTTTGTATTCATTTCAACACACCAAAGTAATGTTTTATATTAATTTGTTATCATTTTTATATAAATTATTATGAGGTGTTTTTATGAAATTATCAAATGCAATTAGAAATAGAATAAAATATTATTTGAAGTTAAATAATATGAAAATGTGGGATTTATGTAAGTATTCAGGTATCCCTTGTTCTACTTTAAGCACTTTTATGTCTGGTAAAACTGAACTTTTGAAACTTGATACTTTATTACATATTTGTAATGGTTTTAATATTACTTTACAAGAATTCTTTTCTGATTCTATTTTCGATACTGCTGAACAAGATTAACCTTTTATTATAATTTATTCTTTTGAAATTTAGTGATTAGTTTATATAAAAATATTTAATTAGATTGATTGGTATTTTTATAAGATTTAAAGCTTTTTTTAGTTTTTGGTATAACTATTGCTTTTTTATTCAATTATCATAATTTCAAGCAATACTTCATCTATCTTTAGCAAATAAATTGTCCTCATTGAATTTTTTATGTCATATTTTCCATATTTTCCAAGCTGCGTATTTAGAAACATCTTGTTCATATATTCATTCATTAAGCGTCCAGCTATCATATTTTCTTGGAGAAAAATATAAACATTGACACAATTTTTGCCTTAAATAATCAAAAGTAATATTCTCAATTTTTAATTCAATTGCTACTCTTTTGGCTAATTTATTTTTTACTGCATATGTAAAATTGTCTCTCTTATCATTCTTCATTATTTATCTTCCTTACTTTAAAAAACTTTCTAAAAATTCAATAACAGCAACTGGATTCTCTTTTACAAGCTTATCCAATTTTTTCATTTCTTCTTGAAGTAGCTTTAAATCATTATTACTTTGTTTTATTTATATCTTCATACAATAAACCACTATACTTACTTAAATACTCTTTTGTATATTTTTCTCTATTAATATCAGATATTAAAATATACAATACTACAAACATATACTCAAATCCAATTGAATTGCTATCGTCATTAGAGACATACTTTAAACAACAATTTAATAAAATCTCTAAAAAGTACATATTTTGTTTGGCTATCATTAAAAACAAATCTTCATCACTATTTAAAGTGCCTTTAACCATTTCATTTACAACTAAAGTACTGTGCATAAACAAACATAACTTATCATAATATTCATCTAGCAACTTCTGAATTTGTCTATTGCTCATATAACCAAACATATCTTGATCTATAATTTTTAGTTTCGCCTTAAAAAGATTTCTAATCTTTTACTGTTTAGTATAAACTCTATCTTCACCTCTCAATCCCAATTTTTTAAATTCTTCATATACGTTAGAATCTAAGTATATCATCATTCCCATAATAAGATTTTCAAAAGAAGATCTTATTAATGTATTTGAATCTACTAAACTATTATTTTTAACTAATTTTTGCACATTCTTTATAGTCATATACGATTGATTTAACAAATGAGAACTTTCTTTATGCAATTTTCATCGTTGAGTAAATATAATTTCTTAATATTTTTACTAGTACTTTTTCTTAAAGGAACTATACATTTGCTTTTACAAAGATTTCTAAAAATTTCCTTTAATTCATTTAATCGATCTTTCGTTAAAAATTCTAATAGTTTATATATTTTTTCTTCACTATTTTCAGTACCAAGTACATTTAAAATATCTTCTGCCGTTATATCTGTTTCAATTTCTTTTTTCAAATTAATTTCTCCTTATTAAGAAAAGCAAAATACTCCTGTATTTATTATACATTCATATCTTGCTTTTCTTTAGTTTAAATTTTTATATTTTTAATAACAATTTATAATGATTCATAATAATCTTTAATATACTTTGAAATTAGTATCCTTCTCTTCTTTAAAAAAGATTCATAATTTTTAGAATCATAATTTAATACTTCTTTTGGTATGCAATTATCTTCAAGATTTTTGTAAAAATCTTTATCAGATTTCACATATCCCATTGTATTATTAGGTGTACTATTTTCTAATACATAATTAAAATATTCTTTTGGAGAATCATCACTTATATCTATATTAACATTTGTATCTATGTATGCATAATTACAAACTTGATTAATTCTTTCTTTAGCAATTATTCCATTATGAGTAAGATGCTCTTTGGGAAAAATATGATGCACATCTCCTTTTATCTTTACAATCGAATCAACTGTTATCGTTGAAGAAAATAAAGAATTTGCTTGATTTTTTATCTGAGCAGCTAAATATACTAAATATGCAGAAGTTAATGATGAGCTTGACTCTAATGAATGAATTAACAATGTATTCCAATATTCATTATTTAATTGTGTACTTTCTAGCTCTTTAAAATATTCAATAAATCCTCTTTCATTAATACGTCTAACATCTTGATCTAGCATAGACTCACTTGAAGATGAATATCTTCCTGTAAGAATTGACATTATATACCATTTTTGAATATAACTACATATTTCAATTTTACTTATTAAATTGTTATTTCTTATATTTAAATACATAACATATGCACTATTTAATGAAGATTGTGAATTAATTAATTTATAATATTTAAAACCTGTCCCTTCGATAAATAAATTAAATTGTTTAAAATTATGCTCATTAACACAAAAGAATAATCCTTTTTTTAATTTTTTAAACGTTTCTTTTGCTACATTTTCTTCATTTGATTTTGTTTTAAAATCTCTTCCGTCCAATAAGTCCGATAATTTCTTTAGAATTCCTTCATTAAAAACTGTTGCATAACTAACTCTAAGAATATCATTATATGTTGGAATATAAATATTACTATTATATTTTTCCACCCATTTAATAGCATCATAATATTCTGTATTAAAAAAATCTGGATCTTTTTGTTTTATTTCTTTTATATACTTCTTATCATGCATACCTTTACAAAAATAATCAATCGTTTTCCACAAATAATATCCATCATATTTTTCATCAGACGATAATTTAGCCATTATATAGTCTTCTTGTCCTAATCTTGTTCCTTTACTATTCATCAAATTAAAAATATTAGTAGCTTCTGAAATTGATAATCTTGGGCTTAAATTTACAACACCAATTTCTCTATCTGCAATTTTCTTTAGCTTATCAATTTTTTCAAGTAATTCATCATCAGTCATATCTGAATTTTCAGATACAAACTTTCTAACAAATTTTAAAGTATCACTATAGCTATTATTATTAAAGAAAATTGATATATCACTTATCCACTTTGAACTTTTGTCATGTAACGGTTTATATGTTTCAAACTTCTCAGTAAAAGGATTATATGCAACTTGAAAATTTCTTTCATTATATTCAGAAGTAATTACTGCTTGTCCCAGCAATACAGCTCTAAGTGCAGTAATTCTTTGTTGTCCATCAATAATAATTTTCTTTCCAATTGAAGTAGATCCATCTTTAAGTTTTATACTTTCATTTGACCATACAATAATAAAGCCTGTTGGTAAACCACTATATAAAGATTCAATCAATTCCGTAATTTGTTTTGGCTTCCACACAAACGGTCTTTGTAATTCAGGAATAGCTATTTGTCCACTTTCAATATACCCTAATATATTCTTTATATTATCTCTTTCTATTCCATATTTTTCAAAATTCATTTTAAACTCCTTTCTGTAATTTTTCTTTTATCTCATTTTGATATAAGTCTATCTCTAATTTCAATTTTCTTTGTTTTTCTATTGCATTTTTAATTTCGTTTGCAATTTTTTCTTGCTCTTTTAACGGAATATCTATAATTGGAAAATCTTTTATTTGTACAGGGAAAATATTAGTATTATTTCCTAATCCCTTTTTATAAGTTTCAACAATAAATTGAAAGTACAAACTTCTGAAATAATAGTATGCAAATTCTTTATTGTAATTTTCTTTTAATCTTATCCTTATTATAAAATCCGCAAAAATTCCATTATAATCTTTTTCAATAATCGCTACTTTACCTATTGTTCCCTCTCCTGAACGTGCTAGTAGAATATCTCCTTTTTTTACACTTTTTTCGATATTATTTTTTGCGAATTTTTCAGAAACGGTTTTAGCATTTTCATTATCAAACATATATTTTTTGATATCAGCCATAGAAATATAGTAGTATTGTTGTTCTTCTTTATAATCTTCTGGTGAAATTGATTTTCCCAAACACATTGGTTCGAATAAAAAATCTTTTATTTTCTTATTAGAATACTTCTTAATTTCATTAAATACAAAATCCAATGCTTCTTTATGAAATTTAACACTATTTCTTACATCTGGATTGTCAGAAAATTTTAATAAATTTGTCATATATGACTTTTTATTTCTTAATCTATAAAAATTATCATAATCAAATTTAAAATGTTTTCTAAATATTTCGTTAATAACATCTTCTTCAGAAAGTATTTTATTTTTCAAAAAAATGATTTTATTTTCTAAATTTAAAATAAATGTGTTATATTTTTCTTCTTTTTCTAAAAAAATATCAACATTTTTTTTATTAAATTTCATATAAATTAAGTCTTTTTCATTTAATGTAGGATATCCTTTACCTGTTCTTGTAATAGATACCAAATTATTATAAAATTCCTCTCGAAGCAAATAGTATATTATTGTTTCTAACTTTTTAGGAATTAGATGTATAAAGGCAGTTGTATAATATATCTCTTCATTATCTTTAGTAATCCTTACAAATTTTTTTAAATTTGGTCTTACTTTTGAAATCAAAATATCATTTTTTTCTGCTTTCAAAATGTCTCCTTTATCTATTTTTTTATAATAGTCATCATCTTCTATTTTTCTTTCGCTATTATCTAATTCAACAGGTTCTACATATCCATTTTTATCAACATTTCCAATTTCAGAATATTTGAATTTTTCTAGATCGTCAACACAAACTCTATTATTTATCCTAAAACTAAATAATTCTTTAAATGTATAATATTTGTCTTTTTTTATATTTTTTTGAAACAAAATGTATTGAACATCACTTCTCAATGAAGTTTCTTTTCCTAAATCATTTAATTTAATATTCATTACTTTTATTGACATAGTATCTCCTTAATCCCACTTTATTTCTCTTAAATAATCCAATACAGTCTCTTTTAATCCATCATCATATAATATTTCTCCATTTTTGCTTTCCCTATATAATTCATTTGGCATTTTCTTAGGTTGTCCCTTAGTTTTCCTTTTGTATCCAACATTTTCTACTTCTGCCATAAATATATCATTATTAATAATTTGAGCAACTTGATTAAATACCCAAGTTGTATTAATAAAGCCAAATTCATCTTTAGTAGCTTTATCAAAAGAGCAATTCTCTTTTATTTCTTCTTCATATTTATTAATTATATCTGTCAAATCAAGATCAATGCCATCATCAATTAAATTATTTAAAATATTTAAAATTATATTTTTTTCTTCTTCTATATTTAAAGATTTTATTGATGGTAATTTTTCTTTATTCTTTTTTCCTTTATATACTTCTAATATATTCAATGCTCTTGTTTTTTTGTCATTCCATTCTTTACATGCTTTATCCCATTCTAAATTCCATTTTTCTATTTCTTCACTACTTTTTTTCTGGGCAAATAATATACTTGTTTTAGTTGTAGTATATGGTGCAAATGTAACTTGAGGTAATGAAACAATAGCTTTAATTTTAAAATATTTATATAAAAATAATCTTATATATTTATTTTCTGTTGTATCAAATACACTCTAATGAAAACTTATTTTCATCTATAACAAATGATTTTTCAAGTTTTTCAGCATCATTTATATATAATCTTTGCTTAAGAGCTCTTCTATATAATTGATTTATTCTTTCAAATAATTGTTGATTTGTCTCAACAGATTCATCGTCATCATCATCTTTATAATACATTACTTGGAAATCATATTTTTCACCTGTCTTTTTTTCACTTTCGTCTTGTATTTTGGCTAATATTATATTTGTCAGCGAAGAAAAAACTTCATTATCATCAGTTCCCCCTCCCCCCCATAATACATTATGTAGATTTTGTCTCATTGAATCTAAAGTTTTATGATTATAATCTTTTACTAAGTCTTTTTTTCCACCTTTTATATATGGTTCTTTTTGAACACTTCCATATTTCTCTGGTAAATCTTCCGAATAGTTTCTATCATTCTTCCAATCATCAAAAGTTTTATATTTTTCATAATCAATAATCATACATTTGTCACTTATGATTTTAGATTCACTAATATCTATAGAGTATAATACAAGATATTTAACTTTTTTACCTTGTCCTTGTTCTTGAGATGCTAAATTAAATAATTGTTTTTCAATTATCTCATCCTTATCTTTTTCATATTCATCAGGACTTTTTAATTCCATATACAAAAATGCATCTTCTTTTTTATCTCTTACAATTACATCTATTCTTGGCTTATTAACTTTTGGTCTGCCTATATCATATTCTTTTTCAATTTCTATTGAAGATTTTTCATATCCTAGTTCATTAACCAGTTTTGATAATATATAAGCTCTAACAATTTCTTCATCACCTGTAATATTTTTTATTTTTCTATGTTGAATTATATCATTATCATATTCTATTTCTTTTCTAGAAACATTTATTTTTGCAACTGTGTTCTTGCAATTATTAATATATTCTTCTATTATCTCTGAACGCATATTATCCTCCCACACTTTATAATCATTCTATAATATCTTATATCATAAAATGCTTATTTTAACAACAAAATTTGACAAATTTAGTAAATAAAAATCTAGTTTCCGAAATTAAATTTTAAATTCAGAAACTAAATTACTCTTACCTTATCTTATTCTTATCTCTTATTTTACTTTTCTCCTTCTGCTTTTTCCATTTTTCTTCTTCAACATATCTAACACCTTCTGCCATCTCACAACTTCTACTATCAATATCATTACAATACTAAAGTTCCTTTTTAATCTTCTTCATTTTTTCAGTAACATTAATTATTTTATTACTAATCTCATCTTTTTCTTTACTCTCACTTAACTTATTTCTTTTATAGTACAATCTATTTCCTTCATTATCTAATAATCTTAGATTATCCTTTCTTTCATCTTTTACTTTTTCAATATCTGCTATAGTATTAATTTTGTATTTACACATAAATCTAATTTCTTCAGAATATCTATCCATCTTACTAACTTCTTCTCTCATTTTAGGTGTTAACTTATACTGTATATTATTCTTCTTATGAAATCATAATAAGAATCTATAGTAATAATACAAAGCAACTATTCCTTTAGGTTTATATAACTTCTTAACTCTATCTTTTGATCTATAGTTTTTTCTCTCACCTATTTTATATGGAATAGGTCTTTTTTCCATTCTATAATCATTTTGCAGTATTCTTTGTATAATATTTTCTTCTGAATATTTTTCTCCAAACGCTCTTTATATCCTTATATTCCTTTTATGTGGTTCTTTTCTTATAGTCAATTTTCCTGATCTATAATAATAGTAATAACCCATAGAAGATAATGTTTTGTGAAATTCATTAGTTGTATATGAATGTTTTATTGCATAATCTATATCCTCTTTTGCAAAAACATAATAATCAGAATTAGATAAACTCTTTCTATAATAATTTTCAAAATTTATTCCAGACTTGCATGTCTTTTCTTGCAAAATATTTAATCCATATTCTTCACAAAGTTCATCAGATGTTTTTCTAAGTAAAGCTGTATTTTCTCTATTGCTATAATACTTATATCCATCTTTAAATGAAACAGAATTGAGCACAAAATGATTATGAATGTGTTTTGTATTTAAGTGGGTAGTTACTACAACTTGAAATCTATCTCCCCACATTTCTTCAGCAAGTTTTACTCCAAATTCATGTGCTAATTCTGGTGTTACTTCTCCTTCTTTAAAAGACTGCTCACCATGAAATGCGAGTATTCCTTTTTTCTTTCCAAAAAATTCTTTTACGAATTGCATTTCTTGAACTGCATTTTCTACTTTGCAATTTATTCCTGACACATAAAATTGTTTTTCAGTTTTATCACTGTTTGTTACATACCACATAACATCTCTTATTGACTCATATTTATCCATGCCATAATCGTAACATTCGTTTTTAGTTTTATCTTTATTTGTTATATAATTTACTGCACTATCAACTCTTCCTTTTACACTCCATAATTTCGTTGTTGCCATCTCATTTTCTCCTTTCGTTTTTTATAAAAAGGGGATTGGGGAATTTTCCCCATATAGAATTTCGAGCTGGCAAAATTCATTGCTTGCTAAATCATTTTATTAGCCCAAATTAGCAC
Organism: uncultured Clostridium sp.; assembly: GCA_948436975.1. Taxonomy (GTDB): domain Bacteria; phylum Bacillota; class Clostridia; order TANB77; family CAG-508; genus Scatovivens. The sequence continues at coordinate 30,910 of CAOJJB010000009.1, read as the reverse complement.
TTATTTTTATCAAATACATTCTATATTTTGAAAAAATACTTGGACTTTTTGAATTAAAATCCAAGTACTTTTCCAGTCATTTTTATTTACTTTTCTTATCTTTTGTATTAAAATATATTTATAAACTTTTGGGTTAGTATTTTTAGTTTAGCGACTTATACTAACTCTTTTTCTTTTACATTTTTTAATGTTATTCCATAACACATTTGATACAATTTTGATATAGTTGCATCTACTAATTGTTCATCTTGACTTTGATAAAATCTTTCAATTAATCCTTGTTTATCAAATCTTGTTGGTATAATAATTGGTAAATTATTTTCACTTCTATTTTGAATAATCGTATATAATTTTTCTAATACCCAACTACTTATTTTCTCTGTTCCAAGATCATCAATTATTATCATATCTACATTTGAATATAGCTCTATTAATTCATTTTCTGACTTAGTATTATCTTTAAAAGTTTCCTTTATCATGTCTAATAAAGTTGTTAATCTTCCCATTAATACTATCTTGTCATTTTCGATTAATTTGTTTGCGATAGCAGCCGCTAAATGCGTTTTTCCAACTCCTGACTTGCCTATTATTATCAGTCCGTTGTTTTGCATTTTGCTCTTACTTTTTTCTATATAATCTTTAGCAACTTTCACAGCATATTCATTATTTGAATCAATATAAAAGTTTTCAAAATTCTGCTCTTGAAATTTTTTTCCAATATAATTTTGCTTATATATGCTATTTATAATACTTCTAAAATGCTTTCTCTTACTAATCTCATATTCTTGTTTATCTTTCTCTTTCCAGTATGCCTGTGCTTTTTCACAAGAACATCTTTTATATTCAATATATTCTGGAGAAATATTACAATATAAATAATCTAGTCCTATTGGCTCTAGCTCTCGACCACAAAATTCACATTTCTTTAATTTATTGTGTATAACTTTATTACCATTTGTATTGTCTAAATCCATTTTTGCCCTCCTCTCTTATATTCTTCTTATCTTCTATTTCTTTTAAATCTTTTTTATTCTTTTCTTCTGCGTTATTAAGCGTTACTGTAACGTTACTTTTCTCATTTTCACTTTTAACCTTTTCACGATATTTTCTTTGTCTTTCTCTATTTTGTATTTGACATTTTTCGTATTTTTCAATACTTTGATACTTGCTCCAATTCTTTATTAGAAATATTTCCCCTTCTTTTTTTAACATTTCTAATTCTAGAAATTTTTTCAAAATTCTTTCAATTTTTTTATTAGATTTTCCCATAATCTTTGAAAAATTTTGAATTGTCATTGGATTATTCTCTCCTATTTCTAATCTTCCTTTGTTATTACATTCAACGGATAATGCAATTAACTGAATCCACACTCTAAAATAAGTGTCTCCTTCTGGAAGATCTAGAAGTATTTGACTTTTCCAATATTAGTTTCTGTTTTAAACCAAGGTAATTCATACATATCCTCCTTCTCTCACTTTCTTAAATTAATAATTAACTGATTGGTGTTCTTTGTTATTTAGATATTCATCTAAAACTTGAACTCTAAACAAGAATTTGCCACCAACTTTTGAACATGGTATTTCTTTTCTTCTTATTAATTGATTAATTAACCAATAAGAAATTCCAATATACTCTGCTGCTCCTTTCATTGTTAATGTTGTTCTTTGAACTCTTTGTAATTCCATATTTTTTCCTCCTTTCATTTAAATATATTAGTTGCTCCTTATAGTTAACAAGTCTTATAAAGTTTTTCTTGATAACTAATTGAATTATACTATGGACTATGGTAAAATTTCTATTATATAAGTTTATTTTTATATGATTTGTTATCACTTATTAAAAAACATGTTTTTTAAATTTGTTAACAATTAAGGTGGCATTATGAAAAAAGAACATAATATTAAACTAGCTTTCAATACTAGCTTAAATACTCATAGTTTAAAGCGTATTATTGCATATTATTATAAAGAGTATATAGAACTAGATAATAAATTTGAAAATATTACTCAAGATCAATATTCAAAAATAATGATTGCAAAAGTAGAAAAAGCAAAAACTGAAAAAGAAATAAATAAAATTGCCAAAGAATATGCTGAAAATACAAAAAAATATTACTCTTTGAATAAAAAATATTCTACTCTTTCTTTTAATAATCAAGTTAATCGATTAAATGGATATATAGAATTCAAATCTGAATACATTGAAAATCAATTTGAATTGCCTTTAATTGATTTTATTAGCTATGATTTAAATAATATTAACGAATATATTGTTTTCTTTATTAACTTTTTTGATTTTGTTATAGATAAACTAGATAAAGAAGATTTAGATAAAATAAAATTAAATACTTTATACGAAATCAAATTTATTAGTGAACTTGCAAAAAAATACTATGATAAAGTAGTAAATGATGTAAAGAAGATGCAAACAATATTCAAAATTTGTATTGATTTAGTATATGAACTAAAAATTAATGATTATACTAAAGCTTTAACAAAAGAACAAAGATTTTTTGTTTTCAATCAAGTCAATAATTATCCTTTTAAAGAAATTGCCAATAATTTTAGAACGATTAATTCATTAGATTACTCTTATGATTATATTGATACAAAAATTCCAGAAATAATAGCATCTATAATTAAGGCTACTGACCTAGAAGGTAAAGAAATTTCTCAAAAATATAAATATTAAACAAATAATTTATATACTGCTTTTTATATTACACTATTTAATATAATAGGTATAAAAAATTGGCATATAAAAATTTGTGGAAATTGTGGTAGATACTTTTTAACACAAAAAGAAAATGTTTCCTATTGTGAAAGAATAACTAATAAAAATGAAACTTGTAAAGATATTGGAAATAAAGAATATCAAAAAAGAAAACAAGAAACTGATAATACATACCGTAAATATAGAAGAATTGGAACTAGAAAGAAAACTCGTGCTTCTCGAAATCCCGAAATAGAAATGTATCAGGAAGATTTAGAACAGTTTAGAAAAATTGGAAAACAAATGTACAAAGATGTTTGTGATGGAAAAATTTCTAATTAAGAATTTGCAAAATGGGTTGATGAACAGGATAAATAAAAACTAAGACAAGAATATTAAAATTCCTGCCTTAGTTTTATTTAATTATATTCCATGACACTTCTTATATTTTTTACCTGATCCGCATGAAGTAACAACTGTAATATTATAAGTATTTATTATATTTTCAATATTATCTGTTCATATTGATATTACTAGACAATGCACATTCATATTTATAATATTTTTAGTACATATAATATTTATTGTTTTTATCACCCGCTGTCAAATTGATGTCATTGACATCCTAACTTATAAAATATAATAAACTGCATTTGGCTCTAATCAAACATTTCTATGTTTTTTTATTTACAAAATCAATTATATAAAAGAGATTTAAAAAAATCAACAGCTATGGGCAAATTAATGTAAAAAATTTGTTAATTTTAATATTTATAATTTGAAATTTTATTTATTATTTCTGAATGAGTTACTTGTTCAAAAATATCATTTGCTTCTTTTCTTGATTCATTTGAGCTAGATATGTAGTAATTTTCAGTTGTTTCTATATTTTTATGTCCTAATATATCAGCTACATCTCTAATTTCAACACCATTTTTTAATATTTTAGTTGCATAACTTCCACGCAGATCATAAAATCTACATTTTTTTATACCTAATTCATGATGAATAATTTTAAAAGGATACCTAGTTATGTCCGTTCCTGAATATATACCATTTTCTCTTGTAAAAATCAAATTTAAAGTATTTACAGTAAATAAATTATTTTCATTTTCTACAATTCGATATTCTACAACTTTGCCATATTGGTTTTTAACTTCTTCAAGATGATAATAATGGTAATTAGGTCCATACATCTTTTTAAGGAATATTTGTTTCTTTTTATAATTTTTTAGTGCTTTTAACAAAGTATTGCTTATGTGTATTACTCTATCCCCTGTTGTTGTTTTGGTACTTCCCAAAAACCACTTCCCTTTTTCATCCTTTTTCTTATCATAAACATTATGTTGTACATGAATAGTTCCATTTTTAAAATCTATGTCATTCCAAGTTAATGCACAAACTTCACCTGTTCGCATACCTGTATAACATGATGTTAAAAAAGCACATGTAAAAGTATCATTATTATTAAATCGTAATAGTATTCTATCTATTTCTTCTTGGCTATAGATATGTTTTTCATTTTTCTTTTTTTCTTCAATCTTAGGTAATCGTAATGTGAGTGTAGGATTATATCTAATAAAACCATAAACATCACAAGCTTCTCTAAATGACCCCTTAAGCACTTTCAATATATTTGAGAAGTAAGAACGAGAAAAACTATACTTTAAACATATTTCTGTAATAAATGAATGTAGTTTAACACTTGTTAATGAAGATAAACGATACATACCAATATTTGGTTTTAAATATTTTTCTATTATTGTATTATATGCTTGAATAGTATTATATTTTAAATTAACTTTACAGTAATTTTCTATCCAATAATCCAAATAATCACTATATGAAATATTGCTTTCTTTAAAATCAATTCCTGTTGATAAATATTCGTTATATGCAACAGTCCCTTCTTCTAAGGCATCTGCTTTTGTTTTAAATCCAGATTTACTTATTTGTTTCCTTTTTCCATTTATTGGAGCAGCCTCAAAATAATATTGATATGTTTTTCCTCTTTTTCTAACATTGACTGACCCCATTTCTCTTATTCCTTTCATTAGAAATATTAGTATTTATCTTTTTAATATTGTTAATATTAGATAAATCTCTACCTTCGTTTTCTAATAAGAATTTTTCTAATGTACTTCTTAATATTTTTATGCTACCTAACTTTAATGCAGGTAAATATCCTTTATCAATTAATGAGTATATATAATTTGGACTAGAATGTAGCATTTTTGCTACTTCTTGAACAGTATAAATTAATCTCTCACTCATGATCTCTTACCTCCAAATTAACTTTAAAATTTCTTTCAACAAATTCAACTGCATTATCTGGAGAATATAATCTCATTTGAAATATAAAATTTTTAGTTATATTTTCTGATGTTAATTCTTCAGAAGAAATACAAAAATGATTAAAAATTATGTATCCATAAGCAATCACTTGTGATTTTTTCAATTCCCAATAGTTCTCTATTTGAGAAATAAATTTAATATCAATGTTTTCTAATATTTCATTTTTACTTTTCTTTTGTTGTATTGTTTTATCTAAAGATAAAATTAAATTGTCCATTTTTTTAAAATTTACCTTTTCATTTGCTATAAGTAACAATCCTAAAGTTTCTTTAGGAGAATATCTATTTTTATTATTCATTTTTATCAATTCCTTTCAAAAAAATAGACAGATTATTTCTGCCTATTTCTATAATTTCTCAAATAATTCATTTGTTTTTCATCATCAATTTTTCTTTCCCATTCAGTTTTATTTTGACCTTCACTTCTTGTTACTAAATAAGTAAATAAAGCTACCATTCCAACTAATATGTATAAAATCAACATTGTTATCATTGCTATCTTATCTAACAACTTTTTTACCTCCTACTATATTTTATATTGCTTTCCTATAATCAGTTTTTATTCATTAAATAATGATTAGCTAAATCATTCACAGGTAAATCTTTGGCAAGATTCCCTATCTGGCATCGCCAGATTTGTTCTCAATGCGTGGGACGCTCTTAACGCTCGTTCTATGACTAAACAAGAGTATCATTATAACTATTATTATCATGGCCCTATAAGTGGCTAACTTATATTTAAGTATGGAGTTCTGCTCTCCCCATTTAAACTAGCTCCAATAATAGAACGTTTTTAATGAATCTATATTTAGTTTTCAATGTGCTGTTTGATTTTTAAGATTTTTTACTTCCTCAAATCTAACAGCGAATGAAACCCAAAAAGGTAACGGGTAAATTTTAATTTTTTTAAATTTTTTTCATTTTAGCAAGTTTATTTGCGAAATCTTCTGTTTTTACAATGCTTACAGCATATTCAATTAATTCACTTCTTAAATCTTCATCTATTTCATTATGTCTATTTAATGAATACTTAGTTATTAAAGGCATAACTTTATTAACTGCCAAAATTAAAGAAACCTCATCAGTTCTTGCTTTTTCTAAAATTTTATAAAATTTTGTTTCATTCTTCATTTTTTCCCTCCAAATATTTTTTTAATCTTTCTATTGCCCTTTGCTTAGCTTGTTTTATTGCTGGTACTGTGCTTTCTAATTCATTTGCAATTATCTTTAGTGATTTTCCTTCGTAATAATAGGAAATAATAATTACTTGTTGCTTTTCAGTAAGTTCTTTCATTGCATTAGTTAAATTTTCTTTTTTTATATGTAAAAAAGAGGAATAGACTATATTGTCATTGCTCGACAATACAGACCATTCCTCATGAGTTATCATCTTTTCTTTTCTAGTTAAATATTCTTTATGCCTTATATAATCAATCTTTTTATGTAATAATGCTTTTTTCATATAATTAATAAATCTGGCAAAAACAATATCATCTTCAAATTCGTTTTGAATATTATCTTGTTCTTTTGCAAATTCTTCAAAATAATCTTTCTTTTCCATTTTACGATTCTCCAATCTTTTCAAATTGGACAAAATCCTAAAAATTAAAGAAAGTTATTAACTATAAAATTACTTTCTAAATATTATTAAATTTAATCAAATCATACCTATTCCTCCAATATAAAAAAAGTCCATAAAATTAAGTATTATATTTATTCACATCTCTTTTGTTAATCTTATATAATTGATTTTCTGTTGTGAATCAATAAACTTTCTCTAATCTTACAGACTCTTGTCCTAGAAAAATCATACAATGATTTCTTTTAGTTGTCATAAAATCGGAATAAATAGGAATGAAAAAACAAAAAATAAGCCTTTTTTGTCGAAATTTGTAGGAAATATACACACATTTCTAGCTTGTAATAAATTACACTTTATGATAGTATAATTTTAATTCATTATAGGAGGAATTATTATGAGTATTAAAATAATAATTGCCAATAATAGTGATATTTTATACAACAGCTTATCTAATATTGCATTACAAATTGAAGAAAAAATTGAAGTAGTATACATTCCGAAAAACAAATTAGAAGCTCTAATTTGTAACATTAAGAAAAAAGAAAATTTAATAGTATTGGATTCCATTAATTCAGTTACTTTTCATAAAAACGTACTGAAAAACGTAATGAAACATGTAAGCAAAATGAATATCATTATTTTGGTAGTCAATTCAAAAGACATATCTAATATTATTAAGAACAAGAAAATTTCTTTTTTTAAAAAGAAAAAATCAATTTTTTCGTTATTAAATATTGTAAATTTAGTTTCAGAATCCTTAATAGAAACTTTAGATATTGAAAGTAATATTGAAAAAATATTATGGGAAATAGGTTTATCATCCTATTTTAAAGGAACTACATATTTAAAAGATGCAATTTCATTTGCATATATTGATAATAGTTTATTATTTAACATACAAGATCTTATGAAGAAAGTTGCTCAAAAAAACTATGTCTTAGATTATACTCTCGTTCGTTCTCTTATAGATAAATCTTTAAATAATGCTTTAAATTTGCTTGATATTAATACTTTATATAATATATTTGGAGATGATTATGATGGACGAAAAATTAGTTTGAAATATTTTATAGAACTATGTATACGTTATATAGATAAAAAAAATAATTACTATTTTAAATATAAAAAAAGAAATACCCTTTAAATAAAAAATGTGATAAATGCTTGTTTTCATTTATCACATTTTTATGTTATTTTTTTAAATTTCCATTATTTAATCCACTTATGAATGAATGTATATAAGAAACATATTTTTCTTTTGCATAATCTTTATTTGCCAAATAAATAGGCATCATTACTGCAATATCTTCTGGCATTAATTCATTATTACTTATATATAACTCTAAAATTTCTTGATTAACTTCATTCATTTTTTCGTTTTTGACATATTCTAATAATTTATATATTTTTGAACTTATATCTTTTTGTATTTTTTTTGCCAAACAGTATCCAGCATTATAAAAGTTTTTTATAATCTCGTTATCATCTTCTTGATTAGTAAATTCAAAAAAAGGTGTTTCTAATATTATACTCAATAGCCACAAATTTTTTGTATTTGGTTTCTGTTCTCCATTCTCCCACTTAGATAATTGAGCTTGATTAAAAACCTTTATTTCTTCCTGTAGGTTTTCATTTTCATATACTTCACGTGCTTTCTTTACTAATTCTTCTTGCGTTAATCCCAATTTATTCCTTCTATTTTTAATTGTTTCACCAATCATAAAAGATTCCTCCTACTATTTATGTCATTTTTACTTATTATATGTCATAAATGACATATTGTCAATACAAATGACATTTTTAAATTTAATTAACTTTAAAACGAATTAGCGTATTTATCTAATTTTTTTATTAATTTTTCTTTAAATTCTTCCGACAAATTTATATTTTTAATTAAATTTTCATCCTCAAATAGTGCTTTTTTTAGTAATTCTTCAAATTTGTCGTCAATTCCACAAAACTTATCATATAACTTATCAAATTCTTCTTCACTTATACCATAACTAGATGGTTTTACATATCTTAAATTTTCTTCATTTGGATCTTCTGCATAGCACATTCCCAAATTATCGCTTAATTTATCATATTCTATCCCTGTATATAACCCATCTTTTATATTAACTCCAAACTTTTCTATTATTTTCATATCTTCTGCTGTTAATTTACTTTTTACATCAATAATTCCCTTATTGCAATAATTCTGATACCAAATCCTACTATTCATAATAACTCGCTCCAATCTTATCTTTTATTTATATATTTAACATTTCCATTTCTTCAAAAAATATATATGCTTCTTTAAAACCTAATTTAAAAATTTCTTTATATTCAATTTTCTTTATACTATCTTCTATATCTAAAACTCTTAAAATTAAATTCTTTTCTGCTTTAGTCATATCAATACACTCTCCATATTCTAAAAATTGTTCTATTTCCGAATTTTCCTGCATTATTCTATTCTTTTCATTTATCAATAATTTATAATCTTCTCGGTCATTTAAAACTCTTTCTTTATGTTTTTTAAAATGATCCATAAATCCATTCTCATGTTCATTCATAAAACTATCCATTAATTTTTTCATAAATAATATTCTCCTTTTATTTTCTTATAAAGTTACTTATATATTCACATAACTTTTAATTTATACTTGCTTTTCTTTTATCATATATAAATTTTTTTATTTCTTTTTCACTTCCAATTGTAAATCCAGCTTTGTCAATCATTACTAATGAATTAGAAATTACTAAATAGTAATACTTTTTTGCATCGATTATATATTGAATAGTATCATAAGAAATCTCAAATAATACATCACAATTATTTACCTTAAAATAATCATCAAAAAATTCATATTTTAATGTTGTTACAGACTCTTGTCTAATTTGTTTTATCTGAAAAGTATCCATAATTCCAACTATAGCTACTAAAATATAACTTACCTTATTAAAGGTGGGCATGTCCGTTAAATTTATTGAACCTACTATTATGAAAGTGCAAATTGCTAACTTTAATATTGTTATATTTCTATAATAAAAGAATTTATTATAAAACATAAGTAATTTAAAATTTTTATCTGTTACCTGTGTTTCATTATAAAAAAATATTTTATTCTCCATATTTTTCCCCTTTTATATTATTTTCTCATTTTTCTAAATTATTTTATTCATAAGCTGACTTAAAGGAAATGGTTTAATCAATAGATGCTCAATTCCTAAATCTATTAAAATATTTAATTCTTCTTTAGAATAACTAGCAGTTTCTACAATAAACTTTATTTTCTTCATTTCAAACTCGTTATAACATTTCCTTATTACATCTATACCAGAAATACCTCTTTTTCGTTGCAAATCTGTAATTACTATATCAGGCTTTAAGGATTTAATTAGTTTAATTTCTTCTTCTCCATCATATACTGTTCCTAATATATCTATATCCATATTTCTTTCAAGATATTGTTTGATTATTTCACATAATACAACATTATCATCTGCAATTAATATTCTTAATCTCTTATTCATAATTTCCTCCATATTGTTATTTTTGTAAGTATAGATACTTTTTATATTCTACATTTAAACAGATAATGTTAAATCACACAATTATTTCCAAAATTAAGGTTGAGCCTGTGGGCATACTAATTAATTGTTATAAAATAATTACGAAAATTTAGAAAGGAATCATATAATGTCAAATATACGTAAGTTAAATAATAAATTAAATATTGTTGGTTCAAATATAAAAAAAATTCGTAAAACACAGAAGATTTCTCAATCTGATTTGTGTCTAAAATTAGATCTTCTTGGTGTTACTATGTATGCTACAGATATTTATGAAATAGAAAATAACAAGAGATTAGTCAAAGACTTTGAAGTTAAAGCAATTTCTTTAGCTCTTAATGTTAGTATTGATGCATTGTATGATAATACCGATAATTTTTTTTAAAACTCTAATTGCAACATTTTAATTATAAGATTCCATTGTATAATATTCTGTTTCTATATTATCTATTAGTTCATTTATTTTTACTATTCGTATTCATTTTGATACAGCTCTTATATCTATCTTTTATCCTTTTATAAAGACTTTTGTTATACTAATCTTCGTACAAATACAGGTTCAACCTGTAACAATTTGCAAAAAAAAATTACTATATAACATTAAATTTATATATAAATTGAAATCTGCTATATAATAATAATCGTCATCTCCTTTCTTAGTAATTTTTTTATCTATAAATTTTTATCTTTAAAAAGTTCTTATAATAATATATTATAGTAATTAATTATAGCCTGTCAACCATCTCAATGGTACTTTTACCTACATTGCAGAGTTTTCAAGCAAATAAAATTTCTCTACTTTTTTCTACTTTTTTCGACTTTTGAGGCAAAAAAAATAAAGATAGCATTTTATAACTATCTTTATTTTGAATTCAAAGCATTATATATAGCAATATTTACTAACTTATATATCGACAATCCATATTTTGATTTTAACTTTTCTAATGCATAATATGAACTTTCCCTAATTAGAAAATTATGTTGTTCAGTAAATTCATTCTTTGGTCTTTCATAAATTTTTATATTCTCATTTTCTATTAACTCAATAATAGCAAAATTTACCAATTTATTTACAGAAGCATCATATACATTGTTAGCCAACTCTGATAATCCTTCATATAACGTTATATCTATTTCCATTCTTTTATGAAATGTTTTCTCTTTTTTTAATGCATATTTATCAAACACACTCATAACAGTACCTCTTTATAATATTCTATTGTTAAATTATATTCCATAAATCTATATTTTATAATTCCTACAGAGTATCTCTTTTATTCGTGTTAAATGGTATTTTTAGTCCCATTGTAATGATTTTAAGAAGCAAAAAAATAAACATTTTAATATTTTTATGAATTATACTTATTATATCAACTAATTTTTGATATAATTTTAAATATCATCTCTTTTAGTCTTGGTCTTTCTTCATAACGATTAAAATCAAAATAATCTTTAAGTATTTTTTCTTCACAATCATAATACATATTTATAATCTCTCTTTTTATACCACTATGAATTGCATTAGTATCTTTAATAAATTGCTTTCCTATAATTGGAAATATATCTTTTGATAAGTTAATATTCTTTTTACACTTTTTCCTATAAACTTCATAGATAGTAAAAATCAGATAATTTGTTCCTATATGTGAAAAATTAAAATTTAATTTCTCTAACTCATTTTTTATTTTCTCTATGATAAATTCTATATTTTTACTTAAAATTTCATCTATAATCATATCTATTATTTCAGTATTTTCTAAATTTTTTGAACAAATAAATCTTGATTTTTTACTTTTAAAATTATTTTTTTGAGAGGATATAAATATAATATCTTTTTTATATTTTTCATTTACTATATTAAAAAATTCTTTACAAGATATATTTTGTTCATCTTCATCAAAAATCACTATATCAATTTTATTTTCATTTATAGTTAGCATTGCTTCATTAACATTATAGAATATTCCAAATATTTTAGCATTGCTAATAGATTTTGATATTTTATTTGTTATTTCTTTACATTTAATTTCATTATTTTCAATTACTACAATTTGTATCATAATATCCCCCTATATAAATAAGAGTCCATTACATTCAACAAATCTTTCAAAATTTCAAACTTTTTTGTGCTTTTTCGTACTTTTTTTGCCATATATCATTATTATCATTATTTTGTATTATAATATTTCCGTTATGTTTTTCATAACTTATGTGATATTAAAAATCATATACTATGGTTTTTGATATAATATTATAGCTAGGGATTTCTTAAATTATGGAGGTAATTTTATGAAATCTATTTTTAAATCAAAAGCTATACGGACATTTATGTGTTTAGTATTAATGGCAACAATGCTTATCGGTTACTCTGGAACAGCACATGCTGAAATCACAGGTACACAGACCTGGACAGCATCTGCCGATCAATCCAAATGGTTTACTGTTACAAATTACAATTTAACAAAACCGAAAACTATGGGATTTAGCGGTCCATTGTGGATTTGGGTTGATTTCAACAAGGCAGATAGTGCAAGTTATCCTCCGATTTACTTAACCGTAGAGGTTAGAAATCTTACAAGAGGAACTGTTGCTGCACATGATCTCGCCTGTGTTTCTGACATAAAACATTATCCAATATATACAGAAGTACAGTAGGGTGATGTTTTACAGTTTTATTTTGATGTAAAAACTGAAAGAGGGTACACACCGCCAGGACCTTACAGAAAAGCAAACATACAATATGGATATTCTAAAAACTATGGATCATGGTTTTAAGAAATGATGTCTATAAGTAAGTAGCAACGTAAATCTTTCCCTAGCCATAAAGAGTGGTTTTAACGCTTTTATAAGAGCAAGAATTATGAGAAATCTCAAATTCTTGCTCTTTTTCTTTTTTGATTATATTAATTCACTAAATTATCACCCCAATTACCACCAATTATTTCTCCTGTTGTAGCATCTATATAATATTCTCTACCAAATTGTTCTTTCCAATTATGAACTGGCTCATCAGGTATATAGTTAAATTGATATTTAATTTTTACATTCCAAACCTTTCTTAATATTTTTTCATTTGAATATTTACTATATATAATATTAGTTCCATCATCTAAATTCTCATTGGTTATTCCATCATCTTTTCCAAAACTTTTTTCTTGAAGATATATAAATTCATTCATAGGTTTTATATCCAAGTTTATATCTATTGTTTTTATATCTAATTCCGAAATAAGTCGATCTTTTTCTTTTGCTATCTTTTCAGCATCATCTCTTGCTAATTTTAATTCATTATTTTCATAATTATATCCATCGTCATATATTGCTATTTGAGAAACTTTTGCATTATTATTCTCTATATAGAATCTAATTTCTACTCTTTGATATTCATTTAATATTCCATCATATTCTATACAATACTTTAAATACCATTCATTTCTTTGTGTATTATTCATAGAATTTACAATTTCATTTATTTCTTTCAGTTTATAATTCTTATTTAAATTTAATTTTGAAAAAATCTCTTTTCCAATATTATTCGCATATTCATCAGATACATTGGTTGTATTGGCATTATAATTTGAATCAATATCCCTATCTATAAAATATATTAATTCTCCATCTTCAGCATTAAAGTTTAATTCTATTCCAGAAGAATAGTCAGCTGATGTTTTAACTTCATAATATAAATCAGATATTTCTGAATAACTCCTCTTTAAATTTATAGATAGTTTCTCGTTTGAATAATCTAATTGTTGCAAAATATTATTTGCTTTTTCTAATATATAATCAGTTGATACAATATTTTCAGTTTCCCCTTCTTGTATTTCTTCATTTTTTTTCTCGGATTCTACCTTTTCTTCATAAGAATTATATTCTATTGGTTTTTTCCAAATCATTTCATATACAAAATAACTTGCTGCCATAACACTAGTACAAGAAATTATTATATATAATGTAGTTACTATGATTTTATAAAAAGAATTTATACTTTTTTTCTTATTAGTTTTTAAAAAAGCATTTTTTATAGCATATTCATAAGATAATGGTTTTTCAATCTCTTTTTTCATAGCTTTTTTTATTTTCTCATCAAAATCATTCATATTTATCACCTCCATTATAATAATTTCTTAACTTTTGTCTTGCCCTATGTAAATGAGTATATATAGTATTTTGATTCATTTTTAGAATCTCTTTTATTTCCTTTACTGTATATTCTTGCATATAATAAAGAATCATTACTATTCTTTCTTCATAATTTAAAATTTTAATAATATCATAAAAATTTAATTCATCTTCTACCTCGCTAATATTATTGCATTCCAATTTATTTAAGCTATATTCGTATTCTTCTACTGATATATCTTTTTTATATTTTCTTCTATAAATTCTATTACATTTATTAATCAATATTTTTATAATCCACTTTTTAAATTTTCGTGGTTCATTTAATTTTTTTATAGATTTATATGTTTCTATCATTGTTTCTTGAATAGCATCTTCTATATCAGTCTCATTTGTAATTCTTGATTTTGCAATCTTATATAAATCGTCATTTATCAACATTATTAGATTAGTAAATGCTATTTCATCTCCATTTTGAGCCATACGTATTAATTCTTCCACTTTTTCCTCCTTCCATAGTTCTTACGTTAATATGTTTCTTATATATATGATAAGAGTCCATAGTTATATAAATATCTTTCATATTTTATCAAAATTTTATTTAGTTGTAATATATATTTTAAAAAAATATTTCTTTTCTATATTTTTTTAATTAATAGCCTTCTACAGTAAGTAAAACAAACTTTATTTAAAGTATAAAAAAGTGATAAATATCGCTTAATATTTATCACTTTTTATTTTATACTCCACTATTTTACATTTATTATTCCAATTATATTTATAATTATTTAATTAACTTTTTTACAATATTATTATACCCATATAAATTATAATAGTACCTAATTTTTAAAATATTAAAAAGGGGTATCCAAGAGGATACCCCAATATTCACAGCAGAGAGGATATGAATCGACTTGTGTATTGGTTGAACATTCCATCCATTTTATAATATCCTGCAACAATACATGAGCTCACATCAGGATTTTTATTATTATTTCTTATTAGCCTATTATTTTTTTTTATTAATCTTCCAATACCACTTTCTGTTAAATAATATTTTTCATCAACTTTTTCTTCTAATAAATCTTTAAGTTTCAATTTCAATGGTATCTTAGGTGGAAAAACGAAATTATTTTTACAAATATCATTTCTAATCGAAACAATGAAAACTCGCTCTCGATTCTGTGGTATTCCATAATCTTTTGCATTAAGTATCTGCCAATAATTTGTGTATCCTAACTCTGACAAGTCATTTAATATTGAATCAAATTGATTTTTAAATCTTTTACCTGTGAGGTTTTTAACATTTTCTATAATACTGTAGGTTGGTCTTTTTGCTTTTAGAATTCTATATCCCTCATAGTATAATCCACTTCTTGTTTCCCCCTCTTTTATTCCTTGCATTTTTCCAGCTATGCTAATGTCTTGACATGGAAATCCCCAAGTCATCATGTTAAAATTTGGTAATGCACTAATATCTATTTGAGTTATATCTCCATAATTTTTCTCTATTGGAACATTATGAATTGCACAATAGCTTTTAACTGCAAATTTATCTATTTCTGAAAAACCTACTAACTCATAAGGTATTCCTAATCTTTCTAATGCTTTCTCAAAAGCACCTATTCCAGCAAATAAACTAAATAATTTTATCATTTTCTTTTCCCTCCTTTGTACAAAAAAGAAGCTAGATACAATCTAACCTCTCAAAATTCTAACTATACATTTTATCAATCTCTTTTTTCTTTTCCATAACATAGTTTTCTAATTCTATGCCAGATATATTTTTTACTTTCTCATTATTCTCATTAAATAACTCATATTCTTTGTCATCAACCAAGTATAAAGTATAATATTGGTATTTCTCATTAAAAGCTGTATATTTTTTAGGAATATAAACTTTCTCTTTTGTATAAGGTAATATAACACAAAAGGTATCATCTTTTGATAGTTTATAATCAATGTGATTTCCACCAAATTTTATACTATGAATGAATAAATTACTATTAGATAACTTTTCTTCCTTTATTGTATCTAAATGATTTAATTCTCTTTGTAAATCCAAAATTTCTTTCTTCATTTTATTAATAGTGATTCTTTCTGTTCGTGATGATTTTATTAAGTTTTTAGCTTCATCAATAGATTTAATTTGCAATTCTTCCTGCAGATTTAAGAAAATTTCAACTTCTTTTGGAAAAATATATTTTGGATCTTGCTCTTTATATGACATTGCATATTCATAAACTTTATATAATCTTATATAATCTTGTGCTTTTTCTGTTATTTTAACTATTTTATTAACCTTCTCTTTATTTTTCTTTAGTACAATATTTCTTGACTTTATCTCACTTCTCTTATTCTCTATTTCTATATCTATATCCATAAAAGATTTTATATTATACTTGTCTAAATATTCTAATTGTTGCTTTAATTGATAAAATCTTTTTACTTCCTGATATTTTGTTTTTTGATATTGATTATATTTTTTACCTTCCGTCGATAACTGACTTTTTTCAATAGCAATCTTAGATTCATTAGCTTTAGTTAATAACAAAGAATTGAATTCACTTTGTGTTGTTTTAATACTTAATAATTTTATATTATTTTGTTTTTTAAAGAAACTATATAAATTTTGATTACTAAACTTTATATCAATTGTGCTAATTCTTGCAAATCTTTCCATTCCCGAACATTTTACAGAAATATTTTTCCCTCTTTTTATTTCATAGCCCATAATAGAAAGTTCATCTAAAAGTTCTTCCATAGTATTACATTTAGGAAGTAACGATTCCAAATCATCTTTAATTTTTTCTTTCCAAGTTTGTTCCTTGTATTGATAATAATAATCTTTATCTTTTGAATTCAAATAAGTCTTTCTAGGCATAATATAACATCCGTATTCACTCGCAATTTTATCACTTGTATCACTTAATCCATATAGTCCTTCTTTCTCATTTGTTAATCTATCTCCTAATTTCTTACCATCTAAATTAATAGCATTAATGGCGATATGATTATGGAGATGTCCTTTATCTATATGAGTAGAAATTACACATTGATAGTTTGGATATAGTTCTTCACACAATCTTTTTCCAATTTCATTTGCTTGTTCTTCTGTAATATTATCTTTCGGTGAGAAACTCTGAATTATATGATAAGCAACTCTATTCCCTTTCATATTAAATTTCTTTTGAACGTCTCTAAATTCTTGTAATGCTGTCTCTGTATTGCAATTAATTGAAGATACAGCTCCAACTTTTTCTTCATTATGTTTTTCATCTAAAATATATTCTAATAATTCTTTAGGTGATCCATAATGAGGTGTTCTTTTGGTAACTGGCATTTTAATTCACTTTCTGATTAGAATGATTTATTTCTTGCCATACATCTAAATCTAATTTTTTTTCAATCAAATTTAACATTGCTTTCTGTTTCTTCAATATTGCAAATATAGTATTAGAAATATTATTTAAGTCATCTTTAGATAATTGTGTTGCATATTTACTAAAATGTCTAAATTCCTTTGCTACTTTTTTTAACTCTTTTGTATTTTTTGTATAAGCATCATATATTTCTTGTCTATTTTTTAAATCAACATAGGTTACTTTTTCATATATTGCAGCATCTCTTATATAACTTGCAATTGTACTATATCCATAATACTTCATTTTTTCTTCAATTAATGCTCTTTCTTCATCAGATACAATAACTTTTATAGACTTTCTTCTTTCTTTTGTAGTAAATTCCATCTACTAACACTTCCTTTCACATAAAAAAAGAATGAAATTAAATTCATTCTTCTTCATACCTTAAATAATTCCCATTTTTTTATAATAATTATGACACTCTCGACCACCACGAAAAAATATTCCATAATATTTTTGCTGAATTAACTCCCTATATAAATCAATTGTTTGCTTTAGTGCTTCACTCTCCTTATAATTTAATGGAAAAATATCATCTTCTTCAAATATCTCCCTAATTTTAGGAAATTTATTTTTTAGTCTTTCAATTTTACGACATATTTCGATAACCTCTGAATTATTATGCCTCAATTCATAATCAACACCATTGATACAATCATTTAACTCTTGTGATTCTAAATCAAACAAACCGTTACCATAAGGATTATTATCCATACTATACCTCCACAATAATTTTTGTATATATACACTTAAATAATTAATTATCGATTCAGTTATAACGTATAATTTTTAATTTGTCAGCGCCCTTTTTGAAATTTTTTTAATTTTTTCCAAAAAAGTTATCATAAGGGTATCCTGCTTCAATATATTTCTCTGTTAACTCCATTTTATATTTTTCTAATATCTCTAAATACTTTCTTTTAAAACAATTTTTACATAACCATTCAATACCTTGTTTGGAAATTATAAGTTCCCCGCTATATTCATAACAATATTGACTATTGTGAATAATCATTTTTCTTATTGCATCTTCTATAGTCCAGCTTGAAAGATTAAAATATGTAACTAATTCTTGTTTATATATATCTTGTTCAAAAAATTTTTTAGATTCTAATTTTAAAAGTTCTTCATATTGCTTTATTCTTAATTCAAAAAAATCTATATCAGCATCAATCTGTTTTTTCTCTTTTTGAAAATACACATACATAAGCCAATAATAACCTTCTATTAAAATGTAATGTCTTTTACTTTTTATCTTTTCACTTTTCCATCTACAAGTTGGATGTTTTTTTACCATAATACTTATTGCATATCTTAAATCTTTATGAGTAACTTCTTTCCCATTCTTAGTTTTAATCTTTTGTATTTTAAATCTTTCTAAAATTTTATTGTATGATAAAAAAATTTTGTCTAGTTCTTTTTCTATATCCATAACGACACCTTTCCATCTATTTTTCTGTTGTTAAACAATTTACTCAATTACATATCTATATTCAAAAATTATTTATGCTAGCGAAGCGAAGCATAAAATAAAGAGCAAATTTATTTTGCTCCGAATTTTGATGGCATTTTTAATGCCCAATATTCGCCAGCTTGGTGTCTTGACACCATTTTTGCTGTTTAGGGAAAAGTCCCTAAAACCCTTTTAGCCCGCTGGGAGAAAATTTTTTGATTAAATTTTTAGAAAAAGTGAAGCAATTTTGCTTCACTTTTTCATAGTTTTTTATTCATAATCATAGTCAATTTCTTCATCGTCTTTACTTTCATTTTCTTTTAATTTTTGTTCGGATTTCGTGTCAAAAAATTCCTTCAAATCTGCTACTTCTAATGGCTCCTTATCATACCAATCAATTGCTTCTTTTTCGTTATCCGACCAAGTGATTCCTTTATAATTGCTGTATTCAAATAAAAAAACATTTTCATTTTTTCCATTTATTTGAGCCAATCTTTGCCAATCCTCATAAGAAGTAGCCTTTCCTAAAATTCCTAATAAACCACACTCTTTTAAGAAATTTTTAAATTGCTTAAAATCTGTTTTGTTTGTTACTTTTAATACGTTTGTTCCAGATAAAAAGTCTATCCATTTATAATCATAAGTTTTCAAATCTGTTACCTCCTAATATTCAAAATCCATTTCATCTTTTGCATTATTTCCAGTTGTCTTTTGTTTTAATAATTCATAAGTTTCATAAATTGTTTCGACATTCTGTGTTACGACTTCGATTCCATTCCAAGCACTTGTATCAATTTTTATTGAAGAACCATTTTCAAAAGAAATTGTTGTCAAATATTTTCCATCCGATATTCCATCTTCTGTATAAATATTTGAATATTTAATATCTAAATTATCCATTATTTCCTGATACATAGAAGATAAATGATATAAACCTTCGTCAGAATCATTACCATAATCCATCAAATTTTCCATATTATTTTCCTTAAAATATTGAACAACTTTTGGAAATGCTTTATCATAATAAGTTAGTGGATGGTTTGTATAATCTTTTATAAAATCTTCGTAACTTTCAAGCCCACAAGCTAAACGAAGAATATCACTATTGAAAGAATAGTTCTCATTCGCATTAAGTGAAATTAAATTTTCTCCATCATAAACAATATTATTTTTATTAAAATAAAGATCCAATGAATGTTCAAAGTCATTTAGTTGTTCTATAGAAAAATAGCCGAAAAAATCATTCATATTCTCTTTAGAAATTGCATATTTTTCTATTAGTGGATAACGTCCTCTTATCATAAAGCCACATCCAACTTTTTTCAATTCATCAAAAGAAATATGATATTTCCAAACACCATTTTTATCAAACAATTCTATATGATTTAAGTCTTGATGTATAGATTTTTTTATTGCAGATTCAAATAATTGTTTATAAGAACTATAAGTATTAACAATATGATTATTATTTTCTTTTAGTTTGATATGTGAAATTTTTTGTTTTTCTTCTTGTAACATTTCTTTTTCAGTATTACTCATATATTTTTGGCATATTATCTTATAAATTGGTTCTTCTTTATTATCTTTTTTCTCCATAAAATTGCCTCCTAGACACACATTTCCAAATCTATTTCTTCATCTTTTGTTACAGTATTTGTATCATAAGTGTCTTTATTTAATTCAACTTCCAATCTACACTTATAAAGTACATCAGAATTAAATTCATTTAAACTGTGTTTGATAACATCAGCATCTGATACTATTTCACTAATAGTTGGTGGATTTTCCTGTCTTTCTCTTTCCATTAAAACTTGATTAATATAGCTTTCTGTATTAAAAGAATTAGATATATAATTAAAATCTCTCATAATTTTTGATACATCATAATTTAAAATATCAATGTTAAAAGAATAACTTATATTAGCATTTATATCTTTAGATAATTTTAAATAATTATCTGTATCTATTTGTGCTTTCCAGCCACAATTTTCAATAATTGATTTCAATTTGTTAAGAGGTATTTTATCAATATTTATATAAGCTCTTTCGTTATAATATTTACCTATTTTTAGTTCTTTAAAAATTCTATCTCTATCACTAAATTTAGTTTCTAAATACCTTTGACTTAATAATTCATTCTCTAAATTTCTAAATGAATTATTATAATAACTTCTGAAACCTTGTAGGTCATAGTGAGCAATACCTTCACAGGCATAAATAAAAAAGTGATACATTTCTTTGGTTAAACCATCTAATGTTTCACTTTTTTGTAACTTCCTATATGCTTTTATAATTTTCTCAAAAGGATATACACTATTTCCATCATAAAGTATATCAGATTTTAATTTGTTTTTATCAATACAGTCTTGTATTAATAGTCTGTCTTGAGATTCATTACCTGTTAATTCTAAATTTTCGATTATTGCTTTTTCATTTTGAATGATAGTATTACTTCCATATAAAGTAATAATTTTTCCATTCAAATTTATTTTAATATTATTCAAAATTTAATCACTCCTTTACCTAAATATCTATATCATATTCACCTTCTTTTTGTATTTTATTTTCAACAGTTTGTAACTTATTTATTTTTTCATTTGCCTTTTCCCATTCTTTATTATTTATTAACGATACTATTTTTCTTATGTCTTTTAGCATTGTAATATCATATATCCTATATCTAAATGCTGCTGCAACTTCATTAAAGTTCCCACAAAAATCTACAAAATCATTCGATTCAGATTTTTCAAATAATTCTGTAGGTTCTACAAATGAAAACTGTCTTTCAACCATACTTTTTAGCATATCTATTGGATTTTTATCAGAACCATAAAAAGTAACATATATACCATTATTTTCTTTTAGTTGTCTAATAAATTGTTGAATTTCCTCATCTTTATACTTTGGTTGAGGTACACGTCGATTTATAATAAAAAACTCTTTTCCATCTTTTATCATAAAGTTTGGGTACATAAGACAATCATTAATATTCCAGTGATCGTAACTTTTATATGGCTCTTTTTCAATAAATTCTATCATTTTAAAGTACCTCTCTTTTTAATTTTTTAATAAAAAAGATATTAAATTTATTAATATCTACTCAAACATTTCATCCACAATATCGTGGCTATCTATATTAATTCCTTTTTCATTATCTAATTGATTATATTCATAAATAATGTTATTTCTATATTCTATTTTTGTTATACATTGAACAAATAAATCATTGAGATTGGTTTCATTCATAAATATATTTGCCACAAAATTTCTTTTTTCTATATCTGTAATATTATCTATATCAAAATAGAAACTATATAAATCACTTTTTGGATATTTAAAGGTAATAACATTATTATTATATGTTAATGTTATATTGAAATTTTTAGCCTCCATATTGTTTATAGCAGTTATTATATTTCTTTTCTTTTGTAGTTCTAGTGTTGGTTCATTTTTTATTTCTTCCATCATTTTATTTTTTAAATCTAAAAGTAATAAATCGAATCCGATTTTTTTAGTAGGATTTACATATACAGTTTTATCTTTAAAACTATATGTATCAATAGCTATTTCTCTATCACTATAAATATAATCTTCAAAAAAGTGCATAATAGTTTTTCTTGGACCTTTTATATAGCTTTCTACTAATTTTAGCCTGTCTATTGGAATTTTATATGTTGAATCCGAGAAAGAGAACGTTAAAGAATTCTCTTTAGAGTAAATATAATTATAAATTACTTTTTTCTTTATTTCATTATAATTATCTTTATTAGATATATATTTTCTAAAAATTGGTTGAGCCATTTCTATTAATCTTTCTTTATTATTTCTAATGTAATCTTTCAATAAAATGTTCATACCTTGATATATTTCTTGATATATAGATTCAGGAGTTCCTACATAGTATTTACTATTTAAAGCACTATCAGCTTTGCTGTTTAGATAGGTTGAATCTCCATACAATTTGTTATGAATTTTATCGAATATACCAACAAAAGATAACTTTGAACCTTCATATAAATCCCATCTATAAAAAGGTTTATATATATAATCAATATCATCATTATATTTGAATTTTATAAATGTAATTCCATTAACATTAGCCCATGCTTCTTGGCTTTTTAAAAATTCATCAATATTCAAAATACCACCTCCTAATAATCTGTTATTTCATCTACTATATCATAGTTATCTGTAGTGATTTCTTTTTCACTTTCTTTGCAAATTCTTATATATTTATCTTTAAAATAAGTTGATAATTCTTCTAAGTCTTGTTTATATTCTGTGAAATCTTTTAAAGATTCTAATATAGTAAAAGCATTTTTATAGTCAATTCCTTGTCTGTGTGTATCTATTTCATCATCTATATCAAAATTATCTACTAATTCTTTTAGTTGTTCTTCTATCTTTTCAATATTATAGGAATCTCTAAAATCATCAAATTGTATCGTTTCAATCATATCGACACCACCGTTAGTCCACTTTTCTATTTCAAATCCGTATTTCACACCATCACATATTGTTAAACTTGTCTTAAAACTGAATTTATCAAATGTTTTTATAATATTCTCTATAATCTTTTGTTCTTCTTTTGTTTCAATATATTCTGTTGTATGTAATGATTTTATATCAATGCTTTCATCTAATTCTTTGCCATAGTTTCTTCTAACATTATTTATACATTTATCATAATTAGTAATCATTATTTCTTTTGGGGGCAAGATATAAACTCCATTACTACAAATTATCTCAATATCTTTTTTAGATAAGTTTTTAATATAATTAGTATTACTTTCAGCAATACCAGTATGATTATCATAGAATAAATCCAATTGATTATTTGCCTCTGTATAATCATAAAAAATCTCACCATCTTTATTAATAAATGGATGTTGCTTTTCATCTGCTTTGTAAAATAAATCTTCATTTTTATATTCAAAGTATTTATTATTAAAATCTGAAATCATTTTTTTAAAGTCAGTTAAATTATTTATTCTCTTTAAATATTCATAAGCATCTTTTCCTAAATTATCTATTCCCATACCACCATTAAATTGAGTGGATTTCCATACTTCTAAATTGTTATTATTCTCATTAGTAAGTATATAAAAAGTACCTCTGTGCATAAAATTTCTCCTTTGTTAATAGTCATAATCAAATTCTAAATTATTATTAATGTCTTGCATTTTATTATTATCATGCAAAATATTTTTTTCTTTTAGAAATTGAATTAATTTATCTATTTTTTCATTTATTAATTGTCTTTCTTCACCTTCTGGAAATGCTTTTATCAATTCTAATTCATTGTCTTTATTTGGAATAAGACCTAGAGCAAGATCAGCATGTCCACATAGATAATCACTTCTATTATTTAATTTATCACTAACATAACAAGCAAAAGCACGAGCAAACATTTCTATTGTACTTTGCCAATACCCATGTTCTGTTTTAGAATATATGTCATCAAACATTATTGAATTTTTATAAAAATCAGTTTTTACTCTTACTGGTTTTCCTATTTGATTTTTGTTATGAAAAATGTATTCTTGCAAGTGTGCAATATTGATTCTTTCATCTTTTGAAATTGCTCTACCTACAGTTTGTTTTCGTAAATTTGATAATTCATCTATTTCTTTAATCCCTGTTCCCGTTGTAATATAATCATAAAATTTCTCATTATTCTTTTCAGCATTATCAATTAAATCTTTTATTAATTTGTCCTTCATTTCTAATTGTTCCTTTGTAAGATGTTCTTCTGGGAAAAATGAATTAATAACATTTTTAGTTTTATTGATATGTTTTTCATATTCTTGTACTTGCTTTTTAGTTATTTCATCACCTGAAATCATTTTATATTTCATATTTTCTACAACATCCTTTATAACTTCTGATGATGGACCAGAACACCTATAATTTTCAGTCATAAATCCACTTAAACCTAATTGTTTACCCATTATATCATCTAGTGCATGGCCCCATTCGTGAGCTAGACTTCCTGCCCCTTTCATTTTTGTTAAGTTAATAACTTCTCTTAGTGGTTCATAATGAGCTAAAGCACTACCACTTCCTCTTGAACCAAATGCAATAGATAATTTACCACCTAAAGAAATATCTGTAGGTGAAATAGAAAGAGCCTTACTCAAATCGAGTAAAGCATCATATCCAAAATTTAAAGATTGTTGTCTATCATTATCACTAAGCCAATTTCCAAATTCTCCACCTTTAAAATTAAATGTAGTTGTCATATCTTCGCCAGTAATATCTTTATTATTTCTGTAATTTTCACCATTACGGATAATATTTTCTAATTGCTTTGGAACAAATCTCTTTTTTCTAGTTTTTGTATTAGTATTCTTATTATTAGATTTTTCCTTATAGTTTTCTAATATAAATTTTTCTGCTACATCTATACTTTCTAGGTTATTTTTTATAATATCTCTGCCATGTAATATAAAAATAGTATTATCTCTCCAGTTAGATGGGTTACTTAATTCTCCTTCTGGATAAAGAAAAAATATATTATATCCATTTTTTAATCTCATAAATGTTCTGCCATCTGATTCTTTATCAAATTCTACGTTTTCTTTGTTATATACAAAAATACCAAAATTTGCTAATACTTTTTCATCATCAGTATAGCAGAATAGTTTTTTTCTAATTTCTCTATCTATTTGACTAAAGTTTTTTATATGACTAGCACTTAATAATTTATTATTCATAAATTCTTTAACAGATGGTATAACATCAACATAATGAGAGTAACTAGCCTTACGAATAATATATTTACTAATATGATTGTCATAAAAATTTAAAACTTCATTTTCTGTAGATAAACTCATAGCAGCATTTCTTAAATCAGAAACAAAATTAATATAATCCTCTAATCTTCCTTCTATTTCTTCTTGACTAAGACTATATCTTAAAAAGGTAGGTTTTGTTGGGAGTGCATCTCTTATTGTTTTTATAAAGTATGCAACTCTAATAGGTAATCCTCCTTCTACTAATTCCTGATAATTAGTTTTTTTCCATATATTATCTTTCGTTATTAATTTGCTTTTTTCTGCATCATTCATATCTAATAAATCTTCTATAGAAAGACCTCTTTCTTTCCATAAATCTTTTTTTGCACCACCAATTTTTTCACCAAAATCTTGTATTTCCATAAATCCTCCTTGTGAATATAAAAAACTAGGCGTATTTCATTTCAAAATCCTCTATATTCGATTTTTGAGGTTCTGAATGATTAATTACTTGCCTAGCATTTTCTATTTCTAAATTTCTTGATATTTGCTTATCCAAATTTAATAAATTTTCGGTCAGATTTTCTAGTGTAGAATATCTGTTGCTACCACTAGTCCAATCTTTTTCATGTTCCATAGTTCGATATAAAATTCTATTGGCCCATTCATTTTTCCAGTACCTAACATCTGATATGGAAATATAATAAAATTGATTTGTAGTATTGCTTTTCATTACTGCCGAAAACTCATAATGATTTTTATTAAATGAATGTAATTCAAATCCTATTCTTTCAGAAATTTCTTTTAAAACACTCCTATAGTTTCTCTGAAAATCTTTATATTCTTGTGAGGTTGTTCCTCCCCAATCTTCAATTTCTTTATTGAACCATCTATTTAACATTTCTTTTTCTTTCACTTTAAACTCCTCCTATTTATCATAATCAATACTATTGTGCTTTATTTCAATAGCATCTTTACAAAGTTCCAAATTTTCTATACCTAATTGTTGTACAAAATAATCCTTTAATTCATCTACAGTATTTACATAAGCACACTCGTCAAAGAAACCATTTATAAGAATAAAATCCGTTTTTTGTACCTTCTGTTACTGTTCCCAATATTCCATCTGACATAGTTTGTATTGCAAATGGAGGATTATATTCAGAAAATAAAGAATCAATATTCATATTATTGTTGATTCTCTTAGCAAAATTATTAATTTCTATTGCTTTTTCATTAACTCCTATACAAACTTGTGCTGTATTAATACCAATTTCAGTATCATTCATTGTAACGCCTTTAGCATGAACATACTTACCTATATCTAGTAAATTACTAATAGAGTTTTCTCTTTTTATTAAAATTGAAAAATCTAATCCTTTTACATTGAATTCTGTGCCTTCATACTCCTGTATTTCATCTACCTCTTTTATAAGAAATATAACTTTCCAATTATCCATTTTTTCAAAATTTCTTTCATATCTACACCATACATCTGGCATATAATGCGGATCACTAACAACAATTTTGTCTAAATTCTTAATATCCCCTTTATATCTCAATTTAAACTCCTCCTAATAATCATAATCAATATCATCTTGCTCTCGTTCCACAAATTCATTTGAATTCTCAATAGCCTGTCTCTGAATTATTGGATTTTCTTTTGAATTATTATAAGTATCTACAATATCTTGATTTAATAAATGAAAATTCTTTTTTTCCATCTTCTGTTTATCCTCCATATAATCATAAGTATAGGATATTGCAATTTGCTCATCTATTCTTAAATCTTTAGGATTTATTCCCATATCAATACATAATAATGCTTGTTTAAAATATTTTTCATCCTCCTTCTTTAATGCATTTAATTGGTTATACATAATAGAAAGAAATTGTCTACTAGCAATTTCTCCCATATATTGCTCTTTTATTTGGTCTAATATCTTTTCGTAATGTGTTGCTGGCACTCTAGTTGGTTGATTAGTGTCTGGATTTATGTAAGTATAAGTCATATCACTTATATTTTTACACATATCTTTTAATTTCATTTGTGTGAAATCATCATATTGTTTTCTCATATTTTTGTTCCTCCTTCTAAAAAATAAAATTACTATGCTACTTTTCTTATTTCTCTTTCTAAATAACTCAAATTACAACAATCATCCCTATTAAAATTAACATTATTTCTCCAATACTCATAGTGTTCTGTTACATCTTCACATACTGTTAATTCTTTAAATCCTTTTATTTTATTTAGCTGTTCTTTTTTTATTTCTAATGGTAAGTGTAAATAATTGCTTTGTTTTACTGTATATTGAGAAAAATCTATTTGCTCAAACCATCTTTTTATAAATGTATTTACTCTTAAAAATTCAACTAAAACTTTATCGCATTTTATGGAATTAATCACATCAAAATCAATTAATTCACAAATAAAAGGTGATAGACGTAATTGTACATCATATCCCAACTTATATAGTTTTTCTATTGCTGCAATTCTCCTAGAAGTTTCTGGTGCTTTTTCATATTGAAAAGCAATTTTATCATCTGTACTTGTTATAGATATTTGTATGTGTGCTAAGTCTTTATCCAATATTTCTAAATATTTATCACTTGCTACCATATCTGATTTTGTTACAATTAAATAGTGGATTCTTCTTTTATTCAATAATTGTATAGTTTTATATGTTACTCTATAAGCATTTTCAAAGACTTGGAAGCAGTCAGTCATGCCACCTAACCTAACAACTGTACCAGATTCTATTTTATTTATTTTTTTCTCTATTTTATTTATATCTGCAACTCTAGGATTTAATGGATTCCATAATTTTCTAAAGTCTAATAGTGATTTAGCATAACAATAACTACAATTATGGCTACAACCACATCCGATATGTATCTAATCTTATTGAATAATTGCATTTACTTAATTCATTACTTCCTGTTGGTTGTTTATAAAAACTTTTAAATTCTTTTATCATAAGCATCATTTCTCCTTTCTTTTGTCAAATAAAAAAAGAGATGCTAAATTTAATTAACATCTCACAAATTATATTCATTTTCAAAATTTAACTCTATGAAACTAATACTATAATATCTATTTTATCTAATACTTTAATTTCTTTAAACAATATTATTTTAAGGCAAATATGGAAGTGGATTTACAAAAGAACGTTTATCATTTATATAAACTCCAAAATGTAAATGTGGTCCTGTAGAATTTCCTGTACTACCTACTGTTCCTATAACTTGTCCCTGTGATACTTTTTGTCCAGGTGATACTTTCCTAGATCCAGCTAACAAATGAGCATATAAAGTTTGAGTTCCATCATGATGATTAATTGTAATATATTCACCATAACTTCTATAAGACCCATCTGGATTTTTTAGTGATTTTGATGTTTCAACCGTCCCATCCTTTACTGCAACAACACTCTTTCCAACAACACCAATATTTACATCAACACCATTATGACCTGGATATGATGGATAATTTTTATTATTTATGTTTCCTTTAGAAAGCCCAGATATTGGGAATATGTATCCACAAGAACTTGGTGTTACATTAGAGACTACAGTACTTGACGAATTTTTTGAAGACTCTTTTTTTGCAATTTTACCAAGTTCATCTTGTATTGCTTTTTTATCTGCTTCAAATTGTTCTAATTGTTTATTTAATGCTTTTTCTTCTTCTGTTAATGTACTAACCAAATTATTTTTGTCCTTCACAGATAAATTTAATGAATTTCTTTTTACTTCTATTGTTTCTTTTGAACTAGCAAGTGCTTTTTTGGAATTTTCTAATTCTTCCTTTTCAGTTTGTATTTTATTTCTTGTATTCTCTATGTTTTGCAATAATTCCTCATCTAATTCAGCTATTTGCGAAATCATATAATATTTTGAAATAAAATCAGATAAAGTTTCTGCTGAAAGTAATACATCTAAATAAGAAATTGTACCAGATTCATATAAAGCAACTAATCTTTTTTCTAATAATTCTTTTTGTTCTTTATATTTTGCTTCCTGTTCTAGTATATTTTCTTCTTTCTTTTCTATTTGTACGTCTAATGTAGATAACTGCCCTTCTAGCTCATCTATTTCACTTTCATAAGAACTAATTTGGGAATTTAATTGATTAATTTGTGTTAATGTATTGGTCATTTGACTTTTTACACCTGCAATTTCTGAATTTGTTTCGGCAATTTGTTCGTCAATACTATTTTTTTTAGTTTTTAGTTCAGATTCTGTTGTTGCAAAACTTATTCCTATACTTGTAATTCCTATTATTCCTATTATTGCACTAATACTTAATATTTTTTCTAATTTGTTCATACTTTTATCTTCCTTCTTTTGTAAATTTTATTTAATTATTATTTATATTTTACTATTTTTTCATTAAAAATAAAGTGTTTATTTTGTACTATTTTGAACTTTTTTATTTATAAATTTATTTTAAATCAATAATTAATGACTCCATTTCATAATAAATTTCTCAAACATCTTCTCTTTCAACGTTCAATAGGTCTCCTTTCCTTCCAAAATATCATCACTTAATTTAACCTCCATATTTTAGTAAAACATACTCTATATATTATAAGAGTCCTTTACTAATTAATTTTGTTTCATAAAATTTACTTTTTTTATTATAAAAAAATGATTATCAATAAAGAATTTCTAGATATAAAAATATTATTATCTATTACATTTACAATCTACTCTTTACCAAAAACAAAAAAGAGTAATTATCCTTTATTACTCCTTTTATTTCTAGGTTATCTATCTCCTTTGTGAATTGTTATTTATATACTTTTTATTTCAAATAAGTGAAATACATCTTCCCAATGAATTTACTATTTTCTGTTTTGATTATAACATAAAGTACAGATAAGTTTCAAACTATCTGCCCTTTAAATTGTAATTTGTTTAATAGATATTATTCTGTATATTCAGGATAATTTTTAATAAA
>CAOJJB010000008.1 GCA_948436975.1 uncultured Clostridium sp. | reverse complement strand
GTGCCGAAGATACTTGAGAGTTACCTTTCTGGGAAAATAGGAAATCGCCAGTTTTATATTCCTCTTTAGCTCAGTTGGTAGAGCGCTCGGCTGTTAACCGATAGGTCGTTGGTTCGAGTCCAACAAGAGGAGCCAAAATAACAGATAAGAAATTATCTGTTATTTTTTTATATAAAATTTATAATAAAGTATTTTTCACAAACCTTCATGAAAAAATGATATTCCATTGAGTTATAACATATGATATATATATGTATTTCTCAAAATAATTATCTTATGTTACTATAAAGTAGATACAACCATTAAAACAGATACTAATACTTTTTTAGGAGGTAATATTAAATGAAAAAGCGGAAAAATACTTATTTAGCAATTGCCATAACAACGAAATGCCAATATCAATGTTTTTATTGTAAAGATGGAGGAGAGAGTATTTCTAATAAAAAAGAAACAATCCCCTTTTCAAAAATACAAAAAGTCATTTACAATTCATATAATATAGGAATTACAAATTTCAGAATTACTGGTGGTGAACCAACAGGAATATCTTATTTTAGACAATTAATTGAGTTTATTATGAACTTTAAAGATACTAA
Source organism: uncultured Clostridium sp. (assembly GCA_948436975.1). GTDB lineage: Bacteria > Bacillota > Clostridia > TANB77 > CAG-508 > Scatovivens. The sequence goes on along the minus strand of CAOJJB010000008.1, from coordinate 85,216 downwards.
AATAAGAATTAATACAAATGGATATTTAATTTTGAAGTATATAGATGTTCTAAAAAAATACAAAGAAAGATTAGATATAGTTTTTAGTGTTGACAGTATATCTAGTAACTTAAATGGAGTTAATTTTCCAAAATTTCTTTCAAATAATGTAATAAGTACAACTAGGATACTAAAAAGAAATGGGATTTCTGTAAGATATAATATTGTTGTAACTGCATTAAATGAATGTGAAGTAAAAGATTTAGTAATGAAAGCTATTGATGAATTACATGTCAATGTTAAATTGTTAGACTTAAATAAATTTTCAGAGTATCTAGGATATAATAATAAAGTAGAAGGAAAAAAAGCTTATGAATTATGGGAAAAACAGTTTGTTCCTATGAAAAATTTTTACAGTTTCTTAGAAGAAATATCAAATAACTTAGAAATTGAATCTACTACAGGTTTTATTAGTAAAGGCTATGGTATTCCAATGAGTTTATACTTTAGGGGTGAAAATTGGATACAGGTTAAAGATTCAACTAGAGGTGCTAGATATGCGAAGTATTGTATAAATGAATGTAAATATTTTAAAGATGGCAATTGTCAGGAAGGAGTTTTTAGCTTATTTTTATCATCAAATTTAATGTTACATTTATCTGGCTGCAAAAATGAATTAATTCGTTTTGATTTAAATGAATGTAATGATATGCAGATAAAAAATGCATTTGATGAACTATTAAGTTTTATATATTAAACTTATAATCATCACAAAAGCATGGGATGTATTGAATATCTCATGCTTTTGTGATATAAAAATATTGGAGTGATATGAATGATAAATTATGAATTATATAGGATTTTTGTTTTAGTAGCAGCAGAAGAAAACATAACTAAAGCAAGTGAAAAATTACATATTTCGCAACCAGCAATTACAAAACAAATTAAAAATTTAGAGGATCAATTATCTATTAAATTGTTTGAAAGAAAAAGTAAAGGAGTTACTTTAACTAAAAAAGGGAAAGAATTATATGAAAAGTTAAAAAATCCTATAGAAGAATTAAATAGAATAGATGCACAAATTGGAAAAGATAGAGTTATTAATATTGGAACACATAATCATATGGGGGGATTAATTTTTGGTCAAGCAATTAATCAGTATACTTTAAAATATCCTGATGTGAATTTAAATCTAATATGTGAGGATATAAATTCATTACTAAAAAAGTTAAAAAATAAAGAAATTAATATAGTTTTTGCTAAAAAATATAATAATGAAGTACCAAATGGACTTGAATTTATTAAATTGGGAAGTATGCATGAAGTATTTATTGCAAATAAACAATCAAATATAGTAAATCAAACATTAACATTAGATAGTTTAAAAGGACAACCAATTTATATTCCAAGAGAATATGAACAAACAACAAAAAGAATAAAAGAACTAACAAAAAATACTAATATAAATTTGAAACTTAGTAACTATAGGTCTATTGTTCGTTTAGTAAATGAAGGGATGGTTATTGGAGTAGTAACATCAGAGTATTTATATGATTGGGAATGGGAAAAATTTAATTTAGTAGAAGTAAAAAATAATATTGGACTAGGAGAAGTAGAATTTGGAATTTATTTGAATTCTAGTAGGTTTAAGGAATTGAATATATTAGTTGAGATTATAAAAGAGAATTTTATTTTTGATTTTAGTTAGACAGAGATTATGTGTAGTGATATAATACCAATATATTGAAATATTTTGCAATTGGAGGAAAAAAATATGAACAAGATAATTGTAGAAGTTGGGTCAACTTGTATTAAAGTTGATAGGTTTGATGGTAATAATGTAGAAAAGTTAGATGGAAAAACAATACAATTTAAAAAACATTATAATGAAGATAATAAATTAAGAGAAAGTGATATTAAAGATTTAATAGAATATATACAAAAATTAAAAAATATATCACAAGATATATATGTGTGTGGAACAAGTATTTTTAGAACTTTAAAAGATATGGAAAAACAAGAATTTTTAATTAGGTTTAAAAATCAAACAGGATATGAGTTTAATGTTATATCACAAGATCAAGAAAATGAATTGACAGTTTTTGGAACAACTAGATTTGTAAAAGAAAAAGTATGTGTTTTTATAGGTGGTGGAGGTTCTACTGAAATTGCAATTTATGATGAAAAAATAAAAGAAACTATTAATAGCAAAATTGGTGTTATTGATGTAATGGAAAAATTTCCAGATCTAGCTGAGAATTTTGCAACAACTAAACTTGAAACAGTTAAGAATTTTATAAAAGAAAGATTAAACTTACCTAAAGAAAATGCTGATATATTAATATTAGCAGGTGGAGGACACGAAAAGTTTGCAAGACATTCTGGAATAAAGTATGAAAATAATACGTTATATACAGATAAAGTATCATCTATTATGATGGATATTGAAACAAGGAAAAGTGAAACAGAAAGATATTATAAATCTATTTCATTAGATGAAATAAGACAAAGAGTAAAAGATCCAGATTGGTGGTATGCTACAAGGGCTATGAGTGCTTTTGTATTAGTAGTTGCAGAAGCAATAGGAGCTAAATATATAGTACCAACAGATATTACTATGGTATATGGAATTTTGAATAAATAACATGATTTTTTGAAAGTTTATTTTAATTTAAATTAGTTAATAAATAAAAAAATAAGACATTTCGAAAATGCCTTATTTTTTTATTTATTCTTTTTGTATAATTTAAATAATTTAACCAATCTTGCTTTATTTAAATAGTTGTTATAATTTTTTTTTCTTTTGAATTTTTGTGTATCTAAACCAATACAGTTGCGAATTTTTTTCATATTCTAAATATTCCTTTCTAAGGTACTAATTTGACCCATTTACAAATTTTATATTTTAGTATTTTAAAGCATTTTATTCCTTTTTTCAAGACATATATATTTAATTGTAGTAGATTGACAACTTTTTTTTTTATTGATATTATTTTTATATTAAAAAAATGGAGGAGCAAATATGTTTAAATTTAAAAATTTTCTAAATAATGACAATATAAAAGTAGTAGAAAAAAAAGAAGGAATGAGAGTATTAGAATATGTAAATGACTTGAGTGTAACACCATATTCAGCAACTACATCATATTTTGCAAGTAAAATGAATGTAAGAAAAAGACAAGTATTAATTGAACTTAATAATAGTGAATATACAATTAGTGCAGGTGCAATGCAGTGGACTATTGGAAATGTAGAAATGCAATCAGGAGTAAAGGGAGCTGGAGATCTTATAGGAAAAGCAATAAAAGGGGTAGTAACAAAGGAATCTACTGTAAAACCTATTTATAAAGGGAAAGGAATTTTAGTGTTAGAGCCTACATATAGACATATATTATTAGAAGATTTAACAGAATGGGAAGGCGGAATTGTACTTGATGATGGTATGTTTTTAGCTTGTGATTCTAAAGTTGAGCAAAAGGTAGTATCTCGTTCAAATTTATCTTCAGCAGTATTTGGAGGAGAAGGACTATTTAATTTAAAGTTGCAAGGAGAGGGAATTGCAGCTTTAGAAAGTTTTGTTCCAAGAGATGAATTAATTGAAATTGATTTAGAAAATGATGTACTAAAAGTAGATGGGAACTTTGCAGTTGCATGGTCAGGAAGTTTAGAATTTACAGTTGAAAAATCTTCTAAAACATTGATGGGGTCAGCTATTTCAGGAGAAGGTTTAGTAAATGTATATAGAGGAACTGGAAAGGTATTATTAGCACCTATAAATGGTCAAGCAATGAATCAAACTCATGGTTCAAAAGCACCAGACAATGCTGGAGAATCAGTTACAAATACAACAATTAATGGAATTATGGGAATGCTAAAATAAAAGATTATTAATAAATATTTATAAAATGATGAATGGAGAAAATTTTATGAATGATAACAATTATATGTTTATGTTTAACTACCTTGGTGAAACTAATATGTATAAATTAATATCAAAATATTTACCAGGTTTAAAAGAGAACTTTTCTACTTATAATCTTTTAAATAATTCCATAGAGGAAGCTGAGCCTCAAATGAAGAAACCTGTTTTTAAAGAGTATGTTAACTTTTTTAATAGTATATCAAATAGCTTAATAAATGCACTTAATAGGAATAATAGAGGCATTGAAAGTGAATTATCAAAAGAACAACAATCAGAATTGTTAAGAAAATTGATTAATACATCTACATCTTCAAAATTACCTCATTTTAATACAATAGAAGGATATATTGAATATGCACAAAAAAATATAGATAATGATTCTACTAAAGAAATAAGGGACTATATTGTAGAAACAGGAATAGATGTTTTAGATGAAAACAAAAGTAATAAAATTAGAAATTTTTTAATGAGAGTTATTTATATACCTCAAGTTTCAAAATGTTTAAAACAAGAACATGGTACAAAAATGGAAGATGATGAATATGAAGAAATGAATAAGATATTAGCTATATTAAAGAATTCACATTATGAAACAATATATCAGAAGTATTTAGAACATTTTGAAAATGAAAAAGCACAATTGTTAAACCAACAAGAACTATTATATAAATGCAAAACCAAAAGAGACTATGTAGTTATAAATGAATTGTATAATTCTAATTTCAAGGAAGAAACAAATAGTAATGGCTTTGAAGTTCCAAATATATTACGTGAATGGAATTTTTATAAATTTCCAAAACCTAAAGTAATATTAAATAATATGGCAAATTATTCAAGTAATGGTATTGAAAATCAAAAAGTTATAGCAGTAAGTTATGGTAAAATAGAATATGCTAATGTAGATGTTTTAAACTTATTAGAACTTATTGGAGTTACTAGAATAGGAGAAGATGGAGAGAATACGTATTTCTTTGGTATGAATTTTATAGATCCAGATGAAATAGATATTAGAAACTTAAAAAGTATTGCTTCTCAAGAAAGAATACCAAAAGAAACTGAAGATTTTTATTCAAAAATTGCTTTTTCAGATAGATATTTAGATATGATTATAAAAGAACAATATAGATATGCTGGAATGTGTAAAGAACGTGATGGATTATATGGATTTACACGTAATAAATACTTAAAAAAAATTATGAAATATGTATCTGATAATCTAGGAAGATGTGGAAATTCATATTGTACATTAGAAGAATTATGTGCTCCTGGAAAAGAAATAGATCAATTACAAAGAAGTATAGTTGAAGATATTAAATCTAAAACTAATAGTAAGGATAATTCTAGTTATGATGTAAAACCTGTAGGAGATTTTAGATGATGTCAAGAAAAATATGGAAGGCTGGAACATTTATTTATCCAATACCAGCTGTATTAGTTACTTGTGGTAATATGGAAAAATCTAATATAATAACAGTAGCTTGGACTGGTATTATAAATACTAATCCAGCAATTGTATATATATCTGTAAGACCTGAAAGATATTCCCATGATCTTATTAAAAGAAATAAAGAATTTGCCATAAATTTAACAAATGAAAAATTAGCTTATGTAACAGATTGGTGTGGAGTAAGAAGTGGATCTAAATTTGATAAATTTAAAGAAATGAAACTTACAAAAGAAAAAGCTAAATTTATTAAAGCCCCATTAATAAAAGAAAGTCCTGTTGGTATAGAATGTAAAGTAATAGATATTAGAGAATATGGTAGTCATACAATGTTTATTGCAGAAGTATTATCAATAGATGCTGATGAAAAATATATTAATGAAAAGGGTGCTTTTGATATATCAAAATGTGAATTAATAGCTTATGCAAATGGAGGTTATTATAAGTTAGGAAAGAAGATTGGTAGATTTGGATATTCAGTTCAAAAAAAGAATAATAAGAGTAACAAAAAGAAATAGTTTTATATTAGTATAAAAAAAATATATAAAGAAAATAACAAAAAAAAATGTAATATTGTTGACATATTATATGTTTTGTGATAAAGTATATAAGCATGATTTTAAGAAACATGCATCACATCGTTAAAAATAAAATATAAAATCAAGCTTCATTAAAAGTAAAACGGAGGTGTAGTTAAAATGGCGGCAAAAGGACCAAGAGAGAACATAATATTAGAATGTACAGAATGTAAAAGAAGAAATTATATGACATCAAAAAATAAAAGAAACAATACTGAAAGATTAGAAGTTGTTAAGTATTGTAAATTCTGCAAAAAACGTACAACTCATAAAGAAACTAAATAGATAAAACCTTTAATAGGAGGAGTTAATATGGCTAAAGAAGCGAAAAAAGAAAATAAAAATAATAATGAAAATAAGAAATTTTTAAAAGAGTTTAAAGCAGAATTAAAAAGAGTAAGTTGGCCTACATTCAAACAATTAGTAAATAATACAGGAACTGTATTAGCAATAGTCATAACAGTAGCAGTAATAGTATTTGTTTTAGATGTTATTTTTGAAAATTTAAATAACTTTGGTGTAGAAAAACTTAAAGCCATAGTTACATCTAGCTCAAATGAAACAGAAGAGTCAGGAGATGAGTCAACAGGGGAAAACTCAGAAGAAGGAAACCAATCTGAAGTTTCTAATGAAGCAGGAACCGAAGTAGAAGAAACATCTGATGAGGCATCAAAAACAGAAGAAACTACAAATACAGTAGAAAATGGAGAAAGTTCTGAAGAACAAAATAATTAGTAACAAGAATTACTAATAAAAGAAGAATATAAAGGGGGCTAAAATATGTCTCAGGATGAGAATAAATTAGAGCCAAAGTGGTATGTAGTTCATACATATTCTGGTTATGAAAATAAAGTAAAAACAGACTTAGAAAAAACAATAAAAAATAGAGAACTTGAAGATTACTTCTTTAATATAGTAGTTCCAATGGAAGAACAAGTAGAAATAAAAGATGGAAAGAGAAAAACTAATTTAAAAAAAGTTTTTCCAGGCTATGTTCTTATTAAAATGATAGTAACAGAAGAATCTTGGTATATAGTAAGAAATACAAGAGGAGTTACAGGATTTGTAGGTTCAGGAACAGATCCAATTCCATTAACTGATGCTGAAATAAGAAATATGGGATTTGATGAAGTTCCAGTTAATATTGATTATGATGTTAATGACAATGTTCAAGTTGTAAACGGTCCATTAGAAGGATTTGTAGGAACAGTTCAAGAAATAAATAAAGAAAAACAAAAAGTAAAAGTTTTAGTTTCTATGTTTGGAAGAGAAACTCCAGTAGAACTAGAATTTTCACAAGTTCAAAAGGTTAATTAAAAGGAGGTGCTAAAAGAAAATGGCAGAAAAAGAAGTTGTAAATGTTATTAAATTACAAATAGAAGCAGGAAAGGCTTCACCAGCTCCACCAGTAGGACCAGCTTTAGGATCAAGTGGTGTAAATATAATGCAATTTGTTAAAGAATTTAATGATAGAACAGCAAATCAACCAGGAATGACAATACCAGTTGTAATTTCAGTATATAAAGATAAATCATTCTCATTTATTACAAAAGTTCCACCAGTTGCTGTACTTATAAAGAAAACAATAGGATTAAAAAGTGGTTCAGGAAAACCTAACAAAGAAAAAGTAGCTCAAATAACAAAAGCACAAGTTAGAGCAATAGCTGAACAAAAAATGGCAGACTTAAATGCGGCATCAATAGAAACTGCAATGAGTATGGTTGAAGGTACAGCTAGATCTATGGGTGTAGTTGTAGTAGACTAATTTTAAAGATTTAGAATAATATATAAATTTTAATATTTTGGGAGAATTGGAAAAACCAGTTCGTTAGTACCACGGGAGGAAAAATGAAAAGAGGAAAAAGATATCAAGAAGCTGCTAAATTAATAGACAGCGAAAAAAGTTATGAAGCTAAAGAAGCTTTAGAAATTTTAGGAAAAATGCCAAAACCAAAATTTGATGAAACAGTAGAATTACACATAAAGTTAGGTGTAGATTCAAAACATGCTGATCAACAAGTTAGAGGTACAGTAGTATTACCTAATGGAACAGGAAAATCATTAAGAGTTTTAGTATTTGCAAAAGGAGATAAAGCTAAAGAAGCAGAAGCTGCTGGAGCAGATTATGTAGGAGCAGAAGAGTTAGTTCCAAAAATTGAAAAAGAGAATTGGTTTGAATATGATGTTATAGTAGCAACACCTGATATGATGGGTGTAATAGGAAGATTAGGTAAGGTTTTAGGACCAAAAGGATTAATGCCAAACCCTAAATCTGGAACAGTAACAATGGATGTTACAAAAGCTATATCAGAAATAAAATCTGGTAAAGTTGAATATAGATTAGATAAAACTAATATTATTCATTTAGGAATAGGTAAAGTTTCTTTTGGGGCTGAAAAATTAGCTGAAAACTATGAAACAATAATAGATGCTATCATAAAAGCTAAACCAGCTGCTGCCAAAGGACAATATATTAAAAGTGTTGCTTTAACAACAACAATGGGACCAAGTATTTATATAAATCAAAAATAATTAAAAATAGAACCTAAGACAGTAGGTATAAAATAAATCCTACCGAGGTAAAACAGAGAATATAAAACTCTTTATTACCTTGTATTATTAGGTAATAAAGAGTTTTTGAGTTTAATATAATAAAAAAGTAATGGAGGTGAAATTAAATTGGCTAATGAAAAAATAATCAAACGTAAAGAAGAAGAAGTAAAAGCTTTAGCAGATAAAATGAAAAATGCAAGCTTAGTACTTTTAGTTGATTACAGAGGAATTAATGTTTCTGAAGTAACAGAATTAAGAAAATCTATAAGAGAAATTGGAGCAGAATATTCTGTAATTAAAAATAACATTACAAAAAGAGCTTTAAAAGAATGTGGAATAGATGCATTAGATGAAGCTTTAGAAGGACCAACAGCAGTTATAATAGCACAAGAAGAATATTTACCAGCATTAAAGGTAATATACAAATTTGCTAAAGCAAATGATTATTATAAGATTAAAGCAGGTGTGTTAGAAGGAGCAGTTTCTACAGTAGAAGAATTATCAACTCTTGCACAACTTCCATCAAGAGAAGAACTTATTGCAAAACTTGCTGGATGTTTACTTGCAAATGTTTCAAAACTTGCTGCTACACTTGATGCAGTTAGAGTAAAAAAAGAATCAGAGGCTGAGTAATCAGAATTAGTATAAAATTTTAAATTAAGAAGGATATACAAATATCCATAAAATTAAAAAATATTAGGAGGAATAAAAAATGAGTGAAAAAACAGATAAAATGTTAGAAGAAATTGATAGCTTAACAGTAGTTGAATTATCAGAATTAGTAAAAGGAATTGAAGAAAAATATGGAGTAACAGCAGCAGCTGTTGCAGCACCAGCAGCTGGAGGAGCAGCTGAAGGTGGAGCTGAAAAATCAGAATTTGATGTAGTGTTAACAGATGCTGGATCAAATAAAATAGCTGTAATAAAAGTTGTTAGAGATGCTACAGGATTAGGATTAAAAGAAGCTAAAGAATTAGTTGATGGAGCACCAAAAACAATTAAAGAAGGTGTAGCTAAAGAAGAAGCAGAAGAAATGAAAGCTAAATTTGTTGAAGCTGGAGCAACAGTAGAATTAAAATAAAATAATTTAATATAGAAAAAGATGAACTTTGTGTTCATCTTTTTCTATATTTACATAATGTTGACAAAATAATAAAAACATAGTATTATTTAATAGGAAATATTCTAAAATTTCCTATTTTTAATAAAATAAAGAAGGTAGTAAATTGAAAAAAAGTATAATAGCAATTATAAGTTTTCTTATATTAATAATTGTGATGATTATAATAACAGTATTTTTTAAAACACAATCAGTATCAAAAAACGATAAAGATAATAAAATTCAAATTGTAGCAACATTATTTCCACAATATGATTTTGCAAAACAGATTGTGGGGGATAAAGCTGATGTTAAATTATTATTAAGTTCAGGAATTGAAACACATAATTATGAGCCAACAGCTAAAGATATGATAACAATTTTAAATAGTAGCGATATGTTTCTATATAATGGTACACAATTAGAGCCATGGACAAAAAATATTGTAGACAACTTAAAGGAATATAAATGTAATATAGTAAATATTTCAAATGGTATTGAATTGATAGAATTAGATGAGTTTGAAGAAAAGAATATTAATTTAGAAATAATAGAAGAAGAACATGAAGAAGAACATAGTGAAGAAATATATGATGAACATATTTGGATGAATCCTAATAATGCAATTATAATGATAGATAATATTTTAAAAGCTATATGTGAAATAGATACAAATAATATAGAATATTATGAAAAAAATGCAGAAAATTATAAAAATGAAATTTTAGAGTTAGATAAGCAAATAAAGAATATACTAAATGATACAAATAGAAGAGAGATTGCAATTGGAGGAGAGTTCGCTTATGCTTACTTAGTTGACACATATGATCTTAAATTTATAAGTGTATATAATAATTGTGGAGAAGGTGAAGATCCAAGTATAGCAAGAGTAAAATCAATAATAGATTATATAAATAAATATAATATGCCAGTTGTTTATTATGAGGAGTTATCAGAAGGTACAGTGGCAAAAATGATAGCAGAAGAAACAAAGGCTAAACCATTAATTTTATATTCTATTCATAATGGAGATGTAGAAAAAGATACATATATAAGTCTTATGGAAAAAAATATAGAAGCATTGAAGGAAGGATTAAAATAAAATATGACTGTGTTAGAAATAGAACAATTAAAAGTATCATATGCAAACCATGTAGCTCTTGAAAATATAAATTTAGAGATTAAAGATGGAGAATATGTTTGTTTAATTGGTGAAAATGGTTCTGGAAAAAGTACATTAGTTAAAACAATTGTAGGATTATTAAAACCAGAAGAAGGAAGAGTAAATTTAAATATTTTGTTAGATGAAGTTGCATATTTATCACAAACTAATTTGAAAGATTTAGATTTTCCTGCAACATCAAAAGAGATAATAATGTCTGGTGTTCAAAAACATAGAAAATTACCATTTTATACTAAAAAAGATAAAGAAATTTATAAAGATATTATAAAAAAGTTAAAAATGGAGGAAATACAAAATAGAAGAATAGGAGATTTATCAGGAGGCCAAAAACAAAGAGTGCTAATTGCTAGAGCACTTATAAGAGAACCTAAGCTATTAATCCTAGATGAACCAGCAACAGGACTTGATTATAATATAACAAAAGAAGTATATAAAATATTAGAAGAGTTAAATAAAAATAATAAAATGACTATAATAATGGCAACACATGATATAGATGAAATAAATGAAATAAAACCAAGAATAATATATTTAGGTAAGACTATAAAATATGATGGGAATATAGAGAATTGGAAAGGATTTTAAAATGGGTGAAATAATAGATATATTATCATATACATTTATGCAAAGAGCATTACTTTGTGGAATAGCTATATCTTTTTCAGCTGCTTTGATTGGAGTAATATTAACTTTAAAGAATTATTCTATGATAGGACATGGGCTAGGGGAAGTAGGTTTTGCAGCATTAGCATTAGCAGTATTAGTCGATTTACCACCAATTATAATCTCAATACCTATTGTAATAATAGCGGCAATAGTAATAATGATAATAAGTCAGAAAAAAGGGGAATCAGCAGATATTATAATAGCACTTGTTGCAACAGGAGCATTAGCAATAGGAGTAATAATAACATCAGCTACAAGTGGTTTTGGAACAGATACATATAATTATATGTTTGGAAGTATCTTAACAATGAATAAAAGTGATGTTATATTAAGTATTATAATAACTATACTATCAATAGGTATTTATTTAGTATTTTATAATAGATTATTTTTAATTACTTTTGATGAAAAATATGCGAGAGCAACAGGAATTAATGTAACTTTTTATCAATTTTTAATAGCATTAATTACAGCTTTAGTAGTTGTTGTTGGTATGAGAATGATGGGAACAATGCTTATTTCAAGTTTAATTGTTTTTCCAGCCATAATTGCTAAAAAATTTACCACTAGTTTTAAAGGATTAGTAGTAATGTCTGTAATAACATCAATAATGTGTTTCTTGATAGGGATTTTTACTTCTTTCTTTTTAAATATGCCAACAGGAGCAGGTATTGTATTTGTATATATTGTTTTATTAATAATAAGTAGTATTTGCTGTAGATTAGCAAAAATTTAGTTAATTAATAATAGGAATGAATTTATTTTCATTCCTATTTGATTTTTGAGGTTATAATGTTATAATTAACAAAGAAAAGGGGGGAGTTTAATGATACCAAAAAAACTAAAATCAGGAGATGAAGTGAGAATAATTGCTCCATCTAGAAGTATGGCGTTAATAGGAGAAGATTGCAAAAAAATAGCAACTGAAAGATTAGAAAAATTAGGATTAAAAGTAACTTTTGGAAAATATGTTGATGAAACAGATGAAGACTATATGTGTACATCAGTAGAACATAGAGTAGAAGATTTAAATCAAGCTTTTAAAGATAAAAATGTAAAAGCGATATTAACAGTTATAGGAGGATTTAATTCAAACCAATTATTAAATTATATAGATTATGAAGCAATAAAGCAAAATCCTAAGATATTATGTGGATTTTCAGATATAACAGCATTATCAAATAGTATTTATACAAAAACAGGATTGGTAACATACTCAGGACCACATTATTCAAGTTTTGGAATGGTAAAAGGATTTGAATATACACTTGAATATTTCAAAAAAATGTTTTTTCAAGAACAAGAATTTGAAATTACTTCATCAAAAGAATGGAGTGATGATGCTTGGTTTATAGATCAAGAAAATAGAGAATTTATAAAAAATAATGGTATGTTTGTAATAAATGAAGGGATAGCTGAAGGAGAAATTGTAGGAGGTAATCTTTGTACTTTAAACTTATTACAAGGAACACAATATATGCCCAATATAGAAAATAAAATATTATTTTTAGAAGATGATGACCAAGCAGGAAATGTATATTTAATGGAATTTGATAGAGATTTTCAATCATTAATTCATATGCCAGAATTTAAAAAGGTAAAAGGAATTGTATTAGGAAGGGCACAAAAGAGTGTAGAAATGAATAATTCTAAATGGATTAAACTTATAAAAAATAAACCAGAATTAAAGAATATACCTGTAATTGCTGGAGCAGATTTTGGACATACAACACCAATATTTACTTTTCCAGTAGGAGGATATGCTAAATTAGAAGCAAAGGAAAATAAAATAGAGTTATTAATAAAAGGATAAAATGATTATGAAATATATGATAAAAAATGGACAAAAATCTTTACTAACAAATGTCCTAGAAAGGACATTAAATGTACGAATTTGAAATTATTGGAGAAATAAAAGGTAAGGCTAGGCCAAGATTAAATACTTATACAGGCAGTATTTATACTTCTAAAGAAACTAAAGATTACGAAAAGCTTATTAAACAATATTTTATTATAAAATATCCTAGATATATTCCATTAGAAAATAGAATTTATGTAAAAATAGTAGCATATTTAAAAATACCTAAGAATACTACAAAAAAAAATAGAGATTTAATTGATCAAGGTGTTTTAAGTCCAACTAAAAAACCAGATATTGATAATATAGTAAAAATTATTTTAGATGCTTTAAATAAAATGGCTTTTAAAGATGATAATCAAATTACAAAGCTAGAGATAGAGAAGGTATATGCAGAAGAAGAAAAGATATATGTAAAAATAGAAGAATATTAAGTTCTAGTACGACCTCTAAATGAATACACTTAAACAAAAGTATTCGTTTGGAGGTTTGCTTTATTATGAAAGGTTTATCAATAGAAGAACGTGCAATAGCAGTTGCACAATATATAATTGAAACAGAAGATACTGTTAGAGGAGCTGCTAGAAGATTTGGTATAAGTAAAAGTAGTATACATAAAGATGTAAGTCAACGTCTGATAAAAATCAATTATCCTTTAGCAATGGAAGTAAGAAAAGTATTAGATAAGAATAAAGCTGAAAGACATATTAGAGGAGGTATGGCTACTAAATTAAAATATAGTCATTGTAAAGAAGAACAATTGCAAGCTAAATAGTATGTTTTTTGAAAAAAAGTTATACTATTGAAACAAAGATGTAACACAAATGATAAAAACAGAGATTAAATTCTTGAAAAACTTGATACAGGCTACATGTAGACGATTTGATAAATCAAAGAGATTTTGACATTTTGTATTATCCATGATATAAAAAATTCATCAAATCTAAAGAAGTAGGTGATTGGAAAATGGGAATTTATAGATCTGAAATAGTAAACTTAAGAAAAAAATTAGGAGAAAACATAAGTCAAAAAATTATTGTAAAAGAATCACCAGGTAAAAGAAGTAAACCACAGGAAAAATCAGCAATAATTGAAAATACATATAATAGTTATTTTAGAGTAAAATTTGTAGAAGCTAACAGAGTAGGTTCTTATAATTATACAGATTTATTTACAGGTTCTGTTGAAGTTAGTATGTATAATGGAGAAAGTTTTGAACCATTAGTACAACCACAATTAGAAATAAAGAAAAATAAAGTCCAAGAAGAAGTGTTAGTAGAAAATTCTTAAAATTTAGGAATTTTTTTGAAATCTCCTCATATAAATGGTATTAATAGATATCATTTAAGGAGGAGTTTTTTATGGAGAAAAACACAGTAATTATAAACAAAAAAACAGCAAGTAATACAAAAGTAGTAGAAGTGAGTGGAGATGTTATAGTTCCAGATATAAAGCCAGATATAGTAAATGTAATTAATACAAATGGAATGGCTTATATATATAAAGAAGACATAAGTAGTGGTAGGATCAGAATAGATGGAAATATAGACGCTTATGTAGTATACTTAGCAGATAACGGAGAAACACGTTCAATACAAACGACATTGAGTATGGTAGAGAATATTGAAGATAGTGGGATAAATGAAAATTGTTTTGCAAAGCAAAAAATAGCTTTACAAAATATAGAAACTAAAGTTTTAAATGAAAGAAAACTTTCTATAAAAGCAAATGTAGAAATAAAAAGTGAAATTTTTGAGAAAAGTGAAATTGAAATAACTAGTGATTTTAGTGAGTTAGAGAATGTTGAAAAATTAAAAGAAACTTTAGAAATAAAATCTATAGTAGGAATGAACAGTGCTAGAACATCAATTAAAGAGGACATTGTAGTAGACAATAATTATGATGTATCAGAAATATTGAAAACAGATATTGAAATAACAAACTTGGAAAATAAAATTAGTTTTAATAAAATTCTTGCAAAAGCTGATGCAAATATTAAAATCATCTTTCTTGCAGAAGATGGAAGAATTGGTATAGCAAGTTCAGTTATTCCAATTATGAGTTTTATAGATATGGATAAAATAACAGATAAAAATATTTGTAATGTAAATTACAGTATAAGAAATATGCTATTTAAAGCTAATTCAAAAGAAATGCATTCTATTTCTTGTCAAGTAGACTTTGATGTGTTTTGTGAAGCATTTGAAAATAAAACTATTGATGTTATTCAAGACATGTATGGAATAAAAAATAATATAGATTTTTCAAGAAAAGATGTAGAAGTTCAAACAATTAGTGAAGAAATAATGGAAAATATTAATATAAAAGAAAAGGTTGCTATAGAAGATATTTTAAATATATTAGATGTAAGTTGCTATCCTAAAATAGTAAATACAAGTAAATCTGGAAATATATATAATCATGAAGGAGAACTTAATTTAGATATTTATTATGAAGCAAATAATAGAAATGGTTTAAATGTAAAAAATGTAACTGTACCTTTTATAATGAAAAATGAAATAGAAGAGGGGATAGAACTTAGTATTAATAAAAAGCAATTTACAGTAAGTAATGAAAATGTGGATTGTGATATAGAAATTTCATATAAACAAAATAATAATAATTTAAAAACAATTAGTATTATTGAAGATGTTGTTACCAAAGATGTTGAAGAGGAAGATGCTTATAAAATGTTTATGTATTTTGTAAAACCTGGTGATACTATTTGGAAAATTGCAAAAAAGTTTAAAGTATGTATGGAGGACATTATTAATATAAATAATATTGAGAATGCAGATAAAATTAATATAGGCGATAGATTATATATAATGAGATAAAGACGGGAAACCGTCTTTTTAATATAATGGAAATTGCTATGCAATTATGATAATATTTAATCCTTCAGCAATTTAGTATATGGAGGTTATATGAAAGATAAATTATATTCTAGAAAAAGAATAAAACTACCTAGTTTAGATAGGATAAGAGAAATTAATAGTTTTAAAGTTGTTTTGCTTATTATGTTATTTACAACTATAATTATAATATGCTTTTTTATAAAAAGTGCATATCCAGTATTTAAAGCAAGTTGTGAAACAGCAGCATCTTCTAAGGGAAATAAAATTGTTAATGATGAAGTAAATAAAGTTATGAAAGAATATTCATATAATTCTTTAATAAAAATTGAAAAAGATGTTAATGGAAAGATTAGTTTTATTGAAGCTGATAGTGTAAAAATGAATGAAGTTGTAAGTAAAATAGTTAGTAATATTCAAAATGAGTTTGATAAAATACCAAGAATAAATGTGTTTATAAATATGGGAGCAGTTAGTGGTATAAGTATATTAAAGAATTTAGAACCACAATTTAATTTTGAACTAGAAAGTGCAGGAAACATAGAATCTACATTAAGAACAGAATTTGAATCAGTGGGAATAAATCAAACTCATCATAAGATATATTTAGATATAGATACAAGAGTGGGGATATTAACTCCATTCTCAACTTTTGGAAAAGATGTTAATTCAGATGTTTTACTTACAGAAGCTATTATTGTAGGAGAGGTTCCAGATACATATTATAATTTAGAAGGAATGGAAGATCCAAAAGAAACCTATGATTTTTTTGAATAGTATAATAAAAGGAAATTCAAATAATTTTTGAATTTCCTTTTATTATTTTTATAATACAAGAAAGTTATTTGAATTTACTATATTATAAAAATTGAATTAACTTCTGCCAATATATATAAATTCTATATGTTACTTCAATGCTCTTTTGTAAAATATACAATTTTTACTAATTGTATAAGACTTATAACAAAATTTAAAACTTCACTCATATATATAGAAATAATATATCCAATTAAACCAAGTTTAGGTACTAAGAAATATATGAAACTAGTGCTTAAAACTAAGTCAACAATATTTATAATCATTACACCAATCTGTGCATCAAGACCTCTTAAAATACTATCTACAACTGTATCAACATATATAAAAGTTGCAAGTGGTGCTAAAATTTTTATATAAATACCAATATTAGAATTATTGTAAATAGAATTAGCAATAGTATTTGAAAATAAGAATAAAATAAATGTTAAAAAAACAGAAGCACCTCCTATTAAAAAAAGTAAAATTCCAGTCATTTGTTTTATTCTTTTATGATCTTTTTTCGCATGATATCTAGAAAATTCTGGTATAAGTAAACTTGAAAAAGACTTAACTAAAATATCTGGAAACATAATAATAGGAAGAGCCATTCCATTTATTATTCCATATTTTGATAAAGATTCGGCACAATTAATACCACTTCTTTCTAAACTAGAAGGAATAATTAATTGTTTAAATGTACTAAGTCCAGAACGTATGTAAGATGTAATTGCAATAGGTATTGAAATCCTAACAATTTTATGTGTATAATTATTATTTTTTACTAATTCTGTGGATTTATTATACTTCTTTTTATCAAGCATATATATTATATAAATATAAACGAAAGAGATTATTTCAGAGAGAACATCTCCTAAAATTAAAGCGAAGCAAGAGTATTCTAAACCATTTGGTAGGTATATCATAAGTATAAAAGCTGTAACAACTACTTTGGCGACATGTTCAATAAATTGACCAATAGCATTTTTATACATTCTACGTACACCTGCAAAATATCCAGATATAGCAGAACTCATAGAAATTAGTGGAAGAGCTAAGCAAACAAGATGAATAACTGAAGTTGATACTTTATTATGTAAGCATTTTTCAATAATAAAATCAGAATTAATGTAAAAAATAAAACTAGTAGAAATACTTGTTATTAAAGTTATGTATATGCATTTTTTCATTATTTTTTTTATTCCACCAGAATTGTCTAAAGCTAGGGCTTCCGATATTACACGAGTTACAGCTAAATTAATTCCAGAAGTTGCAAGAGTAATTCCAAATAAGTATACACTCATTACTAATTGATAAATTCCTACATTTTCTGATCCGATTTTAGAAGCTACATATGCTGTAAAATATATGTCAATAGCTCTAAAAATAATTGATGTTATAATAAGAACTGATGTATTAAAAATAAAAAATTTAAAGCGTTTCAAATCAAACTCCTATACAAAATATTTTAATTTAGTATATGTTTGACAGAATAAAAATAGAATTATTTTTATATAATATTTAGTATATGAAATAAAATAATAAATAAAATAGAAAAAAATGTAAAAAAACATATAAAAATGTCGTGAAAATGTTGCGTCCGTATATATGATGTGTTATAATAAATATAATTATGTATAAAGAAGTAAAGCAGAAGATAAAAAAGTTTTATGGAGGAAAATAAGTAATGGATGAGCGCGATTTAGCAATACCATTTGACATTGAAGCTATACATGAAAGTTTTATAAAAAAACTTGCTAGAAAAACTAAAGAAATTACTAAAGCCCTAGTATATAGAATTATAGAAATAGTAATTTCTATAATAGGAATAATTTTATTAATACCATTATCAATAGTAGTATTTTTTCAAAATGTAAAAAATGGGGATAATGGATCAATATTTTATGTGCAAGAACGAATTGGAAAAAATGGTAAAACATTTAAAATGTATAAATTTAGAACTATGGTAAAAAATGCAGATGAAATATTAGAAGCTATGTTAGAGGATAAACAAATAAAATCAGATTATAAAAAATATAGAAAATTACAAAATGATCCAAGACTTACTAAATTTGGAAAAACATTAAGAAGTAAAAGCTTAGATGAATTTCCACAATTCATAAATGTTCTAAAAGGAGAAATGAGCATAGTTGGACCACGTCCATATTTACCAGAAGAAAAGGAAGAAATGGGTACACATTATAATTATATAATTCAACACAAACCAGGAATGACAGGAGCGTATCAAATATCTGGAAAACAAGGAATAGAATTTACAGATAGATTAAATATGGATGTAAGATATCATTATGGTAAAACAATAATGGTAGATTTCAAAATAGCATTAATAACACTTCTTATAACATTAAGAAGAAAAGAAACTTATAGTGTAGCAGATATGACAGCAGATACACTAGAATATATTACAAAAATGCTATCATTATCATTAAAAAGAATTATAGATATAATAGGTTCATTAATAGGAGTAATTTTATTAATACCATTATCAATTATAGTTTTTATAGGAAATAGAATTTGTAAAGATGAAGGACCAATATTTTATACACAAGAAAGAGTAGGAAAAGATGGAAAAACTTTTAAAATGTACAAGTTTAGAAGTATGGTAGTAGGAGCGGATAAAGTTTTAAAAGAATTATTAGAAAAAGATGAAGAAGCAAGGAAAGAATATAACGAATACAAAAAATTGAAAAAGGATCCTAGAATAACAAAGATGGGAAAATTTTTAAGAATGACAAGCTTAGATGAGTTTCCACAGTTTATAAATGTTTTAATAGGAGAAATGAGTATAGTAGGACCTAGAGCATATTTACCAAGAGAAATTAAAGATATGACAGAATATTATGACAGAATTATACAATCAAAGCCAGGAATAACAGGACTATGGCAAGTATCTGGAAGATCAAACACTACTTTTGAAGAAAGAATGAAATTTGATGTAGAATATAATGAAAATAAATCTATTATATTTGATATAGAAATATTAATAAGAACAATAATTTCTGTTGTAAAAAAAGAAGGAGCAATTTAAAAAGTGAAAAGAAAGAAAATTTTACATATAGTTGAAGCTTTTGGAGGTGGAATTTTTTCTTTTCTAGTAGATTTAATCAATAAAACTGATAATGAATTTGAAATTATAGTAGCATATTCAAAAAGAGATCAAACTCCTGAAAATTTTAAATCATACTTTAGTAGTAAAGTAGAATTTATTGAAATAAAGAACTTTACAAGAAGTATTAGTTTTACAAAAGATATGAAAGCTTTTTTTGAAGTAAAAAAAATTATTAAAAAGGTAAATCCAGATATTATACATTTACATTCATCTAAAGCAGGTTTTATAGGTAGATTTGCTGGGAATGGTAAAAAAACGAAATTAATGTATAATCCTCATGGATTTTCTTTTTTAATGAAAAATAACTCTAGAATAAAGAGATTAATTTATTGGTTAATTGAAAAATTAGGCACAATAAGAAAATGTACAATAATAGGATGTTCAGAGGGAGAATATAAAGAAGCTTTAAAACTAAGTAAAAATTCCATATGTATTGATAATGGAATAAATATTGAAAATTTAGAAAAAGAAATAAGTAATTTTAAAGAAAAAGAAATTGATTTTAAAAACTTAAAAATATGTACAAGTGGAAGAATATCTTATCAAAAAAATCCAAAGTTTTTTAATAAAATTGCTGAAAGTTTTCCTAATTTACAATTTACATGGATTGGAGATGGAGAACTAAAACAAGAATTAAAAAGTAAAAATATTACAGTTACAGGATGGAAAACACGTAAAGAGGTTTTAAGTATAGTTAAAAATAATGATATTTTTATATTAACATCTCTTTGGGAAGGACTTCCAATATCTCTTTTAGAAGCAATGTATTTAGAAAAAATGTGTATTGTAACAGATTGTATTGGTAACAGAGATGTTATTAAAAATAATGAAAATGGGTTTATAATAGAAGAAAATAATTATAAAGAAATTATAGGAAAATTAAATAAAGAAATTTATATTAAAAATTCAAAACAAGCTAAGGCAGATATATTAGAAAAATTTAATACTGAAAGAATGTCAGCAGAATATAAGAAAGAATATATAAGATAAAATATTTAATTTATAGTGTATAAATGGAGATAAGAATCAATGAAAAAAGTTGTACATTTAATTAGTACAGATGTATTCTCAGGTGCTGAAAATGTAGCATGTCAAATAATAGATATTTTTAAAGAAGACCAAAACTATGAAATGTTATATGCTTCAAGAATTAATAGTAATTTAGAACCATTAAAAATGAGAAATATTAAGTATTATGAATTGAAAAAATTTAATTTACATTATGTTAGAAAAATGATAAAAGAAGTAAAACCAGATATAATACATGCACATGATATAAGAGCTAGTATAATAGCATCATTATTAAAATCCAAGAATATAAAAATAGTATCTCATGTTCATGCAAATCATATGAATATGAGAAAATTGAATTTAAAAACAACATTATATCAATTGGTTTCAAAAAAATTTTCATCTATAATTTGGATTTCTAATAGTGCATATGAAAATTATTATTTTAAGAAAAAGGTTAAAGAAAAATCTAAAATAATATATAATATTATATCAATTGAAAATCTATTAAAAAAAGTACAAAATAGTAATATTAAAGAAAACTATGATATTATATATTTAGGTAGACTAGTATACCAAAAAAATCCTTTAAGAATTATAGAAATAGTAAAAAAAATAAAAGAAAAAAAATCAAATATTAAAGTTGCGATTATTGGAGATGGTGAATTAAATGATATTTGCAGAGAAAAAATTGCTCAATATAATTTACAAAATAATATTATTATGTATGGTTTTATAAATAACCCATATGAAATATTATATAATTCAAAAATTATGATAATGACATCAAGATATGAAGGAACACCAATGTGTGCTTTAGAGGCAATAGCACTAGGAAAACCAATTGTATCAACGCCAACAGATGGAATTATAGATATAGTAAAAGACGGAGAAACAGGTTATTTAAGTAATGATGATAATATATTAAGTGAAAAAATATTAGAATTATTAACAGATGAAGAAAAATATAAACGTTTTTGTGATAAAACAAAAGAAAATTCATTTTATATGAATGATATAGAAAAATATAGAAAAGATATAAATTCTATTTATGAAAAAAATAAATGTAAAAGGTAGTAATATGAAAGATAAAAAAAATATTTTTGAATTTATAATTATTTTTTTGGCTTTGCTTTTTAAATATATGGTAATGTGGGACTTTATTGATAAAAGCGCAAGCGCATATATATTAGTAATTGCAGTTATATATTCAATAATAATAATATTTAACAACAAAATATATAAATGTCAGTTAAAAAGATTTGTAATGTTAGGATTATGTTCAGTATGGATATACTATACTTCAGGCGCAATAGATTTTATAATTTCATTTTTATTTGCAATATCTTTCTGTAATATAAAAGATGGAGATTATAAATATATAAGATATTTTGCTATATCATCAATAATACTGTTTGTAACAACTTTATTTTTAAATTATGTTGGAGTATTAAAACAAGCTTATTCTCAAAGAATTATAAATGGAGAATATGTTATTAGAAATAACTTGGGATTTGCACATGTTAATTCTGTTTTCTTATATTTTATTCCGATTGTTTTGGCATTAAAGCTTACAAATTCTAAGGCATCTGATAAATTATTTAAGATAGCAGTATTAGTTTGTTCAGTAATAATATATTATTATACAAAATGTAGAACTGGAATGTTGGTAATAGTTTTAATATATATAATAGACATGTTAAAAGTATATTTTAAAAATTCTAAAGTTAAATTTGTTATAAAATATGAATTTATAATTTTTACAATAATGTCAATTGTAATGGCTTTATATTTTACAAATACATTTATTAATGTTTTACTAAGTAATAGACCATTTTATTGGAGTAAAGCTATGGAAGTTATTGGATTTAGTGTATTAGGAAGAGATCCAATTAAGACTATTCCATTAGATAATATGTATATAACTTATTTAATAAATTATGGATATATATCATATTTTATATATGCAGTTATTTATGTAAAAATAGGTAAGAAAATTTGCAATAATAATTTGTTAATTATTGTTTTTACAATATTTAATATATATGGATTATTTGAAAATGCATTTGTTTACTGTAATAATTTCACATTAGTTTTAGGATTTATATATTTATTAAATTGTAATACAGATTTAATGCACTTTTTAAAAGAAGAAGATAATTTTAATGAGGAAGTTTTGGAGGAAAAAGATGAATTATTGTGTTAGTATTATTGTTCCAATTTATAATTCCTCAAAAACACTAAAAAGGTGTATAGAATCGTTATTAAATCAGACATATAAAAATATTGAGATAATATTAGTAAATGATGGTTCAACAGATAACAGTATTGATATTTGTAAATTATATGAAGAAGATAATAGAATAAAAATATATAATAAAAATAATGGTGGAGTTTCATCAGCAAGAAATTATGGAATAAAAGTTGCAAATGGAAAGTTTGTTTTCTTTTTAGATAGTGATGATACAATAGATAATGATGTTATAGAAAAATTAATTTCAAGTTATAAAGAAAAAAATTTAATTGGTGTTAATATTAAAATAATTGAAAAAGAAAAGAGTTATATATTAAAATATAATAATTACTATGAAACTAATGAATTTATTGATAATATATTGAATGAAAAAATTAATTGTTATTCTTGTGGATACTTATTTGAATTAGAAATTGTAGAAAAGATTATGTATGATGAAAAAATTTTATTTATGGAAGACACTTTATTTTTATTAACTTATTTACAATATGTAAGTAGTGTAAATTATGAAAAAAGTTGTTATTATAATTATTATTTTGTGCAAAATTCGTTATCTAATTCTAATAACATAGATAATACAATAAAAAATATTATTAATTGTGATAAAGTTTTAAATAAATTAGAAAAAAATATTAATTTTACTAATATATCACATAATGTACATAATTTATTGATAAATAAGAAATGTAGAGTGTTTGAATCAGAGATTGGAAAATACTTTAATTATAATGAAATATCAAAAATTTATGATCACAATAAAATTATAGAAATATCTAATGAATTAAAAAAAGAATGTAATAAAAAATATAAAATATTTTTTATAATAATTAGTAAAAAATATAAAATATTAATAACGATTTATTTAAAAACTAGAAAATTTCTTAAAAAAATAAAAAAAATGATAGGTTAGTATTTATGGATTTAAGTATTATTATACCAGTATTTAATGGTGAAAAATTTATAAAAAAAAGCATTTATTCGATTGTTAACCAAATTAAAGAAAATAATAATATTGAAATCATTGTAGTAAATGATGGTTCAACAGATGAAACAAAAAAAATTTGTGAATCTTTAAATATAAAAAATTTAAAAGTAATTAATACACAAAATAAAGGTGTTTCAGTAGCAAGAAATATTGGCATTAATTCAGCACAAGGAAACTATATAATGTTTGTAGATGCAGATGACTATTTAGATGATTGTTGGTATAATGTATTAGAAAAATACATTAATAATACAGAATATGATATTGTTTTTTTTGGTAATAACTTAAACGAAAATTTACGGAAGAGATGAGATATTAAAATGTATTGTTGGAAATACAGATAATATTTATGAATGTCTAATGGGACCAATATCAAAAATTTATAAAAAAGAATTTATAGTTAGTAATAATATTTTATTTCCAACAGATGTAATAATAGGAGAAGACATGCTATTTAATATAGAATGTGCTATAAAACTTCATAAATATAAAATTATAAATCAGAAATTCTATTATTATAGAAAATATATAGGGTCAGTAACTAATAAATTTGACAAAAAGATAATAGAATCAGATATAAACTTTCATAAAAGACTTAAAAGTTTGTTAGAATCATCAAAAATAGAAAAAAGTTTAAAAATATCAATGGTAAGTTATTCTATAAAAAATGCAATAATAGTATTATCTAATAGATTGGCATATATAAATACTTATAAGGAAGCTAAAGAATATTTTAAAATATTTGAGAAAGAGCCATATAAATTAGTTTTACAACAGAAAGATATTTTTAATAAATATTCATTAAAACAAAAATTGATTTTATATTGTTGTACAAAAAAATATTATTTTATTATATATACTTTTTTTAAAATTCGTACTAAAATAAAACATAAGGTTAAAAATACAGAATATTTCGTTGAAATATAGGAGGAAATATGAAAAAAATTGGAATAATAACATTTCACAATTCATACAATTGTGGTTCAATGTTGGAATCTTATGCAATGCAAACTATTTTAAAGAAAATGGGAATGGAAACAGAAATTATTAATTTTTCAAATGAAGGACAAAAAGAAATTTATAATTACAAATTTAAAAATAATTCAATAAAAAATATTATAAAAAATATTCTAATTTTTCCAGCAATAAAAAAAATTAAATTAAATAATTATAAATATGAAGAATTCAAAAATAAAAACTTTATTTTATCTGAAAATGAATATAGTAAACAAGAAGAACTAACAGATTACGAATATTCAACTGTTGTTGCTGGAAGTGATCAAATTTGGAATATAACAATAGAAGATGGTGATGATGCATACTTTTTGCCATGGGTAAAAAAAGCAAGGCGTGTTGCATATGCACCTAGTTTTGGTTCAAAAAAAATAGCTGAACATACTGATAATATAAATAAATACATAGATTACTTAAATAAATTTGATGCAATATCAATAAGAGAGCAGAATGGAAATAAATGGATAAAGGAAATGATAGGACAAGATGTACCAGTTTTATTAGATCCTACAATGTTATTAAATAAAGAGGATTATGATAAAATAAAGGATAATAATAATGTAAAGGATAAATATATTTTCTTTTATGCTCCTTCATTTGATACTGAAATTTGTAGATTTGTAAAAAAAGTAGCTGATAAATATAATTTAAAAGTTATTACATGGAGTACAAAAAGTTATTTTGTAAAATTAATAAGAAGATTTGGATTTGAATTACCAGACTATGAAGATCCATCAGTATATTTAAATTTAATTGCAAATGCTGAATTAGTATTTACAACGTCATATCATGGAACAATATTTTCTACAATATACAAGAAGAAGTTTTTTACTATAAAAAATGGTGGAATGTATGGAAATGATGATAGAGTTTTAACATTATTAAATCAATTAAATATGTTAGAAAGATTAACACCATTTGAATTTGATGATAATAAAGACTATTTAGAAGAAGTCAATTATGAAAAATATGATTCTTCTGTAGATGAATTAAAAAATAAAGCTTTTGATTATATTAATAAAAATATAAAGGAATTTTATGAAAATGAAGAAAGAAAATAAGAATTTTTTATACAATATAGTTTATCAAGTCTTTGTTTTTATTATACCATTAATTACAACACCATATATATCAAGAGTATTAGGTGCTAATAATATAGGTATTTATGCTTATACATATTCATTTGTTTATTATTTTATGTTAGGAACTCTATTGGGAATAAACAATTATGGGACAAGAAGTATAGCTAAAGTATCTCATGATAAAAAGAAACTATTACCATTATTTAGTTCTATATATTACTTACAGCTGTTTTTAGGTATATGTATGTTAATATCATATAACTTATTAATAGAATTTTTATCACAAGAATGTAAACCAATATTTTTATTACAAAATATATTTTTAGTATCTGCAATAGTAGATATAAATTGGTTATATTTTGGACTTGAAAAATTTAAAATAACGATTAGTAGAAATATAATTATAAAAATATTATCTTTGATATTAGTTTTTTTATTTGTAAAAACAAGTAATGATTTAGTAACTTATACTCTAATTATGAGTATATCAACACTAATAAGTCAGATATATTTATGGTTATTTTTAAAGAAAAATGAAATTAGTTTAGTAAAAGTACCAATAAAAGATATATTTTCTCATTTAAAGAAATGTTTAATATTATTTATACCAGTAATATCATATAGTATATACAGAGTAATGGATAAAACAATGTTAGGTGCTATTTCAGGGACTATAAGTCTTGGTTATTATGAAAATGCTGAAAAAATAATAAATATACCAATTAGTATTGTAACAGCACTTGGAACAGTAATGTTACCAAATATTTCTAAAATAAGTGATAATGATAAGAAAATGAAAGAAAAAATTTATGATTCTTTTGAATTATGTTTTTTCTGTATTATGCCAATGGTAATAGGGTTATTTTTAATAGCAAAAGATTTTTCTATTGTTTTCTTTGGTTCTGAATTTTTAAATAGTGGAACAATAATTAAAATGTTAGTAATAACAATAATATTTTCAGGAATATCTAATGTTATTAGAACAAATTATTTAATACCAAATGAAAAAGATAGAGTGTATATTATATCTACAATAATTGGAGCTATTGTAAATTTTATTATAAATCTTATATTAATACCACAGATAGGTTTTTATGGGGTATGTATAGGGACTATATGTGCTGAATTTATTTTAATGTTTTATCAAGCAATTATGGTGCGTAAAGAAATTGAATTAAATAAAGTTATAAAATTATTGATTAAATATTTATATAAAAGTGTATATGTAGCAATTGTAGTTATTATTATTGGAAAAGTTATTGATGATTTACTTATAAAGTTGATTTTACAAATGATTTGTGCTGTTATAGTATATGTAATTTTAAACTACAAATACATATTATATGAATTTTTGGGAATGAAAAAATCTGTACTAAGCAAATAAAGAAATAAGAGGGGACAAGATGTATACAGTAGGAATTATAGGAATAGGTTTTTTAGGAGGTTCACTTGCAAAAAGTCTAATAAAATCTAATAAAATTAAAGAAATTATTGCTTTTGATACTAATATTGATAGTTTAAAAAAAGCAAAAGAAGATGGTGTAATATCTGATTATTCTGAAAATATTAATAACAAATTTAAAAAATGTGATTTTATTTTTATTTGTACACCAGTTAGTTTTATAGTAGAATATGCTAAAAAATTGGAAAATATAGTAAATGAGAATTGTATAATAACAGATATTGGTAGCACTAAAAAAAGTATTTTAGAAGCAACTAATAATTTAAAAATAGAATTTATTGGTGGACATCCAATGGTTGGTTCAGAAAGATCAGGATATGAAACATCAGTTGATTTATTATTCGAAAATTCATATTATATAATAACTGAAAGTAAAAGAAATAAAAAAGAATCAATTGAAAAATTGAAAGAAATAGTAATAGAAATAAATGCTATCCCAATAATTATAGATGCTGAAAAACATGATTATATAACAGCTACTATAAGCCATGTACCACATGTTGTTGCAGCAACGCTAGTAAATTTAGTAAAACAACTAGATGATGATAATGAAACTATGAAAACGTTAGCAGCAGGAGGATTTAAAGATATTACAAGAATAGCATCTTCTGATCCTACTATGTGGGAAAATATATGTACTGAAAATAAAGAAGAAATATTAAGAATATTAATGAAGTTTAAAGAGATAATAAAAAAATTTGAAGATAATATAATAAATTCTAATAAGACATATGATTTTTTTGACTCATCTAAAAAATATAGAGATAGTTTTATTAATAAAAGAATTAATGGAAATACAATGCCTGAATTAAATATTATGATAAAAGATGAAAATGGCGCCATTGCCGCAATTAGTAATATATTAAGTGATAATGATATAGATATAAGAAATATTGAAATTTTAAATAATAGAGAAAATAATTATGGAGCATTAAGAGTAATTGTAAGAAGTTATGAAGAAAGAGAAAAGGGATATAAACTATTAAAAAAATATGGATATGAAGTAAGTGAAATTAGCTAAAAAATAGTGGAGAATAAAAAGTTTGAAACTTTTTATTCTCCACTTAAATTATGGATTAATTATTTTATTAAATAACTTACTATTGCATGGCTATCTAAGTTGTCATGTATAACCATATTATTTATAACAATGTTATATTCTTTATTAAAATTATTTCTATTTAGTAATATAATAGCAATACTATTATCAATATTTTTAAAAGAAGTTACTTCAATATCAGAAGAATATCTACTAAATGCAATTCTATTAGCACCAGGATTAATAAAATGACTAAAATGGGAGATATAGTAAAAGCTTAGATTTTTTATATAATTGGAGTTATCTTTATTAATCATAATAGGACTATTACAATAATTAAATTTGTGATTTGGACCTCCTCTATAATCTAGTACCATATTCCAATCTATATATCCATTTACACCAGAATTTAAATCACCTAAGATATCATGAGCATATATTTCAGCATTATGAACTTCATCATTAGGATTAAATTTTGAATAACCAGTACATCCTTCAGTATGTATTAATAGTTTTCCAGGAAAAAATTCATGTATTAATTTTATATTTTCAAAATGATCACCAGTATACCAGTGGAAAGCTATACCAGAAATAGCTTCTAAAGATTTATTAGTATTTAATTCTTGTTTTGTTCTAGAATATAATTTTTCTTTATTATGATCCCATATTAGAATTTTTGTATTTATGTGGTTTACTTTAAAGGTAGGATATAAATAATTTGTAACAAAATCTTTTTCTTCATCTGGAGAATATAAACAGGATTCCCAAACTTGAATTGCATTTGGTTCATTTTGTACTGTTATATAATCTATATTTATATTTTCTTTTTTATATTCTTTTATGTATTTTACTAAATAATTTGCCCAAGTTTGCTTATATCTATCTAATAATTTACCACCTAAAACTAACATCTTATTAGATTTCATAAATTTAGGTGGACTCCAAGGGGATGCTAAAAATTTAATATTAGGATTAATTCTTTGAGCATTTTTTATAGTTTCAATTATATATTTTTTATCTTTTTCTATACTAAAATCTGATAAATCCGATTTGTTAGAATATGAATAAGATTTTTGAGAAAAATCAGAACTACCAATTGGTAGTCGACAAAGACTATAATGGGCAAAGTTTTCTGAGAAGTATTCATTAATAAGTTGTTCTTGAGTTTCTTTAGGTAATTGAGATAATGAATATCCAGTAGCTTCAGTAAATGCACCACCAAAGCCAATAATAGATTGATACTTTATTTCTGGATATATATTTATAATTTCGTTTTCTATTTTTTCAGAATAATTCTTATAAGAAGAATTTGACTTATTAAAAAATAGTTTTCTTTTATAATTGGTTTCAAATTTTAAAATATTCATATTTACTTCCTTTAAATTAATTTATAATATTATATTACATATTTTTTATAAAATAAATGATATTAAGAAAATCTTATAAATTATATGTTGTAAATATATAATTTATGTAGTATAATTTAATACATTTAGTTTTGTTTTTGGGTGATTTTTATAAAATGTAATTAATAGAAAAATGGAATATAAATTCTAAAGAGTTAATATTCTTATAAATAAGGGAGAGAAAGTAATAATGGAAATTTTTGAAATCATTTTAATAGGAATTGGATTAGCAATGGATGCATTCGCAGTTTCAATTTGTAAAGGTTTATCAATGTCAAAAATGAACTGGAAAAAAGCTGGAATTATAGGGTTATATTTTGGCGGTTTTCAAGCTTTAATGCCATTAATAGGTTATTTTTTAGGAGTAGGATTTGAAGATAAAATTAAAAGTATAGATCATTGGATTGCTTTTATATTACTATCAATTATTGGAATTAATATGATAAAAGAAGCTTTTGAAAAAGAAGAGGCAGATGATAAAATAGATTTCAAAACAATGGTAGTTTTAGCAATTGCAACAAGTATAGATGCTTTAACAGTGGGAATTACATTTGCTTTTCTTAGTGTAAATATTTGGAGTTCTATAATGGTAATTGGTATTATAACATTAATACTTTCAATTGTAGGAGTAAAGATAGCAAATACTTTTGGTGATAAATATAAATCTAAAGCTGAAATAACAGGTGGAATTATTTTAATAGCACTTGGAATTAAAATTTTATTAGAACATATTGGAATAATTAATTTTTAATTTCTTGAATATATGTAAAATAAGTAGTATTACACAAATTGATTTTTATGCTTTTGTAAAATTTGTCAAATATATAGAAGTAGAAAAAAATGTATGCTATAATATAAGATATGTAGTATAGGAGGAAGAGTATGGAAGAATATATAGATATATTAGATGAAAATGGGATATGGACAGGAGAAATTGCAACAAGAAGTGAGATACATAGAAAAGGATTATGGCATAGAGCAATTATTGTAGCAATAGTAAATGAGAAAAATCAGGTGTTATTACAACAAAGAAGTGCAAATAAAGAGAAAAATCCAAATATGTGGGATATTTCAGTTGCAGGTCATATATCTGCTGGACAAGACTCTTTGTCAGCGGCAGCTAGAGAAATAAATGAAGAAGTATGTGTTATGTTAGGATATAAAACAGAAATAAAAGATTTCAGATTTATGACTTCATTTAGAAAAGAGCAAACTTTTAGAGAAGATTTTATAGAAAGACAATTTTATGATTTATTTATATTAAGAGAATTTGGTTTAGATGATAGAACAATACATTTTCAAAAAGAAGAGGTTCAGGCGGTAAAATTTATAGAGTTATCTGAAGTACAAAAAATGACTGAAAACAATCAACTTGTAGCAAGACCAGAAGTTTATGATATTTTGCTTAAATATTTATGTAAATTCTAGTAAAATAGAAGCTATTTATGTATAATGAAAAAACATCTTATTTAGTGAATATAATAATATATTTATTGTATTTAAAATATAGGTGTTTTTTTATTGTATTATTTAAAATTTATTAGTGTACTATATATTGAAAGCAGATAAACTAGAATAAAATTAACATAATTTTAAACAGGTGTTGACTTTTTATGTAAAGTGTGATATTATAATAATATGGAATAGTTCAATTATTTTACAAGAACTAAATAAAAAGGATCTAAATAACAGGAGGAAAATAAAATGGCAAGATTTAAAAAGTTAAAAGCAACAATTGTAAATGCAGCACATCTGACATCATTAAATGTGGTTGGACTCAAACTTCGAACTGAGGATGGCCGGGTTTTTGGACTCAGATATGACATGTGGAATTCATTAGATTCCCGCCAAATAAAGGCAATATCTAAATTGTTTGGTGTCCTAACTACAGAGGAATTGAAAGGAAAAACAGTAACGCTGATTGAGGACAGCAGCAACTCTGATTCCAAAAAAGATATCCAAATTATAGGCATCGGGAAATCTGGACTTTTCTGGAATATAAAAGGAAACGAAGAGGTTCGTAGTTTCGGTGATATCATCAAGGAATTTAAGGAGGTCGAAGATATTTGGAAATTGTTTGCTGAAAAGGAATGAGATCCTATCCAATTGGATACTAGTAACGCAGGGGGGGCTTTTGCCACCCCCATTTTTTATTTGTAAAATATATGATATAATATAAATTAGAATAAATAAAAAGGGGATATAAAAAATGAAAATATCACTAATTCAAATGAATTCAAAAGATAATAAACAAGAGAATATTGAAAAATCAATAAAGCTTATGAATGAGGCATTAAAGCAAGAAGTAGATATAATATGTTTATCAGAGAAATTTTTATATTGGGGAAAAGATAGAGGAGCAGAAGAATTTGATTCAGCAATAATTAAAAAATTTAAAGAATATGCCAAAATTAATAATGTAAATATTATTTTAGGAAGTTTAGCAATAAAGGTTAAGGATACTAATAATATAACAAATACTTCTCTTATAATAAATCGAAAAGGAGAAACTATACATAGATATGATAAAATTTTTATGTATACAGTAGATAGAGAAGATTTGAAAATAAATGAAGGAAGAGATACAATAAAAGGAGATAAACTAGGAATATTTGAAATAGAAGGAGTGAAAATAGGTATTGGAATATGTTTTGATCTAAGATATCCTGAATATTTTAAAACACTAGCATTAAATGGAGCAGAAATAATTTTTTTACCATCTAGTTTTAGAAAAAGTACAGGTAAAATAGCCTGGGACATATTGACAAAAGCTAGAGCAATAGAAAATCAAGTATACTTTTGTGCTTGCAATCAAACAGGTGGTATAGCAGAGAAAGAGAGATGTGGAAATACACAAATAATATCATATGATGGTACTGTTATTTCAAATATAGAAAAAGAAGAAGGTAGCATTGTTGTAGATTTAGATATTGAAAAATTAAGAAAGTATAGAAAGGAATTTCCTGTATTAAAACAACAAATGCCAATAATATAAATATGTATTTTACAAAGTAATAAATTAGATAAAGACATACATACAAATGTACAATAAGAAGATATTTGTAAATTTACATAAAATATGTTATAATTATAACATATTATTAAACAATTGTGCAGGACACAGAATATTGAAGGAGGATAAGCACATGAAAAAATTTAAGGTACAAAATTCTCAGGCGTTTTCAAACGGTATTGGCTTATATTCTGAACGGAATGATGGCTGGTATATAGCCAAATCCTACAAAGAGGGTAATACGGTGGTAAATTCTTATGAAAGGCTAGAAACCAAGAGAAAGCCTAAAAAACAAATTCTGTTCAAGATGGGGATTGCTTTAATTTATGTTTTGGCGTTGTTAGTATTAGTGTTAATTATTTATGATAACGATATCACAAGATGCTTTGCTATGAATATAATACATGCAATAATATCATGCATCTATTTCATAGGAAAAAAAATTAAAGAATCCCTGAACGAAGAAGGAAAAAAGCGCAGAAAATTCAGATCGGCTACAAATATGGCTGTTAATGCTATAAGGAAGTTCCAAAGGATACCAACAATGGATGAACTAAAAAAATGTTCCGAGTTTTCAGCAAATGGAGATTCTATTGAACTATTTTACATACTAATGTATTTGTGGATTGGAGTATGTTTTAGGTTAATTGAATTACATTTAGTTTATGCAATTATAGCACTTTTGGGAATCGGTATTATTTCTTTAATGCATTCATGTGGAGCCTTGAATTTTTGGCAATATTTCTCCACATTGCCACCTACTGAAGAAGAATTAAAGGTGGCACTTTCAGCTATAGAATTATGGTTGGAACATGAAAAATAGAAAGATTAAAAGGAACCCCACGGCTTTGAGCTGTGGGGCTCCTTTCAATCTTATAGTACCTTTAGAAATTTTAATGGATTATGATACCTAGTATAGGAAGAAAAAGTAATTTACAATTTATATCTAAAGTGGGAGATATAATAAAATATGATGTCTTTTTTTATGTATATTTTGTGTATATTACGCAGTAGCTTTTAGTAGTTTTTAATGACTTTTATGAAGATAATAAAAAAGCAGTAATCGAAATGGATTACCGCTTTGTATATAGGTTTTTGAACATTTGCCCAACCAGGGCTTGTTTTTATCTCTTAGAGAATTGTGGTGCTTTTCTAGCTTTTTTAAGACCGTATTTTTTTCTTTCTTTCATTCTAGGATCTCTTGTTAGGAAACCATTAGATTTTAAAACTGGTCTAAATTCTGAATTAGCTTCATTTAAAGCTCTAGATATACCATGTCTAATAGCACCAGCTTGACCTGTAAGTCCACCACCAATAACTTTTACTATAACATCATATTTTCCAACTGTGTTTGTAACAGCAAAAGGTTGGTTAACTATAACTTTTAATATATCAGAACCAAAATATTCTTCTAATTTTTTTCCATTAACAGTTATTTCACCTTTTCCAGCCATTAATCTAACTCTAGCAATTGATTCTTTTCTTCTTCCTGTTCCTTGGAATACTATATTTTCAGATTTTTTTGCCATATTATTGTACCTCCCAATTTTCTGGTTTTTGAGCTATATTTTCATGTTCTGAATTTGCATATACTCTTAATTTTTTAATCATTTGTCTTCCTAATTTTGTGTGAGGAAGCATTCCTTTTACTGCTAAAAACATAGCTTTTTCAGGAGTTTTTTCCATCATTACTCTAGCTGAAGTTTCTTTCATTCCTCCAATATATCCTGAATGATGTCTATATACTTTTTGATCTAATTTATGACCTGTTAAAACAGCATTTTTACAATTTATTATTATTACATAATCTCCAGTGTCTTGATTTGGTGTAAATGTTGGTTTGTGTTTTCCTCTTAATAGTTTTGCAGCTTCTGTAGCAACTCTACCTAAAGGCTTGTCTGTTGCATCTATTACATACCATTTTTTTTCAATTTCCCCTTTTTTAGGGCTATATGTAGTATTGTTCATGGTAATAATACCCTCCATTTCAATTTTAAAATTATTTTCGTTATATATAAGATTTTACTTATATTTCAAAGACTACCGGGGAGAAGTCTTTTGAAATAAGTATATTCTTACATAATGCTTAATTATTTTAATACAAACATCTCTAAAAGTCAAGTATTTAAAGGAAAAAACTTGAAAATTTAAGTTAAAGAATTAAATATAAATAATATAAGAAAAAATTTAAACAAGGTATTGCAAAATAATAATTTTATGATAAAATATAGCAAAAATATGTTTGGTAAAAGGAGAGTTTTATGTTTGCATATATTAAAGGATCATTAGAAGAAAAGAGTAATAACTATGTAGTAATAGATGTTGAAGGAATTGGATATAAAATATTTATGTCAGATAATTCAATACAATCAATAGGAGAATTAGATAGCATAGTAAAAGTACATACACATTATTATGTAAGAGAAGATAATATAAGCTTATATGGTTTTCTTACAAAAGAAGAATTAAAAATGTTTGAATTATTATTATCAGTAAGTGGAATAGGAGCTAAATCAGCAATATCAATGTTATCTAATATCACACCGTCAAGCTTTGCCTTTGCTGTAATCTCAAATGATGTAACAAGCCTAAAAAAACTTCCAGGAATAGGAGCAAAAACAGCACAAAGAATAATATTAGAATTACAAGATAAATTAAAAGACGAAGAAAAACTTACAACAAATGGTGCTAAAGAGAAAATAGAACTTGAAATCAATAGTAAAGAAAATGTAAAAGAAGCAATACAAGCACTTCAAATATTAGGATATAATAAAAAAGAAATAGATAAGGCAATGGAAAAAATAGAAGATGATACAATATCAGTTGAAGAATTAATAAAAAAAGGATTAGTATTATTATCTAGATAATAATAAATAGCAAACATAAAGAATAAACACACACTATGAAAGCAAGAAAGGAAAAAGCAAAGATGGATTTAAATAAACCACTAGCATATAGAGTAAGACCAAAATCACTAGAAGAATTTGTTGGACAAGAGCATGTTTTAGGACAAGATAAATTATTATATAGAACAATAAAAGCAGACAGACTATCAAGTTTAATTTTATGGGGACCACCTGGATGTGGAAAGACCTCACTTGCAAAAGTTATAAGTGAAACAACAAAATATAAATTCACAAAAATAAATGCTGTAACATCTGGAGTGGGAGATATAAAAAAGGCAGTAGAAGAAGCTGATAATATGTTATTAAATCCAAGTGGTAAATGTATACTATTTATAGATGAAATACATAGATTTAATAAATTACAACAAGATGCACTTCTTCCATATGTTGAAGATGGTACAGTAATTTTAATAGGGGCAACAACTGAAAATCCATATTTTGAAGTAAATAAAGCTTTAATATCAAGATCAATGGTAATAAAATTAGAACCATTGAAAAAAGAAGATATCTTTAAGGTATTAAAAAATGCATTAATAAGTAAAGATGGATTAGGAAATTATAATATAAAAATTTCAGATGAAACTTTAGAAACAATAGCAGAAGTTTCAGGAGGAGATGTTAGAACAGCATTAAATGGTTTAGAAGTAGCAGTATTAACTACAAAAATTAATTCAGAAGGCTATATAGAAATAACAAATGAAATAGCAAGTCAAAGTCTAAATAAAAGAAAAGCTATGTTTGATAAAAGTGGAGATAGTCATTATGATAACATAAGTGCATTTATAAAATCTATGAGAGGTAGTGATCCAAATGCAACAGTTTTTTATCTTGCTAGAGCGTTAAATGGAGGTGAAGATCCAGTATTTCTTGCAAGAAGAATAGTAATTGCAGCAGCGGAAGATGTAGGATTAGCTAATCCAAATGCTTTGGTGATAGCTACATCTGCAATGCAAGCAGTTACTATGGTAGGTATGCCAGAAGCAAGAATTATTTTATCAGAAGCAGCAATATATATAGCAAATTCTAAAAAATCAAATACTTCTTACAATGCAATTAATAAAGCATTAGAAGATGTTTCTACAAAAGATACAGGAACTATACCTATGCATATTAGGAATGCACCAGCAAATGGTATGCAAGAATTTGGATATGGTGAAGGATATAAATATCCACATGATTATCCAGGACATTGGGTGGATCAACAGTATTTACCAAATAAAATGATTGATACTAAGTATGTTATAAAAGGTGAAAATGATATATAAAAGTATAAAATTAATGATATAATTAATTAAAAAAGAATAAAGAATGGGGAATAGAGATGAAAATAAAAACTAAAATTTTATTTACTATTTTATTTACATTTTGCATAATTTTATTTAATAATAAAGTTTGTGCTACTTTTGAAATAAGTAACTTCAAAATTGATGCAATAGTAGATGAAAAAGGTGATATGCTTATAACAGAAACTGTAAATTATTATACAAATGAAACAGTAAATGGTGTAACTAGAGAAATTACTACTAAAAATAATAAAAACACTAAAAATTCAGCTGATAATTTGAATTTAATAAAAGTTTTGGTTGATGGTACTACATGTTCACAAATAGAAACAGGAAAAGGAAATTTAGGAGATTCTTTTGTATATGAATATCAGAGAAGTAATAATAACTATAATATAAAACTATATACTCCATTTAACACAAGTACAAAAGAAATAAAATATAATTATGTATTAAGAAATGTAGGAGTACAATATAATGATATATCTGAAATATATTGGAACTTTATAGGAGATAAATGGGATTGTAATATTGAAAAATTAGAAATAAATATAACATTACCAAAAAACGCTGCAAATAAAACTAGTTATGTCTTTGGTCATGGATCAGATAAAGGAACTTTTACTAAAAATGGAAATTATATAACACTTAATGCTAGAGATATTAAAGCTTTTCAGGCCATAGATGCAAGAATATTATTTGCAAAAGATGCACTTAACAAAACTACTAAAATTATAAATAAATCTGTTTTAGACAAATATATAAATGAAGAAGAAGGAATGAGTTTAAAGACAGAAAAAACAAAAGTAATAGGGAATTTTACTATTAAAGACATATCAATTATATTTATAATAATAATTATTATATCAGCAGTGTATATGTATATAAAATATGATAAAGAATATGTTATTGATAAAGTAAAATATTATAGAGAAATACCATTTGGATTAGAACCAGAATTGTTGCAATATTTTTATTATGGAAAAATAGTATCTAATTCTTATTATGTAGCAATCTTAAATTTAGTAAAATTAGGAGTATATAGATTAGAAAAAAGTGTAAATAAAGTTGGAAAAGAAGTTCAAAAAATTATATACAATGATAAACATAATATAAAACTTAAAGAATATCAAAAAGATATAGAAAAATCAATTAATGGATATTTACAAGAAGATGAAAAAGGTGAGAAAAGTATAGATTTAGTATCTTTAGGAACAAAAATGTCTAATTCAACAGGCTCAGGATATAAACAATACGAAAAAAATTTAAAAGCGGAAAAACAATCATTAGTAGGGAATGTACAAAAAGCATCTAAAAAACTTCCAATAATTCTTTTAATTTTAGTAGTAATTACAGTAGGAATTTTAGGAATTATTACTCAAAAAGAAGAAGTTTTAGGAATTACTGTTATGATGGCTTTTTTATCATTTATATATTCAATGCTTTTTATAAGTACACAAAATATAGGTTTGGCTAATTTGTTTTTATTATTGCATGCAACATGTTTTTTTGCACCAGTAGGAATAGTATTAATAATTAATGATATGGGTCTTATGTTCGTTGCTTTTATATTATCTTTTATATTTTTTATATATACAGGAAAGATTAAGAAGTTTTCAAAAGAAGAAAGACAAATTATTGAATATGTAAAAGGATTAAGAAGGTATATAAAGGATTTTTCGTTGTTAAAGGATAAAGAGAACTTAGACTATATAAATTTGTGGGAAGATTATTTTATTTTAGCAATTGCATTAAAATTAAATAATAAAATTGTAAATTATTTTTATAATTATGGAAAAGAACAAATAAATTCTAACTTAGGTAATTCAATGACATACACAAGCTCATTTAATGATTTTAATTATACAATGTATAATACTTTTTATAGCTATAAAAAAGCTTATGATTTAACACGAGCTGCTGCATCAAGAAGTTCAAGTAGTAGTTATTCAGGATCAAGCGGAGGTTTTTCAGGAGGTAGTTCATCTGGCGGTGGTGGAGGCCGGAGGCGGCGGAGGTAGCCGTTTTTAAAATAAAATTTATTAATTTAGATTATATAAAAATACATAAAGATTGTTTTTATTGAAGAGATAAGATAAATGTAGATACAAAAAGTATTTATATTTATCTTTTTTTATTTAATAGGAAAGTCCTTTGGACTTCCTATTAAATAAAGGCTTACGCCAACATTTGCACACAAATTTATTTCATAAATTTGGCGCTTCGAACAATGACGTGGACAATTCAATATAGTTTTGGCTTTTACAGATTATATATTGTCCACTATTGTTCTATTATGTGAAGATTTTTTGAAATTACTATAATATAAAATTTTTGAATAAAATTTATTTTTAAGTAGAAAATAAAAATATGAATAAGAAAAATATTGGAAATATTTGTATTGGTTTTTTAGCAGGTTTAATAAGTGGATTCTTTGGAGCAGGTGGGGGACTTATTTTAGTTCCATTTCTTACATTAATTCTAAAAGAGGACGAAGTTATAGCAAGAGCTACAACAATTCTTTGTATATTTTTTATGGTTTTTACTAGTAGCTTTTTTTATTTTAATGAAAATTCAATAGATTGGATTTTAGCAGTTAAATGTGCAATTGGTGGAGTAATAGGACGGTTATTTTGGATCAAAATTATTAGTAAATTTGGATAAAAAATTTTTAAAAATTTTTTTTATATTTTTTTTAATTTATGCAGGAATAAAAATGATAGTATAATTGATATTTATTAAAAATAATATGAGATGGATAGGAGTTTTAATGAAAGAGATAATGTTTGGAATTATGTCTGGAATTGTTGCAGCACTAGGAATGGGTGGAGGAACAATTCTTATATTATTACTAAGTTTATTTACTAATATGGAACAACATTTAATTCAAGGAACAAATTTAATTTTTTTTATTCCAACATCAATAACAGCAATTTTTATGAATGTTAAAAATAAAAAAATTAATTATAAACTTTCAATTTTTATAATAATTTTTGGAATAATAGGAGCAATTTTGGGAAGTAAACTTTCATTTAAAATAGAAAATAAAGAATTGAAAAAGTATTTTGGTATTTTTTTACTTGTTATAGCATTTTTTGAAATTTATTCATTTTTTAAACAGTATATATTAAGAAAAAAAGAAAATAATAAATAATATAAAATTATTTTAATAATTTAAAAGAGTGAAGGGAGTGAAGAAAATGAATTTCGTAAAAGGTGTTATGATAGGTAGTTTGATTACTGCTGGAACAATGATGATGTATTCAGAAGGAGTAGATAATAGCAAAAAAATGATATTAAAAAAAGGAAAAAAACTTGCAAAAAGAGTTAGAACATCTATGTAAATAATTTAATAGGGCTTGAAATAAATTCAAGCCCACTAAATTATAAAGTTACATATAAATATTATAAAAATTAATCTTCTTCATCACATTCCATTTTTGGTTCTGGCATTGGTTCTTTTTCACAACATAAGTCAACACCTTTTAAACATTTTCCAACTCTATCACAAGTTTTGCAAATTTTTACATGTTTTACTCTATTTACCCATATTTCTATTGAATAAGATTTGTGAGGACAAAGTGGTCCAAATACAAATTCTCCTTCTTTATCTGTAAAAGTATGAGATACAGGTTTTCTTTCATCTTGGCAAACTTCCACTAATTTTATAACAGCATCTGAAACTGGTTTTCCATGACTATCTCTTATTATCCCATAAACAACGTTTCTATTATCTTCTGGTAATTTTAAGTCTAAATCAAATTGTTTTCCAGTTTCAATAACTCCATCAACATCAACTATAACTTTTTTTTCAAATTCCATAATTTTTACTTCCTTTCAATATTTTTGAGCAATATTTTGCTCATAATAAAGTTTATGTAATTCTTATTATATTTGTTAATGTTTAATTATTATAAAATGTTTATAAATTTATAGTTACTATATTTTGACAATTAAATATGTCTGACATATAATATTAAATACCTATATAATTACTACAAAAAATATAGATTATAAGAAAGGGATATAATATGAACTTTACAGAATTAAGAGAAAAGTATCCAAAATTTTTATATAATTCATATAAAATTTTTGAAAAAGAAAATAAGATTTGCATAGAATATAACTTTGAAATAGAAGGGTTAACTAATTTTAAACCTAAAATAGAAATTTCAAAAAAGGATTTTAAATTTAAAGATATAAATTCAAATATTGTAAAAAATATTGTATTTAATTTAGGAATGATAGAAGCAATAAGTTATTTTAAAGCAACATGTTCTCCACAGTTTTTTATAAAATGTGGAAAACTAGATAAATTTCAAGAACAATGGTTTAAAAAAATATTTTACATGGGATTAGGAGAATTTAGATTTGTAAATAATATTAATATTTCACAAAATGAATTAGTAGAATTTAATTCATTAGGGGAGAACATAGAAGTTAAAGAAAATAATGAAGAATTAGAAGGAATTATCATACCAGTTGGTGGGGGAAAAGATTCGAATGTTACTTTAGATTTATTAAAAAAATATAAAAATGAAACATTAATTTTTAGAATTGGTAGTAAAAAAGTGCCTTTACAATGTGCAAAAGTAGCAGGATTTGGAAATAATGAGATAATAGAAGTAAATAGAATTATAGATAAAAATCTATTAGATCTAAATAATAAAGGATATTTAAATGGACACACTCCATTTTCAGCTATAGTGGCATTTTTAACATATTTATGTTCTTATTTGTTAGGAAAAAAGTATATAGCATTATCTAATGAAAATAGTGCAAATGAATCAAATATAGAAGGAGAGAATATAAATCATCAATATTCTAAAACTATTGAATTTGAAAATGATTTTAGAGAATATGAAAAAAGATATTTAAAAGCTAATGTAGAATATTTTAGTATGTTAAGACCAATTAGTGAATTACAAATTGCTATGCTTTTTTCAAAATTAGAACAATATCACTCTATATTTAATAGTTGTAATGTGGGGAGTAAGACTGAACCATGGAAGTGGTGCTGCAATTGTCCTAAATGCTTATTTGTATATATAATTTTAAGTCCGTTTTTATATAAGAAAAAACTAGTAAATATTTTTGGAGAAGACTTATTTACAAGAAAAGATTTATTAAAAACATTTATAGAACTTTGTGGATATGGAGAAACCAAGCCATTTGAATGTGTAGGTACTTATAGTGAAGTACAATATGCAGTAACTAAAACAATAGAAAATATTGAAAAGCTAAATGATAATGGAGATCAAAAATTACCATATCTTTTAAATTATTATAAAGAAAATTTTGAACTTTCAGAAGAAGAATTATTAAATTCTTATAATAAAGATCATAATGTACCTAAAGAGTTTGAAAATATAATTAAAATGGCTCTTGATGGAA
Organism: uncultured Clostridium sp.; assembly: GCA_948436975.1. Classification (GTDB taxonomy): domain Bacteria; phylum Bacillota; class Clostridia; order TANB77; family CAG-508; genus Scatovivens. The sequence goes on along the minus strand of CAOJJB010000008.1, from coordinate 42,305 downwards.
GTTTATGATAAATTATTTATTAATAAATTTTATTTATTGAATATTATAATTTTGTTGAAAGAAGAAAAAATTATGTTAAAAGAATTATTAAATTATTTAGAAAATAAAAAAATATTAATACTTGGTTTTGGAATAGAAGGAGAATCAAGTTATAGATTTTTAAGAAGAAATTTTCCAGAAAAATGTTTATTTATAGCAGATAAAGATATAGATTTACTTGAAAATAAAATTGAACTTATCGAGGACCCATATGTAGAAATATCTTTAGGAGATAATTACTTAAATGGAATAGAAGAATATGATGTAATAATAAAAGCACCAGGAATTTCATTAAAAGATATTGATATATTAAAATTTAAAGATAAAATAACAAGTCAATTAGAGTTATTTTTAGAATTTATAAATACTTATACAATTGGAGTAACTGGAACTAAAGGAAAAAGTACAACAAGTTCACTTATATATAAAGTATTAATAGATCAAGGAAAAGATGCATATCTTTTAGGAAATATTGGAACTCCTATTTTTAATGATATTGAACATATATCTGAGAATAGTATTGTAGTTATAGAAGTTTCTTCACATGCTTTAGAATTTATAAGAATGTCAACTAATATTGGAATAATTTTAAATATTTTTGAAGAACATTTAGACCATTATAAAAATTTAGGTAAATATATTGAGGCCAAATTTAATATGGCAAAATATCAAAAAGATAGCAATTTTTTAATTTATAATTTTGATAATAAATTTATGAAAGAATATGAGTTTGTATACAAAAAAAATGATTATGCTGTTTCAATAAAAGATGAGCCTAAAGTTAAAAATAGGGTATTTTTAAGAAATAATATCATATATTGTAATAACCAACCAATGATGGATATTAATGAAAATATAAATTTGAAAGGGATGCACAATATTCAAAATATAATGTTTGTTTTTGGGGTATGTGATATTTTAAATTTAAAAGTTGATGAAACAGTCAATTCAATAAAAAAATTTAAGCCATTAGAACATAGAATGGAATTTGTAGGTAATATTAATGGAGTAGATTTTTATAATAATTCAATAGCAACAATTCCAGAGGCTACTATAAATGATATAAACACAATAAAAAATATTAATACAATTATTGTTGGTGGAAAAGATAGAGGAGTAGATTTAACTAAATTAATTGAAGTTTTAAAAAGTAGTATAATAGAAAATATTATTTGTTTGCCAAAAACAGGAGAATTTATAAAAAATGCTTTAGAAAATACTAATAAAAATATTGTATTAGTGGAGGATCTAGAAAAGGCTGTTTTGATAGCCAAAAGAGTTACAAAGAAAGATACAGTATGTTTGTTATCACCAGCAGCTTCAAGTTATGGTTATTTTAAGAGTTTTAAAGAAAGAGGTAATTTATTTAAAAAATATGTAATTGACATAAATTAAAGATGGTTGCATATAATAAGTTGACATACTTATGATAATAAAAACAATAAAAAGGCAGTAAATAAAATGAAAAAATGTCAAAAAAAAGAAAAGTTTCCAATTTTATGTAGACAAAAAAAGATATATATGTTATAATATAATTGTTTTTATGAGAAAAACAGGAAATATACACATTATATGAAGAATACAGTAGATAAATTTTAAGGAGGAATTAAAATTGAATACAAATTATTCAGAGAATAATCACTTAGTATTAGTTGGAAAAATAGTAAGTGAAAAAAGTTACAGTCATGAAATTTATGGAGAAAAATTCTATGTATTTAATCTAGAAGTTATTAGATTAAGTTCAACAGTTGATATTATACCAATTACAATATCAGAAAGATTATTAACTGGATTAAATATAGAAATAGGTAGAAAAGTTACAGTAGAGGGTCAATTTAGATCTTATAATAATTATGAAAATGAAAGAAATAGGTTAGTTTTAACAGTATTTGCAAAAGAGATTAAAGAAATGGAACAATCTGAAGAAGAAAAGGACGAAATAACTAATGAAGTTATTTTAATAGGTTATGTATGTAAAAAACCTATATACAGACAAACACCATTTGGAAGAGAAATTGCAGATGTATTATTAGCTGTTAACAGAGCATATAATAAATCTGACTACATACCAAGTATAGCTTGGGGAAGAAATGCAAGATTTTGTCAAAATATGGAAGTTGGAACAGAAGTAAAAGTTACAGGAAGAGTACAATCTAGAACATATGAGAAAAAATTTGAAGATGGAACATCTGAAACAAGAGTTGCTTATGAAGTTTCAATTGCAAGTATGGAAATAGTAAATAATGAAGAACAAGAAACAGAAGAAGAGCAAGTAGTTTAATAATGATATAAATTAATTTATATAAATTTTAGCAAATTATATAATGCCCATGTGCTAACAGAAGTTGGTATGTGGGCGTTTTTATTTTAAAATTTAAGTTTTTTATATAAAAGTATATATTTTTTTTTACTTATTTGATATAATTCAATAAATTTGATTTCATAGAAGGAGTAACAATGGAAAATAATAGTGAACAATATTTAAAAGAATTCCAAGAATCAGAAGAAAATAATTTGAATAATAATATAGAAGAAAATCAGAAAAATACAAAAAAAGAAAAAAGAAAAAATGTAATATTTCATATTATAGCAATAGTATGTATAGCTATGTTATGTGCAGCTATATCACCAAAAACTCTACAAAACGACACATTCTATACAGTAACAATAGGAGATTATATATATAATAATGGAATTTCAGATTTAACAACAGATTTATATTCTATGCATGAATTACCATATTCATATCCACATTGGCTTTATGATTTAGGAATGTATATAATTTATAATAATTTTGGACAAGCTGGAATTTATGCATCAACAATGATTTTAAGTGCAATATTAGGAATATCAGTATATATACTAAGTAATAAAAAATCAAAGAACAAAGTAGTATCATTTGTAGTAACTTTAGGTGTAATGTATTTAATAAAATCATTTATTGCAGCTAGAGCACAATTAGTAACTTTTATATTATTTGTATGGACTGTTTTTTGTATAGAAAAATTTTTAGAAACAAAGAAAAAAAGATATGCAATAATATTAGTAATTATACCATTATTAATAGCTAATTTACATTGTGCAGTATGGCCATTTTACTTTGTACTTTTCTTACCATATATAGGAGAATACTTTGTATTAGTTTTAGAAGACTTAAATATTTGGTTTAGAATAAAAAAGCTATTTTTAAATATAACAAAAAAAATTACTAAAAAAGAAGAAAAAAAAGTAAAAATTGATGAGAATATTCAAAAAATTATAGATAAAGTAAATGAAAGAAATAAAAAAATAAAAAAATTACGAGATAATCCTTATAAAATAAAGTCAGAAAAAAATTATGTTGTATTATTACTAATAGCAATAATAGGAGTGGCAATTTTTACAGGATTTATAAATCCAGCAGGAGATGGAGCATTCACTTATTTATATAAAACAATGAAAGGGAATACAACAGACTCAATTAATGAACATTTACCACTTACATTAATTGAAAATACAGAGTTTTGTTTTGCAGTAATTATTTTCTTATTAGTATTAATATTTACAGATTCTAAAATAAAGCTTGCTGATTTATTTATGTTAGGTGGACTAACATATTTATCATTTAAATCTAGAAGACAAGTTTCAATGTTTGCTATTTTTTGCGGTCCAATACTAGCATACTTAATAGCAGAATTAGTAGAAAAATATGATAAAGAAACATTTAGAAAAATAGAAAAATTTATAACAAATTGGTTTGGAACAATAGTTATAGTATGTTTGTTTGTAATATGGAGTACAAATATAGTGAAACCTACTTTAAGTAATGATTATATAGATACATCATCATATCCTGTAGAAGCTTCAGATTGGATTTTAGAAAACTTAGATGTTAAAAATATAAAATTATTTAATGAATATAATTATGGAAGTTATTTATTATTTAGAGGAATACCTGTATTTATAGATTCAAGATGTGATTTATACTCACCAGAATTTAATGGAACTTATAATAAAGAAACTAAAAAATATGATGGTAGAGATATATTTTCAGATGCTTTAAATGTTGCAGGGTTAGCTACAGATTATAAAACAAAATTTAAAGAGTATGGAATAACACATATAATTTTATATCAAAATTCAAAATTAGCAATGATTTTAGAAAGTGATTCAGATTATAAAGAATTATATAATGAGGGAAATTTTAAGATTTTTGAAAAACTAACAAAATCAAAAGTTCAAAATTAAAAAAAATTTTTGGAGGATAATTTTGAAAAATAAAATTGTAAAATTAATAGTTATTATAGTAGCTATTTTAATAATAATAGATCAAATTAGTAAGATTTTAGTTTCTAACTTATTATCAGAACCATTAGGAAATGAGTATTTTAAATTAGAAATTGTAAATAATACAGGAATGGCTTTCGGATTTAATGATGGGAATTTAAGGAATATTTTTCTTTCAGTATTTGTTTTAATAATAATAATAAGATTTATTAAAAATCAGTTAGAAAGAATAGATACTAAAACAGCAATTGCAATAGCTATGGTTTTAGGTGGTGCAATTAGTAATTTAATAGATAGAATTTTCAGAGGAAGTATACTTGATTTTATAAGAATATACAAAATACCAAACTTTAATTTAGCAGATTTGTGTATAGTAACAGGTTGGATATTAATAATAATATTTTTAATAGATTTTTCAAGAAAATAGAGGTGTAATTTTGCGTAATACAGTTAGAATATTAGGAATTGATATTGATAATATAGATATTAATGAAGCAGGGGATATAACAAAAGATTTAATAGAAAAAAGTAATAAAACATGTAAAATAGTAGTAGCTCCAAACACAGAATTTATAATGTTAGCACAAAAAGATAAAGAATTTTATAATATTTTAAAAAATGCAGAATTAGCAACTCCAGATAGTGTTGGAGTTATGATTGGTGGTAAATTACAAAAAAAACAGTTTAAAGAACGTATACCAGGACAAGCATATTTTAGAAAAGTGTTAGAAATTGGAGAAAGAGAAGGATGGACTTTTTATATGCTTGGTGGAGAAGATAATATTCCGAAGCTAGCAGTAGAGAAATTAAAAAAAGATTATCCAAATATAAAAATTATAGGATATCATGAGGGCTTTTTTAAACAACATTCAGAAGAGGATGTTATAAAAGAGATAAATGAACTAAAACCAAATGTATTATTTGTGGCAATGGGAGCTCCGCTACAAGAGAAGTGGATATCTAAACATAAAAATGAATTACAAGTAGATATTGCGGCAGGTCAAGGAGGTACTTTTGATTATGAAGCTGGGAAAATAAAAAGAGCTCCTAAAATAATTCAAAAATTATGTATTGAATGGTTATGGAGATTAATTTTGCAACCAACAAGAATAACAAGAATGATGGTATTGCCAATATATTTAGTAAAAATAATTTTTACAAAAGATATAACTAAAGGAAAATTTGACAAATAGAGGATGTTAAATGGAAAAGAAAGAATATAAGATAAATGATGAATTAGTTAATATAAGATTAGATAAAGCAGTAAGTATAAAAGATACAACTTTATCTAGAATGGCAGTTCAAAGATTAATAGAAGAAGAAAATATATTAGTAAATAATAAAAAAGCAAAAGCTTCATATAAATTATGTTTAAATGATATAATTACAATAATTAAAGAAGAACCAAAAAAAGTTGAAATAAAGGCTGAGAATATACCATTAGACATTGTATATGAAGATAATAGTATACTGGTAGTAAATAAACAGAAGGGATTAGTAGTTCATCCTGGAAATGGAAATCCAGATGGGACTTTAGTAAATGCAGTTATGGCAAAATGTCAAGATAGTTTATCAGGAATTGGAGGAGAAATAAGACCAGGAATAGTGCATAGAATAGATAAAGATACATCTGGGCTTTTAATTATTGCAAAAAATGATAAATCTCACATAAATATAAGTGATCAATTAAAAAATCATGAAGTAAAAAAGACATATATAGCTTTAGTAAGAGGTGTTATTAAAGAAAATCAAGCTACTATAGATATGCCAATAGCTAGAAGCACTAAAGATAGAACTAAAATGGCAGTTTCAAAAAAAGGTAAGAATGCAATAACACATATTAAAGTATTAGAAAGATTTAAAAACTATACTCTAGTGGAAGTAAATATAGAAACAGGTAGAACACATCAAATAAGAGTTCATTTAGCTCAAATAGGATATCCAATAGTTGGAGATTATGTATATTCAAATGGAAAAAATCCATTTGGAGTTGAAGGGCAAATGTTACATAGTATGCAACTAGAATTTAATCATCCAGACACCAGTCAAAATATGATTTTAAAAGCAGATTTACCTGAATATTTTAAAAAGGTTTTACAGGAATTAAGAGGGGAAAAAAATGAGTGAAATCAGACTTCAAAAGTTTTTAGCAGAAAATGGAATTGCATCTAGAAGAAAATGTGAAGAATTAATAATAGATAAAAAAATTAAAATAAATGGAGAAATTGCTAAGCTAGGTAGAAAAGTTAACCCAGAAATAGATAAAATAGAGTATAATGGAAAAGTAATAAAACCTAATAATAAAGAATATACTTATATATTATTAAATAAACCAATTGGGATTGTTACTAGTGCACATGATCAATTTGAAAGAGAAACTGTAATAGATTTAATAGAAACAGATAAAAGGATAGTACCTGTTGGAAGACTAGATATGTATACATCAGGAGCATTAATTTTAACAGATGATGGTGATTTTATTTATAAAGTTACACATCCAAAACATGAAATAAATAAAACTTATAATGTAACTTTGTTTGGTATAGTATTAGATAGTGATATAGAAAAATTAAGAGAAGGTGTAATAATAGATGAAGAGTACAAAACTAAACCAGCTAAAGTAAAAATTTTAAAAATAGATAAAGAAAAAAATATATCTAGATTAGAAATTACAATACATGAAGGAAAAAATAGGCAAGTAAGGAAAATGTGTGAAACAATAGGTAAGAAAGTATTAGCTTTACATAGAGCTAAAATAGGAAATATAGGAGTAAAAGATTTAAAGATAGGATCTTGGAGATATTTAAAAAAATCAGAAGTAAATCAAATCTTAAAATAAATATTTTATACGAAAGAGGAGAAAATATATGGAATACCCAAAATTTATTCCTGAGGGTTGGATAGAAACAAACGATAAACTAGATTATAAAATTTTAAATGAAGCACTTTCAAGTGGAGAAATTCTACAAGGATATGTAAAAAATTGTGATTCAAATTATAATTTACATATAGATTTGGGGAATAATATAAAAGGAATAATACCACGAAATGAAGTTGAAGAAATAAATACAGATGAATTTGGTTTTTGCAATCCCAACATATGTAAAAATAAAGTTAATAATTTTGTTCAATTTAAAGTTAAAGAAATTTATAATAATGAAAATGTATTACTTTCTAGAAGAAATGTACAAAAACAAGCATTAGAATGGGCAAAAAAGGAATTAGAACCAGGAATGATAGTAAATGGTATAATAAGAAATATGCGAAATTTTGGTGCATTTGTAGAAATTGGAGGAGGGGTAGTAGGGTTACTTCATATTGAAGATATTTCTATTTCGAGAATAAAATCACCAGAAGAAAGATTTTACATTGGACAAAAAATTAATGTTATGATAAAATCTATTGATAAAGAAGAAAGCAAAATTGTTTTATCATATAAAGAATTATTAGGGAATTGGGAAGACAATATAAAAGAATATGACGAAAAAACTGTTGTAGAAGGAATAGTTAAGGAAACAGATAAATATAAAAATGGAATTTTTATAGAGTTAAAACCAAATCTAGTTGGACTTGCTGAATATAAGCAAGGATTAGAATATGGACAAAAAGTAAAAGTATATATAAAAAAAATTATAAAAGATAGAAAGAAAATTAAGCTTTTAATTGTATAAGGAGGTTTTTTAAATGGTAGAAGATCAAGAAATTAAAACTACCGTTTCTCCATTCGCTATTAGAGAAGGAGAAATAAAGACATTTGATGGAAAAGATGGATATGTGTCTATAAATCAAATTATCCATAAAATTAACTTAGGACATATATCAGATGTACATTTTAAAATATTAGACTTAGTAAATGAATTTGAATTTTTAACATCAAGACAAATATTTCAAATGCTTAAACATCAAGGAGTAGAAATAAAATCACAAGATAAATTAAATACTAAATTAGAGCAGTTAGTAAAAACAAAAATATTAACTAGATATTACTTTACTTCAGAAGAAGGAAAAGGAATATATAGAGTTTATTGTATGGAAAAAATGGGAAAATATTTACTTACTTCAAAAGAAGTTGAATGTAAATGGCAACCAACAGATAATACAAAGCCAGTTGCATTAATGAAGAAAAGATTGGCTGGAAATCAAGTAATAATTGCATATATGAGGAAATCTAAAAATTTTGATACTTATAAAGTAAAAACTCCAATAACAGCCAAGGTAAATGCAAAAACTTTTAAAGGACATGGAGAAGTAAAAATATCAAAAGCTGGAAAATCAATAAGTTTAATATTTGAATGTGTTAGAAGAGAAGATGATTGGGAACAGAAATTTGCAGACAGAATGAGATTATATAAAGATTTTTTAGAAAATTTTGTACAATTTGATTCAGGATATGAAACAAGACCACAATTAATATTACTTTGTGAAGATGATAAGCATATGGTAGAAACATTTAAAATTATTATAAAAAATAAATTAGATATGGAAAAAATAAAATTATATTTTACAACAGATTTAAAGCAAAATTCAGAAACGTTAGAAAAATCTTTAACAGAATTTGTAAGAAGTGAAGAAACAGGAAAATTTGTTGCACATAATGTAGAATTTAAAATATTAGAATAAATATGATCATTGTAGACGCTGTTTAGGATGCGAAATTTTAGTTGTTACATCCTAAACAACGTCTACAATTACTTATTCACACAATAGTTTTCGTATTGTGCTATAAAGATATGGCTTGTATTCTTCTATTGGTAATGGTTCATTATATAATATTGAATTAAAACATGTAGAACTTACTAATTCTATTATCATAAATAGTGTTACATCAGGATTTTTCAAGTTTATATTATTTTCTTTTATTCCTTTTAAAAATAGTTGATAAATTCCATTTTCCTGTTTTCCTGTTTCTGTATATATTTTGTTTACAGTTTTGCTATAAATACCCCAAGATAAGTTTTTAGATATGAATTTCAATAGTAATGTATTTTTTTTTAGTTCATCTATTACGTAATTTATTATAAAAATTACTTGATCTGACAAGTTAGATATATAATTTTTTCTTAGCGCTGTTAATGCTTCATTAAAAAGTTTTTCTGATTTTTTTGCTATTAAAATATCTCTTATTTCGTATTTATCTTTAAAATATAAGTAAAATGTTCCTTTTCCAACGTCAGCTGTATCAACGATTTCTTGTATAGATGTGTCTTTTATTCCTTTTTCTGTAAATAGCTTGAATGCTGTGTTTAATAGTCGTGTTTCTTTATTTTCTGTTTCTTCTTTTTTCATATTATTAGTCCCTTCATATGTATTTTGTAAAATATTCATTAAATTTCTATTATATATATTATTACATATAGATGACTGATAGTCAATAATTTTATAAAACCTATTGACTATTAGTCAGTAAGGTAGTATAATATGAAAAATGACTAATGGTCATAAATTTATAAGGAGGTTGTACATGAAAAAAATTGGCGAATTAGTATGTAAATATAGAACAGTCATATTAATAATAGCAATATTACTACTTATTCCATCAATAATAGGAATAAAAATGACTAAAATTAATTATGATATTTTAGTATATTTGCCAGAAGATATTGAAACAATTCAAGGAGAAAAAATATTATCAAACGAATTTAATATGGGAGCATATTCAGTTATAGTATTAGATAATATGACTACAAAAGATATTTTACAATTGGAAAATGAAATAAAAAAATTAGATAATGTAGCAATGGCTATTAGTACAGCAGATGTTTTGGGAACGGGAATACCAATAGAAATGTTACCAGACGAATTAAAAGATAAAATATATAAAGATGGATCTACATTGATGTTTACTACTTTTAAAGAAGGTATATTAGATGAGGAAACATTAAAAACAATAGAAACATTACGAAATATCACAGATGAAAGATGTAAAATAAGTGGAATGTCTGCAGTGGTTCTTGATACAAGAGATATATCAAATGAAGAAATTGCAATATATGTTGTAATAGCTGTTGCTTTATGTATTATAGTATTACAAATAGCTTTAGACTCATATGCAGTACCATTTATATTATTGTTAAACATAGGAATTGCAATTTTGTATAATATGGGAAGCAATATACTTTTAGGGGAAACTTCTTATATAACAAAAGCAATAAGCTCAGTTTTGCAATTAGGTGTTACAACTGATTTTGCTATATTTTTATATCATAGTTATATGAGTAAAAGAAAGACATCAGAAAATAAAGAAGAAGCAATGTCATTGGCAATATCAGAAACACTAGTTTCAGTAGTAGGAAGTTCACTTACAACAATAGCAGGATTTTTAGCTTTGTGTAGTATGAATTTAACATTAGGAAGAGATATAGGAATAGTTATGGCAAAAGGAGTTTTCTTAGGAGTTATTTCTGTAATAACAATTTTACCAGCAATGATATTACAATTTGATAAATTAATTGAAAAAACAAAACACAAAGAAATTATGCCTAAATTTAGAAAAATTAGAAAATTCTCAATAAAACACTATAAGTTAACAATTATTACTTTTGTAATAATATTACCAATTGCTTTTTATGGATATAAAAATACAGGAATTTATTATAATCTAGATAAATCATTACCAGATACATTGCCAAGTATATCTGCAAATTCTGAATTAAAAGAGAAATTCAATATGGTATCAACAGAAATTCTTATGTTAGATAAAGACTTATCAGATGAAAAAGTAAATGAAATGTTAAATAAAATAGAAAATGTAAAAGGAATAGAATGGACTTTAGGATTATCTAAAATATCAGATAGAGGAGTGCCAAAGGAAATAATACCAAATGATATTTTAGAAAAAGTTCAAAATGATAAATATCAATTAGTTATAATAAATTCAAATTATGAAATGGCAACAGATGAATTAAATGGCCAAATAAATGAACTAAATAAAATTATATCAGAATATGATGAAAATGCGATTTTAGCTGGTGAAGGTCCACTAATGAAGGATTTAGTTGAAATATCAGATCATGATTTTAATAGTGTTAATACAGTATCAATAGGAATTATATTTATAATTATGATAATAGTATTGAAATCTATTTCTTTACCAGTAATTTTAATTTGTGTTATAGAATTTGCTATATTTATAAATATGGGAATACCTTTTTATACATATACAATATTACCATTTATTGCATCAATAGTAATAGGAACTATACAGCTTGGAGCAACAATAGATTATGCAATTTTAATAACAACTAAATATATTACCAATAGAAAATATGGAAAAAACAAATATGAGGCAGTAGATGAAGCTTTAGGAAATTCGATTAGTTCTATAATTGTAAGTGGATTATGTTTTTTTGGAGCAACTTTTGGAGTAGGAGCTTATTCAAAAATAGAAATGATTGGTTCATTATGTACATTAATGTCAAGAGGAGCTATTATAAGTATGATAACAGTTATTTTGGCATTACCAGCATTTTTATTATTATGTGATAATTTAGTTTGTAAAACTACTATGGGAATGAGGAAAATAGAAAATAAGTAGAGGGAGGAATTTTTAATGAAAAAAATTACAAAAAAATTAGTATCAGGAACACTTTTATGTTCAATGTTAGTATATACTTTGCCAATAATGGCTTTTACAAATGAAGAAACTATTTATTCAAAATTAAATTCAAATGGAGAAGTTTATAAAACAATAGCAACGACTATATTTGATGAGGAAACAACACAAACAGAGATTAATAAGCAATTACCTGTTGATTGTGAAATAACTTATGAACTAGATGGAAAAAAGATAACACCAGAGGAGCTATCAGGTAAAAGTGGAAAAGTAAAAATAATTTTAAAATATACAAATAAAATTAAAAATGAAGTAGAAATAAATGGAAATAATGAAGAATTATATACACCATTTATTGTAGTAGCAGGGACTATAATACAAAATAATAATAACAAAAATATAGAAATAACAAATGGAAAAATAATAAATGATGGAAGTAAAACAATAGTAGTTGGTATAGCAATGCCAGGTATGCAAGAAAGTTTAAATGTTTCAAAAGAGGATATAGATATTCCAAATAGTATAGAAATTACTATGGAAAGTATTAATTTTGAATTAGGGAATATTATAACTTATTGCACACCAAAAATTTTTGAAGAAGAAATAGACTTATCTAATATAGATGAATTGTTTAGTAAAGTAGATCAATTACAAGATGGTATAAATAAAATACAAGATGGAGGAATTGAGTTAAGTGATGGTGTAAATACATTAAAAATGGGTTCAGATAAACTCAATAGTGGAGCAATATCATTAAAAAATGGAACACAAAATTATACATTAAAATCAAAAGAATTTAATAATGCAATGGGGCAAGTATCTAATGGAGTTAATAACTTGAATTCAAAATATGATGAATTAAATAATGGAATAAATACTTTAAGTGAGAGTAGTAAAACTTTAGCACAAGGGGCAAAAGCTGTAAGTAGTGGAGTTAATCAATTTTCAGCTGGAATTGATAGTGTAAATATGGGTGTTGTAAACTTATCAGCAGGTATAAATAACATACAAGGAGGAGTATCTAATGTTCAAACAGCAATAGATCAAGCCAAAACAATAACAGATAGTTTAACTTCTAATGGAAATAATTTAGGAACTACAACAAGTATTCAAAATACTATTAATGTAAATAATCAAGCAATAGCTACTTTACAGACAGTGAATACTGCACTTCAAGCCCAATTAGTAGTGGCCGATGAAACTGTGGTAGGAAGTATTAATGATGCAATAAATACAAATAATGGTAAAATAGGTGAATTAACAAATATTAATAGTGAATTAGAAAGTAACAAAAATGCAATTTTAAGAGCAAGTACAAATACACAAGCAATATCAAACTTACAAGCCTTACTTGCTGGAGCACAAAATGGTATGAGTCAGGTAGCTGGTGGAATACATACTATAAAAGGTGGTGTAAGTAATTTAAGTACAGGAATTGGGGAATTAGCTAATAAAAAAGGAGATTTAATGGAAGGAGCTAAACAAGTTAGTATTGGAACTGATGCTTTAGTGTCTGGAGCACAAAGTCTAAGTTCAGGTTCAGGTCAAGTGAAATCAGGATTAAATACTTTAAATGTTTCAACAAATCAATTAGCAAGTGCTAATAATCAATTAACAGATGCTGCTTTTACTATTTCAAATGGTGCTTCTGATTTAGCAAATGGAACTTTGGAATTAGATAATGGAGTAGTAAAATTATCAAAAGGTTCAGGTGAATTAGTAAATGGAATCAAACAATTTAATAATGATGGAATTAGTAAAATTTCTAATGAGATAAATGGTAATGTTAAGAATGTTATAAAAAGAATTGAAAAACTAGAAGATTTATCTAGTCAATATAATACTTTTGTTTCTGATGAGAGTAGAGATTCCATAAAATTTATTAGCATTATAAACAACATAAAAAATAGCGGTAAAGAACAAAAAAATGAAGATGTAATTATAAATAATTCTGATGTAAATATAGAAAAAAAACCAAATGAAAATAAGAAATAAAGATATATAAAGTTAAAAAGAACTTCCAGTATAAATAAATAGGAGGTTCTTTTTTGTAGTGAGAAATAGAATTATTATTTGGATATAAAACAAAAAAATGTATTCAAAATGAAATACAAAAGAAATTGTATTATATAAATTTATCAGTTAAAATATAAAATGTGAAAAGAGGTAAATAGTGAAAGTAAATAATAAAGAAAATATAGAATTTAATATGGAAGTAATTGCTACAACCATTGATACTGTACACACACACACACACACACACACACACAGGTAAATTATATAAGAAAATAAATAACACAATAATTGTGTTTATTAAACATATAAAAAGACTTGAAATTAAACTAGTAAAATAGTTTATTAAATGAGTCTTTTTTTGTATGCAATTTTAAATTGAAGTGTTAAACATAATAAAAAATTCTGATTAAATGAAAAAATAGGAGGGAGAATATGAAATTTAAAAAACAAAATAACAAGAATATGTTAATAGCATTATTAACAGTATTATTATTAGCAGTGGGAGTAGGGTATGCAATATTTTCGGATCTTTTAATGATATCAGGAACAGCAAATGCGAAAGGAACGTTTAACTTAGAATTCCAAAATGCAGAAATAGTAACATTAGTTGGAGTAAATGATGAAGAAACAAAAGTAGAAATATCAGAAGATAAAAATACATTAAATGTAAATGTGGTAGATTTGGCATATCCAGGAGCAGGAGCAGAATTTTCAGTGGATATAGTAAATGTAGGAACAATACCAGCTAGGATAAATGCAGTAACACCAACAAATATAACAGGAAGTGAACATATAAAAATAGAAGGACTTGATGTAATAACAACAGATCATCCAATAATAGAAGCAGGAGGAAAATGCAATATACATTTTACAGTAGAATGGCCAGCAGCATCAACAAACCCACTAGTAGAAAATGAAGAAAGTACAAGTTTTGGATTAGAAATAGAATATACACAAGGAACTGGAAAAGAATTTGAAGGAAATGCAAAACATGAAGATGAGGTGGTAGGAAGTACACCACCAATAGTGCCTGAAATACCAAAGGATGCTTTAGTAAAAACAATTCAACCAAGTGATTATGGAAAAGCAATAAATTATAGTACGACTGTAGAAGGGGAAGTAGTAGATAATTGGAAAGTTTTTTATAATGATGGAACAAATGTATATATAATATTAGATAATTATTTACCAAATAAGTTGGTACCAAAAGAGGCAGGACTAAAGAATACTTATACATATAATGTTTATTCAGATGTAGACAGAGATACATTATTAACAGGATTAACAACAGAAGGGTATTGGAGTCAGTTTGCAAATGGAGTGGAAGATGCAACAGCAGTAGGAGGACCAACAAATGCACAATTTGTAGCAAGCTGGAACGAAAATCCAATAGTTAATTCAATAAAATTAACAGAAGAAACTAATACTAGAGGATTAACTGATAAATCAAAATTATATATAACATCAGGATTGTCGAATTGTTATGGATATTGGCTGTTATCATCATATATTAATGATGATAAGTCTATTTGGTATGCTGACTATAAAGGACAAGTATTGGCAAATTATTACAATACTTATGAATATTATGGGGTTCGACCACTAGTAAAATTACCAACTAATGTTACAGGAACAGTAGGAGAAACAATAGAAATAGAGAAGATTTAAATAAGATTATATAAACAAAAAAGACGTGGTTAAATTTCCACGTCTTAAATTAAACTTTAATTATTATTTGAATTAAAAGATGTAATTGGGTCTTCATCATCAAATTTATAATTTGAATCTGATGTGTTTTTTTGAATAGGATCGATTTCATCTAAATTTTCTAAGTTAGAATTTATATTCTTTAAATCAAATTTATCTTTCTTTTTAAAACTACTATCATCATTATTATCTGTACTATAGTTTCCACCTTTTATAAACTTATCAAAATTATAAGTTTTTATTTTTTGTTTTTCTTTATATCTAGATTCTAAGAAATCTATTTTTGCTTGACCAACTAAACTTTTTCCTTTTAAGTCTTTAGTCTTATAAATAATAAATTTGAACTTTAAAGCTTGAACCTTTCCTTCTTTGAAATTTGGAATCCATTTCCATTTTATACCTTTATAAGTATCATCATACTTACCTTGATCGGTTTTGTAATCATGTGTGAATTCCCAACGTCTTTTATCTCCAAATTCTTTTTCCCACCACTCATTGTCTTCTGGTGTGTTATTACCGAAAACTACTTTTGTTGTACAGTTTGCAAGTAATGTTTGTCTGAAATTATAATCATTTTTAATACCAAATTGTGATAAGTTTTGTGATGATATAATTGTTCCAACTCTGTATTTTCTATATAAAGTAAATATATCTTCAGTTGCTTTACAAACAAAAGGTGGAAATTCATCTATGTATAAGAAATGAGGTATTCTTGTTTTTTCATTTCCTGGTCTAGATAAAACAGATTGTTGCATAAGTAGTATAAAGAATAGACCAAATGCTTTATGAACACTAGGACCTAAATCCCCACGTCTAGTACAAACTAATGTAACATCACCATTTGCTAATGCGTGATCATAATTTAAATTATTTGTTCTATTACATAATATAGTTCTAACCCCTGGATATCTAAGTAAATTTTCAAGTTGAGCAGCAGAAGCTTGTAGATATTTTTCTGTTTCTTCTCTTCCATGAGCTGTTTTATAAAATGTTTTTTTAAAGTAACCTAATTGAATTTTATATTTTTCAACTAGTTCAGGGAATGATTTCATATTTTCTGCCATTTCTTCAATTAAATCAAAATCATTTAGTAATTCTAGCAAATCTTCTAAGTTTGGTATTAATCCATCATGTAATCTAGGATAAACTTCTTTTAACATTAATACTAAATTTTCTATTGCTTGTGTAACTATGTTTTGCATAAATGCTTCACTATGGTTTCCAGAGTTAAATACTTGTTCAGATGCATACATTCTTTTTAATATAGAAGATATAGCAATAGATGTTTTTATCGGATCTTCATATGTAAATGGATTTAAACCAATTGAAGTATTATCATTTGGATCTATAATATGATATTTGATTCCAAAATTACTTGCAACATCTTTCATATGAGATATTGATTCATAATCTGGAGCCATATATGTTATTCCTAAATTTTTATATATAGTATTTTTACCATCATAATTGTATATAAGTTTTGAGAAAAATGCTTTATAAACTTTTTCTTTAGATGGAACAGGTGTAAGCATATTCAAAGTGAAATTTTCGTTTATATATTCATTAGAATAAGGAGAATCTAAAGTTGCAATATGCGTTTTAATTGCTGTGTATCCTAGTTCTTTTGAAGTTTCTCTAAAGAAATATTTCTTTTCGATATCTCTAGCAATCATAGGCTCAAACATCATTGATGTTTTTCCAGAACCTGAAACTCCAACGATAAGTGTTGATTCAAATCTTCTAGATTCTGGTGTTGAAATACTTTTACCTGTTTCTCTATCTTTGGCAATAAACATTTCACAAGTATATGGTCCCATCCCTATAGATTTGTCTGATAAGTCAATTCCACTGTAATCCCATATAGATTCTCTAATATATAGTGTGTCGTTAACAACTGTATATAGCCAATTGAATAAAGGATAAAATGTACATAATGGGATGTACCATGCAAATGATGAAAAGGCTGGTTTTATTAAATCCATAAATGTAGTAATGATATAAGAATAGTTTGGTACTGAAAATAATATTAACCATCCAATTTGATTTACCCATTGTATAAGCATTGAAATTCCAACTATGTATAGTGCAATGGTATATACATAGAAGAAAGTTTCTTTAGTATATTTGTCTGATGCAAATTTAGATGAAGGTGAAAAGTAAAAGGCAAATATAGGACATGCTAGTGCTAGGGTATATTTTATTGGTCCCCAATATGAAACAGATAAGCCAGAGAACATAATTAATAGTATTTCAGAAATTCTGTCTACACATATATATATTGTAATTAATGTTAGTAAATATGTTACAAAGGTATTTCTATCTGTTTTTAATTTTTTCAAAAATTTATCTATATATTTCATTATCATAATTTAATTATCCTTTTTATAATATTACACTCATCTATATTATCCTACAAAATTGAAAAAAAATCAAGGTTTTTGGGCAAAAAACCTACCTTTCCGTAAGAATTATTGTGAATATATAAGATAAATGATAATAGAATTATTATGAAAGAGAGTGAGGAAAGAATTGAAATTTAAAACAACAGATTTTATAAAAGGTATATTATCATTGGTAATTTCGCAAATTTTAATAAAAATATTTGGTGTTATTTATAGTCTATACATAACAAATAAAACAGGATTTGGAGATGAAGGAAATGCTATATATATGAGTGGTTATCAAATATATGCATTACTTCTTACAATTTCATCAATAGGTATACCAAATGCTATATCAAAGATTATATCTGAAAAGAAATCTTCAAGAGATTACATAAATATAGAAAGAACATTAAGAATTTCTATATTTATATTTTCTATTGTAGGATTTATAGGATGTGTAACATTATTTTTGAGTGCAAATTTTATTGCCAATAAAATTTTAGAAATTCCAGAGTCAAAATTAAGTTTAATGGTATTATCACCAGCTATTTTCTTTGTTTCAATAACTTCAGTTATAAGAGGTTTTTGTAATGGAGAAAATAAAATATATATAACAGCAAAATCTCAATTTATTGAACAAGTATTAAAAACAATTTTTACAATTATTTTTGTAGAAATTGTTTCAAAAATTTCTAATAATAATACAGAAGCAATGGCAGCTATTGCTAATTTTGCAACTACTATGGCAACATTTTTAAGTTTAATATATATATTTAAAAAATATTTAAATGTTAAAAATAAAAATTTAAATTTAAATGGGGAAAATTATCCTAGAGAAAGGATTATAGATATAATAAAAAAAGTTTTAAAAATATCTGTACCTATGACTATTAGTGCCATTTTAGGTTCTTTAGGAAAAAATATAGATTCTGTTACTGTTGTTAGAATTTTAAAAAGAATTATTGGAGAAGAATTAGCAATTATAAAATATGGTATATTAAGTTCAAAAGTAGATATAATAATGGTATTACCATTATCTTTCAATATAGCAATATCTACTGCTTTAATCCCAGAAATTTCAAAAAGAAAAGCTGTTAACGATTTAGATGGAATAATAAATAAAATTGAATTTTCTATTTTAATAACAACTATGATAGGGATTCCAGCAACATTTGGATTATTTGCATATTCAGAGAAAATTTTTGGTTTATTATTTCCAAATGCTAAGCAAGGATATGAATTATTAGAACTGGCATCAATTGGATTAACTTTTTCATTACTAACTCAAACTATAAATGGAATTTTACAAGGATTAGGTGAGAATAAAGTACCAGTATATGTGGCAATGATAGGAGTTATTATAAAAGTTTTAGCTAATATAATATTGATACCAATAAATGGTATATATGAAAAAGGAGCTATTATTGGAAATGTATTATCAGCAATTGTTTCTTTTATAATTGTATATATTGTATTAAAAAGAAAAATTAATTTAAAACCTTGTTTATTTAAAATTGTAATAAAATTAATAGTGTTGAGTAGTTTCATGATAATTACTTCATTATATATTTATAAAATTTTAATTATATCATTAAATAAAAATATAAGCACTATTATTGCTATTATAAGTGCTATAATAATATATAGTATAAGCATTTTTGTTACAAAAATGATAAACAAAAATCAAATCCTTGAAACAGTTGGTAATACTGAAAAAAACTAATGGTAGTGATGAAAAAAGTTGAAAAATAGGGAAAAAAATAAAAAAAAAAATAAAAAAAGAAGGATTTAAGCATATTTTGGCGAATAAAATTATTGTAGAACTTAAAAAGAATTCTACATAATAACTAAGTTCTTATAGGAGGTAATTAAAAAATGAACAAAGCTGAATTAATCGCAGCAATCGCTGCAAAAACTGGAAACACAAAAAAAGCTGCAGAGGAAGCTGTAAATGCTTTCGTTAGTACAGTAACAGAAACTTTAGAAAAAGGAGATAAAGTTCAATTAGTTGGATTTGGATCTTTTGAAGTAAGAAAAAGAGCAGCTAGAAAAGGAAGAAACCCACAAACTAAAGAAGAAATCAAAATACCTGCATCAAAAGCACCAGTATTTAAAGCTGGAAAAGCATTAAAAGATTTAGTAAATAAAAAATAGATTTATATATATGCTATATGAATTCATAGGAAAGGTACGATTAAATCGTATCTTTTTTTTTTGTGGTACAGAAGTTTTTAATATTATATAGAGAATAGTTTTATTAAATTATATGAATATTAATGTAAGTAATAAAAAAGTATTGACAAATAAAGGAAAAAGTAGTATTATAGATGTGTTTTAAGAAGAAGTATCCACTTCTCACCTTATCTTATTATGAGCATAAGGTTAGAAATTCAATAAATAATGAAAATTTATGGAATTAGTATGTGGATTTGACTTTTTAAAATAAGTCAAATTTTTTTTTGGAGGTGTTTTACTATAAAACAAGAATTGCCTATAAACAGACAAATAAAAGAGAAAGAAGTTCAACTTATTGGAGCAGAAGGGGAAAAAGTAGGAGTTATTTCTATTGAAAAAGCTTTAGAGTATGCAGAAGATAAGAATTTAGATTTAGTTTTAGTTTCTCCTAATAGCAAACCAGTAGTTTGTAAACTAATGAATTATGGAAAATACAAATTTGAACAAGCAAAAAGAGAAAAAGAATCTAGAAAAAGTCAAAAAACTATTGAACTAAAAGAAATAAGGGTTACACCGAACATAGGTGAACATGACTTTGGATTTAAATGTAAAAATGCTAGAACATTTTTAGAAGCAGGAAATAAAGTAAAATTTACTGTAAGATTTAGAGGAAGAGAATTAAATAATGTTAAGGCTGGAGAGATTGTTTTAAATAAATTTGTTGAAGAATTGTCTGAAATATCAACAGTTGAAAAAAAGCCATTCTTAGAAGGTAAAACAATGTTTGTAATTTTAACAAAAAAAATATAAAAATGAAGGGAGATTTCAAAATGCCAAAATTAAAAACAAATAAAGCTGCAAAGAAAAGATATTCATATACAGCTAATAACAAAGTAAAAAGAACAAAAGCGAATAGAAGACACCGTTTAGCAACAAAAACTGCAAGACAAAGAAAAACAGGAAAAATTCAAAATGCTTATGCAGATAAAACTGTTGTATCAGGAATTAAAAAATTATTACCATATGGTAACTAGAATAAATTTAGAATAGAAGGAGTTGAAAATAAATGGCAAGAGTAAAAACAGCAAGAACTACTAGAGCAAGACATAAAAAAGTATTAAAACAAGCAAAAGGATATTATGGTGCAAAACATTACAGATATAGAAATGCAAAACAAGCAGTTATGAAATCTGGAATGTATGCATATGTAGGAAGAAAAGATAAAAAATCAGATTTTAGAAAATTATGGATAGTAAGAATTAATGCAGCAGCTAGAATGAATGGATTAACATATAGCAAAATGATAGCTGGATTAAAAAAAGCTAATGTTAATATTAATAGAAAAATGTTAGCTGAATTAGCTGTATCAGATAGCAAAGCTTTTGCAGAATTAGCTGAAGTAGCTAAAAAAGCTTAAAATTTATTTATAGTAATTATAAAAAGATAACCTTATATTATAAATACAAGGTTATTTTTGTATGATAAAACTAAACTTGAGGCAAAAAGTAACATAAAAATAGAATGGAAATTCTAAGTTTATAAATCTTTATTACCTCAAGTTTAGTTTTAGTTATTATTTAATAGATGCTAAATTAATATTTAAAATTTGGTATTTGTTTTGAAATTATTTCATAATTAGGTTTATATTGTTTTAACATTTCATAGAATTTTTTTGAGTGAGTTTTATATTTTAAATGACAAAATTCGTGGAAGATTATATATTCTATAATTTCTTTTGAATACATTACTATATAAGGACTTATTATAATAGATTGTAAATCTGTATTACAATAGGCAAGAGAGTTAGGTATTTTTTTGATTTCATAATTTTCAGGAGCAAATCCAAAAACATGTCTTGCTTTTTCCATAATATTTTCTATTTCATATTCTGCAATTTTTTTATACATTTTTAATAATATAATATTTAATAATTCTTGATTATTGTTTTTTCTATAATTCATAGGTAAATTTATATTTATACAATTTTTTTCTAAATTTAATTCTGGAGAAGATATTTTTAAATAATAAATATTAATAGAATAATTAATTCCAAAAATAGTAGTATATTTTGGTCTTAATGTTTCATCTTTTCCTAATATAAAATTACTATTTTCAATATTTGATTTTTCCTTAGTATTACTTGTTTTTATTCTTTTTAATATATTCATTTTTATATCCTCCTACAAAATAAATGTTCGCAAATATTTGTTTGTCTTATTTTACACATATAAGTTTTAATTGTCAATAGTTTTTCGAAAAAATGTTTGGTATAAATTATAATATTGTATAATTGTTGTTTTATTAGGAATTTTTTTATAATAAAAATAATTAATAATAAATTTATTTTTATTAAAGAATTTTAGTATTTTTATGGAATAAATATTGATAAAAAATTAGTTTATATGAAATTTAAAATATTTTAATATAATAAAAAATGGAATGGAGCGGAAGACCGCTCCAGTGCTTGGGATTATTAGTATGCTTTCTGTTTTATTGTTACTTTAACTTAATTTTTTTGCCTTTTTTGCGGCTTACATATGTGGCAAGTTTATTCTTATTTTGACTATATGATTTGCCGTTTTTACAAAGCAATGTTAGTTTTGTAGGATTTTTAATACTCGCACTAAAAGTCCAGCGATTTTTTGTCATAAATGTAAATTTCCTGTTGCCAAAAAATTCATATTTAATGACATTTGAACGAATTCTTTTTCCATTGATCCGTAGTACACCGGATTTCAGTGTAAGAGTATCACTGCTTGCTGACCCTTTGGTGTATAATGTTTTATACCCCTTTTTTTCTACCACATAGGTTTTTGAGGCTTTCCATCGATCACTTGTAGCTAATTGATTGACAGAGTATTCACCATTTGTGGTGATTATTTTCTTTAAAAATTTACTCTTATCATCATTTCTACATCCTACGTATTGTCCGTCAAGAACTATTCGTTGTGGGCTGTACCACTTTTTATCTAAAAACCGATATAAAATATTTTCTTCATAAAGATAGACGTTATAGTGATCGTCCATATTAAGAAATTTTGCTCCTACTAATATATCAGTTAGACGGACTCCAGCAGTCTGGTTTAAAACCTTTTTCTCATCTTTTGATATAAGAAGTTTGGTTTTTATATTCCCATTCTTATATGCTTTAATAACAATTTCGCCTGCTGAATTTATATCCAACTCTAAACGATTTTTTAGTTTCTCTGCTGGAGGAGATGGTATGTCATCACCCTCATCAATCTCAGGCAACGGTTTCAAATCTTCAATTGAAAGCCTTCCAGATGTGGTAGTGATTGATGTTATTATATCTGACTTGTTGTAATTATGTCTGATAAATCCAGACGATAATACGGTTGTTATTCGGCCATATACATCTATCTTCTTTACTGATGTGTCGACAGCACCAATAAATATATTTCCAGTGCCATCAAAGCCGATACAATCGCTTCCTTCTTCTAAAATTTCAACATCTATCTTGTTTCCGTTGGAGTAATACAATTTTTTACTCCTAGAATAGACATCACGGGAAATCTGATAAGATTGTTTTGCTATATTCCAAGTATAGAACCGGTATATAGTCTTATGAGAAGAAGCTTCTTCATAACAATAACCATAAGGCGGATGATTTGCTGCTCTGGTTGCTGCCTCTGCGATTGCTGTTCCTGCTGTGGTAAATTCTACTGCCAATAATAAAATGGCAATAAGTAGTTTTTTTAAGAAAGTTTTTTTCATAGTGTCGTCCTCCTATTAAAAAGAAAATCCCAAAGCACTAACTCTACCTTACCTACAATTCGTTAGTAAAAATGGTAGAGTATAAAATCCCTATGATATAATTATAACACGAATTAACATAAATTGCAAAATTATTGTTTTTTTATCTTAGGTTTTGAAACTAAAGAAGCAATATATCCGAAGAAAATTGCAGAAGCAATACCACCAGCGGCAGCTTTAATACCACCAGTAAAAGCACCTATAAAACCAGTAGATTCTACATCAGTTATAGCACCTTTAGCAAGTAAGTTTCCAAAACCTGTAAGAGGAACAGTAGCACCACAACCTGCAAAATCAATTAAATATTTATACCAGCCTAGTCCACCTAAAATAGCACCAATTGTAACATAAGTTACTAAAATTCTAGCAGGTGTAAGTTTAGTTTTGTCAATTAAAACTTGTCCAATAATACAAATTATTCCTCCAACAATAAATGCTTTTAAAATCATTAACCAATCCATAAAATTAAATCCTTAATAATATTTAGATTTTAAGGGAAATCTATAAACCAATTTGGAAAAATTAAATTTCAATACTAACAGCATGAGCAATACCAGGAATAGATTCACCTTGTTGACTACTTGTTGAATTCATTAATGCTCCTGTTGCTATCATTAAAACCTTTTTATATTTTTGTTCTTGTAGCATTTGATAAACATATCCAGAAAATACAGATGCAATACAACCACAACCAGACCCTCCAGAATGAGTATCTTGTTTTTCTTTATCAAATATAAGAACACCACAATCATTATAATTTGATTTTATATTATAACCCTTAGAACTTGCTAAGTCTATTAAAATATCTTTTCCTATATGTCCTAAATCACCTGTAAATATGGCATCATAATAACTAGGTTTTCTACCAGTATCTTTAAAATGTGTAACAAGAGTATCTTCAGCAGCACCAGCCATTGCAGCTCCCATATTATTTGCATCTTTTATACCCATATCAACAATTTTACCAGGTGTAAAACTTGTAATATAAGGACCAGTACCTTCTTTAGTAAGGATAGCACAACCAGCTCCAGTAACAGTCCATTGACTTGAAGGTGGTCTTTGATTTCCAAGTTCTAGAGGAAACCTAAATTGCTTTTCAGCACTACAAAAATGACTTGAGGCAGAACAAATTGTATTTGTTGCAAAATCTCCATCAATAAATGCAGAACCTGCAATCATAGATTCTATAAAAGTAGAACATGCTCCAAATAGTCCCATAAATGGAATATTAGTTTCTCTTAACCCAAAAGATGATGCTATACATTGATTTAATAGATCACCAGCAAAACAAAAGTCAATTTCAGCTGAAGGAATTCCAGATTTTGAAACAGCCATATTTACAGTTTCTTTGACTAATTTGCTTTCAGCTTTTTCCCAGCTGGGTTCACCCCAAAATTCATCTTCTAAACATTGATCAAAAAATTGATGTAAAGGACCTTCCTTTTCTTTAGGTCCAACAATAGATGCAGTAGAAGCAATATTTACAGGTTTTGATAACATATAACTTTGATTACCAACTTTTTTCATAATTTTCTCCTTAAATATTAAAATTAACATTTGTCCTAAAGTAGACAAAAAGGTATTATACTAAAATTAAACTTTGTGTATGAAATAAAATGTAAACTAATCCTACTAATATACTTGTTGAAATTCCATATACTAAAACAGGACCTGCAATTGTAAACATTTTTGCACCAACTCCCATAACATATCCTTCTGATTTATATTCCATTGCTGGTGATACTATTGAATTGGCAAAACCAGTTATTGGAATTAATGAGCCAGCTCCTGCAAATTTACCAATTTTATTAAATACATTAAGTCCTGTTAAAAATGCACTTACAAAAACTAATGTCATAGAAACTACTGTATAGGAATTTGTTTCATCTATACCACGCATTTGACAAAATCCAAATATAATTTGTCCTATTGCACAAATTAATCCTCCAACCCAAAATGCATTAAAACAATTTTTTAAAATTGGTGAATTTGGTGTTTTATCATCTACATATGATTGATATTCTTCTTTACTTTGTATAGGTTTCAAAAAATCATCTCCTTATTGTAAAATAAAAAATAAATTTTAAATATATTTTTTCTAGATATATTTTTCCAAAAAATACATTTATTATTCATAAATAATTCATATTTTTTAATTAGAATTTTATAATAATTTATAAGGAATAGTATTAAGTATTTATAAATTTAAAAATATAATTACTAATAAAATTTAATTATTGAAATAAATTTTATTTAATATAGAAAGGTGGAAATATGTATAAATATTTAAATCAATTAAGCAAAACATATAAAAATATACAAGAAGTAAGTGAAGAAATTATTAATTTACAAGCAATACTTAATTTACCAAAAGGAACAGAATTGTTTTTGAGTGATTTACATGGAGAATATGAAGCATTCATACATATTCTTAATAATGGATCTGGAATAATAAAGAGCAAAATAGAGGATATTTATAAAAATAATTTAACAGAAGATGAAAGAAAAGATTTAGCTACTTTAATTTACTATCCAGAAGAAAAACTTAATTTAATAAAAAAATCAAAAGAGAATATAAAAGAATGGTATAAACTAACTTTGTATAAATTGATTGAAGTAACTAAAGCAGTTAGTTCAAAATATACACGTTCTAAAGTTAGAAAAGCAATGCCAAAAGGATTTGATTATATAATAGATGAATTAATATATCTACAAGGTGATGATAAAAATAAGGAGCAATATTATTATCAGATTATTGAGAGTATTATAGACTTAAATAGAGCTGATAACTTTATTATTGCAATTTCAGAATTAATAAAAAGAATGGCAATTGATCATCTTCATATTGTTGGAGATATATATGATAGAGGACCTGGTGCTCCAATAATTATTGATAGATTAATGGATTTTCATAGTTTAGATATTCAATGGGGAAATCATGATATACTTTGGATGGGAGCAGCTGCTGGTAATGAAGCTTGTATAACAAATGTAATAAGAATATGTAGTAGATATGATAATTTGTCAACATTAGAAGAAGGATATGGTATTAATATTAGACCTTTATCTATTTTTGCAACAGAAACATACAAAAATGATGATTGTGAAAAATTTATGCCACAAAACAAGGAGTCATCTAAATATAGTAATACAGATAAAATAGTTCTTGCTAAAATTCAAAAAGCAATTTCAATTATTCAATTTAAAGTTGAAGGAGGACTTATAAAAAAACATCCTGAATATAAAATGGAAGACAGATTGTTATTAGATAAAATTGATTTAAAAAATGGAATATTAAGTATACAAGGAAAAAAATATAAACTAAATGATACAAATTTTCCAACATTAGATTTACAAGATCCTTATAAATTAACAAAAGAAGAGGAAGAAATTATAGAAAGATTAAAGAATTCTTTTATACATAGTGAAAAATTAAATAAACATATTAATTTTTTATATGCTAAAGGACATATATATGAAAACTTTAATTCTAATCTTTTGTTTCATGGATGTATTCCAATGAAACAAAATGGAAATTTTGATAAAGTAGAGATTTTAGGTAAAAAATTAAAAGGAAAAGAGCTATTAGATTATATTGAAAATATAGCTCATAAAGCTTATTTTGGAGAAGATAATAATGAAAAACAAGATGAGATTGATTTAATGTGGTATTTTTGGTGTGGTCCAAAATCACCATTATTTGGAAAAGATAAAGCAGCAACATTTGAAAGATATTTTTTAGAAGATAAAGAAATGAAAAAAGAAAATAAAAATTATTATTATAGTTTAATAAATAATGAACAAATATGTAATAAAATTTTAGAGGAGTTTGACTTAGATATTGAAGAAGGTCATATAATTAACGGACATATGCCAGTAAAAGCTAAAGATGGAGAAAGTCCAATAAAAGCAAATGGAAAAATGATAGTTATAGATGGTGGATTTGCTAAAGCATATCAACCTACAACTGGAATTGCTGGATATACTTTAACATATAATTCACATGGATTAGTTTTAGCAATGAATGAACCATTTGAATCAAGAAATAAGGCAATAGAAGAAGGAATAGATATTAGAACACAAATCATATTAAAGGAAAATATTATAGAAAGAAAAAGAGTAGCAGATACAGATATAGGTAAAAAAATAGAAGAGGAAATAAAAGATTTAAAAGAACTTTTAGAAGCATATAGAGAAGGTATTTTAAAAGAGAAAATCTAATGTTTATAATTTTATATAAAATTTTATAATAAAAGTTTCTAAAATATTGACTTTTTTTGTAAAAAAATATATAAATATACATATAAATATATAATTTTGCGAGTATTGTAATTTGAAATTATAAAACAAAGGAGAAAAGTACATGGCAAGCTGTTTAGGAATTTATATAGATAAAAATTTAATAAAATATGCAAAAGTAAATAGAAATAAAGACATATTAAAAATAGAAGCTTTCAATGTAGAAACTTTTGAAGACTTAGAAGAAACTTTAAGCAAAATTATTATTGAAACCAATAGTTCAAAAATTCCAATAAGTATTAATATATCAAAAGAAATGTATAATTATTTTGATGTATTTGCAATATTGGAAAAAAAAGATATTACTAAATCATTAGATATAGAATTTGAAATGTTATGTAATAAAAAAGGATATCATAAGAAAAGGATAGAATCAAGATATCTACTAATGGATAATAAAGAAGACTATGAAAAATATAAGGCATTATACATATCAGCAAGTAAAAAAGAAATAGAACAAAGAATAGAACTTTTATCAAAATATAGACTATCTTCAATAACTCCAATTTCAACAAGTATAACAAATCTTGTAGGAGTAGAAGCAAATGAAAATGTTGCAATTATAAATATAGAAAGTAAAACACAAATAACAGCAATAGTAGATGGACAAATAACTCGAGTAGATACTTTAGATGCAGGAATTGGAAATATATTAGAAAGAATAAATTCATTAGAATTATCGTGGAAAAAAGCATATGATGTATTTAAAAATATTATAATTTATAATCATGAAGTAACAAGTTTAGATAAAAATGAAAATGAGTATTTAGATCTTGTAATGCCTGTTATTAATCAAATAGCAAAAGAAACAAAAATATTATTAAATAGTTTTCAAGATAAAATTTCAAAATTATATATAACAGGTATAGGTGCAACAATAAGTAATATAGATTTATATTTTCAAGATTATTTAAAAAATATAAAATGTGAAATATTGAAACCATTTTTTATAAATTCTAATTCACTAAAAGTACCAACTAAGGAATATATAGAAGTAAATTCAGCAATAGCACTTGCATTAGATGGATTAGGATTTTTAAACAAAGATTTGAATTTTGTTTCAACAACTAAAATCGAAAGTTTAGAAAATATAATAGTATCAAGAGAAAATTTTGAAAATGATAAAAGAGAAACAGATGAATTTACTATACAAGAAAAAATGTTGTTTAGAATAATAGTTGTATTTTTAATAACAATTATAGGTTTTACAAGCTTAGGTGGAATTATAGCAAGTGATAATAATAAAAGAATTCAAGCTGTAAAAGAAAAATTAACAGAAACAACAAATCAAATAAATAATATAGAAAATCAAATATATCAAATAGAGAGCTATACAAATATATATGCAAATATAATAAATAATAATCAAGATTTGCAAAATAATAGAATTATAAATAAAGATGCTATACCAAATTTACTTAATAAAATAATGTTTATAATTCCTCAAAAAGTGCAAATTACATCAATAAAAAATACAGAAAAAAAACATATAAAAATTGAAGCAATATCAGAAGTATCTGAACAATTAACTTATTTTGTACAAGCAATACAAAATGATCAAATATTAACAAATATTCAATCCACAACTAATGAAAAAAATGATTCTCTTGTTCAAATTATTATAGAAGGAGATTTGCCATGAGAAAAAGTATATTAACATTAATTTTAATTATTTCAATTATATTGTGTTTTATAATAATATTTTTAGGAATAAAAATTGGTAATTTAACATTAATAAATAGTTATAAGAATGTAGAAGAATTGAGTGCCCAAAAAAGGGAATTATTATCTGAATTAAACTATAAAAATACTAAAGAATATGAAGAAAAGAAATATAAATTAGAAGAGAGTATAAAGAACTATAAAGACATAAAAGGAATATATGATAATAAAGTTTTATCTGGAGAAATAACAGATGATAATTTATATAATGTACAGGATATTGAAAATCTATATTTAACAATAGAAAATTATGCAAAACAAAAAGGTGTTACTTTAAATCTAGATGTATTAAAAAATTCAACAGAAACTACAATTTCAACAGAATATATAATATGTGATTTAAAATTTAGAGTAACAGGAGAATATATATCAATAACTGATTTTTTATATAGTATAGAAGGTGATGATAATTTACATTTTGAAATAAGTAATTTTACGTTAGAAAAAAGTGGAAATGATTTACAAGCAAGTTTTGATGTAAAAAAAGTTCCAATTAATAGTAATAATGTATAATTAATTTCAACAAATGAAAATTAAACCTATTAATTATGAAAGGTATAAAAATGAGTAAAATAGTAAAAGAATTGTTTATTATAATATTATTAATAATAGTAATAATGTTTGCTTTAGTAATTTTATTTTATGATTGTGTTTCTGAAAATACAGAAGAAGTAGTTTCAATTGAATATGAAACAAATGAAGAAGTAACCCAAGTGTTAAATGAAATTCAAAAAAATGGTAGTTTAAATACTAATAATGAAAATCAATTAGTAAGATCATATAGTATTGATAAAAGTGATTTAACGATAAATACAGATGAAGAATATAATACAGGAAAAAAAGACCCATTTTCAAAAACAGTAGATGCTAATAAAGATGAAACAGTTTCGAATATGCAAAATAAGAATGCAATAGTAGAAGAAAATAATAATGTTACAAATGAAATAGAAAATGAAGTAAATACAAATGAATTAGTAAAAAATGAAGTATCACAAACTCCAAAAGTTACAGAAGATAAAGAAAATAGTAATGTAACTACAGGAACTTTTTTTGAAAATAAAAGTTCAAAATAAAAGGAGGGGTAAAAATGATAATGAAATCAAGAGCTCCATTTACACTTTTACATTTTGAAATATTAATGATAGTATTGGTAATGATATTAGGAGTTACAGCATTTGTAATATTTCAAGAAAATGGAATTGTAGATAGAATAGAGCAAAGTTATTTAGAAAAACAAGAGAATGAAATGTTAGATAAAGCAAATTCAAAATAGTCAAAAAATAAAGGCATATATGCATTTTGTTGTATATATGTCTAATTTAATATTTATAATAAAGGAGATACAAATGAAAATAGGAATAGATATAGGTGGAAGCCATATAGGAGTTGGGTTAGTAGAAGAACATAAATTAATAGATACAGTAGAAAAATTTTTTATGCAAGAGGATAAAAAAGATATTGAAAATGTAATAGTAAGAAATATTGACGAACTTATTAATGAATTATTAGTTAAAAATAAAAAATCTTTACAGGATATAGAAAAAATAGGGATCGCTTCACCAGGAACCATAACAGAAGGAAAAATAACATCTTGGAATTTAGGACTAAAAGAATTTGATTTACAAAGTAAACTAATTGAAAAATATAATTTGCAAGTTAAAATAAGAAATGATGGAAAATGTGCAGCTTTAGTTGAAAAAGTTTATGGTGCAATGAAAAATTATGAAGATTGTATATTTATAAATATTGGAACTGGAATAGGTGGAGCGGCATTTATAGGAGGAAATTTATTAGAACCCAAAAGGCATTCTGGATTTGAATTTGGCCATATGACTTTAGTAAAAGATGGCATAAAATGTACTTGTGGTAAAAATGGATGTTTTGAAAGATATTGTTCTATTAAAGCCTTAAAAACTAAAATAACAAATACACTAAATATAGATAGTACAGATATATCAGGACAATATTTAAGAGAAGAATTAATGGTAAAATATAATGATAAAATTCAAGAAGATATTAATGAATTTATAGAGTATTTAAAAATAGGTGTTTGTAATTTAATAGATATATTTGAACCAGAGGTTATTTGTTTTGGTGGAAGTTTTTCATATTATGAAGGACATCCAATACTTAATAAATTAATTGAAGAGATAAATAAACCAAATAGTACCTTTAATAAAGAAAAACATGTTATTACTACAGCATATTTTAAAAATGATGCTGGTATAATAGGTGCTACTGTAAATATATAATATTTAATGCTAAAAAAGATATTCTTCAATATTAATATTGAGGAATATCTTTTGAAGTTTTATCAAATTGTGATAGAACTTTTTTTAAATCCATTATTATACTGTTATATAAGTTTTGAGATTTTAAATACTTACTATTTTGCTTTATAATATCTAGTAATCTATTTATTCTAGATTCACTAATATTTGCACTAGAATACATGATTTCATTAATATGAGCAAAAGCACATTTATTAGAGTTAGCAGCATTATTAGATGAACTATCATAAACTAAAGTGTCTTCAGAAGTGTCATATATATCATTATTTCTACGATATACTTTTATATTATCAAATAGTCTAGAAGAAGTGTTTTTATGAAATTCTTCTTCAAAAAAGTATATATTTGAT
This sequence comes from uncultured Clostridium sp., assembly GCA_948436975.1. GTDB lineage: Bacteria > Bacillota > Clostridia > TANB77 > CAG-508 > Scatovivens. Next base: position 9,730 of record CAOJJB010000008.1, on the reverse strand, counting down.
AGAAATTTTTTTACAGTATCATTATGATAAGTTAAGTCAGTATATCGTAAAGGAGTGTTAGAAAATCCTTTTTCATTTACCATACTTAAATATCTTTCAAAAATAGAAAATGCACTTTCATTAACTGGAACAGCTAAGGTTGCTAGGCTAGTAGAGTAATGTGTTTGCAAATCAGTTTTATATCTAGTAATAATTTCTCTAACCCATTCTAAATCTCTCATAGTTCCAGTAACAATTATGTTTGTACCAGGAAATTCTTTTAAAATAATTTCTTGTATAATATAATAAAGTTCATATGAAGTTTGATTTGTTTTTAAGGCATACTCCTTATCTGAGATATATTCTTGATCTTGTGAAAGTTCATTATGATAGTATCTAAATATATCCATATTTAAAGTTACGAAATTTTTATTAGGATTGTCAGATTCAATTTTTTTTACTAAAGTATCTTTTCCACTACCAGTTGGAGCTCCTAAAAATATCATTTCTGCATTAGGAAAATCACTTTGTGAAGGTTTTAAATTATAGTTGCTTATAATTTGAGCAATTAATGGAGCATGTGAGATATCTAAATATTGTATGTCGGGATTTTGGGCTTTTTCATCAGAAATTATTTTTTCAATTTTTAAGGTTAATTCTTCTAAATTATTCATTATTTGTTTCTCCATATTTTAAAGTTATATTTTCAAGATCTGTAATAGTTCCTTTATAAAGTTTTTCTTTATCTATTAGTAAATCATGAAGTTGTTTTTGGAGTTTTAAGTTATTTTTGTCTTTAGAAATTTTTATATTTAGGTAAGCTATTTTCTGATTTAATTTTTCAATAATTAAATTAAATTTTATATTATTATCCATATTTTTTCCCTTTTAATTTTTGATGATTATATCACATAAGATAAATTGGGGCAAGTGAAAATTCTTGACATTAGCTAAATATAATTGTATAATAATAAACAGTATTAATGAGATTTATAAAAATAAAATAGTTCAAATGATTTAGAAAATATTAAATTATGAAATGTACGGAGTAAAATTAAATATATTTTTATATATAAAATAAAAACAAAGAGAGAAATGTTTTTATTAAAGGTGTGTATTATATTTTAAAAATATATTAATGAAAACATAAGTTTTATAGCTTATGTTAAATTTGTTTTGTAATTAAATGTAAAAAATATTTTCTTTTAGTCTATAAAATGGTCTAATTTTTGTATACTAAAAAATTAAAGAGATAAAATAGTATGTAAGTAAAGTTAGAATTATATTTTCTGATAAATCATGAGAACAAAAATATAAATTAAATGGATACGGAAAATATTATAGAAAGGAGAGTATATTAAATATTTATTTAATATACAAAATACTATGGAAGAAATAAAAAATTCAAAAGAAAAAGCGAGTAATCAGTCAAAGAGATATCCTAATAAAACACAAACTAAACAAAAAAATATTACAACTTCAAAAACTAGAAAGAAAAATGAAAATGTAGTTAAAAATGATAATACAAAAGGAATTAAAAAAAGAGAGATTCAAACTAAAGAAAAAAATACAAAAAAGATTGTAAAAACTAAAAAAGTAAATGAACAAAATGAATATATAGCTACACCAATTAGAAAAACTAATACAAGTATATTAAGAATAGAAGAAAAAGAAAAATTACCAGCTGTAAGGAAAAAGAAAAATGTTAGTATTATAAAAAAAGAAAAAGCTATAAGTTTAAAAGAAGGATTTTCATTTAAAAAAGAAACATTAAAAATTATACCATTAGGAGGTATAGAAGAGATTGGAAAAAATATTACTGTATTTGAATATGGTAATGATATAATTTTAGTTGATTGTGGAGTGGCTTTTCCAGAAGAGGATATGCTTGGAATTGACTTAGTTATTCCAGATTTTACTTATCTTGAGAAGAATAAATCTAAAATAAGAGGACTAGTAATAACACATGGGCATGAAGATCACATAGGTTCAATTGCATATTTGTTAAAACAAATAAATGTACCTATATATGCAACAAAATTAACAATAGGATTAATTTCAAATAAATTAGAAGAACATAAGTTATTAAAAAAAGCAAAATTAAATATAGTAAAACAAGGACAAACAATAACACTTGGAAAAATGAAGGTAGAGTTTATAAGAAGTTGTCATAGTATACCAGATTCAGTTGCATTAGCTATTCATACTCCAGTTGGAACTATTATTCATACAGGAGATTTTAAAATAGATTATACACCAATTGATGATCAAAAAATAGATTTGGGTCGTTTAGCAGAGCTTGGAAATAAAGGTGTTTTAGCATTGCTTTCTGATAGTACAAATGCAGAGAGAAAAGGTTATACAATGTCAGAAAGTACAGTTGGAGAAGTGTTTGATAAACTATTTTTAAACTGTAAAAAAAGAATAGTAATAGCTACATTTGCTTCAAATATGCATAGAATACAACAAATTGTAAATTCTGCTGTTGCAAATAATAGAAAAATTGCTGTTTGTGGAAGAAGTATGATAAATATGATTCAAACATCAGTAGAACTTGGATACATTGATGCACCTAAAAATGTATTTATAGATGTAGATATGATAAAAAATTATAGTGATGATCAATTAGTAATAATTACAACAGGAAGTCAAGGTGAACCAATGTCTGCTCTAACAAGAATGGCTAATGGAGAACATAGAAAAGTAAATATAAACTCAAATGATTTAGTTATTATTTCAGCTACTCCAATTCCTGGAAATGAAAAATTTGTATCAAAAGTAATAGATGATTTAATGAAAATTGGAGCAGAAGTAGTATATAGTGCTTTAGCAGATGTTCACGTTTCAGGACATGCATGTCAAGAAGAACAAAAATTAATGATTTCATTAATAAGACCTAAATTTTTTGTACCAGTTCATGGAGAATATAGGCAATTAATTGCTCATAAAAATACAGCAAAATTAATGGGAATTCCTGAAGAAAATGTTATGCTATTAAAAAATGGTAGAGTTCTAGAATTGAATGAAAATGAGGCAAAATTTACAGGAAGTGTTACAGTTGGAAAAGTATTTGTAGATGGTTTAGGTGTTGGAGATGTTGGAAATATTGTTTTAAGAGATAGACAACATTTATCACAAGATGGTTTAATTATAGTAGTTTTGACTATGGATTCAAAAGGTAATGTAGTAGCAGGTCCAGATATAATTTCAAGAGGATTTGTTTATGTAAGAGAATCAGAAAATTTGATGGAAGAAGTGAAAAATTTAGTAAAGGTAGAGGTAATGGGATGTGTTGATAACCATATAACAGATTGGACTACTATAAAATCAACAATAAGAGATTCATTAAGAGAGTATATATTCCAAAATACTAAAAGAAATCCTATGATCCTGCCTATTGTGATGGAACTGTAATAAAAATATAATAATACCAAGCTTTTTACAGCTTGGTATTATTTCTTTGTAGATAACGTAGTAAGTTTTAAAAAGCCTTAAGAGGCTCGCGTTGAAGAGGCCGTTTATACCAACGCACAAGGGTTGACGAAATCTGAAGTTAAGATTTCATAAGCCTCCATATACTTATTGGGGAGTGCTTTCCAAAGACAGATTGCAGTAATAAGCAATGTATCTCTTTCAGTATTGAATCTTGAAATACTGAAGGGAGGAGTTTTCAGTAGTTTATGAAAATCGGTGGATATCTTCTTTACAAGTGTAATTAAGAATTCTTTGTCATAAAGAAAATTATACTCATAATTAAGATCCAAAAAAAGTATGACAGTATAATCTGATAATAATGCCATTCTTGCCAAATCATCATTTTTTTGCAATGCATCACTTGCATATTTCAGCATGTATCCGCCCCAAAGTTTTATAGCTTTCTTGATAATATCTGCATCATTGATAATTTCATATGCGGCATTGTAAAGTAATTTCTCACTATAATCAAGTGAATTCATATAGAAAGCATGATTATATTTTAACTTGCCAGATATGATTATATTATACCGTTTCTGTTGCAAAAACTTTAATGCAGTTTTTGCTCTGTAAACTTTTTTCATTGTTAGCCCTCCTTATTATGGCATTATCTTTAGAAGTATATGCCAGTATGCTGGTTAAATCCCCTTATTAGGAGATTGGGTTACTATAGTTCTGAAATTGCTTGTAGTTTATCAGCTTTTATGTGAATTGTCAATAAAAAAGGTCTAAATAATAGTAATTATACATTATATAGACTTCTAATCTTATGTTTGATATAATACAAAGTATAAATATAATTATTTATGGAGGAAGTATGATTAGAAATATAATATTTGATTTAGATAATATAATAATAAGATGTGGAGAAAGAGATTCTTTAGATTATAAAAAAGCTCTTTTAAATTGTGGATATGATGAGAACGATTATTTAGAAATATGGAATGCGATAGATAAATATGAAAAAAATAAAATTACAGATGAAAATCCTTTTTACAATTCAAAAGATATGATAGATTATATAAACGACTGTATTAATAAAGAATATGATTATAAATTATTTAATGAATTAATGAATGTAAGTGGAGAAAATTGGACAAAAAAAGTAATTTTAAGAGAAGATATTTTAGAAAGACTTTATAAAAAATATAATTTATATATTTTTACAAATTATTATCAGGAAGTACAAACCAAAAGAATAAAAAAAGTCGGTTATTCAAAATATTTCAAAAGAATTTTTGGTGCTGATATATATGGTGTAAAACAGTATAGGAGTTCTTTTGAAAGAGTATTAAATGAAATTAATGCAACACCAAATGAATGTATAATGATAGGTGATGAAAAAGATGTAGATATTTTGGGAGCAAATAATGTAGGAATGAAATCAATTCTATTTGATTATGATGGAAAAAGAGATAAAAAAGAAATTCAATTAGAAAATTATATAGTTATAGATAATTTAGAAAAATTATTAGAAATTTTATAAAGTAGGAATAATAGTCGATAATTTTAGAATATAAACAATTATAAAATATTGAAAATTATATATTATTTTGTTATAATAAAAAAAGTTTAAAATAAGGAGAATGTGTTATGGATAGAAAAGATTTAGCAGATTTAATATTTCCAAATGTAAAAGATTATACATATTATGAAGAAAAGTATAAAAAAAGAGATTTACCAGAAAATGCACAGGTACTTAGATATGCTCCTAGTCCAACAGGTTTTGTTCATATAGGAGGATTGTACCAAAGTGAAATAGCAAAAAAAATAGCTAAGCAAACAAATGGAATTTTTTATGTAAGAATAGAAGATACAGATCAAAAAAGAGAAATAGAAAATGGTGCTGAGCAAATCTTACAAGCACTAAAAGACTATGATGTTTTTCCTAATGAAACAATAAATTCAGATGGAAGTGATAATGGAAATTATGGTCCATATATGCAAAGTAAAAGAAAAGAAATATATCAATCTTATGCTAAAAAATTATTAGAAGAAGGTAATGCATATCCATGTTTTTGTTCCCCAGAAGAATTAGACAAAATAAGAAGTGATCAAGAAAAAGCCAAAGAAAGAACAGGATATTTTGGAAAGTGGACAAAATGTAGAAATATGCCAATAGATATGGCAATTGAGAAAATAAAAAATGGAGATCCATATATAGTAAGATTTAAATCACCAGGTAATCCTGATAAAAAAATAAAGCATAAAGATGTTATAAAAGGGAGTATAGAATTTCCAGAAAATGATCAAGATATAGTAATTATAAAATCAGATGGTTTGCCTACGTATCACTTTGCACATGTTATAGATGACCATTTAATGGGAACAACATTAGTTACAAGAGGAGATGAATGGGTTGCATCTATTCCTTTACATTTACAATTATTTTATGTATTAGGATTTAAGGCTCCAAAATATGCACATAACGCTCCTTTAATGAAAATTGATGGGGAATCAAAACGTAAATTAAGTAAAAGAAAAGATCCAGAAGCAGCTGTAAGTTATTATAAAGAACAAGGAATTCCAAAACAATCTGTAAAAGAATACTTAATGAATATAGCAAATTCAAATTTTGAAATTTGGAGAAAGCAAAATCCAAATAAACCAATGGAAGAATTTGAATTTGATATAAAGAAAATGGGAGTAAGTGGCGCATTATTTGATATGGTAAAAATGTTAGATGTTTCTAAAAATGTTATATCAAAATATTCAGCAAATGAAGTTTATGAAGAAGTATATCAATGGGCAAAAGAGTATGATAATGAACTTTTAGAAATGTTAAATAATAAAGAATATTCATTAAAAGTTTTAGGTATAGAAAGAGGAAATAATAAGCCTAGAAAAGATATAGCTAAATGGTCTGATGTAAAAGATATAATTTATTATATGTATCCAAATAAGTTTAATAAAAACCAAGAATTTGAATATCAGAAAATAGATGATAAATCGCAAATAGATAAAATAGTAAAATTATATTTTGAAAAATATTATAATGAAAATGATGATAAACAAACATGGTTTGATAAGATGAAAGACTTAGCAGATGAGTTAGGATATGCAAGAGAAGTAAAAGAATATAAAGCAAATCCAGAAAATTATGAAGGACATGTTGGAGATATAAGTACAGTTATAAGAATAACTATTACTGGTAGAAGTAATACACCAGATCTTTATGAAATTATGCAAGTTTTAGGAAAAGATGAATTAATGAAAAGAATTTAGAAGGTATATATGGAATATAGTATTGGTGATATAGTAAAAACAAAAAAACAACATCCTTGTGGGAGTAAAGAATGGATAATAACTAGAATTGGTGTTGATTTTAAATTAAAATGTTGTGGTTGTGAGCATACAATATTGTTACCTCGCGAAAAAGCTTTAAAAATTATAACAAAAAAGGTTACATAATAATTTAATTTGCTAATTATTCCAAAATATGATATAATATACTTATGTTTATAATAACAGTGCTAAGGAAAATATTCCAAGCACATGTATGTACAGGAGGGAATTTATTATGCATATTGACATCAATGGAAGAATCAACAAAATGAAGCTTTTAAATCCATTAGTTCACATAGGAATATCTACCAAAAATCAAAAAGTGATTTGGGTAGATGTTCGGGCGAGAGAATTAGTATTACCGCCTGGATTAGAACATGCCGAAGATGGTATAAATCTGAAATACAGAAATATCGTCATAGAAGTAAGGCAATGGGGAGAATAGGAGAATGGCAGGATGCTAGCGTAGGCGAACTTCCTGCCTATTCCTTAATAAAATATATAAATTTATAAAATTTTAATATAACTGTTTACTTTTTTAAAATTCATGGTATAATATTAAAAATAATATAAAAAACATTTGATTAAGAATTAAGTAATAAATAACTTTTTTGTAGAGAATTTGTGGTTGGTGAAAACAGATAAAAAGTTTTTATGAAATCTACTCTTAAGATGTTTCTAGCAAAACTAGACCGAGTTGTTGCAGGTTATAGCAATAAAATGAGAAATTATAAAACTTTTATAATAAAAAAGGTGGTACCGCGAATATTCGCCCTTATACTATTTAGTATAGGGTGTTTTTTGTTTATATAAATAAATTATATATGTTGAAGTATTGCACATACAGATTATTATAGAAAAGTAATTACAAAAAATATAGAAAGGTATTAATCTATAAATTTATTAGATTAGTAGTGAAAAATAATGTTATTAAATGGAAATGATATAAAGAAACTAATAGAAGAAGAAAAAGTAATAGAAAACTTTAATAAAGATTATATTAGTTCAGGTTCATGTGATATATCAATGAGTAATAGTATTTTGAAGATAAAGAAGACTTTTAGGCCAATAGACTTATCTGAACCTGAAAAAATAGAAAATATGTATGAAGAAATTAATATAAATAAAGACTATAATTTAAAACCTAATGAATGTATTTTTGTAATATTAAATGAAAAAATAAAATTACCATCAAATATTGTAGCACATATAAGACCACGTACTTCGCTAAGTAGACTAGGAATAATGATAAATCTACAACATATTAATGCTGGATATGAAGGAATATTGAATATTGCAATGTATAATTTATCTCCAAACACGTATAAAATAAAGCCTGGGATGAGAATAGGACAAATAGTATTTGAAGAATTAACTTTGGGAATTACAGATGATCTAATTTATAAAAATGAGAGAACTCCAATATATCAAAATGAAGATGGAAAAGTTGGTTCAAAAATATATGTAGACTTTATAGGAAAAGTATTTAGACATTTTAAAGGAAATTATTATTATATAGAAAATATAAGTATGGATTCTGAAACAAAAGAAGACATAATTGTATATAAACCATTGTATGAAAGAGAAGATTCTATGCTTTGGACAAGACCAGCTAAAGTATTTTTTGAAGAAATTGATCAAAATAGAAAAGATAATATAACTAAACAAAAACATAGATTTGAATTAGTAGAAGATTTAAGTAAAGATTATATAAAGGAGGAGTGAAAAATGAAAGAAGTAAAAGAGGGAGAAGTTTATAGACATTTTAAAGGAAAATTTTATTATGTTATTTGTGTAGGACTAGACTCGGAAACTAGAGAAAGGATTGTAGTATATAGACATTTAGATAATTCAGGAGAAATTTGTACAAGAGAAGAAAAAATGTTTTTAGAAGAAATACCACAAAGACAAGACAATATAACAGGTCAAAAGTGTAGATTTGAACGTATAGATAATTTAACAGATTATTATTTAAAATAAGGAGGATAAGTATGATTGATATAAAATTAATAAGAGAAAATCCAGAAATGGTAAAAGAAAATATTAGTAAGAAATTTCAAGATCATAAATTAATTTTAGTTGATGAAGTGATAGAATTAGATAAAGAAAGTAGAGAATTAACTTTAATGTGTGATGATCTTCGTATGAAAAGAAATTCTATAAGTAAAGAAATTGGAAATTTAATGGCACAAGGAAAAAAGGAAGAAGCAGAAATAAGAAAAACAGAAGTTGGTGAAATAAATAGAAAATTAGAAGAAAATGAAGGTAGAGAAACAGAATTAAAAGAAGAAATAAAAGCAAGAATGATGAAAATTCCAAATATTATGGATGTTTCAGTACCAATTGGAAAAGATGACTCTGAAAATGTTGAAAATGAAAAATTTGGAGAACCAGTTGTTCCAAAATATGAAATACCATATCATGCAGATATAATTGAATCTTTTAATGGAATAGACAAAGAAAGTGCAGGAAGAACAAGTGGAAATGGATTTTACTATTTGATGGGAGATATAGCAAGACTTCATGAAGCTATGATTGCATATGCAAGAGATTTTATGATAAATAAAGGATTTACTTATTGTATACCACCTTGTATGATTAGAAGTGATGTTGTAAATGGAGTAATGAGTTTTGAAGAATTAGAAGCAATGATGTACAAAATAGAGGGGGAAGATCTTTATTTAATAGGTACAAGTGAACATTCTATGATAGGAAAATTTAAAGGACAGATAGTTAAAGAAGAAGAATTACCTATTTGCTTAACATCTTATTCTCCTTGTTTTAGAAAAGAAGTAGGTTCACATGGATTAGAAGAAAGAGGTTTATATAGAGTTCATCAATTTGAAAAACAAGAAATGATAGTTCTTTGTAAAATAGAAGAACAGATGGAATGGTATAAAAAGATGTGGCAAGCTACAGTAGAGTTTTTTAGAAGTTTAGATGTACCAGTAAGAACTTTAGAATGTTGTAGTGGAGATTTAGCAGATTTAAA
>CAOJJB010000007.1 GCA_948436975.1 uncultured Clostridium sp. | reverse complement strand
TTTACATTTAATGTATTTTTGTCTTCTGATATTTCTGCTTTTGTTCCTTCTTCATTTACTCCAACCATTGTTACTATTTCTGAATTTTGAAATTCTAAATTAAATGTTCCTTTTGCATTTGCTGTTCCTGATATTGTCAAAATGTCTGAAAATGCTGCATATCCTACTGCTAATATTAGCAATAATACTATTAATGATATTATTACTAAATTTTTACTTTTTTTGTTTGTTCTTTTCATTCTTTTCTCCTAAACTTTATATTTTGCGCTTTATTTATGCACCTATACTTATACATCATAGTAACATTGTTATTATAATTTTTCAATTTCATTAATATTATTTTTCTAATACATTTTATTAACATTCATATAGTATTTAATTATTAGTAAATATTATTACTCATTTTTATAATAATAAAAAGACCATTAGATTGGTCTTTTTTACAAAATATTCATTTATAATAATCTTTGTTTTACTGCTTCATATATAATAATTCCTGCTGATACTGATGCATTTAATGAAGTAATTTTTCCTTTCATAGGAATTTTTATTAATATATCTGAGTTTTCTTTAACTAGTTTACTCATTCCAAAACCTTCACTACCTATAATTATAGCAATCGAACCTTTTAAGTCTTGGTTATAATATAATGTCTTAGCCTCTCCATCTGTTCCAATTATCCAAAGACCAGCATCCTTAAGTTTTCTTATACAATCATTTATATTGTTTACTCTAGCTATTTTCATATAAGAAACTGCTCCAGTAGAAACTTTTGCAACTGTACTATTTACAGAAACACTTCTTCTTTTTGGAATTATAATACCGTGAACTCCTGCTGTTTCAGCAGTTCTAATAATAGATCCTAAATTATGTGGATCTTCAATTCCATCTAAAATTAAAATAAATGGATCTTCTTGTTTTTGCTTAGCATATTCCAAAATATCATCAACTTCACAATAATTAAATGGTGGAACAATTGCAATGACACCTTGATGATTTTCTGCCATACTATCTAATTTTTGTTTATCTACTTCTACTAAAACAATTCTATTTTCTTTTGCTTTTCCTATTATTTCCTTTATTGAACCATGTTTTTCTCCTAATTCAATAAAAATTTTATTAATATCTTTATCTGATTTTAAAAGTTCTAATACAGCATTTCTTCCAAATACAATATCTTCATAAGCATTTTCATCTTCTTGTCTTCTATCATCTTGTGTTCTTCTTTCTATTATTCTTCTTTCTTCTTTTAAACGTCTATCCCCTTTTCTATGTTCAACTTCTCCTTTTTTCAAAGGTAATTCTCTTTTTCTTCTTTCATTTCCTATTCTTCTATCATTTTTTCTACGTTCCCCTTGTCTTCTTTGGGATTTTCTTCTACTTTCATTTTCCATATTTTTTCTTTCCTAGTTATTTTATTTAGGTATTGGTTTACCTATAACCGTATTATTCCTCATCATCTAATTTTAGAACAGCTAAAAATGCTTCTTGTGGTACCTCTACATTTCCTATTTGACGCATTTTTTTCTTTCCTTTTTTCTGTTTTTCCAATAATTTTTTCTTTCTTGTTATATCCCCACCATAACATTTAGCTAAAACGTCTTTTCTCATTGCTGAAAGAGTTTCTCTAGCTATTATTTTTCCACTTACAACTGCTTGTATTGGTATTTCAAATAATTGCCTTGGTATGACTTTTTTCAGCTTTTCTGCCATTTTTCTTCCTCTCTCATATGCTGAGTCTTTGTGTACTATAAATGATAAAGCATCAACAGCTTCATTGTTTATGTGTAAGTCTAACTTTACAAGTTCTGCTCTTCTATATTCTTTAAACTCATAATCAACTGATGCATAACCTTTAGTTTTAGATTTTATTGTATCAAAAAAATCATATATAATTTCATTTAGAGGTAATTCATATTCTATTGTTACTCTGTTTTCATCTAAATATTTCATATCTAGATATACACCTCTTCGTTCTTGACATACTTTCATAACATTTCCTACAAACTCTTTTGGTATCATTATTTCTGCTTTCATTATAGGTTCTTCCATAAAACTTATTTCTGTTTGTGGTGGTAATTCAGTAGGATTATAAAGTTCAATTACTTCTCCTGATGTCCTATGAACTTGATATATAACAGATGGTGCTGTTGTAATTAATCCTATGTCAAATTCTCTTTCTAATCTTTCTATTACAATTTCCAAATGTAATAATCCTAAAAAGCCACATCTAAACCCAAAACCTAATGCTGCTGATGTTTCTGGTTCATAATTCAATGCTGCATCATTTAATTTTAATTTTTCTAATGCTTCTTTTAGTGGTTCATATTCACTACCATCTATTGGATACATTCCACAATATACCATAGAATTTGCTTTTTTATACCCTGGAAGTGGTTCTTTTGAAGGATTGTTTTTTAAAGTTATTGTATCACCTACATTCAAATCTGATACTGTTTTAACACTTGCTGCGATATATCCAACTTCTCCTGCTTGTAATTTATCAGTAATTACATAACTTCCTGCTCCGAAATATCCTACTTCTGTTACTGTAAAAACTTTTCCTGTCGCCATAAATAAAATTTCATCATTTGCCCTTACTGTTCCATTTTTTATTCTTACATAACTTAGAGCTCCTTTATAATTATCATAATATGAATCAAATATTAATGCTTGCAATTCTCCATTTTCATCACCTAAAGGAGCTGATATATCTGTTACTAGTCTTTCTAAAACTTCTTCAACATTTAATCCAGTTTTAGCCGATATACATGGAGCATCCATTGCTGGAATTCCTATAATATCTTCTATCTCCTTTTTTACTTCATCTGGTCTTGCATTTGGTAAGTCAACTTTATTTATTACTGGCAATATTTCTAAATTATCATCTAATGCTAAATATACATTTGCTAAAGTTTGTGCCTCTACTCCTTGAGTACTATCTACTACTAAAATCGCACCTTCACATGCTGCTAAACTTCTTGATACTTCATAATTAAAGTCTACATGTCCTGGAGTATCAATTAAATTAAATTCATATGTTTCTCCATTTTTGGCCATATAATTCATTTTCACAGCCTGTGATTTTATTGTAATTCCTCTTTCTCTTTCTATATCCATATTATCTAGAACTTGAGATTCCATTTCTCTTTCTGAAAGAGCTCCTGTCATTTCTATAATTCTATCTGCTAATGTTGATTTTCCATGATCTATATGTGCAATTATACTAAAATTTCTAATGTTATTCTTTTTATTTTGCATTTTTCTCTCCTTAATTTATTGTTAGTTTAATTTATCTTTCATCTCCAATATAAATATCTAAACTTTTTGGCTCTTTAGTATACTTTTTTAAAAATTCCGTTTTTTCATCATAATTTGAATATTCTCTATATTTATTATCTTTACCTTTTACATATACTTTCTTATCAACTGTTATTACAAATTTTCTTCCCTTAATTGTACAATTAGCAATAATCATTAATTCATTTTCTGATTTTTCTACTATATCTTCCAAATTTTATTTTCCTTTCCTTTTACTATCTTCCTGTATCTTTATCATCTCTTTTTTTATTTTGAGTTTCATTATTATATTTATTTCCATCTAAAGGCATGATTGGTTCTACATCTACTTTATATTTATCCCAAACAGATTTTGATGAAACATCATCTGCTGGCTTCGTTACCAAGCTAGCATAATATTCAGAATTATCTTGTTCTTCTCTATACGGGTTTTCTTGATTTAGTTTTAAATTATTTCTATTCTTAAATCTAGTAATTATATTATTTATAGATTTTTTTATTTTTTCGAATATTCCTTTTTTCTTGCTTTCATCACTTGCTATTGGTATTTCTTCCATTTTTTCTATCCAATCTATTGTTGGCAATTCTTGCGTATATTCTGTTGTAGTTTGTATTTCACTATGTCTTAATCCTTTCCTTTCCATTTCTGATACAAATATTTTTTTCATTACAATTGCAGCATCTCTATTATCCCATTGTCTACCATTATCAAAATCTTCTTTCATAACATAATTAGAATATTCCAAATTATCTGTAATGTTATATACTATGTTATCAAAATATACTTTTTATGGTATTTGTATTCCATATTTCATATATAATTCTTCTGACATTTCATGTAAAGATCCACTTCTAGCTAATAAAATTAAACTTTTTCTTGTTTCATTATTAAGTATTTTATATCCTTGTTTATCTACTGTATCTATTTCAATAATTCTATTAGCTAAATCTTTTTGTTGTTTTAAAATTTTACTATAAATAATTTGTTTATCTTCTTCAAAAATTGCACCATAATATTTAAATTGATTTAAAGAATCTTCTATTATTCTTTCCATTTTTAGATATCTATATTTTATATCTGGAATAGTTTGTTTTGACATTTCTAAACTTTCATTTTCAAGTTGAAATGAAGCAAGTTCAAATGCAGTACCATATAATGTTGATAATGAACTTTCCAATATTTGCCTATCAGCTTCTAGTTCCTCTATTGTTTTGGGACAATCTTTTTTATCTTTTTTATATCTATTATTATATATAATATCTAAGCTTGATTCCATTTTTTGAAATAATTGCATTGCTTTATTTAATATTACTTCATTTTGTGGAAATCTAGAAATAAATATATCTATTACTTTATCCCTATTTTGTATTCCTGCTCTTAATAATGATTTTTCTGTAGTTCCACAACTTGCTGCTAATAAATTTGCAAAAAAAGTTATATCAGTATAACCATTTGTTTCTGCTCTATACTGTTCAGCTTCTTTAGCACCTCTTGATAAACAAGCTCTATTAGCAGCTGTTTCTGTCATTACTTCATTTATTGCTGCTCCTCTAAAAAAATTTTCATTTCTTCTTCTATGCATTAATCCTAAATTAGTTCCATTATCTGTAATTCCATGATATACTTCATGCGTTAATGTTTGGAACATTTTACTTCCAAACTCAAATCCTGATACTAACTTTTCTTCTTTTAAGAAAAAGTCTTGATTTAATTTTATACACTTCTCACTAGGAATATATACTCCCATACATGTTTCAGAACTAATATTTGGATCATTTTTATCTACAAATTCAACTCTTTCTATTCTTTTTATAAAATTAATAACTTCATTTTCTATATGTTCTTTTGAAAACTCATATTCATATGCTCTTCTATGAAATATCTCGTGTAATATAATATCAAATTTACCATATTGTCCTCTAGTTATATATTTTCTTAAAATTTTATCTAAATCTGCATTATAATACAATTTTTCATTAGTTGATTTATTTTCCATAATTTTCTTTCCTTATATTATCTTTAATAAATTAAATTTTAAATAATCTGAACTTACTAGTTTAAATTCTATTCCATTTACATTTCCGTTTACTGCATCCTTAAGTGATTCAGCATGTAAATGAGCATAATAACATTTTTTTACATTATAATCACTTAAAGTTTTTATAAAATCAATTTCTTTTGGAATTATTTGTTCTTTATAAAATGGCGGGTAATGTATAAATCCAATTATTTCTTTATTATTTCCAAATTCCTGTACCCCTTTTTCTAAAGATAATTTTAAACGATCATTTTCTCTTTTTAAAATTTTATAATTTTCTTCAGATTTCCAAGAATTGATCCAACCTCTAGTTCCTATAATTATTCTCTCATCTATAAGATAAGCATTATTATATAAAAAGTCAATATTTTCAAAATAATTTTCTTTTAAAAATTTTTTCATACTAGTTAAAGTAGTCCACCAATAATCATGATTTCCTTTAGATAATATTTTTTTTCCTGGTAAAGAATTTAAAAATTCAAAATCTTTATAAGTTTCCTCTAAATATGTAGCCCATGAAAAATCTCCTGGCAAAATAACAGTATCATTTTCTTTTACTTTTTCTATCCAATTATTTTTTATTTTTTCGGCATGATTTTCCCAATTGTTCCCAAATATATCCATTGGTTTATCAACCGAAAATGATAAGTGTAAATCACCTATTACATATATTGCCATATCTACCTCTTTAAACAATTTCATATAGTTGTCTTCTATTCACCTATTTTTAAATTAGGTATTGCATTTAGTTTTAAGTCTGTTATCTCTTTATTTATATAATTGTAATATCCTGCTGCTGCAATCATTGCAGCATTATCTGTACATAGTATTGGTTCAGGATAATATACTTTTATAAGAAGTTCATTTGATAATTTATCAAATGAGCTTCTTATAAATGAATTTCTTGAAACTCCTCCTGCTATAACTATTTTTTCTGAATTATATTGTTTTATTGCTTGTTTAACATTTGAAATAAGCATCTCCGTAACTGCTGTTTGAAAACTCGCACATATATCTGCTTTGTTTATATCTGGTGTTTTATGATGTAAGTTTATAACTGCTGTTTTTATTCCACTAAAACTAAAATCTAAGTTTTCAAAATGAGTTAAAGGTAATTTTATATTTGATTTTCCTTCTTTTGCTAATTTATCTACTTTAGGTCCTCCTGGATAACCTAATCCTACAACTCTTGCTACTTTATCAAAAGCTTCTCCAACTGCGTCATCTCTTGTTTTTCCTAGAATTTCAAAATCATTATAACTTTTTACATTTACTAAATGTGTATGTCCACCAGATATAATTAAACATATAAATGGTGGTTTTAGTTCTTTATGTGTTAAATAATTCCCTGCAATATGTCCTTCTATATGATTTACTGCTACTAATGGTTTTTCTGCTACATAACTTAATCCTTTTGCATATGAAACTCCTACTAATAATGCCCCTACTAAACCTGGCCCCTGAGTAACTGCTATTGCATCAATATTTTCTAAAGAAACTTTTGCATCTTTTAAAGCTTGTTTCATTATTCCATTTATTACTTCTGTATGACATCTTGATGCAATTTCAGGAACAACTCCTCCATATTCTTCATGTATTTTTATTTGAGAATTTATAACATTTGACAAAACTTCTCTGCCATTTTTTACAACTGATATTGATGTTTCATCACAACTAGATTCAATTCCCATTATTAATATATCTTTCACTTTTTTCTCCTAATTATTTTATATTATATAAAAACATTTTTTAAAACTACATATACCATAGTTTTAGGGATAACTTATGTTATCCCTAAATTTAAATAAATAATCCTACTATATTTTGAACTACAAAAAATAATCCACTCCCTACAATATTTATTATAGGTGAAACTATTATTTGTAAAAATCCAAAAATCCATAAAATCATAAATACTGCATATAATGTTTGATAATTTCTATCAAGCCAATCTTGAACTTTATATGGTAATACATGTCTAAATATTTTTTCTCCATCTAATGGTGGTAGTGGTACTAAATTAAATACTCCTAATCCTATATTAATAGTAATAAGTGTTGATAAGAAAATTATTATAATATTCCCAGCAAATGTGTTTATAAATTCTAGTTCTAATTCTTTTAACACTACATATACTATACATGCAATAATTGCTATAAAAAAATTCATAAGTGGCCCTGCTAATGCTACCATTGCATTACAAAATCCTCTTGATTTATTGCTATTAAAATTATTTGGATTTATTTGTACTGGTTTTCCCCATCCTATATTTGCAAACATAAGTAATATAAATCCAAATGGGTCTAAGTGTGATAAAGGATTTAATGTTAATCTTCCTTGATTTCTAGGTGTTGTATCACCTAATTTATCTGCTGCATTTGCATGTGCAAATTCATGAAATGTAATTGCTATTATTACTGATGGTAATGTTAATAATATACTTATCCATTGATCACTTGTCATACTAATTAAAGAGTATGCTACTAATATTCCAAGTAATATATATATTACTCTTTTATCTATACCATATCCAAACATTTATGTTCCTCCTTTAAAATTGAATTTATACATATTTTTATACCTATGTTTCAATTTTTTTACATGTTTTAAATATATTTTTCTACACTTTTTTGAATTTCATCTTCTACTTCTTTCATTGCATTAAGAGTGTTTTCCAATAATTCATCTATTTCTATTCCTAGCATTTCTGCTCCATGATTAATTATATCTCTTGAACAACCTGCTGCAAAATTTTTATCTTTATATTTTTTCTTTAAACTTTTTAATTCCATGTCTTTGGTACTTTTTGATGGTCTCATTTTAGCAGCTGCCCAAATTAATCCTGATAATTCA
Organism: uncultured Clostridium sp.; assembly: GCA_948436975.1. Classification (GTDB taxonomy): domain Bacteria; phylum Bacillota; class Clostridia; order TANB77; family CAG-508; genus Scatovivens. The sequence continues at coordinate 94,778 of CAOJJB010000007.1, read as the reverse complement.
TCTGTTGCAAATAATATTTTTTCCATTTTATGTTCAGGAACAATATCAGAACATATACCATATCCATGACTACATACTGCATGTACTATCTCATTATTAGTATTAATTTCTTTTAGTATTTCTATTGCTTTTTGACAATGTTCATTTGGATACATTTCATAATCAATATCATGTAATAATCCTGCTAATCCCCAAAATTCTTCGTTTTCACCATTCTTTTTAGCAAAATATCTCATAATTTGTTCTACTGTAAATGCATGTCTTATATGAAATTCTTCTTTATTATATTTTTTTAATAAATCTATTGCAGTTTCTCTATCTATTTTCAATTCTATATTACTTGTATTAGATTTATCTTCACTTTTTTTTACTTTTTTCTCATTTGATGATGTAATTCCACCTATTGGTTTCATTGTTGGGAATAAAATAACATCTCTAATTGATGCTGAATCTGTAAGTAACATTACTAGCCTATCAATTCCAATTCCCATTCCACCTGTTGGAGGCATACCATATTCAATAGCCATACAGAAGTCCTCATCCATCATATTTGCTTCATCATCTCCTGCATCTCTTTGTTTTAATTGTTCTACAAATCTGCTTCTTTGATCTATTGGATCATTAAGTTCTGAATATGCATTTCCATATTCACGTCCATCTATAAATAGTTCAAACCTTTCAACTAATCTTTTGTCTGATGGTTTTCTTTTGGTTAAAGGTGATACTTCAACTGGATAATCACATATAAATGTTGGTCTAATTAAAGTTTCTTCTACAAAATCTTCAAAAAATTGATTTATAATATATCCTCTTGTTTTCTTTGATTCTTCTACTTCAACACCTTTTTCTTCAGCAATTTTTATTGCTTCTTCATCAGTATTTATATTATTAAAGTCCACTCCTACTACTTCTTTAATAGAATCTATCATTGTAATTCTTCTCCAAGGTGTTCCTAAATCTATTTCTGTTCCTTGATAATTAATTTTTGTTGTTCCTAAAACTTTTTCTGCAACTGTTTTAATTAATCTTTCTGATGTATCCATCATATCATTATAATCTTGATATGCTGCATAAAATTCTATATTAGTAAACTCAGGGTTATGTTTTATGTCCATTCCTTCATTTCTAAACATTCTTCCCATTTCATATACTCTATCAAATCCACCAACTATTAATCTTTTTAAATATAATTCATTAGCTATTCTCAAATACATGTCCATATCTAGTGTATTATGATGTGTAATAAATGGTCTTGCTGATGCTCCTCCTGCTATTGTATTTAATATTGGTGTATCTACTTCTAAATATCCTTCATTATCAAAGAAGTTTTTTATTTCTTTTAATATTTTACTTCTTAAAAGAAATGACTCTTTTACTTCTGGATTTACTATTAAATCTACATATCTTTGTCTATATCTTAAATCTATGTCTTTTAGTCCATGAAATTTTTCTGGTAAATCTCTTAATGATTTTGTTAAAAGAACAATTTCCTTTGCATGTATTGATATTTCTTCTGTTTTTGTTTTAAAAACAAAACCTTTTAATCCTATTATATCTCCTATATCAAAAGTTTTAAATGCCTTATAACTTTCTTCTCCTAAGTCATTTATACTTACATAACTTTGGATTTTCCCAGTTGCGTCTTGTATTGTACAAAAAGACGCTTTTCCCATTATTCTTTTTGCCATAATTCTTCCTGCAATAGATACGTCTTTTCTATCATATTTCTCATAATTGTTTTTTATTTCTTCTGAGAATTCTGTTCTATCATATTTTGTAATTTCAAATGGATCTTTTCCTTGATCTTGAAGTTCTTTTAATTTGTCTATTCTAACTTGCATTAATTTGTTAATATCTTCTTCTGTTTGAATTACTTCATTATTATTTTCATTCATACAAAACGCCCCCTTTATTTATTTTTTGATTTAGTAATTATATATCATTTTTTATATATTGTAAACTAGTTTTTTCTAAGATTAATAATGAAAAATAAATTTTAGAAACAATTAATACTAACTGTTATTTTAAGTTTATTTTAATATGAACATCTCTTAATTGTTTATCATTTACAATTCCTGGTGCTCCCATTAATAAATCTTGTGCTTTACTATTCATTGGAAAAGCTATTACTTCTCTAATGCTTTCCTCATCTGTTAAAAGCATTAACATTCTATCTATTCCTGGTGCAATTCCTGCATGTGGTGGTGCTCCATAATGAAATGCATTAAATAAAGCAGAAAATTTTCTCATAATTTCTTTTTCTGTATATCCTGCAATTTCAAAAGCTTTTATCATTATTTCTGGATTATGATTTCTAACTGCTCCTGAAGAAAGTTCTATTCCATTACAAACTATATCATATTGATATGCAAGTATTTCTAAAGGCTCATTATTTTCTAATGATTGCATTCCACCCTGAGGCATTGAAAATGGATTATGGATAAATTCTAATTTTCCATTTTCTGCAATTTCAAACATTGGAAAATCTACTATCCAGCAAAATTTATACACATTATTATCTATTAAATTTTGTCTTAATCCAATTTCTTTTCTTATTTCTCCTGCTAATTTTTCAACAATACCTCTATGTTCTGCTATAAAAAATATACTATCTCCTGGTTTTGTATCTGTTTGACTTAATAATTCTTCTCTCGCTTCATCTGGAATAAGTTTAGCAATAGGTCCTTGAAGTGTTCTATCTTCATTAACTTTAAGCCATGCCAAACCTTTTGCTTTACAATCTTGTATAGCAAAATCTACCATTCCATCATAAAAAGTTCTTGTAGCATCTGCTCCTTTTGGTAAAGTTATTGTTCTTACTATTTTTCCATTAAATACTTTTATATCTAGTTTCTCAAATATGTCTGTTACATCTTTTATTTCTAATGGATTTCTTAAATCTGGTTTATCTGTTCCATATTTAAGCATTGTTTCTTTATATGATATTCTTGGAAATGGATATTCAGCAACTTTTTTTTCAGAGAATTTTTCAAAAGTTTTATAAATTACTTCTTCCATAACTGTAAAAACATCTTCTTGAGTAGCAAATGCCATTTCCATATCTAATTGATAAAATTCTCCTGGTGATCGATCAGACCTTGCATCTTCATCTCTAAAGCAAGGTGCAATTTGAAAATATTTATCAATTCCAGATACCATTAATAATTGCTTAAATTGCTGTGGTGCTTGTGGAAGTGCATAAAATTTTCCTGGATATATTCTACTTGGTACTAAATAATCTCTAGCTCCTTCTGGTGATGAACTTGTAAGAATTGGTGTTTGTACTTCTAAAAATCCTTGTTCAATCATTTGTGTTCTTAAAAACTGTATAAGTTTGGCTCTTAATTTTAAATTTTCTAAATTCTTTCTTGCCCTTAAATCTAAAAATCTATATTCTAATCTTAAATCTTCTCTAACATTTCTATTATTTTCTATTTCAAAAGGTAATCCTTTTGTTCTTTTTCCTAAAATTTCAATTTTATTTGCAAATAATTCTACTGTACCTGTTTCTATGCTTCTATTTATTGTTTCTTGATCTCTAAGTTTCACTCTTCCTGATACACATATTGTAGATTCTAATGGTATTTTGGATGCAAAATCTACTTTTTTCTCATCTCCTGATATTACAACTTGTGTAATACCATATTGATCTCTTAAGTCAATAAATAAAACTCCTCCTAAATCTCTAATTGTGTCTACCCATCCTGAAAGCTTAATTTCTTCTCCTACATTTTCTTCTCGTAATTCTTCACAGTTATACGTTCTGTAAATGTTTTCTTTCATAAAAATCACTCCTTTTTTTTTTTTATATAGGGACGGAATTTTTTTTATAACACCAATATAATACAAAAAAGCTTTCATCCAGTAACTTTAAGTTACAGGGACGAAAACTATAATTCCGCGGTGCCACCCTATTTGAAAACTATTTGTTTTCCTCTTTTTATAAGTTGTATTTTTATATTTTACAACTTTTTATTGCTCCAATGTGTTTCACTAATAGAACTTTATTTAAAATGCTCTCAGCCTATGACATTTTTTCTCTTTTAAATGTTTTTCTATTAGCTTTCATTTTCATCGCAATTATTTTTATAATTAATTATTATACACTATTTTTATTTATTTTGTCAATGTTTTTAAAAAATTATTCATAAGAGAACAGTACAAAACGCAAATTATCACACATTCTGTGCTGTTCCCCTCAAAATGTTTTGATTGTTATTCTCAGTCTTCTGGTGAATCTGCAATAATTGGATTCACAGTAGCTTCAACTTCAGTAAGTATTCTATACAAATCAAATAATTCTTTGTAAGTTCCTTTGATAATATAATTTTTATAAATTTTAATCACAAAAGACTCTGTATCCTTCTCATAAGTTTCTTGACAAATCTTTTTGATGTCTTCAATACCATACTCTTTAATACATTTTATCATAATAGTTAAGAGTTCTGTCTCGTTTACAAGTTTGTCCATAAATTGTACTCTATTATACAACCCTACCTTATAATTAGCATGCACATCTTCTTTTATGACATGGCTGTTCTGAGCAACAGCATTCCTCAAAATATTTGCAAGTTCTTTAACAGACTCATCTGGTGCATTCTTTTCCATTTCTTCCATATACACTAACAACTTGTTTATTGTTTCACAGATAATCTGCTCTACTCCATCAGACTCCAAAAAAATCCTTTACCTCGTCATAGACTCCTATCTGCCGGAATTTTTCTTCAATTTTCTTAATTAATGTGTCTAATTCTTTTTTGTTCATAACAATCTTCCTTCCATATAATTTTATTTACAATTTTTATTATATCACTTATTTTAATATTATGTCAATTTCTATGGTTGAAAATGTTATATATAAAAAAAAGATACCCAATGGATAGATCACATTCAGTGTCTATTCCATTGGGTATACTATATTTTTACTTTTAATCTTCAGGTGTTCCTTCATCTATAAGTTCTTTTACTTTTTTATATTGTTCACCTACATTTTCTACGCAATGTACTGCTAAACCATTTTTTCCATACATTTTATTATGTTTAGAATTCCCATATACCATACCACTACTTGCATTTGTAAATATTCTTATTGTTCCTATATGAAATATTCTTTCAAGAATGTTTTGATTCATAGTTACTTCTCTTATATATTTATATTTTAATTCTTTTTCTTCTTTATTTAGAAATCCATCTTTATACTCTACTTTTGTATTATAAAAATTATATTCTAAATCATCATATTGCATTTTTTCGATAATTAATTTTATTATAGTATATAATAATACTACTCCTATTACTATTGCCATTGGCATTATTGGTGCCATTGATAATAACTCTAATAATATTTCTATATCTTCTATTGATCCTATTGCAAAAAATAATATTATAACTGCCCATAATACTGCTGTACCTAATGTACATACTAATTTATATCCCCAATTAAATTTAGGTTTTAATTGAAATTTTACTGTATTATCATTTTTAGTTTCTATATTCTTTTTTTCTTCTCCTGATATATTGTTTCCACATTTAGGACAAAACTTTGCTGTATCATTTATTTCAGCTCCACAATTTTTACAAAACATAATAATCCTCCATAACTATTAATTTTATTATACATCAATTACTTCTTTTACTTTTTTATATACATCTTGAATATTTGCTACATTTACAATGCATATTCCATTTCCCATTCCTGTTTCTGCATTTGTAAATAATATTATATTTCCAATATTGAAAAATCTTTGTATAAATGTTTGACGCATAGTTACTTCTCTTATATATTTATATTTTACTTCTTTTTCAGATACATTTAAAAAACTGTCTTTATAATTAACTTTTGTTTTATAGAAGTCATATGTATAATTGTCATATTGTTTTTTACTGAATATATATGATATTCCATATATAACTGCCATTACTGCCAACATTCCTAATGATACTACTATTCCTGCTGTAGCATAACCAAAAAACATTGGTAATCCTATAAATAATACTAAAAATAAATATGTAGATAAATATGGTAATACCATATATCCAACTTTATATGTTGGTTTTACATTTAGTATTACTTCTTTGTCATCAATTTTTTCTTTTGTATTACTTACTCCTTCTCCTATTTTTGTACCACAATTTGCACAAAATGATGCATCATCTGCTAATTTTGTTCCGCATTTTTCACAAAACATAAAAAATCCCCCTTTACGTATATTATATATATACTAAAATTTATTAAATTTAATACTTTTAAATAATACTACTTTTCGACATTTTTTTCAATACAATTTTATAAATTTATTCATATACATACCATAGACCTTCAGATTTTAATTCTTTTACCTTTGATAAGTGTTCATCATTAGTTTTTGTAAAGTATACTTTTCCATTTTTATCTGCTACAAAATAATATGCATCTGTTTGTTTATAATTTAATGTTGCTTCAATTGATATTTTACTTGGATTATCAATAGGACCTATTGGTATTTTGCTTTCCATTTTAGGCCCTCTTGTATTGTATGGATTTTCTGTATTTAATTCTTTTACAGTTAAATCTCTTTCTCCCATATCTATTTTAAAAGCATAATATGCTGTAACATCACTTCCTAAACTCATTCCTTTTTCTATTCTATTATAGAATACTCCTATTATTTCTTCTCTATCTTCTAATGTTTTTCCTTCAAGTTCTGCCAATGAAGCTAAAGTTAAAATTTGATGCACTGTTAAATCACTTTCTTCTATTTCTTCTTTATATTGATTTAAAAACTTCTCTGTATAATTCAATATTATATTAAATATTGTTTCTACTGAAACCTCTTTATTTTCAAATATATATGTGTCTGGTAACAAATATCCTTCTAATGAATAATATATTTCTTCTTCTTTTATTTCATCTGTTAGAAACCAATATTTTTCTATTAAAGAATTTATATAATCTTCATCTTTTAAAAGTTTTAATACATCTTCTTCTGAATTTACTGTTTTTTCTGCTATGGTTTTAGCTACCCATCTCATATTTTTTCCTTCTATAAATGTGATTTTTACTTCATCATTTACTATTTCACCATTTATAATATGTTCTAAAATATTTTGCATGTTTTCACTATTATTTAAGTCATATTTACCAGCTTTTAATGTTCCTATATTATTTATTTTTGTGTATATTTTCATTACATTTGCATTTCTAATTACATTTGAATTTTCTAATAATTCTGCAATTTTTGAAACTCCCATGTTTTCTTTTATTTCAACTCTTATAAGTTCATTTTCTTCTATTGAAACTGAACTCACAGGCTTTAAACAATTACTATACCATATAAAACTTCCTAAACTTAAAGTAATAAATAGTATTACAATAATTGAAATTATAATTATTACTATTTTTGATTTCATTTTTTATATTTTCCTTATAAGTATATTTAGAGATATCTATAATATAATTTATCAATACTCTATGTTTTGAATTATATAATAACTAGAAAAAAAAATCTACTTTTTTTGACATATTTAATACTTAATCGCAAATTTGTCGTTTTTTTTACAAAAAACATTTTCTTTTTATAAAATGTATAGTATAATATTGTTGTAAAAAGTATATTATTCTGTTATTTAGAATAAGTTGGAGGTATATATGTGGAAAATATGGTTAGTTATGGCTGGAATATTTTTAATTATAGAAATTATTAATATGGGATTTCTAGTTTTTTGGTTTTCAGTTGGTGCTATTATTGCAATGATAGCTAGTTTCTTTATAAATAATATAATTATTCAATCTACTATATTTTTAGTATCTTCTACTATTCTTTTATTTGCTACCAAACCATTTGTAAATAAATTTTTACCAAAAGATAATTTTATAAAAACTAATTCAGCTTCTCTAGAAGGAAAAATTGGAAAAGTTACTTTTGATATTGATCCTGTTGAAGCTAAAGGTCAAGTAAAAGTTAACGGAGAAGTTTGGTCAGCAAAATCATATGATAATACATATATTTCTAAAGATACAGAAATAATTGTTGAAAAAATTGAGGGTGTAAAACTTTTAGTAAAACCCTTAATATAAAAAAATTTAGGAGGATTAATTATGGGAGGATTTTTATTAATTCTGTTTATCATCATTTGTATAATTGCATATAAAACAATTAAAGTTGTCAAACAATCAGAAGTTTATATTATTGAAAGGTTAGGTAGATTTCATAAAGTAGCTGATGCAGGTCTTACAATTATAATTCCATTCTTAGATCAAGTTCGTTCGGTAGTAAGTTTAAAACAACAAACAATGGATATTCCACCACAAGGCGTTATAACATCAGATAATGTTACAATTACTATTGATACAGTTGTATTTTACAAAATTACTGATCCAGCAAAAGCTGTTTATGAAATTCAAAGTTTAAAAAAAGGTATTGAATATTTAGCTATTACAACAATTCGTGATATTGTTGGTAAAATGGAATTAGATCAAACTTTTAGTTCAAGAGATCAAATAAATGATAAATTAAGAGTTATCCTTGATGAAGCAACAGATGCTTGGGGATGTAAAATTGATAGAGTAGAAATAAAAGACATTACACCACCTGCAGATATTAGAGATGCAATGGAAAAACAAATGAATGCTGAAAGAAATAAAAGAGCATTAATTCTTGAAGCAGAAGGAGAAAGACAATCTGCAATCACTCTTGCAGAAGGTAGAAAAGAAGCAGCTATATTAGATGCTGAGGCTGATAGAGAATCTAGAATAAGAAGAGCTACTGGTGAGGCTGAAGCTATAAAACAAGTAGCTGACGCTAAAGCACAAGAAATTCAAAAAGTTTATGAAGCTATAAAAAATGCTGATCCTAATGAAAAATTAGTTCAACTAAAATCATTAGAGGCATTAAAAGAAGTTGCTAAAGGTGAAGCTAATAAAATATTCATTCCTTTTGAAGCAACTAAGGCTTTAAGTAGTTTAGGCGCTGCTGCTGATATAGTAAAACCTACAAAAAAAACAACTTCTAAAGAATAATATTGTAATAAAAAAGAACGATTAAAAAAATAATCGTTCTTTTATTATATTTTAAATTTAACTTCTCAATCTTTTTACAATCTCTTCTACATTATCTACTAGATATAATGTATCTTCTAAAGTATTTTCCCTTCCAAAAGTTATTCTTAAACTACTACGTGCTAGACTATTTGAAACTCCTATTGCTAATAATACATGTGATGGATTTAGTAACCCTGCACTACAAGCTGAACCACTAGATGCACAAATTCCCTTTTTATCCAATTCTACTAATAAGTTTCCTCCATCTACACCACTAAAACATATATTAGCATTTCCAGATAATCTTTTTTCCATATCTCCATTTATTTTTATATAAGGAATTCTTTTTTGTATTTCTGATATATATAAATTTCTTAATTTTTTTATATGATTATTATATGTGATTAATCCTTCTGTTGCTATTTCTAAAGCTTTACTTGTTCCAACAATTCCTGGAACATTTTCTGTTCCTGCTCTTTTATTTTTTTCTTGATGTCCTCCATCTTGTATTCTTATAAAAGGTATATTTTCATTTATATATGCTACTCCCATTCCTTTCGGTCCATAAAACTTATGAGCTGACATTGATAATGCTCCTATATTATATTTTTTTACATCAACATCTATATTTCCCATTGCTTGAACTGCATCTGTATGAAAAAATATTTTATATTTTTTTGCAATTTCTCCTATTTCCTCTATAGGTTGAATTGTTCCTATTTCATTATTCGCAAACATTACACTTATTAAAATTGTATTTCTAGTTATATTTCTTTCTAATTCATTTATATCTATAATTCCATTTGAGTTTGGTTTCAAATATGTTATTCTAAATCCAAATCTTTCTAAATATTTACAAGTTTCTAAAATAGCAGGATGTTCTATTTGTGTTGTAATAATATGATTACCATAACTTCTATTTGCAAATGCTATTCCTTTTAATATTAAATTATTGCTCTCACTTCCACAACTAGTAAAATATATTTCATTAACTTTACAATTTAGTATATTAGCTATTTTCATTCTATTGATATTTATTATTTCCTTATTATTCTTCCCTATACTATATAAAGATGATGGATTTCCATAATTTTCTGAAAAATATGGCATCATTGCTTCTAATACTTTCCCATCGACTGCTGTTGTTGCTGCATGGTCAAAATATTTAATTTCCATTTATACATTCCTCCTGCTTTTTATTTTATCTATATATAATATGAAAGGTTTTATAAAATGTGAAAAAAGAATCTCATTTTATTGAGATTCCCATCTTTTTATTTTTATATCTTTATATTTATTTAAAATTTCCATGTATTTTGGATATTCTTCTTCCCATAACATATCTGGCACTTTTGAAAATGCATCAAATATTGAATCTGCTTCTTGTAGAAATAATACTTGTTGCTGTGGTGAAAGCTTTTCATATTTTACAGAAAATTCATATAATTTATTTAATGTTTCATTTGCTTTTATAAAAGACCAAAAATCTTTTACTTCTATTCCTGCCATTTTTATTTGAGCAACAGCAAGCAAAGTTAATAATATTATCATTATTATTAACAGAAATATTATTGCCACGAATATCAAAAATAACACCTATCTTTCTTTTGTTAAATTCAAAATAATTATATCATATAAAAAATTTTATAGTCAATATATTTATTTTATAAGTTCTTCTTAAATTTAAAACTTCCTTTAGTAAATACATATTTTATTTTTTGTTTCCTGTTACTAAGTTATATATTTTTCCTGGTATATATACTTCTTTCTTAATTTCAAATTCTTTATATGCTTGTTCTACTTTAGGACTCTTCTTGATTAAATCAAGAATTTCATCATTACTAGCTTCTGAATCTACTGATATGCAATCTTTTAATTTTCCATTAATTTGTATTGGTACTTGTTTTGTTCCACCATTTAATTCTTCTTCATTTACTTTTGGCCATACTTCTTTATGAATAGAAGTATTTTTTCCTAATTCTTTCCACAATTCTTCAGCAAAATGTGGAGCAAGTGGTGCTAGTAATGTTACATATTCTTCTACTACTTGTTTTAATAATTTTTCATTAATATTTTTGCTTATTCTTAAATAATCATTTATTTGATTTAATAATTCCATATGTCGTGCTATTGCTGTATTAAATTGAAATTCATTTATATCTTGTGTCATTGCTTTTATTGTTCTAGCTTTTACTCTTAATAAGTCTTTTTCTTCTATACTTAATTCTGAACTTGCTGTTCCATAAGTTATAGTGTTTTTAGAAACAGATTCTACTAATTTTTCTATTCTTGTAAAATATCTTGTCATAGCTTCTATTCCTTTATCATCCCAAGGTCCACCATTTTTATAGTCAAATCCAAACATTAAATACATTCTAAATATATCTGCACCATATTTATCTATATATTCATCAGGAGATACTGTATTTCCTTTACTTTTACTCATTTTATTTCCATCTGGTCCTAATATCATTCCTTGATGAACCAATCTTTTAAATGGTTCGTCAAAGTCTAAATATCCTAAATCTCTTAATGCTTTAGTCATAAATCTTGCATATATTAAATGCATTGCTGCATGTTCTTTTCCGCCAACATATACATCTGCTGGTGCTATTTTATTTATGATTTCTTTATCAAATGCCTTTTTATCATTTTTAGCATCTGGATATCTTAATTGATACCATGAAGAACATACAAATGTATCTAAGGTATCTGCTTCTCTTGTTGCTTCTGCCCCACATTTTGGACATTTACATTCCATAAATTGTTTTGATTTTTTTAATGGTGATTCTCCATCTGGTCTAAATTCTACATCATATGGTAATAATACTGGTAATTCTTCTTCTGGTACTGCTACTGGTCCACATTTTTCACAATTTATTATTGGAATAGGTGCTCCCCAATATCTTTGCCTTGATATTAACCAGTCTTTTAATCTATAATTTATTGTTTGTTTTCCTAAATTATTTTTACCTAATTCTTCTGTTATTTTTTCTTTTGCTTCTTCTGATGTTAATCCATCATATTTTCCACTATTTAATAATACTCCATATTCTGTATATGGTAATTCTACTTTTTCTCCATCTTTACTTGTTATTACTTGTTTTATTGGTAATTTATATTTTGTTGCAAATGCATAATCTCTTTCATCATGTGCTGGTACTGCCATTACTTGACCTGTTCCATAGTCTTCTAATACATAATCTGCTATCCAAATTTGGACTTTTTCTTCTGTTATTGGGTTTATTGCATATGCTCCTGTAAATACTCCTGTTTTTTCTCTCTCAGTTGATAATCTATCTATTTCATTTAATTTTAATGTGCTTTGTATATATTCATTTACTTTTTCTTTTTGTTCATCTGTTGTTATTTTCTGTACTATTTCGCTTTCTGGTGCAACTACTACATATGTTACTCCATTTATTGTGTCTACTCTAGTAGTAAATACTGTAAGTTCTAAATCTGTATTTTCAATTTTGAATTTTGCTTCACTACCTTTTGATTTTCCTATCCAATTTATTTGAACTTTTTTTGTTGATTCTGGCCAATCTATATCTTTTAAACACTCTAATAACTCTTCTGCATAATCTGTTATTTTGAAAAACCATTGTGCTAATTTTTTTCTTTCTATTACTGTTCCACATCTTTCACATTTACAGTCTATTACTTGTTCATTTGCTAATACCGTCTTACAACTATTACACCAATTTACTGGTGCTTCTTTTTTATATGCTAATCCTGCTTCATATAGCTTTGTAAATATCCATTGTGTCCATTTATAATAGTTTGGCATACATGTTTCAACAGAATAGTCCCAGTCATATGATCCTCCCATTTCTTCTAATTGTTTTTTCATTGTTTCTATATTTTTTTTAGTTGAATCTTCTGGGTGAATTCCTGTTTTTATTGCATAGTTTTCTGCTGGTAATCCAAATGCATCAAATCCCATTGGATGAAATACATTGTATCCTTGCATTTTTTTAAATCTAGTGAAAGAATCTGCTGGTGCAAAATTAAACCAATGTCCTAAGTGTAATTTTGCTCCTGAAGGATATGAAAACATTTCTAATGCGTAAAATTTCTCCTTTTTACTTTTAGAATCAAATTTATATAATTCATCTTCTTTCCATTTTTTTTGCCATTTTAAGTCAATCCCTTTAGAATAATTCATATATTAATTACCTCCTATATATCCTTATATTCTTTCTTTTTTCTATAAATTTGTTTGTAATTATATCATAGGTTTAACTTAAAGTAAATAAAATTATTTCTCAATTTTAAAAAGCCCACTCCTGTGATTAACATCACTGGAGTGGGCTTTTTTGTTTCTAGGAAAAACAGTTTAATTAAAATTTCTCGTTATACTTTTCGAGAAATACCTCTGGACTCTCTTCTGTATAAATGTAGCCCTCTCTGGTTTTCAGCAGCCACTTTTTGCCATCACTGGAACCGACTGCAACAAGCCCGTGGAAGCCATCCATAAATTCAATTGCCCGCATACTTCCGCAGTTGCTATTCTCGTAGATAACATCCCATAGATATCCCTCGTATACTGAGTACTCTTCTTTGGTCATTAAATATCTCCCACCAAAATACATACAGCCTGATACAGGAGATAATTGAACCTCTATCGAAGGTACTACCATTTTTCCTTTTAGTTCTGTTTTTGCATTTACAAAACCTGCTTTTTCATAAATCTCAAAAAATTTTTTTCCTATCTGCATTTGTTATCCTCCTTATGCCTATTGAGATCTTCTATATTTCCATGTTCCTAACTACTATATTATAACATATTATGTTATCTTTAGTCAAATTTTATGGAATTATATTTTGTTTATAACTTTTAATATAAGATTTTATATAATAGAGGAATTATAATTTTACTATTATTAAAAACAAGTGGGACAGTTGGCTTTCCTTCTGTCCCATTTGTTGCATGCCTACAGACATGACTGCTCCAAAAAATTTTCATTAATCGTGGATCTTGTTATAATTCCATCCCTTTTTGTCTTTACAAGCCACCGGTCTTCATTGCCTTCTTTCTTGGTGCCTATGGCAATAATTTGATTAAGCACATTGTGTGTTTTGGATATATAAAACACCGTTTTGCCATATTCAAATATCCATTCTAATACCACAAAACCGAAATTTCTTTTGGGTTTCGATATCTTTAAGTATTAACCACACAAAAGGATTCTCCTCCTTTACGTCATACTCAAGTTTAAGGATTTCTGCTGTACTATAATTTTCCTGCATATAACACACCCTTCCTTTTCAAAAATTTCTTTAACATATATTTTTAACAAATTTATTTTACCATGTTTTTTTATTTTGGTAAAGCTATAACTTTATAATTTAAAAGTTATTTTTAGTTATTTATTGACATTTTTTTTTATAATCTTGTAAAATTTTTATAGTGTGATATCATATTATTTATATATGGAGGTTAATTTAATGCAAGAAAAATTTAAAGATATAAAAAAGGCTGGTATTGCTGGAATTTTAGGAAATATATTTTTGCTTATAATAAAAGCTACTATTGGTTTTTTAACTAATAGTCAATCAATGATTGCAGATAGTGCAAATAGTGCATCAGATATTTTGGCATCTTTCATGACTTTTATAGGAAATAAAATTTCTAGTGAACCTAAAGATAATGATCATAATTTTGGACATGGAAAAGCAGAATATATTTTTTCATTATTTATAAGTATTACAATGATTTTACTTTCATTTAAACTTTTAATTGATTCTATTTTTAGTTTAATAAGAAAATCTCATTTTGAATTTTCATGGATTTTAATAATAGTTTGTATACTTACTATAATTATAAAATTCATACTTTATATTTACACAAAATCAATGTTTAAAAAATATAATAGTATTTTACTAAAATCAAATTACAAAGACCATAAAAATGATTGTATTGTTACAACTTTTACTCTTATATCTATTTTATTAGGTCTACTTGAAATTTACTGGGTTGATGGTGTAGTTGGAATTGGTATTTCAATTTGGATTTTAATTACTGGATTTGGTATATTTTTTGAAAGCTATAATGTTCTTATGGATGTTTCATTAGATGAAAAAACAAAAAAAACAATTATGAATTTAGTAAAAGAACATGAAGATATAAAAAATTGCTATAATCTCTATTCAACTCCTGTTGGTTATAATTATTTTGTTGTTTTTACTATTGCAGTTAATGGAAACATGAGTACATATGAAAGTCATAAACTCGCAAATCATTTAGAAAAAGATGTTGAAGCTTTAGATAAAATTGATAAAGCTGTAGTTCATGTTCATCCAGTAGATTTATAATTAATATAGTAGCTTACATTGAAAACTCTAGCTTAGAAAAATTCTAAGCTAGAGTTCTTTAATCTTCATCAACATCAATTAAATAAATTTTCTCATTAAAAGCGCCTTTTTGTATTCTTTTATTTTTTCTAACTTCTTCTACATCATCAATTGATATATTTTTAAATTGCATTATTGCTAAAAATTGTATATATAATAAAATAAATTTTTTTAATTGTCAATATATTAGCAAATATAGTATTATATTAAACTTCTATCTCCTATTGGACAAAAATGTCCATTAACAAATGTCCCAAAACGAACATTCTCGCCTTCAACTGCTATTACTTTGTTTTCATTTTTTATTATTTCTCCATTTAGTATTCCTTCTGCTATTTTATCTTCTATATAGTTTTGTACCGCTCTTCTTATTGGTCTTGCTCCATAGTTTGCATCTGTTCCTTTTTCTTTTATTAGTTCTTTTATTGATTTATCAAATTCTAATATATATCCTTGTTTTCGTAATCTTATTTTTACTTTGTCTAACATTAAGTTTACTATTTCTAATATTTCTGTTTCTGTTAGTTTATGGAATATTACTATTTCATCTATTCTGTTTATGAATTCTGGTTTTAATTCTCTTTTTAGTTCTGCATTTACTGATTTTTTAATTTCTACATATTCCTTTTCTTCTGTTAATTCATTATTTGAAAATCCAAGTTTTTTCTTTTCTGTTATTTGTCTTGCTCCTATATTTGATGTCATTATTATTACACAATTTTTAAAACTTACTGTTTTTCCTTGACTATCTGTTAATATTCCATCTTCTAGTATTTGTAGTAATATGTTCATTATATCACTATGGGCTTTTTCTACTTCATCAAATAATATTACTGAGTATGGCTTTCTTCTTACTTTTTCTGTAAGACCATTTGCTTCATCATACCCTACATATCCTGGTGGTGATCCTATTAGTTTTGATACTGAATGGCTTTCCATATATTCTGACATATCTATTCTTATCATTGAGTTTTCATTTCCAAATAAACTTTCTGCTAAGGCTTTAGTTAATTCCGTTTTTCCTACTCCTGTTGGACCTAAAAATAAAAATGATCCTATTGGTCTATTTGGATCTTTTAATCCTACTCTACTTCGCCTTATTGCTTTTGATATTGATAATATAGCTTCATCTTGACCTATTACTCTTTTGTGTAACGATTTTTCAAGATTTTTTAATTTTTCATTTTCACTTTCTGTAATTTTATATATTGGTATTCCTGTCCATCTTGATATTATTAGTTCTATATCCTCTTTTTCTATATTTATTATTTTTTTATTATTTTTATTTTTCCATCTATCATTTTCCTTTTCTAAGTTGTTTAATAATTCATTTTCTTTATCTCTAAGTTTTGCTGCTTTTTCATAATTTTGTATATTTATTGCTTCTTCTTTTTCATTTACTATTTTTTCAAGTTCTTTTTCCATATTTTTTAGATATTCTGGTTCTATAAAAGATTTTAGTTTTACTTTGGCTGATGCCTCATCTATTAAATCTATTGCTTTATCTGGCAAAAATCTGTCATTTATATATCTATTAGATAATTCTACTGCACATTCTATTGCTTCATCTGTAATTTTTACATTATGATGTGCTTCATATTTATCTCTAAGTCCTTTTAAAATTTTTTTAGAATCATCTATACTTGGTTCTTCTATATTTACTGGTTGAAATCTTCTTTCTAATGCTGAATCTTTTTCTATATATTTTCTATATTCTTTTAAAGTAGTAGCCCCTACTACTTGTATTTCTCCTCTAGCTAAAAGTGGTTTTAATATATTTGCTGCATCAATTGCTCCTTCTGCTGCTCCTGCTCCTACTATTGTATGAATTTCGTCAATGAATAAAATTATGTCTTGTGATTTTTTTACTTCTGCTAAACATTTCTTTACTCTATCTTCAAAATCCCCTCTATATTTTGCTCCTGCTACCATTGATGTTATATCTAGTGTAACTACTCTTTTATCTTTTAAATTTTCTGGTATATTTCCATTAATTATTTTTTGTGCTAATCCTTCTATAACTGCCGTTTTTCCTACGCCTGGCTCTCCTATTAGACACGGATTATTTTTTGTTCTTCTTGATAAAATTTCTATTACTCTATCTGTTTCCTCTGTTCTTCCTATTACAGGATCTAATTTACCATCTCGTGCTTGTTTTGTTAAATCATTTCCAAATTGATTTAAGTTTTGAGTATTAGAATAATTATTATTCTCCTGTTTATCTGTTGTATTATCATTTATTCCTGTTTCAAACTCATTTAAAGTTTTAGCAATATCTGAATAAAGATTATCTGAACTAACACTTAAACTTATTAATATTTTATTTGCTAAACTATCATTTTCTTTTATTATTCCAACTAATATGTGTTCTGTTCCTATATAATTTGAACCCAATTTTTTAGCTTCTAAATATGCATTTTCTAGTATTTTCTTTGTTCTTGGTGTAAATCCTAAAACTGAAAAATTTTCTTTTATTTGTCCTCCTATTACCTCTTCTATTTTATCTAATATATCTTCTGGTAAAATATTTTGATTTTCTAGAACTTTACTTGCAACTCCATTCTCTTCACAAGCTAATCCATATAAAATATGTTCTGTTCCTATATAACTATGTCCTAAATCTGTAGCAAGTTCATTTGCTATTTCTAAAACTTTTTCACCACTTTTTGTAAATTTATATACCATATATAAACCTCCCGAAAATTCTTAAATATAATATACTCATTTTCGAGAGGTTTTAAACTTATATATATAATTTTTTTACAATAATATTATAAGTTAAAATTTTATCCTGGTAATCTTATTGTAAAAATGGTACCTTTTGGATTATTATGACTTGCTTTTATAGTTCCTCCATGCTCAGAAACTATTACATTTGCTATTGAAAGACCTAAACCTGTTCCTCCTGTTTCTCTATTACGTGCTCTATCTTCTCTATAAAATCTTTCAAATATACGTTTTAATCCTTCATCACTTATTCCTATACCTGTATCTTTTACTTCGATTATGCATTTATTATCTTTAGAATATGTTTTTATTTCTATTTTATCATTTTCTTCTGTATATTTTATTGCATTATCTAACAAAATTATCATTAATTGATATATTTTATTTGTATCTATGTTTACATCCATTTTATATTCTAAGTTTAATATTACTTCTTTTTTCTCCATTTCTGCTATTTCAGAATATGGTGCCACTATTTCTTTTATATAATCATCAATGTTTACATTTTCTTTTTGTAATCCTGTTTTATTATTATCTGCCCTTGAAAGTATAAGTAAATCTTTTACAAGCTTTGATAATCTTTTAGTTTCATTGAGTGTAAGAACTATATCTTCTGATTTGTCTATAATTTTTTCATTTGGTTCTTGAAGTAATAATTCTTGTTTTGCTTGTATTATTGTAAGTGGAGTTCTAAGTTCATGTGAAACATTTTGTACAAATTCCATCTGTTTTATTAAATTTTCACTAAGTGGTTTTAAAGTTTTTTTAGATAGTATATAACTTCCTAAAATTGAAAGTACACATCCGAAGTGCTACTGCTGTTGATATTATTTTTAAATATGCATTAACTAGATTTTTTTCACTATCTATATTTATTAATAATTGTACATATGTGTCTTCATTATCAAAAAGTTTAAAATTTATACCTCTATATGGATATTCTTCATCTACTATTATTTCATATATTTTATCTATATTTTTTTTATCAAATAATATTTTATCTGTATATTCTGCTAGTCTTCCTAAATCAGTATTTATAATCTCTCCATCTATATTTCTAATAACTACCATTATATTAGGATTTACAATTTTTTTTGTAATTGAATAAATATTTATATTATCTTTTTCAAATATTGTTTGTATTTCACTTTTTATTATTCTTGAATTTAATATAAAATCTGATTGCAAATCTTCAAATTCTAATATTTTTCTTTTACCTTCATACAATTCTTTATCAACATTTACATAAACATTACTTCTTACCATAAAGAATACAAACAATCCAAATACAATAAAAATGGACATAAATATGCATATATTATAAGCTATATGTTTAAATAGTTTTAAATTTAATTCTTCTTTTTCTTCCATAACCTATTTCTTATTCAGACCAAATATAACCAACACCTCTAATTGTTTTTAGGTATGTATCATATCCTATCTTTTTTAATTCCTTTCTTAATCCACTTGCATATACTTCTATAACATTAGTAGTAGTTTCACTATTAAATCCCCATATCTTATCAAAAATTTGCTCTTTTGTTACTATCGTATTTTTTGAATTTATTAAATATTCTAACATATCAAATTGCTTTCCTTGAAGTATAACTTCTTTTCCATTTGCTTTTGCTTTTCTACAATTTAGATCTAAAATCAAGTTTTTAAATTCTATTATGTTTTCAGTATAATTTCCTTTAGCACGTCTTATTAATGCATCTAATCTAACTAATAATTCTTCTCTGTTAAATGGTTTTACTAAATAGTCATCTGCTCCTATTTTAAATCCTTTTACTTTGTCTGATATTCCATCTTTTGCTGTTAATATTAAAACTGGTGTGTATATTTTACTATTTCTTAATGTATTTAATACATCATATCCATTCATAATAGGCATCATTATGTCTAAAATTATTGCATCATATATTTCTTGCTTTGCATACAAAATTCCCTCTTCTCCATCATATGCATGATCTACATCATACTTACTCTTTATACATTGTTCTACTGTTTTGGCTAGTATTTTATCATCTTCTATAATTAAGATTTTCATTTTTACTCCTATTCCAATTTTATAAGATTATTTTTTTTATTTTAAATTACTAAACTTAAAATAATATTAAAATACTCAATCTAACAATGTAAATTGAGTATTTTTATTTTAAATATGAAATATAAATGTTGATATATTAAAAAATACTAATACTGATACTGTATCAACAATTGTAGTAATTAATGGTGATGCCATTATTGCTGGATCTAATTTTAACTTTTTTGCTAATATTGGTAAAATACATCCTAATAACTTTGCAATAATAACTGTACATATAAGTGTTCCACCTACTACAACAGCTATATAAAAATCTTTATATTGAATAATAATTCTTAAAGCATTAGCTATTGCTAATACTATACCTACTATTAAACCTACTCTTAACTCTTTCCACATAGCTTTTAATATATCTTTTGTAGAAATTTCATCTGTTGCTAGACCTCTTATTATAAGAGTCGAACTTTGTGAACCACAATTTCCTCCTGTTCCCATAATTAATGGAATAAATGCTACTAATAATGGTAGTGATGAAATTGTTGATTGGAAATTTTCTATAATTGTACCTGTTATTATTGATGTAAACATTAATATTAAAAGCCATAAAATTCTATTTTTTGAATGTTTCAATACACTTGTTTTAAAATATGTATCATCTGTTGGTGTAATTGCTGCCATTTTTTCAAAGTCTTCCATTGTTTCTTCTTGAAGAACATCAATAGCATCATCTATTGTAATAATACCAACAAGCCTATCTTCTTTATCAACTACTGGTATTGCTACACAATCATATTTATCAAACATTTTTGTAACTTCTTCTTGATCTTCTAATGTGTGAACTTTTATTACATTTGTTTCCATTATATCTTTTACTAATTCTTCTCTATCTGCTATTAATAAATCTTTTATATCAATTATTCCTAAAAGTTTTCTATCTACACTTAAAACATAGCAATTGTATACTGTTTCTTTTCTTAAACCTCTTTGTTTTATTATTTGAAAAGCTTTTTCAACTGTTATATTCTCTTTTAAATCTATAAATTCTGTTGTCATAATTGTTCCAGCTGTATCATCTGGATATTTTAAAAGTTCATTTATTATTTTTCTATTTTCTGGTTTTGTATTTGCAAGTATTCTTTTTACAACACTTGCTGGCATTTCTTCTATTAAATCTGTTGCATCATCCATATAAAGTTCATTCATAACATTTTTTATTTCTTTGTCTGTTAAACAATTTATTAATGTTTCTTGATTATCATGATCTAATTCTACAAATACTTCTGCTGCTTTCTCTTTTGCTAAAAGTCTATATACCATTATTATTTTATCATCATCAATTTGTTCAAAAATACTCGGGAAATCAGCACTATTTATATTTTCTAAAAATTCTCTTAAATCACTTATTCTTTTGTTTTCTATTAAGCTACTTAGTTTTTCTATTATTACTTCTTTTTCCATGCTAACCCCCTTTTTTTCAAAAAAATATTTATTTGGTAAAGAAAAAACATAATTTAATATTAATCATTAATAATATCAAATTATGTTAATTTCAACATATTTATTATAACTTATTACTTCAAAAAAGTCAACATAAGTTTTAATAAGTTAATTTTATGTAGTTATATTAAATTTCAGTTCTTTTATTCACTTTTTGTATTACTAAATCACATATTATGTCTGCTGTTTTTTCTACTCCATATAAATCACTATTTATACATAAATCATAATTAGATGCATCTGACCAATTATTTCCTGTATAATATTTATAATGATTTGCTCTTAATTTATCAATTTTCTTTATTTCTTTTTCAATATTTTTCTCATCTATACCATATATATTTAAAGCTCTATTTATTTTGTCTTCCATACTACTTGAGATAAATACTCTTATTACATTTTTTTTATCTTTTAAAATAAAATCTGCACATCTACCAATTATTACACAAGCTTCTTTTTCTGCTACTTCCTTTATTATTTCTGACTCTTGAATAAATAAATCATCTGCATTATTTAATCCTGAATAATATCCATTATTCAATAAAGCTAATTTATCTCTTTTTTGTTCATTATTTTCTATATATTCCTCTGATAATCCTGTTTTTTCAGCCAATTTAATAATAAAGTCTTTATCATATAATTTTATTCCTAGTTTATCTGCTATTAATCTTCCTACATATCTACCACCAGAACCAAATTCTCTTGAAACTGTTATTACAAAATTGCTTTTTAATTTATTATCTGTACTTGTATCATCTATTATTGCTTGACTTTTTTTATGTTTTTTGTTTAGATTTTTTACTTCAATTATTAATAAAATTCCTGATGCTATAAATGCTAATCCATCTGCAAAAGGTCCTGCATATAATACTCCCATTACTCCAAACATTGCTCCAAATATAACAAATGCTGGAAGTAAAAATAATATTTGTCTTGATGATGACAATAATGCACTTTTAATACTTTTTCCAATTGCTTGGAAGAAAATTCCAGATGGTATTTGTATACCATTACAAATACATAATAATAAGTAGGTTCTAAATGCTAAACAAGCAAATTCCATATAGTTTTCATCTCCACTACCAAATATTAAAATTAATTTATCTGGTATTGTTTGGAATAATATTAAAGCAAATGTACTTACAATTACTGAAGATGTTAAAACAATTTTTAATGTTTTCTTTACTCTATCAAACTTCTCTGCTCCATAATTATATCCTAATATTGGTTGAGCTCCTACTGCTAGCCCTATTATAATACTATTTAATATTTGACTTATTTTCATAACAATTCCAAATACTGTTATTGGTATTTCTGATCCATATTTTGAAATTGATCCATATTTTCCAAGCAAATTATTTTCAACAGACATTACAAGTACAAAACTCATATTTGTTATAAAACTACTAACTCCTAAACTTGCTAATTTTACTCCTATTTTGTAATCTAATTTTATAACATCTTTAGTTAATTTTATACTTTTAAATCTTTTAACATATATAATATTTAATGCAAAAGTTAATATTTGGCTTATTACAGTTGCTACTGCTGCTCCTTGTACTCCTTTGTGAAATACAAATATAAATATTGGGTCTAATATAATATTTAAAATTGCTCCTGATACCATAGATGTCATTGCATATTTTGGAGAACCATCAGCTCTAATTATACCATTTAATGTTGTCCCCACTATAGCAAATGGTAATCCCAATACTATAATATATCCATATGATAATGCATATTCTCTTAAATTATCTGTACATCCAAAGATGTTTAATAATTGTGGTAAAAATATAAAACTTCCTAATGCTAAAATAATTGATATAATAGCTGATATTATTAATCCATTTGCTACACCTTTTGCTGCTTCTTTTTCCTTTTTTTCACCTAGTTTTAAACTTAAATATGCTGATGTTCCATCTCCAATCATTAGTGAAAATGCTAGTCCTAATATAACTAGTGGAAATACTACATTTGTTGCTCCATTTCCTAAATATCCTACACCTCTACCTATGAATATTTGATCAACTATATTATATAATGAATTAACTAACATAGATATTATAGAAGGTATAGAAAATTTAAGTATTAGTTTTCCTATTTTCTCTTTTCCTAAAATATTTTCTTCTTTTTCCAATTTTACCCCTCCTTCTTTCTACGCAATTTTTTAATTATATCATCTTTAATTTATAGTGTCAAACCATTTTTAAAGAATTGGTATACAAACATTAATTTCCTATAATATAAAATAGTAGGAAATTTTATAAATTTTCCTACTATTTTATATATTTTTTATTGCCACTCACAAGTTGCCGGTGGTTTACTTGTAACATCATATATTACAAATTCAATCTTATCAGCAAATTTACTATTAATTTCTTTTAAAATATTTTCTAGCATTTCTTTTGAAACTTCTTTTCCTATTTCTGCTGGTCTTCCTGTCATAAAATCATTTGTAACAAAAGTTCTAATTGCAACTGAATATTTTTTAGTAATTCCTATTGGAAGTAATACCGCAAAAGTTTGGTTTATTGGTGCGTTTTCTAAATTACTTGTTACTATTTTATCTAGTTCTCTTAATAAATCTACACTTTCATCTCCTATTTTCATATCAAAACATTTTATTTGTTCTGATATTTCTTTTGTATTTAATATGTATCCAACTCTATTAATTGTATTTATGTTGTCTGTTAT
Source organism: uncultured Clostridium sp. (assembly GCA_948436975.1). Taxonomy (GTDB): domain Bacteria; phylum Bacillota; class Clostridia; order TANB77; family CAG-508; genus Scatovivens. The sequence continues at coordinate 70,434 of CAOJJB010000007.1, read as the reverse complement.
TTCTTTTGCTTTAATTGTTACTGTTTGCCAATTTAAGTCTAATTTATTACCTTCTATTAAACATAAATTTCTATAACTTCTACAATCTCCTTGTACTCCTACTGATTTTATTGGAAGAATATATCCTTTTTCACTAGAAGTTTTAAGTATTTCTTCTAACTTTTGAATATCTTCTACTTCAATTTTTACTTCGTCTTTCTTGTTATGACAAAGTAATCTTATTGCTAGTCCTGGTCCTGGAAATGGTTGTCTTGATGCAATACTTTCTTCTAGACCTAATTTTCTTGCTACTTTTCTTACTTCATCTTTGTGCCAATCACTATTTGTTTCAATTATAAGTCCTTTTTTTCTTGCTTCTCTTACTATTGCTACATCATTATGATGTGTTTTTATTTTATGTGCAAATCCACTTATATCTGGATTTCCACTTTCTATTAGGTCTGGTCTTAATGTTCCTTGTGCTATAAATGTTTTTTCAGGATCTAATCCTAATCTTTCTATTACATTATTTGCTATTTTTATGAAAATTTCTCCAATTATTTGTCTTTTAGTTTCAGGATCTACTGTTTCTACTAATGGTCCTATTTTCTTACCTTCTACTTCAACTACTGTATTAAAAAAGTAATCTTTGGCATTTTCTCTTATTAAGTTTTTAAGTCCTAATTCTTTTAAATTTTCACATATAATATCACTTTCATTTTTTCTCATAAATCCTGAGTCTATATGTATAGCATATATATTTTCTGGTTTTAATGCTTTTACAAGTAATGCTGCTGTAACTGCTGAGTCTACACCTCCACTTACAAGCACTACTACTTTATTATCTTTTACTTTTTCTTTAATCATATTTATTGATGTTTGAATTCTATCTTCTAATGCATAAACTTCTTTATAGTTTACAACTTTTCTCAAGAAATTTTCTAACATTTTCATTCCTTCTTCTGTTAAATCAACTTCTGGATGAAATTGAAATCCATACATTTTCTTTTCAACATTACCAATTCCAGCAATAGCTTCTCCTGATTTTGCAATTATTTCAAATCCATTTGGTACTATTTTTACTGTATCTCCATGACTCATAAGAACTTTTTGATTTTCTGATAATCCTTCAAAGATTGGTACTTGTGTATTTATTGTTACTTCATTTTGTCCATATTCTTTTACTACATTACTATCTACTACTCCTCCAAAATGGTCTGACATTAGTTGCATTCCATAACATATTCCTAATACTGGTATTCCTAGTTCAAAAATCTTCTCATCAAATATTAATCTTTGATCTGCTGCAATACTGTTTGGTCCTCCTGATAATATAACTGATTGATATTCTTTTAATTCTTCACTTTTTACATTAATAGGAAATATTTCAGATTTTACTCCTAGTTCTCTTATTCTCCTATCTATAACTTTTGTATATTGACCTCCGCAATCCAATATTGCTAATTTTTCCATAAAAACCTCCTAATATTTATATATATTTTATTTAGATTTTAAATTGTAACTAGTAATATGTTAACTAATATAACTAGTATACTATAATAGCTATTTAAAATCAATAATTATATATAAACTTATGTTATAAATCTAATTGTCTTTTATTCTAAGACTTGGTTTTCATTATTATTTTTCCAAGTATTTGAAAAATAATAGCATATACAAAAAATTATATTTGTTATATACCAAGCTAATATACTCACCCCTAAAGCTGTTAATGGTAAGTTATAATTATATTGAATTCCTATTAATATAATAACTTCTACTAGACTTGCTGCAAATAAAGTTATAAATGTAAATTTTGTATTACCTATACCCAATACAAATCCCATCATCATTTGACTTAACGGTATTAATACAAATGCTATACCTACTATATTTAAAAAATTAGTTGCTGTTGCAATAACTTCTTCATTCATTGTAAAAATACTACAAAACCATCTAGAACAGAATATTATAAATAATGCAATTATAATTGTTGGAGTTAGTATTATTTTTAATCCACTTTTCATAACTCTACCTAGTTGATTAATTGCATTTTTACCTACAAATTGAGCAATAACAACTGTCATCATACTTTTTATACTATTTCCTATTACATAAAAAAAGTTTTGTAATTTACTTACAATTCCATAACTACTACTTCCTACTACTCCTAACAAATTTGATATGTATACTTCTAACATTATTGTGAATATAGTTGAAAATTCTGCAAACATCATTGGAATTCCAAGTTTTATAATCTCTTTTAAAAAACCTTTTTCAAATTTTATGTACTTTTTATTAAATTTAAGTAATTTTGTCTTTTTATTAATGTAAATTAAATTTATTACTAGTCCAAATAACATTGATACTGCACTTGCAATTGCTGCTCCAGCTACTCCTAATCCTATTAATATAAATATTGGATCTAATATAATATTTAATACATTAGTTATTGTAAGTAGAATTAACGGCACTCTGCTGTTTCCTATAGCTCTAATTGATTCTATTATTGTAAGTGCAAAAAAATAAAATACATATCCAATTAAATATATAGCTAAATATTGTTTTGAAATTACCAAAATCTCTTGTGGTGTATTTAGTAATTTAAACCAAAAATTCATAGTTATTATTAAAACTAAACTTGAAACTATACCTAATAAAATTGCTATTATATATATTGGGGTTATTATATTTTTTATTTTATCTTTTTCTTTACTTGTAAATCTTTGTGCCACCATTACTGATGCTGTAACTGTAATTGCTGATAATATTGATGATGATAATAGCGTTATTGGCCAACAGTTTGTTGCTGCTGCCACTCCTTCATCTCCTACTAATCTTCCTATCCATATTACATCTACTATATTGTATAATGAATTTAATAAGTTTGTTATTAAAAGTGGAATACAAAATTTTACCATGTTGGTAAATAGGTTTCCTTGTGTTAAGTCTTTTCCTTCCATTTTTATTCCTCCATTTATTTTCTTTTTTAATTCTACTCATATCTATTTTAAATAAAAAAAACAATACTTTTATGTATTGCTTTTTTTGGTGGCTTCAAGTGGAATCGAACCACTGACACGAGGATTTTCAGTCCTCTGCTCTACCAACTGAGCTATGAAGCCTTATATAAAAAATATCTAGTGTTGGACTAGATATTTTGGCGACCTGGAACGGACTCGAACCGTCGACCTCCGCCGTGACAGGGCGGCATTCTAACCAACTGAACTACCAGGCCAAAAAATGGTGGTCGCTATAGGGTTCGAACCTATGACCCCCTGCTTGTAAGGCAGATGCTCTCCCAGCTGAGCTAAGCGACCATTTTGTATTCCAACTGACGTGATTTATTTTACTATATCATTTTCAGTTTGTCAATACTTTTTTTATCTAAATATATTATGGTGGGCAGGGCTGGATTCGAACCAGCGTAGACTCTCGTCGCCAGATTTACAGTCTGGTGCCATTAACCACTCGACCACCTACCCATATGTGTTCCTTCGAGCACGTTATTTATTATAATGTTATTTTTATGTCTTGTCAATACCTTTTTTTATTTTATATTAAAATTTACAAAAAAAAATTAATCTAACATTAAAAGTTAAATTAATTTTTTGGTGCGCCCTCAAGGATTCGAACCTTGGACCCACCGGTTATGAGCCGGTTGCTCTGACCAACTGAGCTAAGGGCGCATGTGTTGTTTCTTAAGACAAGAATTATTATAACTTATTAAAATTAATATGTCAATAGATATCTTAAAAAAATTTTCAAATTATTTACCAAAAATAAAATTACTTATTTTAATAATTTATTTCATTATTTCTCACATAAGTAAAAACCTAGTATTGTATTGCTAATACTAGGTTCTTGTTTTGGAGTCATTCGTTAAGTTCAATATGGAAAAAGTGATTTCCTATTTTCATAGTTTCCACTCCTTCCCTTTCTTCCAATCTTTTTTCTGATACGAGAGTAGGTTCATAAAAATATAAGGCTCCTGTTTCGGAAAAGATTTCTCTTGTTGGATCCCAACCTTTACATGCTGCTTCAACTGCTTTCATACAATCCGGATTATTTACCAAATCTGTATATGTAATTGTTTTTATAGATGCAAATTGACCATTTTGAAAAATTACTGATTCAAGACAGTCTTTTTCAAAATCTGGATGGTTAGAATGTAGCCGATTTAATACTACAGCAGCCACTGCTACCTTCCCCTTAAATATTTCACCTCCAGCTTCAGCACAAACTAGCTTTGCTAGTTCATCTTTTTCCCAGTCTTCTAAGTGATAATAATACTCTTCACCTGGTCCTTTCCAGGATATACTTGGAAGTTTTTGCTGTTCTACTTTTTTCTTTAAAATAAGTTTTTGTATTTTACTTTCCTCTATTTTTACTTTTATTTGTTGCTTTATATCTTTTAAATCTATAGTTTTTTCTATTGTTCCTCTCAAAGTACAAACAACTGCTTTTGGTTGGTCATAAAATATACTAATTCCTAATCCGTTAATTATCATTATTAGAAAAATTAGTAAAACAATTTGTGTAGCTTTTATAGCTTTCCGTTTAAATTTTCTTTTATACCTTTTTCTCTTTTTAATTCTTATGCTATAACGTTTCTTTAACCGTTTCTTTATTAGATTTCTATTGTTGTTCATCATTTTTTTCTCCTTATTTTAATCATAACTCCAAACTGCACAATACGTGCTATATATTTCAAAACTTTCAAATTGAAAGCTTCTTTTATTATAACAAAAATTTGACTTTTTTTCAATATATTTACATAATATTTATGACTAATTATACAAAAAATAATAAATATTATATTATGTCATTTTACCAATTTTTATCTTACTTGATTTTGATCTTTTACTTCTAATTTTTTATTTAATTCATTTTTACTTCCTTCTAATAATTCATTTTTACTTTCTAATAATTCTTGTTTAGTTTCTTTATCTAAAGTCTTCTCTAATAATTTATAAATAACTGTTATATTACCTGGAAATTGATATTTTTCAAACAAATCTGGATGAATTGCTTTTAAAGTTTTACTAGTTTCCAAAAGTACCTGAAACTCATGTAAATTATCATAATGCAATTCTTGTCCATCTCTTTTTTGCTGTTTTAACCATAATCCTATACCAGCCATTTTTCTTAACGCATGATGTGAATTTTCATCATTAACTAATGGTCTTTTATTTTTAGCTGACATATAACTATCTCTACATATAGCATATATAGAATTATTTTCAGATATACCACAATTTGTAAAATCTTGTGAACGAATTTCCCAAATTTCATCTAATGTATCCATCTCAATATCTAATCCTTCTGTTGCATATTTTGCTCCAAATAAAAAAACATTTGTCATTTCATATGCATTTGGATCTTTCGCATAATCAAATTTATCCCTATTTTCTTTTATCCAACTTAATATTCCATTTATTGTACCATTATATTCTCTTTGTTTTATATTATTTTCAAAAGTTAAATTATAGTCCATAAAATTTCTCCTAACAAATAACTTTAATTTATTATTTGTAATTTCATTTAATATTTACATGTAATTTTTGGAAAATATCTGCTTTTAACATTGTATATGCTTTATTTTTAAATTTTTTTATGATATTATAATAATTATTAATTTTGCTTATACTAAATTTATAAAAGGAAACTATTATGGAATTAAAAACTTTACAAAAATTAGAATTTAATAAAATACGTGAAATATTACAAACTTTTTCAATAACATACATTGGAAAAGAATATATAAATAATTTAAAACCTTTATCTTCTAAAAATGAAATATTAAAAGCTCAAAAGCAAACTTCTGAAGCTTCAATTATTTTATATAGAAAAGGTTCAATTCCTATTGCTGAAATTAAAAATATTACACCACATTTAAAAAAATTAAATAGCAATCTATTTCTAACTCCCAAACAATTATTAGATTTAGCTGAAATTTTAAAAACTTCTAATAATTTAAAAAATTACTTTTTTTCTGCTGAACTAGATATGTCTGAATTTGTTAACTTAAATGGATTATTTAATAATCTATATACCAATCCTTCAATAGAAAAATCCATTTTTTCTGCAATTTTAGATGAAAATACGATTTCTGATACAGCTTCTCGTCAGCTAAATAATATTAGAAAAAATATAAAAAATAAAGAACAAGAAATACGTTCAAAATTAAATTCTTTTTTGCACTCTAAGTATATACAAGAAGCTGTTATTACTATGAGATCAGGTCGTTTTGTTGTACCTGTAAAAAATGAATATCGTAGTGAAATAAAAGGATTTATCCATGATATATCTGCTAGTGGATCTACTGTTTTTATTGAACCTATTTCAATTTTTGACTTAAATAATGATTTAAATAATTTAAAAAATAACGAAAATATTGAAATAGAAAAAATTTTACAAAAATTATCATCATTATTTTTTAATATAATTGATAATATAGAAAATGATATTAATTTAATAGGACTAATTGATTTTATTTTTTCTAAAGCTAAATACTCTAATCATTTAAATGCAGTAGAACCAGTAATAAATGATAAAAAAATAATAGATTTAAAACAAGCTTGGCATCCTTTAATAGACAAAAATATTGCTATTAAAAACGATATTCCTATTGGAAAAAATTATAATAGTTTAATAATTACTGGTCCAAATACTGGAGGAAAAACTGTTACATTAAAAACTGCTGGTCTTTTAACATTAATGGCAATGAGTGGTCTTCATATTACAGCCACAGAAGGAAGTAGTATATATGTTTTTGATAATATATTTGCTGATATTGGAGATGAACAAAGTATTATAGATTCCTTAAGTACCTTTTCTTCACATATGACCAATATTGCTACAATTTTAAATAAAGCTACTGAAAATAGTTTTATATTACTAGATGAACTTGGATCTGGTACTGATCCAATAGAAGGTTCTAGTTTAGCAATTAGTATTTTAGAAAAATTAAATACCTTAAAATCTATTACTCTTTCTACTACTCATTATCCTGAAATTAAACATTTTGCTTTAATAACAGATGGTTTTGAAAATGCTAGTGTAGAATTTAATTTAGATACTTTATCTCCAACATATAAACTTCTTTTAGGAGTTCCCGGAACTAGCAATGCTTTTGCAATTAGTAGAAAATTAGGAATTTCTGAAGAAATTATATCTAGAGCTAAAGAATTTATAAATTCTGATAAAATAAATATTGAAGAATTGCTTACTAGTATTTATGAAGACAAGCGTACAATAGAATTAGAAAAAGAAAAAATTCTAGAAAACTCTAAAAAAACTCAAGAATTAAGATCTTCTTTGGAATTTGATTTTTCTAAACTTCAAAATGAACAAAAAGAGATTATTAATAAAGCTAAATCTCAAGCTAGAGATATTTTAATATCTGCTAAAGAAGATGCTAATGAAATTATAAAAGAAATAGAAAGTTCTTCTAATAATAAAGAAGCAAACAAATTAAGAAACACATTAAATAAAAAAATAAATGATTTAAATATCATTAATCAAAAATCTAATTTTAAAAAAGTAAATATAAATGATTTAAAAGTTGGTATGGAGGTTTTTGTTAATAAAATAAATCAATCGGGAACTATTTTATCTATTTCAAAAGATCATAAAATACAAATTACACTAGGACTTGGAAAAATGTTTTTTAATATAGAAGATTTAAGTATAATAGAAAATCATAATGCTTCTACTATAAATAATTCTAAAATCTTGTCTTCTAATTCTAGTAAAAAAACTTTTACTGTAAAAGCTATATCTCCTGAAATTAATGTTATTGGTAAAAATGTTGATGAAGCATGTTTTAGTATAGATAAATACTTAGATAATTGCTATTTAAGTGGACTTGTATCTGTAAGAATTGTACATGGTAAAGGTACTGGTGCTTTAAGAACTGGAATTCATAAGTTTTTAAAAACGCATCCTCATGTTAAATCTTTTAGATTAGGAACTTTTAGAGAAGGCGAAATGGGAGTTACTGTTGTAGAATTAAAATAATACTTAAAAATCTCTTAATTAATAATTTTATTAATTAAGAGATTTTTATTAATTTATTATTATATTTTTCTGAATACTCCAGATACTTTTCCTAATATTTGACATGTTGGTACTATTATTGGATCCATTGTAGAATTTTCTGGTTGTAATCTTATATGGTCTTTTTCTTTATAAAAAGTTTTTACTGTTGCTTCTTCTCCTATTAATGCTACTACTATTTCCCCATTACTTGCTGTATTTTGTTTTCTTACTAATATGTAATCTCCATCTAATATTCCAGCTTCTATCATACTTTCTCCTCTTACTGTTAGCATAAAACTTTCACCTGTTCCTACAAAGTCTAATGGTATTGGAAATGTATCTGTAACATTTTCTACTGCTAGTATTGGCTCTCCTGCTGTTATTTTTCCTATTACTGGTACTTCTACCATTTCTTTACTTGAATATGCATTTTTATCAAATGATACTTGCTCTCCTTCTGTTATTCCACCTTTTAATAGTTTTAATGTTCTACCTTTTTGACTTTCTTTTTTTATATATCCTTTTTTTTCTAGTGCTGATATATACCCATGTACTGTTGCAGTTGATTTTAAATCAACTGCTTTTCCTATTTCTCTAACTGATGGTGGATATCCATTTGCATTTATTTGCTTTTCAATGAATTTTAATATTGCTTTTTCTCTTTTATTAAGAGAGTCTGGATCTTTTTTTCTCATTTTTTATCACTTTTCCTTTCGTAGAACTTTAGTTCTTTTCTTCATTGATTGCATAATATCACAAAACATTTGATTTGTCAAACAAAAGTTTTATTTTACTTCATATTCTTCTTTTAATGTCTTAAATGCTCTTATATGATTTTCTTCATCTTTTATAATTCTTTCTAAAATATTTTTTATAGTTTTACAATCTGTCATTTCTATTAGTCTTCTATATTCTTTTATTGCAAGCTTTTCTGTTTCTATATTGTAACTAAGCATTTCTTGAATACTTTTAAATTTGTATTTTACATTATTTGAACACCATTTATTATTTCTACTTCCCATATAATAAGGAATAAATCCTAATTCTACTAATAATTCTCCTAATATTTTAAAATGCTTCATTTCATCCATTGCTATTCTCATTAAAACTCTTTCTAAATTACTGTTATCTTTATTAGTAATATCTTCATAAACATATTGCAATATTGCTGTTAATTCACCATAACTACCACTATATGAGTCATATACCATTCTTCCAAAATTATAATTTGGTTTTATGTTCTCAATTTTTGGATATGGTTCATTATCCACCTCATCTAAAACATTGTATAATTGTTGAAAATTCATATTACACCTCCTAAAAGTATAATATGAATTTTCTCTTAAAAATGATAATTTCTTTAATTTAATTTTTTAATTCCTTGATTTCTTTTTCAAAATCCTCTATTTCTTTTTTAGTAAAATACTGAATTAAGATATTATAATCTTTGTATAATATTTTTTCTTTTATATATAAATAGCTTTCTTTCAAAAGTTGTAGTAAGAATTCCTTATTTTTAATTCCTTCTAATCTTTCTAAATTTTTAAATTTTTCAAATCTCTTTTGATATAAAGAACATAGTGCTTTTAAATATGTATAATTATTCATATATCCTACTTCTATCCACAATTTCATTATCCCTTGAATTTTGTCTATTATATCTGCTATATATCCTTCTTTTTCTTTTTTATAATCAGTTATTATTGTATATATATCTTCTCCTATTAGTTCTTTTAATTCTCTTTCATCGTTTTCTTCTATTTGTTCAAACATTTTCTTTGTTTCATCATTATATAATTTTATTTGTGATACTATTTCATTTCCTTTATATTCTCCAAAATCGTGAAACAATGTTTTATATACTAATTTATATTTATCTATGTTTTCTCCTAAACTTATCATATAATCTGCTATAATTATATTTGTTACTGTCATACTATATTGATGAAAAAGTACATTTTCTGGAACAATTGTAGTTAATGTTGAATATCTATATACATCTCTTAATTTTAATGCTACTTGAATTAAATTATAATATTCACTATTTTCAAATCTCTTATTTAAAATTAAATCTAATATATTTATTTTTTCATTACTTATTGTACTTTTTTTCTCTTCGCTTTTTATATATGTTCTAAATTTATTTTCTAAATTTAGAACATATATTTCTACTTCTTTGTTTCCTCTTCTTAATAGTTTTTCAAGAATATAGTATTCAGATATATATTCGCAAAATTCTAATAAGCTATTATATTCCTTATTTTCTATTATTTTATAATTATATTTTAATGTTTTTAAAATTCTGTTTTTATATTCAAATTGTTTATTTATTAAATTATTTAAAACTTTATTATATAAATCTTTTTTGGATATATCTGAAATTTCTAAATCTAGATTTCCTGTTTCTCCATATATAATTTGTTTTAATAGATAATTAATTAAAATATCTTTTGAAATATTGTTGTTTATATTTAAATTACTTAAAATTTTAATATATAAATATGTTGAGATCATAGCTTTATCTATTATTGTATATTTTTCGTTTATATTTTGAGAGATTTTTGAATTATAACTATCAATTGCACTATTATATATTTTAAATAAATCTTCTATTATATCTTCCATATTATTCATACCATTCAAATTCCCATTCAAGTAATTTCACAGTATCTCCTTCTTTTACTCCCTTTTCTTTTAATGCTTGCTCTATTCCAATCTTTTTAAGCATTCTTTCCATATATGCATATGATTCATTGTCCCCTATATTTACTCTTCCCATTAGTCTTTCAACTGCTGATCCTGTAACAATAAATTCACCATCTATAATTTCTACTGTAAATTCATCTTTTTCATCTTCTAATGTATAGATTATTCTATCTTCTGCTTCAATTATATCCTCTTTTGGCAAAGTTTTTAATATTTCTGACACATGGTTAAATAACTCTTTTATTCCATCTCCTGTTATAGCTGATATTTTGTATATTTCTATATCTTTTTCTTTTGCCAAATTCTCTAATTCTTTATAATTAGTATCATCTTGCATACTATCAATTTTATTTGCTACTATTATTTGTTTTCTTTTTGATAATTTCTCACTGTATTTTTTTAATTCTTCATTTATTCTATTAAAATCATCTACTGGATTTCTTCCTTCTGTTCCTGCTACATCTATTACATGTAATAATAATCGTGTTCTTTCTATATGACGCAAAAATTGTGTTCCAAGTCCTATTCCTTCACTTGCTCCTTCTATAATTCCTGGTATATCTGCTAAAACAAAACTATTTCCATATTCTGTTTTTACAACTCCTAAATTTGGATCTATTGTTGTAAAATGATAATCTGCAATTTTAGGAGTTGCTTTTGTTACTCTCGAAAGTATTGTTGATTTTCCTACATTTGGAAAACCTACTAAACCTACATCGGCTAATAATTTTAATTCTAATATTAATTCTTTTTCTTTTCCTTTTTCTCCATCAATAGCAAATCTAGGAGCTTGTCTTGTAGAAGTTGCAAAGTGAGAATTTCCTTTTCCTCCTCTGCCTCCTTTTAATATTAATTCTTTTTGTCCTGGTTCTGAAAGATCTACAATAACTTTGCCACTTTCTGCATCTTTTACTATAGTTCCAGCTGGAACCTTTATATAATAATCTTCTCCACTTTTTCCAAATCTATGGCTTCCACTTCCGTTTTGGCCGTTTTCTGCTTTAAATTTTTTTGTGTATCTAAAGTCAATTAAAGTATTTGCATCTGGATCTACAATAAAATATATATCTCCACCTTTTCCGCCATCTCCTCCATCTGGTCCTCCTGCTGCTACATATTTTTCTCTTCTAAAAGTGGCGGCTCCATTTCCTCCATCTCCAGATTTAATTATTATTTTAGCATAATCTATAAACATTTTTTTCTTCTCTTTCTATAAATTAATATATAACCTCTTTTTATCTATTCTTCAAAATAGTTAAGCATCATAGCTTCTTTTACTTTTTTTATAGTTTCTTTAGCTGTTTTTCTAGCTTTTTCGGTTCCTTTTTTTAAAATTTCATCTACTTCTTCAATATGTTCTTCATAATATTTTCTTTTTTCTCTTATTGGTCTTAAAAATTCTATAATATTACTTGCTAATTCTTTTTTACAAGCAACACATCCTCTTTGACCTAGCTTACATTCACTACAAACTTTGTTACATTCTTCTTTATCAGTGAATAAATTATGATAATATGCTACCATACATATATCTGGATTTCCTAAATCATCTTTCTTTATTCTATTAGGATCTGTAACTGCACTCATAACTTTTTTGGTTATCTCTTCTTCACTGTCTGATAAATATATTGCATTTCCTAATGATTTTCCCATCTTTTCATTTCCATCTAATCCTTTTATTCTTTTAGATTTAGATAACACTGCTTCTGGTTCTTTTAAAACTTCTCCATATATACTATTGAATTTTCTTACTATTTCTTTACATTGTTCAATAAGTGGTAATTGATCTTCTCCTACTGGAACAAATTCTCCTTCAAATGCTGTTATATCTGCTGCTTGACTTACTGGATATCCCAAAAATCCATATGTTACACTTTCTCCAAATATTTCTTTTTTTTGTGCAATTTCTGTTTTTACTGTTGGATTTCTTTGTAGTCTAGCTATTGTTACTAAGTTAGAATAAAATACTGTAAGTTCTGCTACTTCTGGTATCATTGATTGAATATATATTGTTGTTTTTTCTGGATCAATTCCTACTGATAAATAATCCATTGCTACTTCTCTAACATTTTTTCTAACTTTCTCAGGATTATTAAAATTATCTGTTAATGCTTGAACATCTGCAATTAATATATATGGACTATATTTTCCACTTTCTTGTAATTCTATTCTTGTTTTTAATGATCCAAAATAGTGTCCTATATGTAGTTTTCCTGTTGGTCTATCTCCTGTTAATATTCTTTTCTTATTTTCCATTTTATCCTCCACAAAAACTAGATTTTTATGTCGTTTCTTAAAATTAATATTACTATTATACTTTATTTTTCTTTAAAAATCAATCTTTTGTAAATTCTAATTAAATTTCTTTTTCTCTACTTATTTCTATAAATTATTGTATTTTATGTAATTTTGTGGTATATTATATAAATTGCACTGAGCAATTTTAATAATTATTATTAAAAATCGAAAGTGTTAAAAACACAAGTAGGGAAAGGAATATTATGCAACCAATTTACTTAGCCTCAATTGGCAAGTTCAATTTGACACAACATATTAAATATGAATTTGATGGCTTATGTTTTCGGGTGTATATGAACAATAAACTTGTACATACAGAAAAAGTTGTTGCTGGTGAAGTATTTTTCATCCAACTACATGGTTTTAAAAAAGCACCTGATATAATACCTGCAACCCTTCCAACGGAAAAAGGTCAAAAAATGGCGTGGGCATTGTCTTTTGTTAAAGAAGAAACTCGTACAAATTCAAAATCTGAATTTTTAGAAAAGTTGTACGAATTTCAAGAAACATATTCTGATACGAAAAAAATTATATCTATAGAGAAAGGAAAATATGCTTTTGCTTTTTTACAACTACAAAATAAAAAAAAGCTTAAGCCTATATTATCTTACATTTCGAATAATATAGACTATAATGAGTTAACACAATTAATTCAAGATTTTTCGGAATTCAGAGAAATTTATTGCAGCAAGGCATTTTTATACGTTCTTTAAAATCACATCTTATTCCCCCTTGATGAGCTAATCATTAAGGGGGCCTTTCTTTTTTATTTGTATACAAAAAAGCAACTTTTGAAAGTTGCTTTAATTTTTATATTTGTTCAAACATGTATTTTAAAATGTTCATATTTTGAATAATTTGATTTCATAATTAAGGTTAATGTATTAGTAATATCTTATTGAGCATCTTCTTTTCCTTCTGGTAATGCTGGATAGTCTAATACTATTCTTATTTGCATTATGTATCTTATTGTTCTTACAAATTTACTATTTTTTATCTTTTGCCATAGTGATGGTTTTGCTTCAAATCTTGTTTCTTCAAAGTATGTTTCCAATTCTGCTACTTCGTCTTCTTCTGAATTTTCTACTACTTCATCTGTTCCACTTTCCTCTGTTGTTCCTGTTTGTAATATTGAATTTGTTCCTGTTACTTCTTGTGTTTCGCTTTCTACTAATCCTAATACGTCTTCTACTGGTGCTGGTATGTATTTTAATGCTTCGGCTATTTCTATTCCTATATAACTTAATGCTTTTGATCTGTCTTCTATTCTTTCCATGTCTATTTCTATATGTAAGTTATTTTCTAGGTTATTTATTTTTGCTTCTATTATTTTTACTGAGTCTGCATATTCTTCTGTTGTTTTGTCTTTACTTTTTCCTATTACTGTTAATGCAGATGAAATTTCTTCTGGATATTTTGATTCTATTTTCTTTACTATTTCTTTCCAGTTTTTTGCTCTTGCTTTTACGGCTGTTGTTGCATCTCTTAATACACTAGCTAATTTTATATTTTTTTCTCTTTGTCTTATTAAGTCTTCTATTTGTTTTGTGTTTTCTTCAAATTGATTTGTTGCGTATTCTACTAGTTCATATGCTGCTTTATATACACCATTTGGAAAGTTCTTTTTATTTGGATATTCTAGTAAATATGTTTTTATTGATTCAACTAAATCTTTAAAGTATGAATCATCTTCTAATTGAACTATTTGTTTTTTACTATTTGGGTTTATTAACTTTTGAATTTTATCTATGTTTGATAAAATTTTTTCTTCCGTGATTACCATTTTCACGTTTACTATGCCTGATTTATGAAAAAATGACATTGTAAACTACCTCCTTCGTATCAATCTAATTAAATACTAAAATTATTATATCTCGTTTTCCGTAAAACTACAAGTCTTTTTTCGACTTTTTTCTGTTACATTTTGATTACATTATAATATTTCTTGTAATATTTTGCAATATTTTATAATACTTTTTTTATTTCTTCAAATCGCTTTACTTTTAATGTTGTTGTTTTTATTAGTTCTTCTTCTGTTATAATAATTTCTTTTATATATTTATATGTTGGCATCTTTCTATTTATTTCTTTTATTTTTTCCCATATCTTCTTTTTGATATCTTCTACTTCTTGCACATTATATTTTTCTTTTACTATTTCTTTATCATAAACTATTTTTGCACATAGTTTTAAATCATTTTTATCTTCTTTTTCTGGTTTACCAAATACAAATGATTCTTTTACTCCTGGTATTTTATTTATTAAACTTTCTGCTTCTTCTGGATATACATTCTTTCCATTTTTTAATACTATTACACTCTTCTTCCTTCCTGTTATAAATATATATCCATCTTTATCTATGTATGCTAAATCTCCTGTTGCAAACCAACCGTCTTCTGTTACACCTTTTTCAATATGATTATAGTATCCTAGCATAACACTTGCTCCTTTAACAGCTAGTTCTCCTATTCCTTGTTCATTTGGTTCTAATATTTTAACTTCCAAACTTGGATTTGCTTTTCCAATTGAACCTTGTTTCCTACATGTTTTATGTTCTGCTGCAACAACTGGTGCTGTTTCTGTTAATCCATATCCTTGATATGTGTCTATTCCTAAGTCATTAAATCCTTTTTCTATTTCTGGATCAAATGCAGCTGCTCCTGCAACAAATAATCTTAATTTACCTCCAAGAGATTCATGTATTTCTTTAAATAGTTTTCTTCTTATATCTATTCCAAAAATATTTGTAACTTTACTTAGCTTTATTCCAAATTTAACTGTTCCTAGTTTTCCTTTATCTTCTATAGATTTCATTACTTTTTTATACATGTTTTCAAAAAGCACTGGCACTGATATCATAACACTTACTTTGTAATCTTTTAAATTTTCAGCAATATGTCTAATTCCACTACAAAATGCAATTGTTGCTCCAACACTTACTGGATATAAAAAACCTACTGTACATTCAAAAACATGGTGTAATGGTAAAAAAGATAACATTGTATCTTCTTTTGATACATCAAAAATAGATGCTATATCATAAATATTTGTACAAATATTTTTATGTGATAACATAACTGCTTTAGATGTTGATGTAGTTCCTGATGTAAATAACATTACTGCCATAGCTTCATTGTCTATTTTTGCATTAATGAAACTAGTTGCTCCATTTTTTAATAAATCTTTTCCTAATTTAACTAATTCTTTTTGAGAATATATATTACCATCTTTTGTTTCATTATCCATAGATATAAAAAATTTTACTTTTCCTATACCTTTTTCTATTGCCTTTTTCATTACTTCATCATATTTTGATGAGTAGAAAATAGCTTCCATGTCTGATCTTTCTATTAAGTTAAAAATTTCATTTTCTGGTAACGCTTTATCTAATGGTACAGCTATTCCTGTTCCACATACTATTCCTAAATATGCTTCTTCCCATTCATATCTATTTTCTGATATTACTCCTATTCGTGTATCTTTTAATCCTATACTTATTAATGCTGTTCCTAATGCTTGTATTTCATCTATATATTCATCATATGTCATTGTTTTCATCATATCTACATTTTTAAATTTGAATGCTATGTTAGTTCCAAATTTACTTTTAGTATTTTCTATCATTTCTTTTAAATTTTCAAATTGTTTTGCTTTAAATATTCTATCGCATCCTTTATATACTCTATTATTCATCTTTATTCTCATCCCCTATTTTAATTTTGTTAAATAAAGTTTTTTCATATTCATTATACATTTTTTTTATATCTATTTCTTCTATTCCTACTTTTCTTTTGTATATTAAGGTTGAACATGTTAGTGAAAAAATTTCAGAAGCTAATATCTCTGAGTTGCATTTTACTATATCTCCATTATCTACTCCTTCTTGTACTATTTCTTTTATAACTTCTATATACTCAATCACTTTTTCTTTACAAAAAACATTCCTTGTTTCATTTCCCCAAGTTTGACTCATTACTATTGTAAGTAAGTTTTCATATTTTTTTACTGCTTTTAACTGAATTAATGATATTGCTTTTATTTTGTCTAATACATTATCACATTTTGATGTTTTTATTTCTATACTATTTATTAAAAGTTTCATTCCTTCTTCTACAAGAAAATTAAATATTTCTTCTTTACTACTAAAATGATAATATAAAGTTCCTTTTGCCACTCCCACTGTTGCTGTTATTTCTTCTATACTTGTAGCATCATATCCTTTTTCTGAAAAAAGTTTTAATGATGTTTCAAAAATTTTTCTTTTAGTTTTATTCATATCTTTTCACCTACCGATATTTTGCATTCATTATATAAAATTCTACACAAATTTGCAAGAAAAAAAATACTAACATATTAAATTGTTAGTATTTTTATCTTCCATCATCTCTTTCTCTTCCATTACAAATAAATAATAAATCATCTTCATCAAACACATCATATCTTTCTCTTCTTACAGATACTCCACTACATTTAGTTATTTCTCTAAAAAGTCCATGTGGTGAGGTTATTGATAATCCTTTAAAATGTACATTATAATCTTTAGAATTATTACTTATATTAAATATAGCTGGTTTTCCCATTTGAACAAAGTTTTCTGCACATTGTGGTAATTTACTTCCTATAACAAGATTTGCCCATTCTAGTACATCTTCTGATTTTTGCTTTCTTTCTTCAAATACTTTGCTTTCTAACGGATTTACACTAACAACCTTGTATCCTTTATTTGCAAATCTTTGTCCTAAGTAAGAGTTTTCTCCTTCTTTTACACATAATAAAATTTTAGGATATTTTTCTGGAGAATAATTTTGTGTTACATAATTATAAATTCTGTTATTTGGTGTAACTACAATATTATTATCATTTATAAAATTAATATATAATTCTTCTATTCTTTCTTGACTTACAGAATTTGGCGATTCTATGTTAGATTCTGTATATGGATGTCCTAATGCTGTATCTATTTTATTTAATTCTTTAAAAATTCTATATACTAATGCTTGTAATTCATCACTTGCTAAATGGTCTGGATTCTCTTCTGCAAGTTTTTTTCCATATTGCAATAAGTTTTCTTTATATTTTAGTAATTCCTGCATACCTTTCTTCTTTTCCATTTTTTACCTCCATACTATCCATAATATTATAACATATTATGGATAACAACGCAAGTATCATAAATTACTTATTATCTAATCTTATTCCCTTCTCTTTCTTCTTTTTCCTCTTGATAATCTATTCCTACTTTTTCAAAATACTCATTAATATCTTTACATTTCTCCATTATTCTATACTAATTTATACTAATTTTTCTTTAAATTTTAGTAATATCAACTGGTGTTAAATCTGCTTCACTTGTTTCATCTTCAATTGCTTGATATAAGGCATTTACTGTATCTAATGATGTAAAACAAGGGATTTTACATTCTACTGCCATTCTCCTAATTTTAAATCCATCTCTATTTGACTCTTTTCCTTTGGTTGGAGTATTAATAACAAAATTTATTTTTCCTGATTCTATTAAGTCTATAATACTATTTTTACCTTCCCATAATTTTTCAATTACTATTGATTTTACATTATGTTCTTTTAAGTATTTAGATGTTCCTGAAGTAGCATATATTTGAAAACCTAATTTTTCAAATTTTTCAGCTATATCTAACATTTCTGGTTTATCTTTATCCCTTACTGTTATTAATATAGCACCTTTTGTAGATACATTTGCTCCACTTCCTATAAAAGCTTTTAATACTGCATTTTCAAACTTTTTAGATACACCTAATACTTCTCCTGTAGATTTCATTTCAGGTCCTAAACTAGTATCTGCATTTTTAATTTTTTCAAAAGAAAATACTGGCATTTTAACACATATGTAATCACTTTTTTTGTATAATCCTGTACCATATCCTAAATCTTTTAGTTTCTTGCCTAATATTACATTTGTTGCTATATCTATCATTGGTAAATTTGTAACTTTGCTTATGTATGGAACTGTCCTACTAGAACGTGGATTTACTTCAATTATATATACTTGACCTTCACTTATTATAAATTGAATATTTAATATTCCTATTATATTAAGTTCTTTAGCTATTTTTGTTGTATATTCAACTATTTTTTCTTCATGTCTTTTTTCAACATTTTGTGTTGGATATACAGAAATACTATCTCCAGAATGTACCCCTGCTCTTTCTAAATGTTCCATTATTCCTGGAATTAAAACATTTTTTCCATCACATATAGCATCTACTTCTACTTCTCTTCCCAATATATATTTATCTACAAGAATTGGATGTTCTTGCTCTATTTTATTTATTTCATTTACATATTCTGTTATTTCATTATCATCATAAGTAATAGCCATACCTTGTCCACCAAGTACATATGATGGTCTTACCAATACTGGATATCCCAATATATTTGCTACAGTTTTTGCTTCTTCTACTGTATAAATCGTACTTCCTCTTGGTCTTAAAATTCCACAATTATTTAAAGCTTCGTCAAATTCTTTTCTATCTTCTGCTCTATCCATATCTACTTCTTGAGTTCCTAGTATTCTTACTCCTATATCAGATAGTGCTTTTGTCAATTTTATAGCTGTTTGTCCTCCAAATTGAACTATTGCCCCATATGGTTTTTCTATATCTACTATATTTTCTACATCTTCTGATGTTAATGGTTCAAAATATAATCTATCTGCAATATCAAAATCTGTACTTACTGTTTCTGGATTGTTGTTTACAATTATTGTTTCATAACCTTGTTTTTTTAATGCCCAAACTCCATGTACACTACAATAATCAAATTCTATACCTTGTCCTATTCTTATAGGTCCTGAACCTAATACCATTATTTTATTTTTATTACTTTCTTTTGTTTCATTTTCTTCATCGTAACTTGAATAATAATAAGGGGTTTTTGCTTCAAACTCTGCACTACATGTATCAACCATTTTAAAATTAGCAATTATTCCATTTTGATGACGTAATTCTTTTATTTCTTTCTCTGTTTTTCCTGAAAGAGTTGCTATTATTTTGTCTGTAAAACCTAATTTCTTTGCTCTATCTAATATTTTAGAATTCATCTTATTTAAAATAAGTTCATTTTCCATTTTTACTAATTTATAAATAATACCTATAAAAAATCTATCTATTTTTGTAATTTCATGTATTCTTTCTACTGATATTTCCTTTCTAATAGCTTCTGCTATAACAAAAATTCTCTCATTATCTACATTTTTCAATCTTTGTTCTAGTTCTTCTTTTCCTAGATTTTCTAATTTATCTAGTTTTAAATATTCTACATTTTCTTCCAAAGAACGAATTGCTTTCATTAAACCTGCTTCTAGATTTGAGGCTATTGCCATAACTTCTCCTGTTGCCTTCATTTGTGTTCCTAAATCTCTTGTAGCTGTTAGAAATTTTTTAAATGGCCATTTCGGTATTTTTACTACTACATAATCAAGCACTGGTTCAAAACAAGCATATGTTTTCTGAGTTACTTCATTTTTTATTTCATCTAATGTATATCCCAAAGCTATTTTACTTGCTACTTTAGCTATTGGATAACCTGTTGCTTTTGAAGCTAAAGCTGATGAACGGCTAACTCTAGGATTAACTTCAATTACTGCATATTCAAAACTTGTTGGATTTAATGCAAACTGAACATTACATCCTCCTTCAATTTTTAATGCAGATATAATTTTTATAGCTGATGTTCTAAGCATTTGATACTCTTTATTAGATAAAGTTTGAGAAGGTGCTACTACTATACTATCACCTGTATGAATTCCAACAGGATCAATATTTTCCATATTACATATAGTAATACAATTTCCTTTACTATCTCTCATTACTTCGTATTCAATCTCTTTCCAACCTGTAATACATTTTTCAACCAATATTTCATTTACCCTAGACATTCTTATACCAGAATTTGCAATTTCTTCAAGTTCTTCCATATTATAAGCAATACCTCCACCAGTACCACCTAATGTATATGCTGGTCTAATAATAACTGGTAATCCTATTTCTTTTGTAAATTCTACTGCATCCTCAACTGTATGTACAACTTTACTTGCTATACATGGTTCATTTATTGTTTCCATCATATCTTTAAAACATTGTCTATCTTCTGCATTTCTAATTCCTTCTACACCTGTCCCCAAAAGTTTTACATTATGTTCTTTTAAATACCCACATTCTGCCAATTCCATTGCTAAATTAAGACCTGTTTGTCCACCTAAATTTGGAAGAATGCTATCTGGTTTTTCTATTTCTATTATTTTTTTAACTGTTTCAACAGTTAGTGGCTCTATATAAATCTTATCAGCCATATTTTTATCTGTCATAATAGTTGCTGGATTTGAATTTATTAAAACAACTTCTATTCCCTCTTTTTTTAATTCTCTACAAGCTTGAGTTCCAGCATAATCAAACTCTGCTGCCTGCCCTATTATAATAGGGCCTGACCCTATAACTAAAACTTTTTTTATACTTTTATTTTTTGGCATTTTATTTCTCCTTTTTCTCTGTTCCTAAATTGATACTAAATTTATAAATTCATCAAATATGTATGCTGTATCTTGTGGTCCTGGACATGCTTCTGGATGAAATTGTACTGTAAATATTTTTTTGTTTTTATATTTTAATCCTTCTACTGTTCCATCATTTAAATTTATATGTGATACTTCTACAATATCTCTATTTATACTTTCTTCTAGTATGTAATATCCATGATTTTGTGATGTTATATATACTTTATCTTCTTTTAAATCTTTTACTGGATGATTTGCACCTCTATGTCCATATTTTAATTTAGCTGTTTTGGCTCCATTTGCTAGTCCCATTAATTGATGTCCTAAACATATTCCTAATATTGGTATATCTGTATTGTATAATTTCTGTATATTTTTAATTTGAGTTGTACATGTTTCTGGATCTCCTGGTCCATTAGAAAGTATTATTCCATCTGGATTTATTTTTAATATATCTTCTGCTGGAGTGTTTGCTGGAAATATTGTTACTTCTGCTCCTCTTTTTAATAGTGAATTTACTATGTTATGTTTTAGTCCATAATCCATTAACGCTATTTTTATTCCTTTTCCCTTACCATATGTTTTTATTTCTTTACATGTTACCTTTTCTACTATATTTCCTATTTCATATTCTTTTATTTTTTCCATTATTCCATCTATATCGTTAATATTTGATGTTACATATCCTCTCATAGTTCCTGCATCTCTTAGAATTTTTGTTAATTTTCTTGTATTTATATTTGTTAATCCTGTAACTTTATATTCTCTTAAAAATTTGTCTAAATTTAATTTTGCTCTAAAGTTACTTTCAAATTCTGCTAATTCATGAATAAATACTGCTTTAGCATAAATTCCATCTGATTCATAGTCTTCTGGTATAATTCCATAATTTCCTATTAATGGATATGTCATTACAATTCCTTGTCCTGCATATGAAGGATCTGTAAATGTTTCTATATATCCTGCCATACTTGTATTGAATACTACTTCACAGGCTGTATCTACTGTATATCCTATTCTTTCTCCTTCAAAGATTTCACCGTTTTCTAGTATTAGGTATCCTATCATTTTTTTATCCTTTCTTTTATTTACAATTTATTATGTTTATTCAAAAAAAAACACTAATTAAATTAGTGTCTTATTGAATATTTTAAAATTTAAAATAAAGAATGTAAATAAACCTATTGAATTTATATTTTTCTTAATTTCTTCTAGGTTTAATATTTCTACCATTATTACATTCCTTTCTTTTTTACATCTTTTTAAATTTTACTATATTTTGATAAAAAAATCAACATTAATTTTATCTTTTATATTTTATTTTTGTTTTACATTTCTGATTAATTTTATTGATCAGATAATTCTCTTTCTTTAAATTTAATTTTGTTTGAACCTATTCTATAATTTACTTTTTTTCTTCTTTTACTTATTAAGCCAACTTTTTCTTCAAAATATTTTTTTATACTTTGTTCCGTATTATCAATATTTTTAAATCCTTTACTAAATAAATCATCACTTAATAAATCTAGTCTTCCTAATAAGTTATTAACTGTTGCTTCATTCCCTTTGTTGCGTAATGACATTAATATTTCTTTTACTTCTTGCCTTATCATCGGTTTGCTTTCAACTGGTTCATCAAAAATATATTCTCTAACTTCACAATTCTTCAAATGATTTTTATTCATTTCTCCTTCTCTAGGAAGTCCTTCCGAATACGAATCTATAACTGTACTTGTACCACTATGTGTTACTATTACTAAAGTTTTATATTTGTATTTTTCTTTTATTTCATCTAAAAAATCATATACTCTTTTAAAAAAAACTTGTATATTTTCTGCTTTATCATAATTCATATTTTTACTATATGTCCAAAAATCATTAAATTCAAATTCGCTTCTATGTAATCCTTCATATTCACCATAATCTCTTTCTGATATTCTATTATCATAAACTATTGGTACGTTTCTATTAGCATTTATTATTTCTGCTGTTTCTTTTGCTCTTATTAATGGTGAAGAAACAATTAAATCTATATTTTTATCTTCAAGTAGTTTAGCAATTGTTTTAGCCTGTTCCTTCCCTTTATTATTTAGTCCTATATCTGCTTGGCCTTGTACTTTTTTTAAATCATTCCATTCTGTTCTTCCATGTCTTACTACTATTACTTTCATAACTTCTCCATTTTTTATAAAATTAAAAGTGCTAGCAAAATTTTTATTTTGTTAACACTTTTTTAGTGTTAAATGAATTTCTTCATTTAACTATTATTGTAATTGTTTCATAACTTCTTCTGCAAAATTTTCTTCTTTTTTCTCTATTCCTTCACCTTTTTCAAATCTTGCATATTCTACTAATTCTGCACCTTGATTTTTTATTAAATCTCCTACTTTTATGCTTGAATCCTTAACAAATTCTTGATCTAATAAACATATTTCTCCATAGAATTTTCCTATTCTTCCTTGTACCATTTTTTCAGCTATTTCTGCTGGCTTTCCTTCATTCATAGCTTGTGCTTTTAATATTTCCATTTCTTTACTTATTCTATCTTGTGGTACTGATTCTCTATTTAAATATTCTGGTCTTGCTGCTGCAATTTGCATACATACATCTTTTGCTAATTCACTGTTTCCATTTTTGAAGTTAACTAATACTGCTATTTTACCTTCTCCATGTATATAACTTTCTACTAATCCTTCTGATTCAAATCTTTCAAATCTTCTGATTACCATGTTTTCTCCTATTGTTGCTATTTTATCTGTTAATACTTCTTGTACTGTTTTTTCTGTGTTTTTATATTTTTCTTCTAATAAACATTCTACATTTTTTGGATTTGCTTGTGCTACAATTTCAGCTATATCATTTACAAATTCTACGAATTCTCCATTTTTTGAAACAAAGTCTGTTTCTGCATTTACTTCTACTATTGATCCTATTTTCTTGTCAGCTGAAACATATGTTGCTACTAATCCTTCTGCTGCTACTCTTCCAGATTTTTTAGCTGCTTTTGCTATTCCTCTTTCTCTTAATAGTTCTTCTGCTTTGTCCATATTTCCATCTGTTTCTGTTAAAACTTTTTTGCAGTCCATCATTCCTGCTCCAGTTTTTTCTCTTAGTTGTTTTACTAATTCTGCAGTTATCATTTTAAGTACCTCCTATTTTATTTAAAATTAGGGCGTGTTTACTTATGTAATTCGCCCTTTTATATAATTTATTATTCTTCAGATTTTTCTTCTGCTACTACTTCTTCCATATCTGTTACTTCTTCGTCTGATTCAATTTCTGTTGAAATTTCTGCGTCTTCTCCTTGTCTTCCTTCTATAACTGCATTTGCCATAACGTCTGCTATTAATTTTACAGCTCTTATTGCATCATCATTTCCTGGTATTGCATAGTCTACATCTTCTGGGTTACAGTTTGTGTCTACTAATCCTACTACTGGTATTCCTAATTTTCTTGCTTCTAATATTGCAATTCTTTCTTTTTTAGGATCTACTACAAACATTACTCCTGGCATTTCTTTCATGTCTTTTATTCCACCAAGATTTTTTTCTAGTTTTTCCATTTCATTTTTTAATGTACTAACTTCTTTTTTTGGTAATACTTCAAATGTTCCATCTTGTTCCATTTCTTCTAAGTCTTTTAGTCTTTGTATTCTTCCTTCTATTGTTTTGAAGTTTGTTAGCATTCCTCCTAACCATCTTTGGTCTACATAGTACATGCTACATTTTTGTGCTGCTTCTTTTATACATTCTTGTGCTTGTTTTTTTGTTCCTACAAATAATACTGTTTTCCCTTCTTCTGCTTGTTCTTTTATAAACTTATAAGCCTCATCTAATTTTTTTGATGTTTTTTGTAAGTCTATTATATGGATTCCATTTCTAGCTTGAAATATATATTCTGCCATTTTTGGATCCCATCTTCTTGTTTGATGTCCAAAGTGAACACCTGCTTCTAGTAATTGCTTCATTGCTACTACTGCCATTTTAATTTCCTCCTTATTTTGTTTTTCCTCCATAGATTTCTACATTTTAAACAACTATTGATTAATAGCACAATTTAAAACTCCATCTATGTGCGTTATTTTATAACGTTGATATTATATCAATTTTGGTTTTAAAAATCAATACTTTATGTAATTTTTCTCATATTTTTTTATTATCTTTATTAATTATTGTATCTATTTTTTCTTCTAATTCTAACTAATTATTGACTCTTTCAATTTTTGTTGGTATTGTTTTGTTTATTTCTGATGTAAATAATATGCTTTTTATATTTTCTTTTAAAATTTCTCTACAATATTTTTCTGAGTCATCTATCATTAAGTCTATTTTATTTTCTTTACATATTTTAGCTTTTTCAAATGAATTAAATAATATTTTTGTATATTTAATGTTATTATTTCTAAAATATTCTAATGTGCATTCTGTAGTACCCTTCATTTTAGGATCACCTCTTGATGTTATAATAAATATCTCATTTCCACTATTTATTAATTTTTCGATAACTTGGCTTGCATTTGGTTTTAATTTTACTCTTTTAAAAATTTTTGAACTTTCATTTTTAAAAAAATCTTTTATATTTTGTGTTGGCATATCTCCTCTCATTACTTCTTCTATATGATTCATCATATCTCTATCTTTATCATATTTTTCAATATATTCTTTCACTGCTATTGATGTTTCTGTTATAACATCATCTATATCTATTCCTATTCTCATATTATTTCCTTTTCCTTCCATATTTTCAAAATTATTTTCATTTTAACATATAATAAAAAAAAGTAAATCCATAATTGGATTTACTTTTTTTATATTAATCTTTATAGTAAAATTCTAGTTTTTGTTTAAACATTTCATCATTTTTATATGTAAATAATTCTAATTTTGAATCTTTTTCTAATATATCGCTTACTTTCCATAGTCCTAATCCAGAATTTCCTTTTTCTTTTTTGGTTGTATAATCTTTTTCAAATATTTGTGTTGTATCTATTTCTTTATTTTTATATGTATTTTCAATTACTATTATATCTTTATCTCTTTTTTCATCTTTTAAAAATTGTATATTTACTATTTTTTCTTCACATTCTTCTGCTGCTTCTATTGCATTGTCTAATAATATTCCTAATATCCTTGACATTATATAAGATTTTTCTGAAAATCTATCTAATTTTAACATTATGTCAATATTCATTGTAATATCTTTTTCTTTTGCTAATTTATACTTATTTAATAATACAGAATACATTGCTGGATTATCCATGACTTGAAAATTTAACACCCCTAATATATTTATATGATTACTTTCTTTTAGTAAATCATTAAAGTATTTTTTTAGTGAATCCATATCTTGCACATCTATATAGCCGTTTATTGATTGTAAAATGTTATTAAAGTCATGTTTAAAACTTCTTACGTTATTATGGACTTCAATTAAATTTTTATTTTTTTCTTCTAATTGTTCAATATACTCCTTTTCTTTTATTTCTCTTCTTCTACTTATAATACCATATATATTTATTGATATTATTACTAAACAAATTATAACATTGTATATCACAAATCTATAATCCTGTATTTTTAAATTAGCTCTTATTTCTATTATTTCAATGCTTGCAATCGCAATTCCAATAAAAGAAATAATTATATTCAGTATGTCCTTATAAGTTATTAATTTAGTTTTACTAAAACTACTATTTGTTTTTTCCATGTTTGTCATATGTACACTCTCCTTAACCTTAAATTTTTACAGCAAAAATAGGATACCATATAAAAATTACTTTGTGTTAAAAAGTTATGAAAAGTTATGAATTTTTTGTCGACATTTCTATCAAAGTCTTTTATACCAAAGTTTATATGTTTTACTTTTTTAATAAAAAAGCAAGCCTTTTTATTAAAAGACCACTTTTCGCCATCGCACTTGTCGAATTTTGTCGATTTCGCTATAATTTTTATCACTGTCGCATTTCGCACAGACAGTAAAAGTCGCTGACAAGAGTAGTCTTATTATACTTCTTTGTTCAATGACATTTCGGTACAGAATAGTAAGAGTGTTTCTTTGAGTAGTAAGTAGTGCAACAAAAAATAACAGGAGGATATTATAAAAATGAAAAAATTTTTATCTATACTACTTACAACGGCATTATGCCTTTCTATGTCTACCAACGTTTTTGCAGCGAATAATGTAGCGGCTGATACAGCAGGCAATGAGGTTTCTGAAATCCCGACTGGGGCTGTCAAACATACTGTAACAGTAACCTTGGATCCTCATGAGGAAACCGATATTATGCCACTTATGTGGGATCAGGTAACTGATGAATCAACAAAGCAGCGGTTATACCTTGTACCTTTCAAAATCCCTGACCGGTATTTTGCCTATGAAATGGAGGCAACTGGTGCCAGCGGAAATTATGCTGTATCTCTCATGTTTGACTCTACAGCTACTGTTGCCAGTCAAACTGGTGGCGTAAATGAGGGAAGCTATAAAATCGATTGGATTGAAGTAATACCAGGATATACTTATCAATTCATGGTTACAAACTCAACAGGGGGCACAATTGCTATTAAAATAACTTATTATTCTTGGAAATAACTTTATAAATTCTGTACCGAAAATTCGCAAAAAGGAAAAGCACAATTGTCAAAAGACAATTGTGCTTTTCCTTTAATTAACAATTTACTTGAATGTTAAATTCCCATTTGCTATCAATATCATTTCTATTATTAAAGTTTAACATTTTTACACCATTTAAAATTATTTTTATTTCACTATCATTAAGTTTTAAATTATCTACTTTTATAATATATATAGAATTTTTATTATTTAATTTTTTATCAGTATATGAATACTTTATATTTTTAATTTCAGTATCATTAGTACTATATATTCTTTCATTATATTTATTCATAAATTCAATATTATCTACATATACATTACTAAATTCCTCTTCACTTAAAACATTAAAAGCTAAACAAATAAAATCTTCACTAACTACTGTATAATCAATTTTGATTGAAACATCCTCTTTTTTCACATAATCCATAGTTATAGTTTGAAGATTTCCACTTTCAACTGCTTGCTGAATCTCTCTTGAAGTATTTGAAAAAATACTATTTACAGCATTTTCAATTCCATCTGCAAAGGCATAACTAGTTACTAAAATACAACAAGCAAATACCGCGACTATTTGTTTTGGAATAAAAAATCGTCTTTTAGGTGGCATTCTACTATACTCATAGTCAAGCTTTTTACACAGGTTTTCTTTGAACTCCTCGCTTAAACTCATACTATTAATTTTAGCACTAACCTTTTCTAGCTCCTCTTCAAACTTTTCCACTATATTTTGTTCCTCCAACATCCCAATTTTCTCTTAATTTAATTCTACCCCTACTTAGTCTTTGTTTAACATTATCTTCTTTAATCTGCAACATATCACTAATTTCAGATATTTTAAAACCATTAAAATAAAACAGTTCAACAACTATTCTATACTTATCTTTTAACTTTTCGACATTTTCTAATATTTCACTAGTTCTTTCATCAAAGTTTTCTTTTGATACTAGTTCTACTTCTTCTAGTGAAATATTATTTCTATAGGCACTATTTTTTTCATTATAACATAAATTTTTACATACACAAATCAACCAATATTTTTCATGATTTTCATCTCTAAATTTCTTATTAGACTTTATACGTTTTATATATTTAAAAAATACTTCTTGTACTATGTCATTGGCATCTTCTTCATTTTTTAATCGTTTTAAAGCAATATAATAAATCATATCCCCATATTTGTCAACTATATTTCTTGATTTAAAGTCTACTACTTGAACAAATCTTTCTATTTCTTTTGAAATATTTATTTTATAAAATCTGTTTTGTCTATTATAACATAAATTTTTAGCTATAGAAATAAACCAACATTTTTCATGTTTTTCATCTTTAAATTTTTTATTAGATTTTATATACTTTATGTATCTAAAAAACACTTCTTTAACTATATTGTTTGCGTCCTCTTCGTTTTTTAACCTTCTTAGAGCAATATGATAAATCATATCCCCATATTTATCAACTATATTTTTTGATTTAAAATTATCCATGATCGAATTTTATTTAAAATTTCCTCCTTTTTCATATTCTTTTGTAAATTTTTTTATTTTTTTTACTAATTTTGTCACCTTTTCATATGGTAAATTGTTTTATAAAGTGAAGGGGGTAGTAAAAAAATGTATAATGCAATAATTTATAGCACTGATCTTAAAATAGTAAAAAAAGCTTGTAATATTATTTTTAATAACTTTGATAATATCCATTTACTTGGAGTTGTTGGTAGTAAAGAAGAACTTTCTAATATGTGTAGTAACTCAAAAATAAATATGATTATATTAGATTTCAATATAGAAATTTCTGAAATTCAATATTTATTACAAAATATTGAAAACAAAATCATTTTCTCTAAAAATCCTCAAACACAAAAGAATTCTAAATATACGTTATATTTACCTATTGATGAAACTAATGAATATCTTCTTAAAAAACTAGAAAATTTTATATCAAAAATAAATAAACGAGTTATTCATAAAAAAGTTTATGAAGTTTTAAAAAATCTTCGTTTTGATTTTAAATTATTGGGTACTAATTATTTAGTAGATGCCATAGTTTATTCATATATACATAAAGATAATTATCAGTTTGAAAACCTAAAGAAGTATGTATATCCTCATGTTTCTAAAATATATAATGTTAATTCTCACAATGTAAAATATGCTATTACACGTTCTATTGATAATATGAACATACATTCAACTCCTTCTGAATATAAGAAACATTATTTTGGTTTCTATGAAAGAGTTACACCAAAGTTATTAATATCTACAATTGTAAATAAGCTTTAATTTATTTCATAAATCATTATATAATTTTACATTATTTTGCTATAAATTTGTATTTATATATTAACATATTTTGTAAAATTATATAATATTATTTTAATTTAATATTACATTTTTTAATTGCTTTTTTAAGTTTAATATTTAAAGTGCATCTTTGAAAAATATTATCTATAAAATATAGTATATAATTATTTTATATAAAAACTATTTTTAGAATTATTTTCATTATAAGATGCACTTTTAAACTATATAACTTTTTTAAGTTTTATTTACTATCATATCTACTTTACCATTTTTTAAATAAATTATTTTATCTGAACTTTCAATTGTAGATTTTCTGTGTGCAATAATAATTACTGTGCTTTTCTGTGTTATTTTATCTATTATATTTTGTATCATTTTTTCTGTTTGTAAATCCATATTTGAAGTTGGTTCATCAAAAATATATATATTTGCTTTATGTAAAATAGCTCTTATGAAAGCTATTATTTGTAATTCTCCATATGATAGTTTAGAAAGTTTTATTTCTGTATCTAAACCATTTTCTAATTTATTAAATAGATTTTCTACTTCTATTTCATCTATTAAACTATTTATTTTTTCATCTGTTATTTTTTTGTTTCCAAGTGTAATATTATTTCTTACTGTATCTGCAAATATATATGGTGTTTGTGATATATAGGAAACATTTTCTCTTAAGCTTTTGGTCGATATTTTAGATATATCTTGATTATCTATAAGTATTTTTCCACTTTCTATATCATATAGTTTCATAAGTACATTTGTAATTGTAGTTTTACCTGCTCCTGTTCTTCCTGCAACTGTTACTTTCGTTCCTTTATTTATAATAAATGATATATTTTCAAGTACCAATTCTTTATCATATCTCATGTATACATTTTTAAATTCTATATTTCCATTTAAATCTTGTATATATTCTCCATCTTCTATTACTTCATCATTTTTTTCTCTTAATATTACTTTTATTCTTTTATATGAATTTATACAAGTTTGTAATTCTTCTAATTTATTAAATATGTCTTGTAATGGTGCTCTACATTCTTTTGTATAAAATAATACTAAATATATACTTCCCAAAGAAATAGAAGTGTCTATATTTAAAGAATAATATATTATTGCATATATGCCTATTGCTTGTATTACCATTAATAACCAATATGGAAAATGATTTAAAAATGTATATCTATGTCTAATATTTAATTCTGAATATAATAATTTATCCATTCTCTCAATATTTTGGTTTTGTAAATTAAATAAATATGTTAACTTATTCTTATTGTATAATTCTGAAAATTGCTTATTTTCTTTATCTCGCTTTTTCATTATTTCATTATCTATATTTCCTAATATTTTTGAAGATATTAAAGAAATTGTAGATGTAATTACTATAGTTGCACCACCAATTAGTGCTAAACTTTTATTGGCTGTAAACATCATAAAAAATATAAATACTATGTGTAATATATTATTTACAAAAATATATACTATTCCAAAAAACAAATCAAATAAGTTATTTATGTCATCTGTTAATCTTGTATATAATTCTGATGAATTATATTTATTAAATGTTATCATTTTAAAATTTAATACTTTTTCAAATACTTTTTGCCTAAGTTCTTTTAACATTGTACATATTGCTTTATTTATTACAATATTATTATAATTTTTAAATAATACAAGTAATGTATGTACTGATAAATACATTAAAATATATTTTAATATTTCATTTTGTATATTATTACTAGAAAAGTCTAGTTCCAAAGTCTGTTTTAATATATATGGATGTACTGTTGATAAAAGATTGCAAATAATTAATAATAAACTTACAAATATAAGTGATTTTATATGTTTTATAATGATTTTTTTCATAATAAATCACCTACTTCCTCATAACTTTTTAAGTTTCTATATAATTCATTTTTTTCTAATAATTCTGTATGAGTTCCAGTATCCACAATTTCTGAATCTACTAACAAATATACTTTATCCATTTTTTCCATCATACTTATTTTATTAGATATAATAATTAAAATATTTTCTCCTACTTGCTTTTCTATCTCTTCAAATACTTTTCTTTCTGTATTTATATCTAATGCTGATAATGTATCATCAAATATATTAATTTTTCTAATATTTAACAAATTTCTCGCAATTTGTATTCTTTGCTTTTGACCTCCAGATACTTTTACTCCATTTTCTCCTATTTTAGTTTCTAATCCATCTTCCATAATTTGTATATCTGTATAAATATCTGCTTTTTTTATTACATTTTCTATATCTTTTTTATTTGATTTTTCTTTTATGTCTATATTGTTTTTTATTGTATCATCTGTGATAATATTTTTTTGCATTGCATATCCTATGTTTTTAAATAAAGAATCCCTTGAATATTCATTTATGTCTATTCCATTTATAAATACTTTATCTTCTTCTACTTCATAAAGTCCTGCTATTATATTCATCAATGTTGTTTTTCCACTTCCTACTTTTCCTACTATTCCAATTTTTTCTCCTTTATTTATTGTCATATTAATATTTTTTATTGCATAGTTTCTATTATTTTCATAACTATATGATAAATTTTTAATTTCTACACTTTTTATATCATTTAGATTTTTACCATCTTTTTTATATGTACCTAAATTAAAGAAATAGTTATATCTTTTTTTAGCTTGTTTAAAATATGCTATTCCTTTCATTAATGGTTGGATTGACTTTACTATCTCTGATATTGATATTGTTATACATGATATATAAGCTGTTAGTTCTCCTATTGTTAACATGCCTTTTTGTATTAATACTAATCCTAAAGCAAAACCTATACAATAACAAGCAGAATATAATATATTTACTGTATTTTCTATTTTATTTATTACATCACCTATATTATAATTAGCTTGATATGTTTCTTGATTTATTTTTTCAAATTTTTCTTTTTGATTTTTTTGTTCATTATATTGTTTTATTAGTTGAAACCCAGATGTGTTTTGTTCTATTGTTTTTGATAAATTAACATAAACTTTTCTTTCTTCTTCTATTACTTTTTCTTGTTCTCTATTTAGTTTATATAATCTATACCCTGCTATTAATAACATTGGTATAAGAGGTATTGCTAACGCTATATTTAAGTTTTTACTAATAATTAATAATCCCATAATTGGTGCTATAATTAATCTAGTAATATTAAAAAAAGCATTTCCTAAAAATCTTCTTATATTTAATAATTCTTTCGATAAATATGCTAGAAAGGCCCCTTTGTCTTCTTTGTCAAAATATTCTGGTTTTACTGATTGTAAATGTTCTATTACTTTACTTCTTAAATATGTATCTGATGTTCTTGATCTTATAAAAAATAATGTTCTATACATTATTCTAGGTATAATTAATATTACTGAGTAAAAAATTAGACTATATGCTTCTTTCATTATAATGTCCTTACTAATATTTTCACTTATTAACATATCTAGTATATTTCCTATTACATTTGGAATTTTATATAATATGTATATTGTCATTGCATGAAATATAATTCCTAATGTATATATAGGAAATGTTCTTTTTATTTCGTCTATAAATATTTGATTATCTTCATAGTTTTCTTCCACTGTAATTCTCCTTTATTATTCCATCTAAACATTTATCATATTCTAATATGTTTTTTCTAATTTCATTAAAAGTTTTCTTTTTTATTTCTTTCTCCTGTAAACTTTTTTTAATTTTTGTTGTTTTTTTATATTAATATTTATACAAATTGTTGACATTATTGATAATATAAATATTATAATAAACACTTTTTCACCAATAAAATTACTTAAAATTGCAAGTATAAAAAAAACAATCACTTCTGTAAAACATAAACTCATTTGTCCTACTGTTGAAAGCAATTCGTTGCTTTCTTTTGATTCTTTTATAATATTTTGTATTGATGTTTGGATTGACGTTTCATATACCTTTTCAAAATTATCAATTAATGCTTTATTAAAAGTTATTACTACTTTATTTTTTGCAAACAAAAATACTCCTGTTATTATTGATTTTATTATTGTTACTAAATTATTTGATTTTGATATATTACTATCTGAATATTTACCTATTAAAGTTATTGTAATTATTTGTAATAATAATGATGATGCAATAATTGAAGAAAACAATTTAAAATCTTTTAACACTATATATAAATAAAGTGGTACAAATTGTCTTTCTATTATATGATTAGTTCTTAGTGCATATATAATTTTATATCTACTTTTACTTTTAAGCATATATCTTATTGAAGCACTAAAGACTTGTGTTTTATTTGCTACTTTATAATCTATTTTTTTTATAAGTATGTATTGTAATAAAAAGAATATAGAAATTATTATAAATAATATAATATTATTATTAGAAATTACTCCCCAAGCTACTAAGCAAGTTGCCATAACTTGACCTAATATTTTAGTTATATTTATAAAACTATTAAATCTTCCTCTATGTTTTTTATCTATATATTTACTTGATAAAGCATCTGCTGATGGATTTGAAATTCCCATAAATCCCATTGCAATTACAAATATAATTATATTTTTATATATATTTGTACCATCTAACATCATGTATGCTGTAATTATACTAAATATATTTGAAATTAATATACATTTTGCAATTCCTAATTTTGAAGATATTATTACAAATAAAGGTGTACATAGTCCTGTTATGAAAAATCGTAATCCATATATAAAAAAAATAAGCCATATTGGAATTCCACTTTTATATAACATAACTGTTCCAAAAGTTTCTATTAATGCATTTGCTAATCCCCATGACATAGTGCTTAAATACATGTATTTGCATTCTCTTTTGTAGAAATATTCTTTCATTGTTGCTCCTTTTTTCTCAATACTATTTTATAATATTATCATATACTTTTATAAAAAGTAAACTCTTATTTGACAAAATTAAACAATATTATACATAAAATAAAAAGGTACTATAAAATGAACTATATTTTAAAATAAAAGTTCATTTTATAGTACCTTTTTATAACATATTTATATTAATTTATTATATATAATTATATTTTCTTTTATTTATAACTAAAAATGTAATACTTATAAATAAAGCTAATATTTCTGAAATTGTTACTGCCATCCATATCCCATTTATTCCCCAAATTAATGGTAACAAAAATATCATTATAACTTGTAATACTAGTGTTCTTAAAAATGAAATAATAGCCGAAACTACGCCATTATTTAGAGCTGTAAAAAAAGATGAACTAAATATATTAAATCCACTAATTAAATATGATGTAGCAAATATTCTTATTGCATTTGTTGTAATTTCAAGTAATTCTATATCATAACTTACAAATATTGATGCTAATAATTTGGATAATATCTCTGCAATTCCAGTCATAATAACAGATGTAATAAGAATTAACTTTATACTTTTATTTAATAAACTTTTTAATTCTTCTGAATTTCCTGCACCATAATGATAACCTATTATTGGTGCTGTTCCTATTGAATACCCTAAATAAGTTCCTGAGAATATAAAACTTACATACATAATAATTCCAAATGCTACTACTCCATCTGATCCTGCATATTTCATAAGTTGCATATTAAATAACATATTTACAAGCGACATTGATAAATTAGTTAACATTTCTGATAACCCATTAGAACATGTTTGTAATATAGGTTTTATTTCAAATTTAGTTTTTGTTAAAACTAAAATACTATTTTTCTTACTAAAAAAATATATTATAGGAATAATTACAGCTACCAATTGACTTATTCCTGTTGCTAATGCCGCTCCTAATACTCCAATATTAAAAACTTTCATTAATAAGAAATCTAATATCATATTTGTAATACCTGCTACAATTGAAATTATTAATCCAAAAGTTGGCTTTTCTGCTACAATTAAAAAACTTTGAAATGCATTTTGTAATACAAATGGTACTAAAAATAAAAGTAGAGTTCTTCCATAAGTTATACACTCTGAAAATATACTTTCATCTGCTCCTAGTAACCTAGTCATTGGTTCAATCAAGGCTATACCTAAAATTGTAAGCAAAATTCCTATAATAACTAACAGATATATTAACATAGAAAAATATCTGTTGGCTTTTTCTTTGTTTCCTTCTCCTATTGTTTTAGATACTAAAGCACTTCCTCCTGTTCCTATCATAAATCCTATTGTTCCTAAAATCATTAATGCTGGAATTATTAAGTTTACTGCTGCAAATGCATTTGGTCCTACACAGTTTGATACAAATATACCATCTACTACTCCATAAATTGATGTAAATATCATCATTATAATAGTAGGTACTGTAAATTTTATTAATTTTCTATATGTAAAGTGTTCTGATAATTGTATATTCATTTTTATTTTTCCTTCTATTTTTTTCAATATTTATTAAATTGTTTTTTTACTTTGCATGGATTTCCAACTGCTACTGTATTTGATGGTATATCTTTATTTACAACACTTCCTGCTCCAATAACTACATTATTTCCTATTTTTACTCCTGGAAGTACAACGACATTTCCATCAAACCATACATTATTTCCAACTTTTATTGGCCTAGCATATTCTAATCCTTTATTTCTACTTTCTACATCTAAAGGATGACCAGCTGTATAAAAGCCACAATTTGGACCTATAAAAACATTATCTCCAAATTCTACTTTATTTCCATCTAATATAATTAAATTATGATTTGAATAAAAATTTTTTCCGATTTCTATATTATATCCATAATCACATATAAATGGTTGTTCTATTAAAAAGTTTTCTTTTGTACTTCCTAATATTTCTTTCATTAATTCTATTCTGTTTTCTAAATTTGAAGGCTTTAAGTTATTATACTCAAAACACTTATCTTTGGCTATAATTCTTTCTTTCATTAAACATTCATTATAATTAGCATCATACAATTCTCCAGCTAACATTTTTTCTTTTTCATTCATAATATCTTTTATACCTTTAACTTTAAAATTTTACTATATAAGTTTAATAAATAATAATAAAATTTATTTTTTATTTAAATATTTACTACTATTAAAATTGTCATAAGAAATACTACTCCTATAGTACAAATTGTTGCTAATATATTTAAAATTTTATCTATTTTTGAATTATTTTTAAATATTCTATATAAAAAATTTATTAATAGAATTCCCACTATTCCACCTAAAGTATTCATAATAACATCTGTTATATCTGTAGCTCCAATATGTAATATATATTGTGAAATTTCAAGAACTAAAGTTAACAAAAATATTGGTATTACCTTTTTATAAAATTTTTCTTCTTTTCCTAACATTCCTATATAAGCACCAACAGGAATAAAAACTATTAAATTATCAATTATTTCACCTAAATCTATTTTACCATTAATAATTACAGATTCTGCAAATGGAATAAGATTTATTGAACGAATATATGGTAAATATTTTATATTAAACTGCATCTTAAATAATATAATCCAAATTAAAATTATTAAATAAATTAATAATAAAATTTTAGTTACATTACTTTTATTTTGTTTTTCTATTTTCATATTTAATTCTCCTCTTAATAATTATTTCTTAAATTATATATTTTTATTCTTTATTATTAATCCTACCAAAAAAAGAAGTAGTTATCAATAACTACTTCTTCATATTAATAAATTTTTAATATTTTATAATTTCTTATTTTGAGAATAAAACTTTTTCTGATTTATATTGTTTTATAATATATGAGAAAACAATACTAATATAAATAATTGTAGATATAGTCATTAAAATTATATTTAAAATATCTATTGAACCATTATTTATATCTGTAAATATCACTGTAAAATTCAAAAATGGTATTATAGATAATAAAGGTGTACCTGTTATTCCCATCATAAAAGCAATCATCCCTGGAAAAAATGCTATGAAAGTTAATGGTGTTAAAGCACTTTGTGCCTCTTTAAAAGTTTTAGATGTACTTGCAATAGCAATACATAGTCCACTTATAAATAATGACATTACAATTATTACTATTACTGCAAATACTATACTAGTTATTGAAAACATTATATCTATCCCCTCATATATTGAGAACATCTTTTGAGAAATTACTAAAGATATAATTGCTAAAACTAGACTTACCATTCCAGTAATAATAGATGAAACTGTTACCCCTAAAAATTTTCCTATAATAATATCTTTACTTTTTATTGGAAAAGTTAGCAAAGTTTCTAATGTTCCTCTTTCTCTTTCACCTGCTGTTGTATCAGTTGCTGGATATGTTGCCGATACTGTTATTGCCATTATTATAAATAAAAAGGCATAATTTTTTATATAATTTGCAAAAAAGTTTTCTTCTTCTAACATGTTTTTTTCTATTGTTATAATATTTAAAAATTTTTCAGAATCTATATTATTTTCTTGTAAATAATTTTTTTGAAGATATTGTTTATATGTATCATAATATAATTCTATTAAATTTACAGCATATGAACTTGTATCTGATGAATTACTATTTATTA
Organism: uncultured Clostridium sp.; assembly: GCA_948436975.1. Classification (GTDB taxonomy): domain Bacteria; phylum Bacillota; class Clostridia; order TANB77; family CAG-508; genus Scatovivens. The sequence goes on along the minus strand of CAOJJB010000007.1, from coordinate 31,454 downwards.
TGTATTTATTATTATCTTTAGTTACATACAAATCAATTTCACTTTTTTCAAATTTCTGTTTTAATTCTGTTTCAGTTCCATTTACTACTTCAATATTCATTTCTTTAGCAATATTTTCTTCTATATCATTTATTTCATATGCAAATCCAATTTTATTATATTCTTCCACATCTTTATTAACTTGATTTTCAAATAAAGTTGACATTCCAATAATTACTAGAGGTATAAATATTGGTATTACTAGCATCATACCTAACGATTTTTTATCTCTAAATAATTCTCTTAACTCTTTTTTTAATATATTCATCAAATTATTATTCATTTGAAACACCTCCTATCATAGAAAAAAATGCATCTCTTAAATTAGTTGTATTTGTATCTTTTTTTATCTCTTCTGGCGTTCCAATCTTAATAAGCTCTCCTTTATTTATCATAATGACTTTATCACAAATATTTTCAGCCTCTTCCATATAGTGTGTAGAATATAAAATTGTTTTTCCTTGTTTTTTTTCTTCTTTTATAAAATTTAATATAATTTGACTAGAAATAATATCTAATCCTGATGTAGCTTCATCTAAAATATAATATTGTGGATTATGTACTAAACATCTTGCTAAATTTACCTTTTGAGTTTGACCTGTAGATAAATTAGCAATTTTATTATATAAGAACTGTTCCATATTTAATATTTTGGTTACTTCATTTATTCTATTTTCAATTTGTTTTTTAGATATTCCATAAATATCACCACACATTTTTAATAACTCATATGTTGTTAAAGTATCATATATTTTGGTATTTCCAGATAGATATGCTAATTTCTGTTTTATTTGTATTTCATTATCTTTATAATTCATTTTGTCAAATGTAATTTTTCCTTCAGTTGGTTCTAATATTCCTGCAATCATTCTTAATAGTGTAGTTTTTCCAGCACCATTTGGTCCTAAGATTCCTACTATTTCTCCATTATCAGCTTGAAATGTGATATTTTTATCAGCATAAAATTCCTCTTTTTCTTTTTTATTCTTATTCCTAACAAATTTCTTCGTTACATGCTCTACTAAAATCATAATAACCTCCTTTATTTTTATTATATAAATTTTTTACTTACATTAATGGAGCCACTAATCTAAGTAATGCTTGCCATATTGATTTAAACAAGTTTGATTCTGCTTCCTTTTTACTCACTTCATGACTTTTTTCAATTGTATCTTCTAAATCTTTTTTTATATCTTTTATACATTCAACATCTTCAAAATATGTACCACATTCAAAATGTAAATATAAACTTCTATAATCTAAATTTATTGTACTAACTGTAGCAATATTATTATCAGACACAAATACCTTTGCATGTACGAAACCTGGTTTATATTTATATACTTTTACTCCTGAATTTACAAGTGGTTCTACATAAGATTCTGATAATGTATATACTATTTTTTTATCTGGTATTCCGTGGAATTACTATTCTTACATCTACACCTCTTTTAGCTGCTAAACACAATGAGTTTATCATATCTGTGTCTATTATTAAATATGGTGTAATTATATAAACATATTTATCTGCTTGATTTATAATATTTAAATATACATCTTCTCCTGTTATTTCATTATCTAATGGTGTTTCTGCATATGGTACTACATAACCATTATTCATTTTTTTATCTTTAAAGTTATATTTATATTTATTAAAATTTTCATCTCTTTTATCAAAAGCATTCCACATTGTTAAAAACATAACAGTATAATTCCATACTGCATCACCAGATATTTTTATTCCATTATCTTTCCAGTGTCCATATGGGCTATTTATATTTATATATTCATCTGCAATATTAATTCCTCCTGAAAAGGCTACTTTCCCATCTATAACTAGTATTTTTCTATGATCTCTATTATTCATAATTACACCTGATATTGGATGCAACTTATTAAATACAATACACTTAATTCCTTTTTTCTCTAACTTTTTAGGATATGAATTTTCTAATGTAGAAATACATCCAACATCATCATACATTACTCTTACATCTAAACCTTTTTTGGCTTTTTCTTCTAGTATTTCTAATATTGAATTCCACATTATTCCATGTTTTATTATAAAATATTCAAAAAATATAAATTTTTCTGCTTTTTTTAATTCTTCTAACATACTTTTAAAAGCATCTTCTCCTAGTGGGAAATATTCTACATCATTATTTTTTGTTACAGGGTATCCAGAAAAATCACTCAAATATCTTATTTTACCATTATCTTTAATTTCTTCTCTTATTTCTGCATCTTGTATTAAATAATTTTTACTGTTTTTTTCACTTTCAATAATATTTTTTAATACTTTACTATTATTCTTATTTCTTCCAATTATTATATACATTAATGTACCCACTAAAGGATATGAAAATAGTATGAGAATCCATGGTAATGTATATGAATAACTTTTACTATTTCTTATTAAAGATAATATAAGAAGTAGTCCTATTATTGTATAAACAATACTAACAACTCCTAATATTTCTTCCAATATTATATATCCACATAATGAAAGTAATATTTGTAATATTAATCCAATTCCTACTATAATTCCTTTTCTAATCGCCATTTGTATTTATTTTGACTCCTACATTATATCATTCTTTGTTTTACTTTTTTAACATTTTTATTGCTTCTTCTTCATTTTCTACAAAAAATATGTCTTTACCATTATTACTTTCATATATAAAATCTTTTAATGGTTTACTTGTATAATTTGAATAATCTCCATATATAGCGAATTTTGTTTGATAATTAATAAATTTTTGCAAAATTTCTCCTGCTAATCCCCTACTTAATATAAAAAAGTCTTCTACTACTGCTTCTTTATTTAATGCTATTTTATTACAATTTGTTTCATATTTTATGGTCATAATAAAATCTATTGCTGATTGAACATCTTTTATTATAATTTCATCGCTTTTTACTATTACTATATCATTTATAATTTTTGTTTCCATTTCTATTCCTCCTTAAAATTATGATTTATTCAATAATCTATTATTTTAGTCTTTCCACTCATGATATAAAATATCTTTTAAAACTAGCATGCTGTCTAAATTATTAAAATCATATTCTTTTAGTAATATTCTAAATATTTGTTTCAAAATCATTTTCTGTTCTTTTATATTTATAATATTATTTTGTGTTTTATTATATCATAAAGGACATATAATTTTCAACTTAAATTATATGCCCTAATTATTATAATTTATATAACATCATTTAATTTTAAATCTTTAGTTCCTATATATACATCTCTATTTCCATCTATAGTATGACATTTTATGATTGTATAATTTTCATAGTGATATTCTATACTTCCACCATCTTCATACATTTCCACTTTTATTTTTCCTTCTTTTTCATCTTGATTTGCTTTTGCAATAATTTCTTCCATTCCCATCTTATTTTCTAATAATGCTTGTTTTAAAGAATAGTCCTTACCATTAATTCTAATATCTATATTTCCATTATACACATAGACATCATAATCATATTTACTTGTTTCATTTTTGTCTACTATTTTGTGTAGTTTAATATCTGATTCTGCTTGTTTATCATAAAAAAGTATCTCAAAGTTTTCTACTGATTTCAATTCGATTTTTGTTGCTTTTACTTGTGCTGGATAGCTTTCCATTATAGTACCATCATAAGTTATTTTTACATTAGTTCCAACCATATAAATCACATCATTATATTCTCCTAATCCAATAGAAATTTTATCTGCTGATTTTCTTTCTTCTTGCCCCTCATTTGGCTCTACTATAATATAACTATCATTAACTTCAACTATCTTCTCATAAAAATATTGTTCTTCATTAATTTGTTCATTGTTTATTTTTTTAGATATAATATTTTTAATTGTTTCTAAATCTTCTTTTGAAATATTTGCTTGCTTATTTCCTTTTTGAATTTCTTTGCAACTTTCTTTTAAATAATATATTTCATTGTTCATTGTTATTTTGTGAGTGTTTATACCATTACATATTTCATTACTGTATTTTGAGTTTAATAATATATTCTTAATAATTCCTATATCTTTATTATCAGTTACAGTGATTAATTGCCCTTCATATTCAATTTCAACAATATCAGTATTTGGTAATTCATATTTCATAAACCAATTTCCCATTTTTGCACCAATATTATTTTCATAAGACTCATTTGAAGATCCCTCAAAGTAACAGATAACTTTATAGCCTAGTCCCCAATAAATTACTTTACTTCCATCATTACTAACTACTTTTATACAATACTTTGGCTCATGTCCTGTTTGCACTCTGCCACCATCTACATAGTTTGTAATAATTACTGCAATTATAAGGATTAGTAATAAAATTCCTATACTAATACCTATTTTCTTTTTCATAATAATACATCTCCTCACAATATATTTTAATTTTAACAATAACTTAATATTTGTCTTTCTAATTATATATTAAAAATATATAATTAGAAAGCATTTTGTTTATTTAATATTTCCTGTTCGTTTTCATTTAACTTTAATTGTTCAAACATCTCATTAGTAAAGAGGATGGTGTAGTTTATCAGACACATGAGGAGTCTGCATATACTGCCCGTAGCACTGAGTATGAGTCTGTATGGGTGGGTGCCAGCAAAACCAAGACAGAGAGTTTCAAAATTACGAACCCTCATCCATTCGGTGGAATCGGATTTGGTAATTACATACTATACTCGCATAATTTCCAGTTCCTATGGTATGAGATTTATGTGTTGGCTCTAGTAAAACTTACAGACAATTATCATAGTTTTATGTAATAATTAACTTCAGGGTTCCACTGTGGATTTACTTATCGGCCTATAAGTCCTTGTTACTAATTTCCCTCATAAAGTTGATGTATAATTCCATTAGCATTGGGTATCTTTTGGCTCTCTCATCAGATGTAAATTCAAATACCTTGTAGAATTCTTCAACATAATCGTCAATACTTTTTTTGACCTTCATAGCTTTTAGGTCTGCTACTACTTTGTTCAGAGTAATTTTGTGTGCCTCTGTTAGTGGAACTTCTAATTGCTCTAAACATTCTTTCATTTTATCTTCATTCATAAATTACCTCCTTGTTTTCAATTTAAACTAAGTCGGATTCTATTACAAGTGTTATCATTATTAGAAATTGTTTAGACATAATAATAGACACCTTAATTTGGTGCCTTAATTTATTTGGGTCTACTTTTTAAAAGGGTGGATCTCATTGTTGGAACCCCTCGTGAGTAATACTGGGTAATACTCTGTAACACATAATTGATTATTTTTGCAAGTTCAAGATTGATGTACGCGAGAGTATATCTGCGATTGAGTGCTATTGTATGATACTCCATGACACTTGATAAAACATAAAAAAATAGAGGTTTCTATCTCTAAAAACCACTAAAAATGGTGCAGATGTGCAAGTTCAAATATCTGTAATATGCTATTTATAAGCATTTTTTAAAACTGCTGTGTGCATATGTGTACAAAAAATGCACTAATAAATAATTTTAAATATTATTATATAATAATTCTACTATTTTAGCAGTAAAATTTAATATTACCTGAGTGAATAGCTTTCCATTTTTCAACAATTTGAAAATAGTGTAATGAAATATCTTCACATATAATATTTAATTCTTTTTCTGGAATTTTACTTTTATTATGACAAACAATACAACCACCTTTTTCTGTTATCCAAACTTTTGTTGAATTTGCAGTTGGTGTTCCTTTTGAAATATGAACGTGAATAGGCTCGTCATTTTCATTTGTCCAAAAATAAATTTTATATCCGTTTTAATTCAAAAATACTAGGCAATTTCTAACCCCCCTAAACGTGCATATTTGAAAAAGAAAGAAGAACCATTTTTGGCAATTTCCATAAAAGTTTTCTTTTCTTCTTCTGTATAGTGTCCATCTTCTAAAACTACTTCATAACTTGGTAGTTCGATTACATAAGTATCAAAACCGTATTCCATAGGTCTTTCAAAAGTAATACAGATATATTCTTCGCCATTTTCTTTTTTACCAATATTAGAAAATACTCCTAATGTACCGTCAGGATATTTTGCAAATTCATAAGTCATAATATTTTTTCTCCTTTTTATAATATATATAATATTATAACACACATATTATATTTTTCATACAATTTTAAAAGATTTTATAAATATAAGCTATTCGATAAATTGTAAGTTGTCGCTTAGATGTTGTTAAGATTTTTTGTTTCTTTTACTAACTCATCAAAGTCTGAAATGTAATTTTTATCTTGTATAACTCTATACTTTTTATATTCATCTAAAGCCAATTTATCTGCTATTTCTCTCTTTATTTTTCCGTTATCCTTTAAAATATTATATTCGTTAATTTTTAAGAATACTTCTAATTTTTCTTTCCATTCTTGCATTGAAATAATCTTGCCTAGTTTTACTTGTCTTTCTGCATAGTCAAGATACATAGATATTAAATTATTTAATTCTGTAATTTCTTCTTGTGAAAGATAGTTTTTAGTTATTGTTACATCTGTTTCAAGTATTTTTCCGTCTAGTGCATTTTTCCAAGTTGTTAACCCCATATTTTCCTTTTTACTATCAACTCTATTGTAAATTATTTCAGGTGCTGTCATGCCAGTAATAGCAAAGTGCAACTTATTTTGAACATTTTTATAAAATTCTTGTGTCGTTTCACTATTTTTATCATAATCAAAACTACACTCTTTGTATATATATCAGTTATCTTTTGATAAAATCTTCTTTCACTTGCTCTAATTTCCTTTATCTTAACAAATAATTCATCAAAGTAATCTTTTCCAAATTTAGGTCCATTTTTTAGCATTTCACTATTAACAACAAACCCTTTTTTTATATACTCTTTCAATGTTTTTGTTGCCCATATTCTAAAATCAGTTGCTTCTTTTGAATTTACTCTATAACCAACTGCTATAATTGCATCTAAACTGTAAAAGTTTGTATTATATTTTTTTCCATCTGAAGCAGTTACTCTAATTTTTTGAGTAACTGAATCTTGTTCTAATTCTGCTGTTTTAAATATATTCTGTAAATGATATGTTATATTATTTTCTGCCACATTAAATAATTTTGACATTGACTTTTGGGTTATCCAAAAGTCTTCTTCATTGTACAAAACTTCTACAGATATATTTTCGTTATTTTGACTTTGGTATATGATTAAATCTTTTAAATTTTCTATATTATTCAATATTAACCACCTCTTTTTTATTTGATTCTATTATAAATTTAATATCTTCTATTGCTTTTTCTATGTTCATCATTCCATTTCCAATAGGATAATAAACCGGATATACTTTATATTCTTTTCCTGCAATAGTTTTAGAGAAATTTTGCTTTCTACATTGAGATACAGATATATTTTTATTTAATACAATAGAACTAACTTGATTTCCTAAGGTTATGATTATTTTTGGTTTAATTATTTCTATTTCTTTACACAATAAATCTAAATATTGGGTATAAACAGAATTAGGCAATACTCTTGCATCTACTTGAGTACACTTTCCTAAATTAGTTATGAAATATTTATATCTTTCTACATTTTCATATACTAAATCTGCAAATTTTTCATCCCATTCTTGAGGTCTTTTGTCCATAATATTCTCATATATTTTTTCATCAAGTAGTCCTATTCTATAAAATAATTTCCATATATTTTTAGTTCCTATCCAAGGAGACCTTCTGCCTTTCCAATTTGGATCTGATGCAATATTTCTACCTGTTGGATTCATAAAAACAAAGCAGATATCTGGATTATTAGTACATCCACCATTATATATAGATGTTAATTCTTTTGCTCCATATTTTATTTGTAATTCGTCATATTCTTTTTTTAAATCTTCTAATTGCATATTTTATTACTCCTACTTACCACAATTATTTACTATAAAATCAATAACATCATCTTCTTTATAGTTTTCTTTATTCCTATTTGTCTTTCTAATTATATATTAAAAATATCTAAATATAAAGCATTTTGTTTATTTAATATTTCCTGTTCGTTTTCATTTAACTTTAATTGTTCAAACATCTCATTAGTAAAGAGGATGGTGTAGTTTATCAGACACATGAGGAGTCTGCATATACTGCCCGTAGCACTGAGTATGAGTCTGTATGGGTGGGTGCCAGCAAAACCAAGACAGAGAGTTTCAAAATTACGAACCCTCATCCATTCGGTGGAATCGGATTTGGTAATTACATACTATACTCGCATAATTTCCAGTTCCTATGGTATGAGATTTATGTGTTGGCTCTAGTAAAACTTACAGACAATTATCATAGTTTTATGTAATAATTAACTTCAGGGTTCCACTGTGGATTTACTTATCGGCCTATAAGTCCTTGTTACTAATTTCCCTCATAAAGTTGATGTATAATTCCATTAGCATTGGGTATCTTTTGGCTCTCTCATCAGATGTAAATTCAAATACCTTGTAGAATTCTTCAACATAATCGTCAATACTTTTTTTGACCTTCATAGCTTTTAGGTCTGCTACTACTTTGTTCAGAGTAATTTTGTGTGCCTCTGTTAGTGGAACTTCTAATTGCTCTAAACATTCTTTCATTTTATCTTCATTCATAAATTACCTCCTTGTTTTCAATTTAAACTAAGTCGGATTCTATTACAAGTGTTATCATTATTAGAAATTGTTTAGACATAATAATAGACACCTTAATTTGGTGCCTTAATTTATTTGGGTCTACTTTTTAAAAGGGTGGATCTCATTGTTGGAACCCCTCGTGAGTAATACTGGGTAATACTCTGTAACACATAATTGATTATTTTTGCAAGTTCAAGATTGATGTACGCGAGAGTATATCTGCGATTGAGTGCTATTGTATGATACTCCATGACACTTGATAAAACATAAAAAAAATAGAGGTTTCTATCTCTAAAAACCTCTAAAAATGGTGCAGATGGCCGGAATCGAACCGGCACGAGGTTTAACCCTCGCAGGATTTTAAGTCCTGTGCGTCTACCAGTTCCGCCACATCTGCATATTAACTGGTATTTATTTTGTAACTGACATTTGTTATTATACTATCTAAAAAAATATATGTCAATATTTTTTTAAAATTTTTTTTACTTAAGTAAAATTTTTGTACCTACTTATTTTGTATAAAATATAATAAATCCATAAAAAAACGACTCTTAAAAGTCGTTTTTTACTTTACTTTTGATAAAATTTATACTCTTTGTTAACCAATTTATAATCAGATATATCTAATGTTCTCAAATTACCATTATTTTTAAAAAATCGTGCAAAATTCATTATAGAATGATATTCTATTGATTTAAGATCTTTATGGTAACTTGGATGTACAATTTCATATCTAAATTTATTCCATCCAGATATTTCATGTCTTCCTGGTTTTACTCTATCTCCTAATTTAGTTGCACTACCTATATATATTTCTTTATTTATATCATCTATTAAATAATATATAACATATGGTATATCCATATGTCTTTTTAATTCTTTTATATCAAACCATTGTGTAGATTTAGTAATCATTTGATTATATTCTTGTTTGCTAATCCATCCAAAAACATTTCTATTTACAAATTCTTTAAAAATATTATCATATACCGTTTCGATTTTAATAAAAGTTTCTAATTCAATTGTATTATAGTCAATTGAATTGAAAATTAATACTTCTTGATTTCCACCTAATAAATTTGTTCTACTATATTTCTTATTTATATTATTTTCATTAAATTCATAACTCATAATAGCAAAATAACTTTGAATAAATTCTTTTTTTAATTCATTTATTAATTCATTATTACTATCCCATCTAATTTGGTATACATTAGTTGAAGTTTTTCTGTTTACATTGTTTATTCTTCCACTATATTCCTTATTTTTAAATTTTATTTTTATATTTCTTCCTTCTCCTACTTTTAGTTCATGTCCTTTTAAAAACATTTCTTCATACTCTTTTGGGATAGTTATTCCATATTTGAATATTGATTTATCAATTTTTTTATAATATTTATTCATATATTTTATTTACACCTACTTATTATATAATTTTAATATTTCTCATACTATATAAATAATTTAAAATATTTCTAATAGTTAGAATTTTAATTTATCTTCAACGTATTTTTGTACTTCATCTATCTTAATTCTTATTTGTTCCATTGTATCTCTATCTCTTACTGTAACACATTCATCTTCTAATGTATCAAAATCTATTGTTATACAAAATGGAGTTCCAATTTCATCTTCTCTTCTGTATCTTTTTCCTATGCTTCCAGCTTCATCATAATCACACATGAAATATTTTGATAATTCACTATATACTTCTTCTGCTTTTTCTGATAATTTCTTTGATAATGGAAGTACAGCTACTTTGTATGGTGCTAAAGCAGGATGTAATTTTAATACTGTTCTGATATCTCCTTCTCCTACTTCTTCTTCAAAATAACTATTACATAAAAATGCAAGTGTTACTCTATCTGCTCCAAGTGATGGCTCTATACAATATGGTACATACTTTTCATTTGTTTCTGGATCTAAATAATTCATATCCTCTTTTGAATATTCCATATGTTGTTTTAAGTCAAAATCTGTTCTATCTGCAATTCCCCAAAGTTCTCCCCATCCAAATGGAAATTTGAATTCAATATCTGTTGTTCTATTACTATAATGTGATAATTCTTCTTTTGAATGATCTCTTAATCTCATATTCTCTTCTATCATTCCTAGATTTAATAACCAATTTTTACAATATTCTTTCCAATATGCATGCCATTGTAAATCAGTTCCTGGTTTACAGAAAAATTCAAGTTCCATTTGTTCAAATTCTCTTGTTCTAAAAGTAAAATTCCCTGGTGTTATTTCATTTCTAAAAGATTTTCCTATTTGGGCAATTCCCATTGGTAATTTTTTTCTAGTTGTTCTCATTACATTTTTAAAATTCACAAATATACCTTGTGCTGTTTCTGGTCTTAAATAGATTTCAGATTTTGCATCTTCTGTTACTCCTTGAAATGTTTTAAACATTAAATTAAATTTTCTTATTTCTGTAAAATTATGTTTTCCACATTCAGGACAATCTATATTATTATCATTCATAAATTTTATCATTTCTTCATCAGACATACCATCTGCTATCATATCTTTTCCATTTTCATGTGCCCATTCTTCAATAAGTTTATCTGCTCTATGTCTTGTTTTACATTCCTTGCAGTCTATAAGCGGATCTGAAAATCCTCCAACATGACCTGATGCTACCCATGTTTGTGGATTCATTAATATCGCTGCATCTAGTCCTACATTATATTTACTTTCTTGTACAAATTTCTTCATCCATGCTTTTTTTACATTATTTTTTAGTTCTACTCCTAATGGTCCATAATCCCATGTATTTGCAAGTCCTCCATAAATTTCAGATCCTGGATATACATATCCTCTTGCCTTACATAAGTTTACTATTTTTTCCATTGATTCTACCATAATAAAAACCTCCTCTTTATTTTTTATGAAGATATGGATTTCTTCATATATTTCTCTAAGGATTCCTTTTTTATTATTAAAAAACAAAAAACTTACATCCTTAGCATAAAGCTAGGGACGTAAGTTATACCTACGCGGTTCCACCCTAATTGGTATTTATATACCCACCTTAATTAATATCGCTCCAAAGTTCCAAAACATACTATTAATTATTTGTTTCTCACTATCACAAATTCACTTTAAATTAACTTTTTATATGTTTCCTCTTTTTCATTGCAATTTTATATTATGTTTATTATTTTACAGCATTTTTTTTATAATGTCAATAATAATCTAACTACTTATTAATATCTATTTATTATATATTTAAATAATTATATATAATATTTTTAAATTTGTATTTCATCAAAAAATTCATGTTCTTCTATTTCTTTATTACTTATATCTATTAATGAGTATTTATTCTCTTTTTTTCTTATTCTTATTACTTTTATTGGATTTCTTTCATATAATCCATTTAAATCTCTCGGATTATCGTCTATAAATATTCCACTTTTATAGTCTATGTCTATTGTAAATTTATATTCCGATGTTATTAATATTTCATCAAAATATTCTTTTAAACCACTACCTATAATTTTACTCATCTGAAATTCTTGATTTTTATCACTTGGAATATATGTTAATAATATAAGTTTATGTCCATTTTCCTTTAGTTTTTTTAAAAAACTTTCTCCATCTTTATATGTAAGTTCTCTAGTATTTTCAATTAATTCTTTTATACTTTCAACAACTTGCTTTGGATTTGCTTTATATTTATTAGCAATTTCTTCTGCATATGTAAATAAATTTCCTTTTGTTGAATTAAATCCTTCTATTATTGCTTTTCTTTCTTCTTTATTTTCAATATTATTTCCTAGTACCATTTCTACTATCTTATTTAATGTTAGAATTGTTAACTTTGATGTTTCATATAAAGTATTATCAAAATCTATATAATAATTCATAAAAATTCTCCCCTTTTTCTTTTTTATTTATATCATAATTTTTTTTAATTTTCAATGTTGATTTGTTGTATTTTTATGTTATGTAAATCTTTTTCTGTTTATGAAAACCAAATTTATAGCCAAATTTTCTGTGGATAATGTGGATAACTCTGTGAATAACCATCACTTGTACCTTTTTTCGACACAATTTATTCACAATATTTTTTTTATAAATCTTATTATTTTTTTATATTAATTCTTTATGTGTACTGTATATTTGTTTGGTAACATGTAATTATTATTGATATTTCAATACTTTCTCAACTTTTAGTCTTTACAAAAAGTATTTTTATTTAATTACTTCACTTTTCCTATATTTTATGTTATATTATATAAATGTATTAATATTTTATGTAACTAACATAGTACATTTTGAAAGGATTTCATACATGATAACAAAAATCAATAATATAAAACAAAAATTTATTGAATTTTTCACAAAAAAAATTGATAAAGATATATATATAAAAACACTTATATTAATCATTATCCCTATCTTAATTTATATTTACTGTCAATTATTTTCTAATGGAAAATTAATTTTTGAAACCTCAAGAATGATTTTAAATTTTTTATTTATATATCTTATAATTGGATTTTTTTATTTTTTTACAGGAAAAATAAAAATCAGTATATATATATCTTTAGTAATAACTTTTATTGTTGGCATTATAAATCATTTTATAACCGCATTTAGAGGAACCCCTTTAGTTCCATGGGATATATTTTCTGTAAATGTTGCTTTAAGTGTATTGCCAACTTTTACCTTTGATGTTTCATTTCAGTTATTACTTGGAATTATTATATTTACATTAGCAATATATATTCTAACAAAAGTAGAATTTAAAAGTTTTAAAAATAACAAATTTAAAATTTCATATAGAGTATTTGTATTACTTTGTATAGTTCTTTTTGGATATTCATTTTATTTTACAAACTTAATTGATAAATTTGAATTAGATGAAAATTGGGATCCAAAAGAAGAATACCATAACAATGGACTACTTGCTAGTTTATTTAAACAATCTAGAAATCTTATAATATCAACTCCTGAAGGATATAATATTAATGTAATTAATGAATTGGCTTCTTCTATTGAAATAAATCTTATAGAAAATGTAGAAGAATATCAATATCCTAATATAATAGCAATTATGAATGAATCTTTTGCAGAATTACAAAAAATTGGTTCTTTCTCAACCAATACTGAATACTTACCATTTTTCAATAATTTAACTAAAAATACTATAAAAGGAAATCTTCATGTATCTATATTTGGTGCAACTACCCCTAATAGTGAATGGGAATTTTTAACTTCAAACTCAATGGCTTTTGTTCCTAAAAGAACAGTACCTTATCAACAATATGTTTTAAGACCTACTTATTCTTTAGCAACAATATTAAAAGAACATGGATATACTACTAATGCAATTCATTCATATTATCCACAAGGATATAACAGAAATCTTGCATATCCAAGACTCGGTTTTAATTCTTTTTTCAGTATTAATACATTAAGGAATTTAGACTACATTAGAGAATATCCTAGTGATCTTAGCACTTATAAAAATATTATAGAACTTTATAAAAATAAAAATGATAATGAAAAATTATTTAATTTTACACTTACAATGCAAAATCATGGTAGCTATACAGATGAAAACTTTCAAAATACAGTAATTGCTGAAAATGGTATTTATCCAAAATTAAATCAATATTTATCTTTAATAAAAATTGCAGACAATTCTTTAGAGCATCTTATAAACTATTTTTCTAATCAAGAAGAACATACTATAATTTTAATATTTGGAGATCATCAACCATATGTAGAAGATGAGTTTTATGACGTATTACTTTCAAAAAACTATGCTGACCCTACTTCTAAAGAAGCTACTGAAAAAAAATATATTACACCTTTTATGATTTGGGCAAATTACGATATAAATGAAGAAAAATATGAACATATTACAGATATAAGTGCAAATTATCTTTCATCTTTATTATTAGATGTTGCTGGAATTCAAAAAACACCTTATTTACAATTTTTAGATAATTTACGTGAAGAAATACCTATTATTACAGGAAATGGATTTATGGATAAAAATGGTATATATCATGATTTTTCAGAAGAAACTCCATACAATGAATTATTAAAAAAATATAATTACTTACAATTTAATAATATGTTCGATAATACAAAAAAAATAACTTCATTATTTGAAGTTCCTCAAAATAATAAAAAAGATATCTAAAAGAAAAAGTATAGAAATCTATACTTTTTCTTTTAGATATAATATTTTTTTTCTTCTTATTTTAATAAGAATTTTAAATATATAATAACTCATTAGTAATAATATTATTAATATTCCTAAAATAATTTTTATCCAATTATGGTTTATATTAGAATTATTTATAACATTAATATTTTCACTTTTATTACCAAAAGTTCCTATTATTTGATCTTTTAATTCTTTTTTATCATTATATTCTATCATATCATATTCTTCTAAAATATCATCTATATTATAGTTATTATATCCATATTCAAATAAATTTATTGTATCTAAATATCTAGCACTTAGAGCATCTTCTGTTGATTCTGCATGTAGTATTACTGATACTAATTCAAAATTATCTTTATTACTAATAGATATTAAACAATTTTTTGCTGGAGTAGTAAATCCTGTTTTACCTCCTATACAGTAGGGATAATAATACCTATTATCTGATAATAATAAACTGTTTGTATTTTTAAATATTCTTGGTTCTTGCCAAAGTTCAGTTGGTGGTAATTCACATTGCATTTTAGTTACTATTTCTCTAAACTTTTCATTTTTCATACAATATCTAGCAATTAAAGCTAAGTCATATGCTGTTGAATAATGGTTTTCATCATGTACACCATTTGGATTAACAAAATTAGAATCTAGGCAACCTATTTCTTTTGCTTTTGCATTCATAATTCTTGCAAACTCTACTGTAGTTCCTGATATATGTTCTGCAATAATATTAGCTGCCTCATTTGCTGAATGTATTAACATTACATCTACTAATTCTCCTATTGTAAATGTTTCCCCAACTTTTATATTTGCTGTTGAATATCCTGATTTAATTATATTAACTGCTTCATTACTAGCTTGTGCTTTTTCATCTAAATTACATTTTTCTAATGCTATTATAGCTGTTAATATTTTAGTGGTACTTGCTGGATATTTTCTTACATGAATATCTTTTTCATATAATATTTTTCCTGTTTTTTCTTCCATTAATATAGCTGATTCTGAATAAATTTTCATCTCATTATTTAAGCTTTGTTCTACTAATTCATTATCATTTAAGACTACTTTTAGTTGTTCATTTGGATTTATATTTTCTGTTGCTTTACTTTTATTATAAAAAATAAATTGTACAATTATAATTATTAAAAATATATAGACTAATTTTCTTTGTATCATTTTTCCTCCAGTTAAATTTTATTTTACAAAATTTCTAAAATATTCATTTTTTACTAGACTTACATCTACTTGTTCTTTTATATCTTCTTCTGCTCCATTTTCTGTAAATTGCCATCCTACTATTTTATTGGTAAATTCAATATTAGAAACTGGCTCTTGGTCTGTATCTGTATACCAATAATTAGGTATCTTTTTTTCTTTAGGATAATAAGCAACCCAAAATTTTGAATCTATATTATATAAATATTCATTAGCTGTTTTAGCATTACTATAAATTAATGTTTCTATATTATTTTCTTTAAATTTCATTATTAATTCTGAAATAATATTTGCCCTTTCTTCCCATATATTATCAGCTCGTCCAACTCCATCATGACTTTCAGCATCTATAACTAATGGAAGAACACATAATTTAGTTGCATTTTTTTCTAGAAAATCGTTAACAAAATTAACTTCTTCATTTACTTCTTCTGATGTAATAGCTTCATCTATATAATAAAATCCATATGGAACTCCTAAATATTCACAAGTATCTATAAAAATTTGATAATTTGGATCTGTATAAAAGTTTCCCTCTTCTCCATAACCTCTTCCCCCTAATCTAATATAGACATAGTTTATATTATTATTTAATATAAATGCTGCATATTCTTCTGAATTGTTAAAATGTTTATATATAACATTAAATTTAGATACATCAGACATTAATACTTTTCCATCTTTATCAGAAAATTCATAATATTTAACTTTATTTTTTAAAACATATCCTACTTTATCTTTTGCTTTTATTTTATACCATTCTTTATTTGTTTTGTCTAAAACGGTTTCAAGTATATACACATTTTCACCTAATTCGAATTCTCTTCGTTTAGTCCATTTAGATTGTTTTGGCTTTCTATAAAACTCTACATTTTTTTCTATAATTGCTCCATGTATTGCATCAGATATATCAACATCGTTCCTTTTTTCTTCAATTTTTATAAATATAAATATACTTAAAATAACTATTAAAAGTAAAACAATAACAATCACAATATATTTTTTATTTTCAACTATTTTCTTTAATAATTCAGACATTCTCTCCCACTTTCAATTTATTATGTTTAGGTATTATAAGTATATCATAAATTTTATCATAATACATATAAAATATATATTTTTATTTTATTAAAAAAGATTGACAAACTATAAAAATTGTTTTACAATATAATAGCGTTGTGAGAACACCGATTCTATATGGTGGATGTAGCGTAGTTGGTTAACGCGTCAGTTTGTGGCACTGAAGACCGTGGGTTCGAGTCCCATCTTCCACCCCACTTTTATAAAACACAACAGTATGCGAAAACATTTTTATATTAATATTGGGCTGTAGCCAAGCGGTAAGGCACCAGACTTTGACTCTGGCATGCGCTAGTTCGAATCTAGCCAGCCCAGCCAAAAAATGAAAGTGATAGCAAAGCTATTGCTTTTATTTTTTCGTTGTAATGGTTAGTAAGCAGAAATAGTGTGCCGAAGGCATCGCGGCGCCCTGAGCAAAGCGAAGAAGTCCTCTTTGGAGTATTCGAATCTAGCCAGCTAAGGCATAAAAAATAAGCAACTTTTAATTAAGAAAAGTTGCTTATTTTTATATAGTTCTATAATTTTTTATTTTTTATAAAGATATATCTAACTATCTTTAGGTCTTTGATAATTCATAATATCACTTAAATTGCATCCTATAACAAAACATAATTTTGATAGAACATCTTTATCATATCTTATTACAGAACCCTCATAATATCTTCGTATTACTTGATGGTGTAATCCAGTCTTTTTTACTACTTGATTTACAGTAATGCCTTTTTTATCCATAATAGTTTTTACATCGAATATTATATCTCCATAATCTCTATATATAATTATACTATTATTTTCCATGTTTTTCACCTCACGCAGATTGTATCATTCGAGAGGAATGTTTAAGAGCCGTTTATATATTCAGAATATATATGCAATTTCTTATTTATATGATATAATATAATTCAACTTGCTAAAAAAGAGATAATTTATATTTATCTCTTGTGTCTATTTATTCGTCTGTTTTCAACAGGTACACGATTTATTAATAACTCGTGTGGCTCAATATTAAAAATATTAGCAATAACATCAATATAATCACTAGATATATTTCTTTTTTCATTCTCAATTTCAGAAACATAACCAGAACTTGTGCCTAATAATTCTGCAAAATATTCTTGCGACCAACCATTTTTGATTCTAAAATAAACAATATTATTGGCTAATATCTTTCTTGTTTTTGTTACTATTTTGGGCACCTCCTATTGAATACAATTCTTGATTATTTTATTATGTCCAAAAGTTTTTTAACATATAACTATATCAGAAGTTTATTAATTATAGACTTATAGCAATTTGAATTTTGTATAAGGAGATGATTACTATTGAATACTCTATTTTTGATATTAATTATTATTCTATCATTACTATCATTACTATTAGTTCTTTTTATTTTTATAAAAAAACATTTAGATAAAAGTATAACCAAAAATTTACCTGATGAATTAGAAGTAGAATTAGGAAAAGTTGCTACCAAAATAAACCAATTAGAATTAAGTGAAGAATTTAAAGAAGAATTAGTAAAAAAATTAGATTATGAATATAATAAAACAAATAAAAATTAAATTTTAAAGAATATCATCTTTTTAGACGATATTCTTTTTTATATGTCTAAAAAGAATAATTAAAGTTTCATAGATTACAAATAAATCATTAATAATCTCCTTTCTATATTTTTATTTTTACACCCAACAAATATAATAAATCTACTGCTTGAAATTGATTTATTATAGAACCTTTTATATCATTAATAGAAACACTAATACCTTCAATTATACTATCTGAAAAATCAATTCCATTTAAACTAGTTTTAAAAAATTGTGATTGTGTTAAATCTACATTTTTAAACACAAGATTTTTAATTTTGTTTTCTTGAAAATTACTATTTCTCAATCCTACATTTTTAAATAAAGTATCTTTTATGCCAACCATTGATAAATTAGCATAATTCATATTTGTATCTTTAAAACTTATATCACATAATCTACTCTCAATAAAATTACATCCTGTCAATTTACAATCATTAAATTCACACCTTATAAAACTACAATTATCAAATAAAGTATTAGAAAAATTACAATTACTAAATTTTACATCCATAAAAGTGTTTTTCTCTAAATTACTACTTATAACTTCTATATTGTTAATTAATGATTTTCTAATTGTAATATCCATTACATCAATATTTTGATTTTGATAATTTTCAATATAAATATTTTCTACATCATCTTCTTTTTGTACTTTATCTAACAAATTATCTATTTTTCTTAAATTATTTAATAATATTTTGGGTTCTTTTATCATATCAATTATTTCTCTCCTATACATTATAATTTTATTATAACATATAATAATATAATCAATAAAAAAAGAGTTCTAAGATGAAGTGAACCCCATTTAGTTCACTTCAAGAACTCTCTTTTCTTAATTTAATCTTCTGCTGCCCAAATAATTATTCTTCCTTTGCTGTCATCTGTACATGTTTGTAGAGATATTTCTCTTTTTCCTGCTGTGTCCCTTGTAAAGAAAGATGCATCACTTGGAGTTGTTTGATATATATTATAAATAGTATATGTAACTGTTTGACCCATTTGATCTGTAACTAACACTTTATCACCTTTTGCTAATTTTTTGTTGTCTGAGAAAAATAATCCATTTCTAAGATTATGTCCATATATAATTGTATTTCCTACTTCATTTAACCCTGGTCCATATGCTATTGCAACAGCTATTTCAAGGCTCTTTTTGGTAACCTTTTCAAGAACAGGATAATCTACTCCTGTTTTAGGTATTTGTATTCTTCCTTTTACTTCATACCCTTCCATATAAATTTTTTCTGGCGTTCTTTCTGTTTCTTCTTGTTCTTCCATTAATTCATTTAATTCATCCATTGGGTTTTTTACTTCTTTATCTTCTTCTTGTTCTTCTGAAACAGTTTCTCTTTTTATTGCTTTATCAAATTCTTCTAATGTAGATTGTGCATTCGAATTTACATTTTTAGAATTTAATAAATCATAACCAAAATAGCCTATTATACCTACTATTGCAACTATAAATACTACTAATAGCATTGTCAAAACATTACTATATTTACTACTAAGCATGTTCTTCACTCCAATCTTATAATTTACATAACAATCTATTTTTATTATATCATATAAATTATCTTTTTTCAATTTATTATTAATATGAGTTCATATAATATGATACTAAATAAAAAACATTTTATATTAAACTGTAATATATAACTTTAACTTTATTAGTAAAGATCTATTAACTAACTCATTTTAAATTAAATATTATTCTAATATTGCTTTTATTCTTCTTACTCCTGCTGATGATGCTTCTTCTTTTTTTATTTTAAAATGACCTAGTTTTCCTGTACTCTCTACATGTGGTCCCCCACATAATTCTAATGATACATCTCCTATTTTATATACTGTTACTATATCTCCATATTTATCTAAAAACATTGCTTCTGCACCCATTTCTATTGCTTCTTCTTTTTTCATTTCTAATTTTTCTACTTTTATATCTTTTTCTATATATTCATTTACTAGTGCTTCTACTTTTTGTTTTTCTTCATCTGTCATTTTTGCTCCATGTGAAAAATCAAATCTCATTCTTTCTGATGTTATATTACTTCCTTTTTGATGTACATGTTCTCCTAACACATCTTTTAATGCTGCATTTAAAAGATGTGTTGCTGTATGATACTGAGTTTCTATTTCCCCTGTTGATGCTAGTCCACCTTTAAATTTTTGTTCACTTCCCATTCTTGATTTTTCTTGATGTTCTTTAAATAACTTTTGATAGTCTGACATATCTACTTCTAATCCTTGTTCTTTTGCAAGTTCTTCTGTCATTTCAGGTGGAAATCCATATGTTTCATATAAGTTAAATACTGCTTCTGTTTCTAATACTTTTTTTCCACTATTTTTAGTTTTGTTTGCTACTTTTTCAAATTCTTTTTCACCATGTTTAAGTGTTTTTACAAATTTATTTTTTTCTTCTATTATAACATTTTTTATTGTGTTTTTATTTGTTTCTAATTCTGGATATAATTCTTTTAATGAGTCTATTGATATATTTATTATTTCTTCTAAACTATTTAAATCTATTTCTAATTTGTTTAGATGTCTTGTCATTCTACGAAGTAGTCTTCTTAATATATATCCTCTATCTACATTGCTTGGTCTTCCACCATCATTTATTATCATTATGCTTGAACGTAAATGTTCTGCTATTATTCTTCTGCTTTCTATATTATCTACTTTTTGTAATTCTACTAATTTGTCCATAACTGGTGCAAATAATTCTATTTCAAATGGTGTTTCTTTACCTTGTAATAGCATTGTCATTCTTTCTAGTCCAAGTCCTGTATCTACATTTTGTTGTGATAATTTTGTGTATCCATTTTTATCTTTATAAAATTCCATAAATACATTATTCCAAATTTCAACATATTTACCACAATCACATGATGGATTACATTCTGATGAACACTTTGGTTTTCCTGTATCATAAAACATTTCTGTATCTGGTCCACATGGTCCTTCTTCTCCTGCTATCCACCAATTATCATCTTTTCCAAAAAAATATATTCTTTCATCTGGTATTCCTGCTTTTTTCCATGCTTCATATGAAATTTCATCTTTTGCACAATCATTATCTCCTGCAAAACATGTAACTGATAATTTTTCAGCTGGTATTCCTAATTCTTTTGTTAGAAATTCATAACTCATTGATATTGATTCGTTTTTAAAATAATCCCCTAATGACCAATTTCCTAACATTTCAAAATATGTTAGATGACGATTATCTCCAACTTCATCTATATCAACTGTTCTAACACATTTTTGATAGTCTGTTAGTCTTGTTCCTGATGGATGATTTTGCCCTAAAAGATAGGGTACTAATGGTTGCATTCCTGCTGTTGTAAATAAAACTGATGGATCATTTTCAGGTATTACTGGTGCTGATGGTATTACTGAGTGTCCATATTTTTTGAAAAAATTTAAATATTTGTTTCTTATTTCTATTGCCTTCATAATATTCTCCTTTTATCTCTTTAAATAACTTTATTTATTATATTATAAAGCGTTATATTTTTCAAGCTTTTATGTAAAGAAGAAAAAAAGCCCTTATACTAATTATACTGAACACAAAAATTTGATATTTTGGTTCAGTATAAACACTGCATATTGGCTTTTATATTTTATTCTTTTCCAAATAAACTTTTATATTCTAATAAAACTTTTTGTTGTAATTCTCCTACATATCCTCTTGTTAATCCTTCAAAATCTGTTATACTATAAAATTCCTCTAAACCTGCATCTTGATTTGTATATATTGGTTTATTTAATATTGATTTTTTATATTCATTTGCTTTATTATAATCCTTTTCTACTCCATCTCCCCAAAAATATAACTTTCCTAAATAATATGTAGAAAATACATTATCTGCTTTTGATGATTTTTCAAAATAGTCTTTTGCTTTTGCATGATTAGTTTCAACACCATTTCCATTATAATAAATTTTTCCTAAATAATAATTAGAAACTTGTGAACCCTTTTCAGCAGCTGTTTCAAAGTATCCTCTAGCTTTTCCATAATCTATATCTACTCCTACTCCATTATAATACCTTTGTCCTAATTCATAAATTGCATCAATATCTCCACTTTCTGCTAATTCTTCAAGTTCTTTTATATTTTTAGTGCTCATAAATTTATCCCCCTTAGAATGATTATGTATCTTTCTTAATTTCTTTTAATTATTTTAACATTTTTTTACATTTTTTTCTATATTTTTTATATTACATTAACAATACTTTTTTGTAACATTTTTGTAACTTTCAAGTTTTTTTATACTTTTTTCATAGCATATATTAAATTTTATAAAAGAACTATTTCTAATAAAACTTTTTTAAAATTTTATTAAAAATAGTTCTTTCCTTCTTAAATTTCTAGATGAGTTCCTAAAAATCCTGCTGCTGATTGGGCAACCTTATCTTCTACTTCACCCATTTTTTGATTTGGTTCTTTTGAAAGAAGTATAACACTTCCTACAACATCTCCATCTGTAATTATTGGATATATAACTTGAGAATTATAAATTCTTTCTCTTCCTTCATTTTGTGTTATAGGTATAGCAATTTCATTATTCTCTTTACTTTTAAAAATTTCTTTATTTTCCATTACTTCTTCTAGTTCTTTACTTAAGTTTTTCTCTAAAAAATCTTTTTTTGAACCACCTGAAACAGCTATTACAGTATCTTTATCTGTTATACATGCGATATGTCCTGTAGTTTTTGATATAGTGTCTGCATATGTTGAAGCAAATTCTGTTAATTCACCTATAGGAGAATATTTTTTTAGTATTATTTCTCCTTCTTTATCTGTAAATATTTCAAGTGGATCTCCTTCTTTTATTCTATGGACTTTTCTTATTTCTTTTGGAATAACAACTCTACCTAAATCGTCTATTCTTCTTACTACTCCTGTTGCTTTCATAAATTCCTCCTTATTTTGTATTTATATTCTTAGTATGACAAAAAAGGAAAAAAATATACATTAAAATAATTTTTAATTATTTAATTTTATTATGAATTTTAAAGAAAAAATTTAGTTCTACTTATTATAATATTTGTTATAATTTCTAATAATTTTTGTTTTTTAAACTCATTTCACAATACTTACATCTATAAACTTCTTTTTCTTTATCTGTTAAAATAAATATTTGATCTAAATCTTTTTCAATAGATGTAATACATCTTGGATTATTACATTTTGCTACATTTACTATTTTATCTGGTAAATTTAATCTTCTTTTTTCAATTATTTTGTCATTTTTTACAATATTAATAGTAATATTATGATCTATAAATCCTAATTTTTCTAAATTTATATCTATATTTTTATCTATTTTTATTATATCTTTTTTACCTGTTTTTTCACTTTTTGCATTTGTTATAATTGCTACTTGACAATCTAATTCATTTAATTTAAGTATTTCATATATTTGCATTCCTTTACCTGCTTGAATATGATCTATAACATATCCATCTTTTATACTATCTATATTCATTATTCTACCTCCAATAATTTTAATATTAATGCCATTCTAATATATTTTCCATATTTAGCTTGTCTAAAATAGCATGCTCTTGAATCATCATCTACATCTGTTGATATTTCATTTACTCTTGGTAATGGGTGCATTATACATAAATCTTTTTTAGCTTTTTTCAATTTTTCTTTATTTAAAATATAATAATCCTTTAAACGAACATAATCTGCTTCATTAAAAAATCTTTCTTTTTGTACTCTTGTCATATAAAGTATATCTAATTCATTCATATGTTCTTCTATGTCTTTTGTTTCTATATATTTAATATTATTTTTTTCTAAAATTTCTTTTTTTACATATTCTGGAAGTTTTAGTTCGTCTGGTGAAATTAATACAAAATTTATATTTTCATATCTTGACATTGCTGTAATTAGTGAATGTACTGTCCTACCAAATTTTAAATCTCCGCAAAGTCCTATTGTTAAGTTATCTAATCTTCCTTTTTCATATTTTATTGTTAATAAATCTGTTAATGTTTGTGTTGGATGATTATGACCTCCATCCCCTGCATTTATTATTGGTACATCTGATTTTAATGATGCTACATATGGTGCTCCTTCTTTTGGATGCCTCATTGTTATTATATCACTATAACATCCTACTACTCTTATTGTATCTGATACTGTTTCTCCTTTTGATACTGAACTTGATGATGCTTCTGAAAACCCTAATACATTTCCTCCTAATTCCATCATTGCAGCTTCAAAACTTAGTCTTGTTCTTGTGCTTGGCTCAAAAAATAAAGTAGCCAATTTTTTACCATCACATTTATGAGAATATTTCTCTTTATTAGTGATAATATCTTTAGCTACTTCAATCAAATTATCAATTTCTTCTATTGACAAATCTTTTATATCAATTAAATGTTTCATTATTTCTCTCCTCTTTTTATTTTTTTCTTATTTTATCAAATTATATACATTTTTGTAAAGATATAAAAAAAGAAAAAGTGTTAACAATCTTCTAATATTTGTTAACACTTAGAAAACATGATTAAAACTTATCATATTTTTATTTATTTTAATTTGGGGATTTTACTAAAATTTCGTCATTTTCTAATTTGTATATAAATTTTAAGAACCATCGCATCTCTCCTTTCTCTTAAGTATGAGTTAATTTTATACGATAATTCTTAAATTAAACTTAAAAAGATATTAATTTTTATATAATTTTCTTAATATTTCTATTTCTTTTTTATAACCTTCTAGTTCATTTGGTGTTTCTAAGAAAAATGGTAAATTTCTTAATTTATTATGATTTATTATTCTTTCAAATGCTTGTATTCCTATTGTGCCTTCTCCTATTTTCTCGTGTCTATCTTTATGTGCTCCTATTTCATTTTTACTATCATTTATATGAATTGCTTTTAATTTTTCTAATCCTATTATTTTATCAAATTCTTCTAAAACACCATCTAAATTATTTATTATATCATATCCTGCATCATTTACATGACATGTATCTAAACAAACTCCTATCTTTTCTTTTAAATTAACTCCATCTATTATTTTTTTTAATTCTTCAAAATTTCTTCCTATTTCTGAACCTTTACCTGCCATTGTTTCTAATAATACTATTGTTGTTTGATTTTCTGTTAATACTTCATTTAATATATCTATAATATATTTTATTCCTATTTCTACACCTTGTCCTACATGACTTCCTGGATGAAAGTTGTATAAATTGTTTGGTGTATATTCCATTCTCATCAAATCATCTTTCATAGTTTCTTTTGCAAATTCTCTAATCTTTTCATCTGCTGATGCACAATTTAAAGTATATGGTGCATGTGCTAAAATTATATCAATTCCTATTTCTTTTGATTTATCTAAAAATGCTTGTACATCTTTTTCATCTATATCTTTTGCTTTTCCACCTCTTGGATTTCTAGTAAAAAATTGAAATGTATTTGCTCCTATTTGTTCACTTACTTTTGCCATTTCTAAATACCCTTTAGATGCTGACAAATGACATCCTATTTTAAACATTTTATTTTCCTTCCTAAGTATCTACTATTTCTTTTTATATACGATTGGCCTTTCCATATTTGTATATAAATTAATTATAATTTGCAGGTCATCTGCAAATTCTTTAAGCATAACTTTCTTTATACTTACTTCTTTATCTTTGCAATATGTTTCTAGTGCTAATTTTAAGTTTATTATAAATGGTAATTCAACTGAAAGAACTTCTTTATTTTTTTTAGCTCTATCTATTAACATTTCTTTTATTTTTACAATGTCTTCATTACTAGCGCAAGTAATTCTTTGTATCATTTGATATGTATCATAATAATTTAGTATTGGTTTTTCCATACATTCTGTTGTAAACTTATCATAAAAGTTCTCCATTTTCATTGGTATACACTTAAATATTTCTTCTGCTTTATTTCTATACATTTTCTTTTCAAGTTCTTTGTTTAGTTCATGAAAATGCTTTAATATATCTTTCATATCTTCACCAATATCTATTCCAATTCTTGAAAGTTCTTCATTTATATTATCACAATATTCAGATTTTTCTGCTACTAAATCCATTCCTTGTAAAAATATTGACTTTATTGTTGGCATATCATAATTTATTAGGTTCTTTCTTGAGAAATAACTAAAATACGCAAATAATTTTACTAATTCAATAAGTTTTAAATCTCCATTTTTTATATTTTCAATTACTTCTGCTACAACTGCTGGAAATTGGTCATCTGAAATTTTCCAATATTCTTCTATTAATAGTCTTTTATAACCTGGTAATTTTTCTGTATCTATTGTTTGTATTATCATTTCCATATCATTTTTGAATACTTTCATATCAAAAATTCTATTTCTTACATACATTTCTATAAATTTAAAAAATCTATACTCTGATTTAAAATTAAAATAATAATTATTATCAAATTCTTTAATGTAAAATTGTCTATTATCCATTAAAACTCTTGATGAAACTAATATAGCTTTATATTCTTCATTTGAATTGATATTTAAAAATTTATCTTTAGTTATTTTTCCAGCTTTTATTTCAAATGATACTGCTATTGTAAATATTAACATGGTTTGTAATACTCTTAAGTTTGTATTTGGATAAAATTTATTTACTGTTTCATATATTTTTTTAAAATCATTTAATGCATGTTTTAAAATTCTTAAGTTTTTAGTTCCTGATTTTATAAATGTATTTGTTATTAAGTTTGTATGTTCTCTTAAAAATCTTATTAAGTCTGGATTTGATTCATATCTTATTAATAATCCATTTATTATGTAACTAAATTGTGGTGCATATTCAAAAGTTTCTCCTATTAGCTTTTCTTTTATTCTTTCATAATCATTTGCTTTATCAAATACATATTCTATTTTTTCTCCAATTTTTTCAACCATTGGCTTGTCAGCTTTTAGCAAAGTTCCCTCTTTGTCTAAAAGATATGTTGCTATAAAAGTTTTCATTTCTAGATTAGAACTTTTTAATTTTGTTGATAATTCTTTTTCATTACAAATTATAATTGTTTTTATATGATCATGTTCAACAAAATTATTTATATATCCTAATATATCTATAACATCTACATTTGCTCTTTCTAAGTCATCAAAGCATAACACTTTATCATCTGTTGAAAAAAATTGTGAATAATCTATTTTTTCGCCTGCTTGTTTCGCTCCAAATAAATGTGCCATATCTAAACCTGTTTTAGCATATTCTGGTATAGAAGTTTGGTCATGTGTATTCATATATTTTTTCATATTTTTGTCCATTAGTTGAGTTGTTTCTATAAATATTTTTTTACTTATATCTTCTAAGTTTGATATACCATATAATGACATATATATTGTTGAGTATTGTTTTCCATTAAATGTTAGTGAATCTATTTTATTTCTTATTTTGTTATTCCAAAAATAGGTTTTTCCACTTCCCCATTCTCCATTTATCATTATGGCATAATCTGTATAATCTGCTCTTACATAGTCTAATATACTTTCTACTAAATCTTCCATTTATTCCTCCTAATCTTTTGCAATAACTAATACAAGAACTTTTTTTGCTCCTGATTTCTTTAGTTTTTTAGATATTTCATTTACTGTTGCTCCTGTTGTATATATATCATCAAATAAAATTATTTGTTTATTTTTTATTTTATTTATATTTTTTATTTTAAAAGCATTTTTTATATTTTCATATCTTTCTTCTAAACTTAATGTACTTTGTGTTTTTGTTTTCTTGTCTTTAAATAATACTTTGTTTTCTACTAATATTTTATTGTATTTTGATATTATATTTGTTATTAATTCTGTTTGATTATATCCTCTTTCTAGTCTTTTTTGTTTGTCCATTGGAACTGGAATTATTATATCATAAATTTTAAAAATTTCATCTATTTTTTTATTATTTAATATTATATTGGCCCAAAAATTAGATATATATGATTTGCTGGAAAATTTATATCTTAATAATAATTTTCTGATTATTTTTTTGTATTCAAAAATATATATTAGTTCATCAAAATATACTTTTTCAAAATTTATTTTATAATTTTGTTTTAATATATTTTTATCCTTTATATGTCTACTTTTTTCTATTTTTTTTATTCTTTCCTTACATTCTTCACATAAAGAATTTATATCTGTTTTTCCACATATTACACAAACTTGTGGAAATAAAAAATTGAGAACAAATTCAAGCATTTTCTTTCCTTTCTTTGCCCCCAATATTATTTTTTATATCATATTTTTTATATTATTTCTAGTATTTTATACTTTTTTATAGCAAAAAAGATCCTGATACTACATCATAGATCTTTTGCTATTTTAATCACTCTTTTTGTTTAATAAAATTATCTAAAATCCTTTCCATTTCTTCAGTAGTGTCTGCATTCAGAAGTGCTTCTACTGCCTCTTCTTCTGCCGTTTTACGTTCTTCTTTTTCCATAATGACCTCCCTGATGTGATGCTGACGATCCATTACCTTAGATCTTTTTATTTCAAAATATATTCCTTTTTTAAGTATAACATATTCCACAAATTGTGTCAATTTGCGAAAAATGCTAATTATCTTATATTTTTTAATCTTTCTTCAACATTTATAAGCATTTGTTTATAATTCTCAAGTTTTGCTTTTTCTTCATTAATTTTAGTTTCTGGTGCTTTATTGATAAATCCAGGATTTGAAAGCATTTTCTCTCCTCTTTGTACTTCTGATTTTAATTTTACTTTCTCACTCTCTAATCTTTTTATCTCTTCTTCTATATCTACTAATTCTTCAAAAGGTATATAAACTTTTAAATCATCTACAACTATTGAAACTGCATTTTTAGGAACTTCATTTTCATTTTTTACTATAATAATTTCATTTGAAAATCCTAATTTAGTTAAAAATTCTTCTGCTTGTTTTATTTCTTTTTCAATAGTATTTGTCATTATTAATAATTTTGATTTTTTAGATGGATGAACATTCATTTTAGTTCGTATATTTCTTATTTCTACAATTAATTTTTTTAGTTTCTCAATAACTATTTCATCATTATCAAAATCGAATTTTTCTTTTAAATTAGGCCATTTACTAATCATTAATTCTTTACTATTATATTGTACTAATTTACTATAAATTTCTGATGTTACAAATGGCATAAATGGATGTAATAGTTTTAATGAAAGTGCAAAAATATAATCTAATACAAAACATACTGTAACTTTTTCATCATATTTCTCACTATATAATCTTGACTTTACCATTTCTATATACCAATCACAAAATTCATTCCATATAAAATTATATATCTTATCTAATGCAATTCCTAAATCATAATTTTCAATATTTTTTGTAACATCTGCTATTACCTTATCTAGCTTATTTATTATCCATTTATCTTCAATTTTAAGTAATTCAGCTTTAAACTTCTTATTTGTTTTATCATAAACTTTTTCCGAAAATTCAATAATGTCTTTGTCTTCTACTAAACTCATTGTAATAAATTTAGCAGCATTCCAAATTTTGTTTGCAAAGTTTGAAGCTTGTTCTAGTTTTTCAGGCATAAATCTTATATCATTTCCCATAGTTGTTCCTGAAAGTAATGAAAATCTTAAACTGTCTGTTCCATATTCATCTATTATATCTAGTGGATCTATTCCATTTCCTAATGTCTTAGACATTTTTCTTCCTTTACTATCTCTTACTATTCCATGAACTAATACATCTTTAAATGGTACTTCATCTGTAAATTCTAATCCTTGTGTCATCATTCTCGAAATCCAAAATGTTATAATATCAAATCCTGTAACTAATGTTTGTGTTGGATAAAAATCTTTATAATCTTCGTTTTCTTTATTTGGCCAACCTAATGTAGAAAATGGCCATAATGCTGAACTAAACCATGTATCTAATGTATCTGGATCTTGATGTAATGAATTACTTCCACATTTTTCACACTTTGTGGCTTCAGTTTTTGAAACATTAAAGTGTCCACATTCATCACAATAGTAAACTGGTATTCTATGTCCCCACCATAATTGACGAGATATACACCAATCTTGTATATTATCTAGCCAATGAAAATATTGTTTTTCATATCTTTGTGGTATAAATTTTGTATCTCCATTTCTTACACTATCTGCTGCTCTTTTGGCCAAGTCTTTCATACTTACAAACCATTGCTCTGATATTTTAGGTTCTATTGTATTTTTACATCTTTCACATTTTGCTACATTATGGGTATATTCTTCTGTTTTTATTAAAGCTCCTATTTCATCTAGATTTTCTACTATTTTCTTTCTTGCTTCAAGCAAATCCATTCCTTTATATTCTGAAACTAAATCTCCCATTTTAAAGTTTTCATCAAAAACTTCAATTATCTCTAAATTATGTCTTATTCCTGCTTGATAATCATTCATATCATGTGCTGGTGTTATTTTTACACATCCTGTTCCAAATTCCATCTCTACAAATTCATCTGCTATTATAGGAATTTCTTTATTCATTATTGGTAGTATACAAGTTTTTCCAACTAAATGTTTATATCTATCATCATTTGGATGTACTGCAACTGCTGTATCTCCTAACATTGTTTCTGGTCTTGTTGTTGCTACTTCTATATATTGATTATCTGTTCCAGCTATTTTATATCTTATATGCCATAAATGTGATGGCTCCTCTTTATATTCTACTTCTGCATCTGAAATTGATGTATTACAACTTGTACACCAAT
>CAOJJB010000006.1 GCA_948436975.1 uncultured Clostridium sp. | reverse complement strand
AAGGCAAAGCACAGGAAGAGAATAAAACAGCTAATGTTTCAGCAGATGCAGAAGGAAAAGTGCAGGAACAGGATAAAACAGCTGATGTTTCAGTTTCTACTAAATATGGTGTTGAATTAAAAATGCCTAGATTTTTGGTAGAGGTAGCATCAAAAAGAAGAAATGGATATGCCTGTTAATTAGCAAAAGGTTCATAAACAGCTAACCCCCCAAAACAATTTTGGGGGGTTAGTTGTTTATTCTTATTTAGAGTTTGATATATATTGATATAAATATATAAATATGATATAAAAAATATATAAAATATAAATTAATGGAGATATAATGAAAAAATTAAATAATAAAACACATATTATACTTATTATAATAATCTGTTTAGCTATTTTTATTAGAGTGATGTATGTTTCCAAAACTAATATTTCAGATTATCAATATGATGTTGGAATTGGAGAAATAGAAACAGAAGAAGATTATAATAAAATATATGAAAATTTTGATAAAGAAAAGAATGAAGGTAGACATATAAATTATATAATGCAATTATATACCTATAATAAGCTACCAAATAAAATAGTAGGACAATTTTATCATCCACCACTACATCATTTTATAATGTCAACATGTCTTAAAATTATGGATAATATATCTAATAACAGTATAATAAAATTTGAAAGTATGCAGTTAATTACTCTTACTTATTCAATAATCATAATTATAACATTATATAAAATACTTAAAGAGCTGGAAATAGAAAACAAAATAATACCAATGATATTATTTGGATTTTATCCATTATATATTTTTCAATCAGGTTCTATAAATAATGATCAACTAGTAATAATGTTTTCAATCCTATGTTTTTTATATTTATTAAGATGGAAAAAGCACCAAACATTATCAAATACTATAAAAATTGCATTATGTATAGGATTAGGTTGTATGACAAAAACATCAATGTTTGTTATGATATTTCCAACAATATATATTTATTTTAAAGTATTAAATGAATATGTAAAAGAAAATAAAAAAGTAAAAAAATTAATATTAGAATTATTAATTTTTTCAATAATAACTATCCCATTAGCATTATGGTTTCAAATAAGAAATTTATATAATGGATTAAATACTATTGGGATAATTAGTCCATACGAGTATTTAAGTGTAAGGAACGAAAGCTTATGGAATAGATATGGTATAACTAATCCTTTTAATATAAATAGTGTAAATATATGGAATAGACTTATATTTACAACTATAAGTTTTGGAGAAACTATTAATAATGAATTTATATTTTATATAATGATAATATTAAATATATTATTGGTTATAAATTTTATATATTATTTCTTTAAAAATTATAAGAAAAATGAAATTATTTGTATAACATGCATAATATATTTTATATCATATATTGGATTAAATATTAGTATGCCATATATATGTTCAAGTAATGCTAGATATATGGTAGTGCCAATATCTTTAAGTTTTATAATTAT
The DNA here is from genome assembly GCA_948436975.1 of uncultured Clostridium sp. Classification (GTDB taxonomy): domain Bacteria; phylum Bacillota; class Clostridia; order TANB77; family CAG-508; genus Scatovivens. The sequence goes on along the minus strand of CAOJJB010000006.1, from coordinate 104,953 downwards.
AGCAGATGGACTAAAAAGTGAAACTAAAAGATGGGTAAGATATCAAATTTATTTTAGTACAATAAGTATAATGATTTTTAGTATAATATTATTTACAATTTTTATATAATAGAAAAAAACAATAATAGTATAAGATAAATTTAAAAATCTTAATAATTATTTAATAAAGTATTCACAAAAAGTTTACAATTATTTAATATTAATTTAATAATTCATATATAAAATTACTATACAAAATAACAAAAGAAAGGATGAGTACATGGGAGAAATTGAAAAAAATTATCTAATAAATATGGAAGATAATTTGGTAAACCAAGAAACAATACATATAGAAGATGAAAATTTTAAAAAAGTAATGTTTCTTTATACATCAGCATTAAAAGAAATAAAAACAAAAATAGAAATTCTACAAGAAGAATTAAAATTATTTTCAGACTATGATCCAATAGAATATATATCTACTAGAATAAAAAAACCAAATAGCATAATAAAAAAGATGGAAAGAAAAAAATATGATTTAACATATGAAAATTTATTTGATAAAATTAATGATATAGCTGGAATAAGAATAGTATGTAATTTTAAAAGTGATGTTTATAAAGTAGCTGAAATTATTGAAAATTTTCAAGAATTACGAGTATTGAATAAAAAAGATTTCATGAAAAAACCTAAAAAAAGTGGTTATATGAGTTATCATTTAATTGTAGAAGTACCAGTAAATTTTTCATCAGGAATTATGTTTGTAAAAGTAGAAATACAAATTCGTACTTTAGGAATGGATTTTTTTGCTAGTTTAGAACATAAACTTAAATATAAAAATTCTAATATTTCAAAAAATGAATCAAAAAATTTAATAAAATATGCAAAAGTAATAAATAACATTGATGATAATATGCTTATTATTTCAAACAAAATGGAAGCTAAAAGAAATATAATGTTAGAAGCAGCTGATAATAAAGATGATAATTTAAATTTTAAAATCTAGTTTGTAACTAGATTTTTTTATATATAGAACAATTTTTATTATATAAGCAACATATACAAAATGGATGAATAATTATATATAAAGAGTTTACATAAATTATGAAAAATACTTGAAATTTTTATAATATTTTGGTATAATATAGAATTAATAAGAAGAACAAAAGAAAGTAGAAAGGAGATAATATAATAATGAAAAATCTAAAGTATTTTAATAGATTTTATATAGATAAAGAAAAAGACATTGTTGTAGAATTATATAAAACTGAAATAGAGGATGAACTTCAATATATTATAAGAACTCCAAATCATAAAAATGGAAATTTAATAAAAAATTTAGCTAAATTGTGTAATTTAGAAATATCAGAAGATGAAAATGGACTAAAAATAATAAAAGATACAATTCCAGCATCAATAAATGGAGATAATGAAGATGTATATATATTCAGAATAGCAGGAATGAAGATAGCAAGTATATATGAAGATATAATAGAAGTAAAAGCAAAAATGCCAGCAATAATAAAAACATTAATGTCTCAAACAAAAGATTATAAGTTAGATGTAAGTAAAACTATAGTAAAATCTTACATTCTTAAAAAATCAAAATTCAAAACAGACTTACACACACATATGAATGCAAATTTAACACCAGATATATTAATTTCTTTAGGAATAGTACATCAAATAAAATATCCATTGTATTATATAAAAAAATTAGGACTAAAAATAACAGAAAAACAAGAAAGAGAAATATTAAAAGATAGAAAAATAGTAGAAAAAGAATTTGAAAAAAGTGAATTAAATGGTAAATATTTAACAAGAAAAATAGATGATAATACATTTATAAATTTTGCAGATTTAATATTAAATAATTTAGAAAATGCAGAAGAAAATATTGTTAAAATACGAAATAGTTTAGCATTATTAAAAGATGGTCAATCAGTATTTACAAATTTAGAAAAAGTATATATATATAGATATGTTTTTTGTAAAGCGAAATTTTCAGAAAACAAAATAAATATTAATTTTAAAAATATAGAAAAAATACCAGAGAAAGATATAGTAAATTATGTAAAAAGAATATTAGAAGATAAAAAAGACAATAGTAAATATAAAAATAATACTTTAAGACAAGATAAATATTTATGGATAGCACGAGAATATAAAAAACAAGGAATATCATATGTAGAAATTACAGATACAGATTTAGTAAAAATAGGAGATCCAGCAATAAAATTATTAGAAGAAATACATGATGTAATGCCAAAAATAGAAGAAGAAACTGGAGTAGCAATAAGATTATTAGTAGGAATAAGAAGAATACCACTTACTATAATAAAAGATCAAAAAACAAGTAGTAATTATTTAAGAGAAAATTTAGATGTTTTAAGAGCGGTAGCTAAAAGTCCATATGTAGTAGGAAGTGATTTCATAGGAGAAGAAATAAATGACATAACAGAACTAAAACCTGTAATAAATGAATTAGTTCAATATGCAGTAACAGAAGATCCAAACTTTACAATAAGAATACATGCAGGAGAAAATGATTATTTAAGAGATAATGTAGAAAAATCTATACAATGTATAAAAGAAGCATTAAAACCAGGACAAAAATTACCTAAATTTAGATTAGGTCATGGACTATATACAGCAGACTTAAATACAGAAGAAGGTAAAAAATTAATTAAAGAAATGAGAGATACAGGAGCAATCTTAGAGTTTCAATTAACATCTAATGTTAGACTAAACAATTTAACAGACTTAGAAAAACACCCTTTAAAACAATATTTAGTAAATGGAATAAAATGTGTACAAGGAACAGATGGGTGTGGAATGTATGGAAGTGATACAATAGATGAGCAATTAGCTTTACACAATATATTAGGATTAACAGATACAGACTTCCAAAAAATGAGAAAAGTAGAAGATAAGATAATAGAAGATGCTAAAAAATATTTTAAAGAAAAAAGCAAAAAATTTGAAGAATTTTTAGGTAAAAGAACAATAAGAGAAGCTATTTTAGAAACAGAAAAAGAAAATTTTGAAAAAAGTAAAAATAATATAATTAGTATGAGATTAACCAATGATTTAGATTCAGAAACAGAATTAAAAGATAAAATTAAAAAGTTACCAGAAGACAAAATTCCAATTATAATAGCAGGAGGTAGTTTTAATGCTAAAAATAGAGAAACAATTTTAAATGAAGAAGGTAAAAAAGCAATTCAAAATTTAATAAAAAAATTAAATAATGAAAAAGTTTATTTTGTTGTAGGTCATAGAATGAATGGATATGAAAAAGCTATAATAGATTATGCAAAAGAATTAAATAAAAATTTTGAAATAAATGCTATAATTCCTAAAGAAGTATCAGAAGAAGTAAAAAATGCATTACTTAGTGAAGATTTAAATGGTGTATGTATATCAACAGAAAGAGAAGAGATGGGAATTTATAAAAGTTTTAATTATGAAATTTTTGAAAGAAGAAATTCAATAGTAGTAGCATTTGATGGGAATTCTCCAGTGTCAAATTTAGTTCAAGAAGCTAAAAATGGAAAAGGAAAAGCTAAAATATATGTAAATTCAGAAGTAGAAGCATTAAGAGATAAAGCTAGTTCTTTAGGAGGATATGTAAAGGAATTTAAAATACATGAAGATTTAGTAGAAAAAATTTTAGATGATTATCCAGAAATTGGAATAAATAATAAATTAGCATAAAAAAATATAGTTTTAATAAAATAGAAAAAATGAAAGTAAGATTTTTACATTTTTGTAAAAATCTTACTTTTTGTTGAATTATTTTTTCAATATTGGTAAAATATATAATTATAATAGGAGAAAATTAAAATTGAAAAGAAAGGACAAAAGATGAGCATTATAAAAAAAGTTTCAAAAAATATAAATATGGAGAAAATACAATTACAAGAAACCTCTAATTATTCAGATAAAAATGATAATAAAGAAAAGAGGAATTTATATATAAAATCTCAAAATATTATAAAAAATGCAAAAATTGAAAAATATATGAAAGATCGAGATATAATAGCAAGTGAAGGATTAACTTTTTGGGGAGTATTAACAGGAAGAAACAGTTTACAAATTCAAAGAATAGAGAATATAAAATTAAGAATTGAATTATTGCAAACTCAGAAAATTGAAGAAAAAGATGAGTATGAGGCAACAGACATGTTAGCTAATTTATATTCATGTGCTATTTCTGAATTAAATGGAAAATTCACAAATGAAATGAAAAGCATATATAATAAAATAAAAGATAAATATTGTGATGCAAATGTTTCAGATGAAGATATATATAAACTAGTATGTGAAAAAATAGATAAAAGTCAAAAGTATTTACCAATGATTCATAAAGAAAAATCAAAAGGAATTTTTGGTGATATAAAAGTACAAATAAACTTTTTAAAATTAGAAAATCAAAAATTACAAAATCAAATAGTAATAGAAAGAGGAAGGAGCCAATTTGAAACATTTAAAAAGACAATAATACCTCTACAAAAAGTTACAACAATTAATTAAATAAAAATCCTTGACAAACGGTGAAATAGGTTGTATACTATTTAGGTAACTTAAAAGAAAAATAAATTTTGACATAGATTATACAAAGTCACTAAAGGAGGGATTTAAAAATGGCACAACCAAAAAGAAGATGGTCAAAAGCTAGAACAGGTACAAAAAGATCAACATGGAAATTAGAAAAAGAAAATTTATCAACATGTTCACATTGTCATCAACCAGTTAGACCTCATACTATATGTTCTAATTGTGGATATTATGATGGAAAAGAAATAATTGCAAAAAAAGCAGAATAATTTATAATACTAAAAAAATTAGAAGAGGCATAGAAATATGTCTTTTTTTGTCGTACAAAATTTTAAATAAATTTACATAAAATTTGCTAAATTTAAAAAAGAGTGTTATAATTAATATATTATGATAATTTGAAACAACAAGCCAGCTACACAGAAAGGAGAATATGCATGAGGAAATGCAAAGTGGCTCTACGGATTACAGAATCAGCAGAGGAGAGTAAGGGATATCTGATTGCTTTAATCAATATTGAGAATGCAGGAGTATATGAGTTGAAATTTGCTTCTAAAGATGTAAAATTTCAGACAGGAGGTGATTTCTATCATTTTGGTGATGGATCATATTTTGAGCTAAATGCCGATGATGATGATTTAAAGCCTCATCCTGTATATGAAGGGGTAAAATACAGAGAATTATTAAGATTGAACATGCCTAAAGTGAAATGTAACCTTGAAACAATTCAACCACAGATTGTTATTGAATATGTGAGAGGTGATGTTCCATTGCATGGACATGGTAGTAATGTCATGGAAGCATATATTGCAGTCGAAGCTCCGTATACAGGAGAAATATGTGGCTTTGGGGAAAAGCATAAAAGCTTCTGTAAGTCTCAGATTGCAATAAAGCAAATTTGGACATAGCGTAAGTAAGAAGTAGTATGAGGACAGCAATTTAAACTAGAATTTTGGTTCAGATTGCTGTCTTTTTGTATTAAATTTCACTATTGATAAAAAATAAGTAAAATGATATAATTTTACAAAAATATAAACTAGTTAATAAAGGATAAAATGAAACCATAAAATTGAGGTGTAATAAAAATGGAAAAAAGAATAGATAAACAAAACTATTATTTAGATATAGCAGAGACGGTAGCATCAAGATCAACATGTTTAAGAAAAAAATATGGAACAGTAATTGTGAACCATGATCAAATTATTTCTACAGGATATTCGGGAGCACCAAGAGGAAGAATAAATTGTTCAGATTTAGGGTATTGTACAAAAAAGAAATTATTACCAGAGAAAAGACATGGAGGTTATGATGCTTGTAGGTCTGTTCATAGCGAACAAAATGCAATAATAAGTGCATCAAGAGAAGAAATGATGGGAGCAACATTGTATTTAGCAGGGTATAGAACAGAAAACCATGAATATGAAAAAGGAGCAGCACCATGTCTAATGTGTAGAAAAGTAATAATAAATGCTGGAATAGAGCAAGTAATAGTTCGTGTAAATAAAACAGAATATATAGTTTATTATGTAAAAGATTGGGTAAATAATGACGAATTTTTAAATGGTCAATTAGAATATTAAATTAGTATAAAGAGGGATTTTAAATTGAAAGAAAAAATAATAAAAAACAGAAAATTGATAGATGCTTTTATTTTAATAATAGCAGGTTTTATTGTATCTATACCGCTGCTAAAATCAAATTTAAATATATATTTTGATGATGGAATTCAACATATAGCAAGAGCATTTGGAACACTAAATAGTATTTATGAAAATGGATTATATCCAAATATTATTTCATCTTTTACGAATAATTTTGGATATTCTTGGAACTTATTCTATGGACCATTATCAACATATGGATTAATAATTGTAAAACTCATATTTGGAAATTATATAATAGCATATAAAATATTTGTATATATAGTTTTAGTATTATCTAGTATAAGTATGTATAAATTAGCATTAAAACTTATAAATAGTAATAATGCAGCATTATTAGCAAGTATATTATATATGACATTTCCATATCATCTAACAGATTTATATTCAAGAAATGCTTTAGGAGAATTTGTTTCGTTTCTTTTTATACCTCTTGTATTTTTAGGATTATATAATTTATTTTATACAGAAGATAAACATTATTATATAGCAATAGGAGCAATAGGATTATTACTTACACATAATATTTCAACAATGTTAGTTGCTATTTGTAGTTTGTTTTATATAGTATTTAATCTAGATAAGATAAAAGAAACAAGAGTAAAAAGGGGATTATTAATAAATATAGTTTTTATAATCCTAATAACAAGTTTTTTTTGGAGTTCATTATTAGAAACTAAGTTTAATGCAGATTATCAAGTATACGAACCAGGAGCAATGGCAAGTGCAGAAGGTGCAGCATACAGAGGACTAAATTTAAAGCAACTTTTTGTTACAAAAAATGATGGATCATATATATTTGAACTTGGTCCACATATTATTATAATGTTAGCACTTTCAATAATGACATTTAGAATGGTAAGAAATGAACTCAAAGAAAATTATGTAATATTTTTATTTTTAGGATTAATTACTTTATGGATGTCAACAAAATATTTTCCATGGAAATTTTTACCAGATAAATTATGTATCATTCAATTTCCATGGAGAATGCTAATGTTATCTGGATTTTTTATAAGTTTAGTATGTACAATAAATATTTATACAATAGTAAAAAACTTTAATTTTAAAGACGTACTAATAATATCAATAATCTCAATAGGATATACAATAATATTTTTATCTTTTTTACCAATTGATGAGAACATTGTAGAAGTAGATAAATGGAATTTGGGTCAATTCACAGGAAAAGAAAAGGAAATTGTGTCAGGAGCTGGAGGAGGAGAATATCTTCCAGCAAAGGCATATGAAGATAGGTTTTATATAGCCACAAGGGAAGATAAAATATATGTTTTAGAAGGTAATGCGAAAATTCAAAATGAAAATAAGAAAGGTTCAAATTTAACTGCTAATATAAAAAATGTAACCTCTGAATATACAATATTAGAATTACCATATATATATTATCCAGGATATGAAATAAGACTAGATGGAATGATAAGTGATTATTTTGAAACTGAAAAAGGTTTTATAGGTATTGTAATAGGAGCAGAAGAAGATGCTGAACTTAAGGTAACATATCAAGGAACGAAAATAATGAAAGTATCTATATTTATATCTGTAATATCATTATTAGTTTTTTCTATATATATTTGGAAAAAACATTAAATCTTGAAAAATAAAGATAAATAAGGTATAATACACCAAGATGGAAACAATTTTATGTAAATAAAATTGTTTATAAAAATTATATGAAATTTTATTTAATTAGGAAATTATAAATACAGTTCTATTAAATGAAAAATGGAGGAAAAAATGTCTAAACCAATAGTAGCAATAATAGGAAAACCAAATGTAGGAAAATCAAGGTTTTTTAATTATGTTGTAGGTCAAAGAATTTCAATAGTAGAAGATACACCAGGAGTTACTAGAGATAGAGTTTATGCAGAAGCATCATGGAGAGATAGAGAGTTTACACTAATAGATACAGGAGGAATTGAACCAGAATCGGAAGATATAATATTATCTCAAATGAGAGAACAAGCTAATATTGCAATAAATGTAGCAGATGTCATTTTATTTATAACAGATATAAGACAAGGTGTTACAGCATCAGATGAAGAAATTGCAGTAATGCTTAGAAAATCTAAGAAACCAGTAATTTTAGTATGTAATAAATCAGATAATTATGGAGAACCACCAGCTGAAATTTATGAATTTTATAATTTAGGAATAGGAGAACCACATCCAATATCAGCAGCAAATGCTATTGGAATAGGAGACTTATTAGATGCAATATATGAGAAATTACCACCAAAAGATGAAGAAGAATTAAATAATGAAAGAATAAAAGTAGCAATAATAGGAAAGCCGAATGTAGGAAAATCTTCCTTAGTAAATAAAATATTAGGAGAAGAAAGAAGTATTGTAAGTAATATAGCAGGAACAACAAGGGATGCAATAGATTCCGAATACGAAAATAAGTATGGAAAATATACATTTATAGATACAGCTGGAGTAAGAAAAAAATCAAAAGTAAATGAAAGTATAGAAAAATTTAGTGTAATGAGAACATTATTTGCTATTGAAAGAGCAGATGTATGTTTAGTTTTGATAGATGCAAATGAAGGTGTTACAGAACAAGATACAAAAATCCTTGGAGAAGCACATGAAGCAGGAAAAGGAATAATAATTGTTGTAAATAAGTGGGATGAAATAGAAAAAGAAACAGGAACTTTAGAAAAATATAAAAAAGAGGTTTACAATCAATTAGCATATGCCTCATATGCACCAATAATATTTATTTCTGCCAAAACAGGTCAAAGAGTAGAAAAAATATTTGAAATTATAAACAAAGTAGCAGATGAAAATTCAAAAAGAATATCAACAGCTGTAATAAATGAAGTAATAAATGAAGCAATAGCAGTAGTACAGCCACCAACAGATAAAGGAAGAAGATTAAAGATTTTATATGGAACACAGGCTAGTACAAAGCCACCAACCTTTGTAATTTTTGTGAATAATAAAGAATTGTTTCATTTCTCATATCAAAGATATTTGATAAATTGTTTCAGAAATAATTTTGGATTAGTAGGAACACCAGTAAGGTTAATAGTAAGAGAAAAAGGAGATAAAACTATATAAATAATTAGGAATATTTGTAATTTTATTTTATATAGTTATAACAGTATTAATAATTATAAAATTTATTTATGTAAGCTTATTATATATTGATTTTTTTTATATTTGTATATATAATGCTTTTATAAAATAAAAAATAAATACTTAAAACAAAAGAAAATATTTAATTAGAAAGGAAAAAATATGGTAGTGTATGTAGTAGTGGCAATAATTGCTTATTTAATTGGAAGTTTGAATATTTCTATTTTTATAAGTAAAAAACTAGCAGGATTTGATGTAAGAGAAAAAGGAAGTAAAAGTACAGGAGCTACAAATGTTTTAAGAACTGTTGGAAAAAAAGCAGCAGCTATAACATTAATATTTGATGCACTAAAAGGAGTAATTTCAATAGTAATTGCTATAATTATTGGAAAATATTTCAAAAATGCAAATCCAACAATATTAATAGAAATAGGTGCATTTTTTGCAGTTTTAGGTCATACTTTCCCAATATATTATGGTTTTAAAGGTGGAAAAGGAGTTGCAACAAGTTTAGGAATTATTCTTGTAGTAAATTATAAAATAGGATTAATATGTTTAGTATTTGCTCTATTGTTAATGGCAATTACTAAAATGGTTTCTTTAGGGTCAATATCAGCAGCTGTGCTTTTTGCAGTATTAACTGTATTTATAAGAGATTCTTATATAGTAGATTTTGAATTTAGCTTTATAATATTTGGATTTTTAATGGCAACAATTGTTATATTTAACCATAGAACCAATTTAAAAAGAATTTTAACAGGAACAGAAAATAAATTAAATTTTAATAAAAAAACAGAAGATAATAAATCATATGATGATGAAAAAAATAATAAAGTATAAGGAGAATATTAATGAAAAATGTTGCAATAATAGGCAGTGGCAGTTGGGGAACAGCTTTAGGAATTTATTTAGCCAATAATGGTAATAAAGTAAAAATATGGTCTTTTAGTGAAGAAGAAAAAAATTTAATAAATAATGAAAAAAAATGTATGTTTTTGCCAAAAGTTATTATTCCAAATGGAGTAGAATGTTCATTAGATTTTAAAGAAGTATTAGAAGAAGCAGAATTAATACTTCATGTTACGCCATCTAAATTTACAAGAAATACAATAAAACAATATAAAGATTTTGTAAAAACCAATCAAAAACTTATAATGTGTTCAAAAGGTTTTGAAGCAGAAACATATTTAACATTAGATGAAGTTATAAAAGAAGAATTACCAAATATAGAATATGGAATACTGTCAGGACCAAGTCATGCAGAAGAAGTATCATTAAATATAGCAACAGCTCTAGTAATAGCATCTAAAAGTGATGAAGTAAAAACAAGTGTTATAGATGCTTTTCGTAGTCCAACTATTAGAATGTATACATCAAATGATATAAAAGGAGTAGAATTAGGTGGAGCATTAAAAAATATTATAGCATTTTGTGCAGGTATTGCAGTTGGGTTAGAATTAGGAGATAATGCTTTTGCTGCACTTGCAACAAGAGGATTAGTAGAAATATGTAGATTAGGAACAGCTATGGGAGGAGAAGAAAAGACTTTTTATGGTTTAACAGGTTTAGGTGATTTAATAGTAACTTGTGGTAGTGAGCATAGTAGAAATAGAAAAGCAGGAAAGATGATAGGTCAAGGTTATTCAATAGAAGAAACTAGAAAAGAAGTAGGAATGACAATAGAAAGTATAGACAATATTGATGTAGCATATGAACTTGCAAAAAAATATAATATAGAAATGCCAATTGTTAATGCAGTTTATGATGTTTTATATAATGGATTAGATCCAAAAGTAGCAGTAGAAAATTTAATGACAAGAACTTTAAAAGAAGAATAAAATAAAAAAATGTAAAAAAAAAATTATAAAACATAAAGATTATGAAAATAATAATGATTAAGGGAGGACTAAAAAATGGATTTTTTAAACAAATTAGGAAAAAAAGCTAGTGAAACATATCAAGTAACTAAAGAAAAAGCAAGTAACTTATCAGAAGAAATAAAAACAAAAGGGAAAATAAGTGAATATAAAGAAAAAATAGAAGATAATTATACTGAAATAGGTAAATTAGTTTATAATGAAGTTAAAGAAGGAAAAGATGTTTCAAAAGATATTGTAATGTCAAAATGTGAGAGTATTAAAATAGCAGAAGAAGAAATTTCAAAATTGCAACACCAATTATTAGCAATTAAAAAGGTAAAAAAATGTATAGAATGTGGAACAGAAATAAATATAGATTCAGAATTTTGTTCAAAATGTGGAAAAGCACAACCTAAAGTAGAAAAAGTAGAAATTAAAGAGGAACCCAAAGATGTTAAAGAAGCAGAAGTAATTGAGATTAATAATGTAGAAGAAAATAAAAAAGAAGACTAATAAGAAGAATTCAATATTAAAAGTAGAGAAACGGAAAATATTATGAAATTAGTAGTGCAAAGATCTTTAGATGCTAAAGTTGAAGTGAATAAAAAAGTTGTTGGAAAAATAAATAAAGGTTTTGTTGTTTTATGTGGGATAACACATAAAGATACAGAAAAGCAAGCAGATATTTTAGCGAGAAAATTATGTAATTTAAGAGTTTTTGAAGATGAAAATGGAAAAATGAATTTATCTTTAAAAGATTTAGGTGGAGAACTTTTAATTATATCACAATTTACATTATATGCTGATAGTATGAGTAGTGGTAACAGACCTAGTTTTACTGATGCAGCAAGACCAGAAATAGCAGAACCTTTATATGAATATTTTTTAAAAAAATGTGAAGAAGAAGGAATACATGTAGAAAAAGGAATATTTGGAGCAGATATGAAAGTTTCTTTTACTAATGATGGTCCTGTTACAATAATATTAGAAAAAGAAAACTAGTATGGATATCTTTCATAAATATATTTTATTAAGCTATTTATATTATTATCTGTAACACAAATATATACATCTTTATCTAAACTTATCCAAATATTAATTTTAAATTTATTGTTGTTGTCAATAAAACAACTTATTATATCAATCATATCAACAGGATTATCAAATTCTTTCTTTAAAACTAAAGTATTTTCTATATCTAAATTCTTAGAATAGTATTGTTCTAAGAATTTTTTTATTTCTCCATCTTTTTCACTATAAAAATTTATTAATGTTTTCATATTTTTACTCTTTCCTTATTTTTATTTTAATTAGTATTTGTATTTAAAAATATTTTTATTCTAAAGTTACTGTATAAATTTAAAATTTATACTAATAATATTAGTAATAAAAATGGAGGTCATTATGATTAAAACAGTAAAACAACTTTTAAAATATATGATAATTATTACTTTAATAATAATTAGTTTAACAGGATGTTCAATAAATCAAGATGAACCTAAAACAATAGAAGATAAAACAGATAAAGAAATTAGTTTTATAGAAGATGAAATTCTTAATATTATTAATAGATATGCCAAAAAAGAATATTTTAAAGATGAAAAGTTAGATTGGCAAGCAATAGAAATAGATGCAGAAGATCTAAATAATTCTTTGGATACTATTGTATTAGATTTATCAGAAACAAAAATATCTAATGATGATTTAGTAAACTTCAGAAATGAAGTAAATAACTTAAATTTAGCTATTTCTAAAAATAATGATTCTGAACTTATGCAAAGATGTAGTTATTTATATTCATTATTACCAACATATTTGGAAAAGTATTCAGATGATAAAAATAAAATAAATATAATGAAATTGAAATCTTTAGTTTTATCAAGTTTTGTTCAAGCAAGTGTATTAGACTGGCAAAGTGCTAAAACTACTATTGGACTAGCTGAAACAAAGTATAAAGAAATGATGGAAGATGTTAATTATATGAAAGATCAATCATATAATTTGAACAAAGTATATATTCTTTTAGAAGAATTCAAAAATGCAATTAATTTACAAGAAGCAGATTTAGCAAGAATAAAGTATATTAATTTTATAGAAAAAGTATAATGTCTAATTGGGGGACTTTGTTTAAGCTGTTAAATTTAAGCTGTATTTGTATAAATCTAGAAAAAAATAGTGTAAGTCATATAAAATGTTGCAAAATTATGTAAAGTGAGTTATAATACTATTATCTAGGTATTAGAATTCCTAGTTTATATAAAATTCCTAAATAACACTGCGGTGATAATGATAGACAGTAAATTATTATTAAGGAGAGAATAGATTATGAAACAGAAAAAAGAACGGTTTTTATTTTTATTTGTTTTATTAACTACCTTTATTATGTTAGATAAAGGTGTAGTTAGTGCGAGTGAGGTTCCTAAAAAATCTGAATATCCTTATATAATTGAGGATGGAGCAGTATACTATGAATCCAGTGATAACTTTGGTTCTGGGCGTAATAATATTGTAAATGCGAATATAAATCCATATGTAAACAGCCCATGTTATGCAGCTATTAATGGTTATTCATTTTTAGATAAAAATGGAAGGATTTTAGACCATTACTATCTAGAAGAAACTAGCAGCATTGAAATACCACCAAAACCTATTGGGACAGTTCGTGTTTTAAAACATTTTAGGACTGTATTCAATCGAAATGGATGGGTAGATTCTCAAAAGGTATTATGTCGAGATGGTGAAACTGTACTAGATAAAAAGAAGGAAAATCCAAAAACAGAGCCTGATAAATCAGAAAAAAATGCCAAAGAATTAGCAGATATGATTGACAATTATGAAGGCATAACAGTTGTACTTGTGGATCGTTCTAGTTCAATGGATGAATTTGCAGAAAAGGCAACAAGGGAGTTTCGTAAATTAGACATTGACGAAGCTACTACCAAAGTATATGTTTTTGGAAGATATTTTAAAGAGATAAAGGCTAAAGATGTAGCCGAGGAACATTTGGATGTGCGTAAGGATGAGAAAGTTTATGACTTATTGGCAGAAGTCATAAATGATGCGGGAAAATATAACCCAAAGCATTTAGTGATTTTAACGGATTTAGGGGTATATGAAGATGAGAAGAAAATAAAAGAGCAACCTCAATTGGAAACTATAGATATTATAATACCAAATGATACTTACAATTATGAGGAAAGAAGCAGTTTTATAGGTAATACTTTAAAAAATGCTACAATAAAAATAAAAAAATTTAAAGAATGAATAAAGGTTTCATAATAATAATGCCCTCATTTTCTACTTGGAAAGTGAGGGCGTTATTGTATTATTTATAATTATATTAGTGAATTATTAATTGGTCATTAACTGTTTTACAATTTGAACAGCATTTGCTGCTGCACCTTTTCGAATATTATCAGAAACGCACCAAAAATTAATACCTGATTCAACACTAAAATCTCTTCTTATTCTTCCTACAAATGATTCGTCATGGCCATTAGCATTTGTAGCTAAAGGATATATATTTTTATATATATCATCTTGAACTATAATTCCTTTTGCATTTTTTAAAACATTTTTTAATTCATCTAAATCAAATTTATTTTCAAATTCTACATTAATTGATTCACTGTGTGAATTTATAACAGGAACTCTTACTGTTGTTGCTGTTATTTTTAAATTTGGATTTTTTAAGATTTTTCTAGTTTCATTAATCATTTTTTCTTCTTCTTTAGTATATCCGTTGTCCAAAAATGAATCTATGTGAGGTATACAGTTATTTACAATAGGGTAAGGGAATTTTTTGGGTTCTTCTCCTAAAAGACCTTTTTCTAAATCATTAACACCATCTTGACCAGCTCCAGAAACAGCTTGATAAGTAGAATAAACAATTCTTTTTATTTTATAATGAGTGTCTAAAACTTTTAAAGGAATTACTGCTTGAATTGTAGAGCAGTTGGGATTGGCTATAATACCATTATGTTTTTTTAATTCTTCTGAATTAACTTCTGGAACTATTAAAGGCACATTAGGATCCATTCTAAAAGCACTACTATTATCAACTACAATACATCCTTTGCTAGCAGCTATTGGAGCATATTTTTTTGATGCTTCTCCTCCAGCAGAGAATATTGCAAAATCAAATCCTTCATCAAAAGAATTTTCTTTTAATTCTTTTACTAAACACCTTTTGCCATTAAAGAAAAAGTCTGTACCAGCTGATTTTCTTGTTGCAAAAAGCTCACATTGGGAAATTGGTAATTTGTATTCTTCCAAAATTTCAATAACTTTTCTACCAACTAAACCTGTGGCTCCAACTATTGCTATTTTATATTCTTTCATAAAACCCTCCTTTTTTAAGAAAGTATATTTTTAATAATATAACAATATTATATTCTAAAAAAAGTAATTTGTATATAAAAATATATGTTAAAAATTATAATTATAATATAAATAGTCTGATATATATTCTTTAAATTCATCATATGAGCCAAATATTGTAGAATAGTAGTTGGTATATATTGTGTGTAATGTATCTTCTGAGATGTAATCATTTATATTATAATTATTATTAGTATAGTAATAATTATAATTTTCATCTTTAGGTGTATTAATTGTGTTAATAGCAGTATTTGTTTTTTTTGTGTTTAATATTGTTCCACTAGTTTGACCATTAAGTAAAGAATTAAGTTTAAAGAATGTAATAATAAATAGTAATATATATATAAATATTATTAAAATTAATATTATAAGTTTTTTTCTTATAGAAATTTTATTTAATATATTTTCAGAAAATTCATCATGAATATTTTTTTGAGAAGTAGTATTGATATTTTGAGATTTTTTATAATTCTCAAAGTTGGAAGATGTATAGTAATTTTGATATGAGTAATATCTAGGATTATTATATTTTGGTGGGGTATAATTATAGTCTAGTGGAGGAGTTTTTGTACTGATTTCTATGTCATAAGCTTGTTTAGTTTGTTCATTTGATAAAATATCATATGCTAGGTTTATATCTTGTGTTTTTTTCTCGGCAAAACTTTTATCACCAGGATAAACATCTGGGTGATATTTTTTTATTAACTTTTTATAAGCATCTTTTATTTCTTTTTTTGTTGCTTCTTTTTTTATACCTAATATATCATAATGATTCATTGATTTCTCCAATAATAAATACTTTATATTTATTATAAACAATTTTAGTAAAAAAAACAATAATTACAAAATGTAACAATCATTTGAAAGTATATTCTAAAGTATTAGTATGTAATGAAAATGTATTATAAAAATAATATAAAAGAAATTGAAAAAAGCAAAATAATATTATAAAATTAATAATGAATAAAAGTATATATAAGAGTAAGTTTTATAATAAAAACAAGGAGAGAAAAATGAAAAAAAATAATAAACAAAATAAGAATGTAATAATAATATTATTATTAATATTATTGCTAGCATTAGCAGTAGGATATGCAGCATTTTCAGATATTCTAACAATATCAGGAACAGCAAATGCAAAAGGAACATTTAATTTAGAATTTCAAAATGCAGAAATAGTAACACTAGTGGGAGTAAATGAGGAAGGAACAAAAGCAGAAATATCAGAAGATAAGAATATATTAAATGTAAGTGTAGTAGATTTAGCATATCCAGGAGCAGGAGTAGAATTTTCAGTAGACATAGTAAATGTAGGAACAATACCAGCTATGGTAAATGCAGTAACACCAACAAATATAGCAGGAAGTGAGCATATAAAAATAGAAGGATTAGAAGCTATAACAACAGATCACCCAATAATAGAAGCAGGAGGAAAATGTAACATACATTTCACAGTAGAATGGCCAGTAACAGCAACAGATCCATTAGAAGAAAATGGAGAAAGTACAAGCTTTAATTTAGAAATAGAATATACACAAGGAACAGGGAAAGAATTTGATGGACAACCAAAACATGATGATAATGTAGGTGGAAGTACAACACCAGTAGAACCAACAAAGCCTACTTTAGCACAAACAATAATAGGAAGTGATTATGGAAAGCCAATAAATTATAGTGTGGCAGTAAAAGGAGAAATAGTAGATAACTGGAAAGTATTTTATAATGATGGAATAAATGTGTATATAATATTTGGAGATTATTTAGAAAATAGATTATTACCAACAGAAACTGGATTACAAACAGAAGGAAAATATAATATTTATTCAAATTCTAATAGAGAAGAATTATTAGCTGGCTTAACAACAGAAAGTAATTGGAGTGAATTTGCGAGTGGAATAGCAGGAGCAACAGCAATAGGAACTCCATCTAATGCACAATTTGTAGATAGTTGGAATCAAAATCCAAAGGTAAATTCAAAGAAACTACAAAAAGAAACTACATATAATTATATGCATAATGGAAGTATAAATGACCAAACAACTTTATATATCCCATATACTGTGCCAATAGAAAATTGTAGTGGTTATTGGTTAGCTACAGGATATAGTGGTAATGATAGTAATATATGGGATATATATTGCAATGGTAGTTTAGATTATACTGGGACTGTACATAATAGTATTTCATTTTCTGTGCGTCCAGTAGTAAAATTACCAACAACAGTAACAGGAACAATAGGAGATATAGTAGAAATAGATTAGAAGAAATGAAAAAAAACAGTCTTGTATGACTGTTTTTTTGTAGAAAGTTTTGTTTGAAAAAATCTTGAAAACTTAGTGAAAATGTTATAAAATGTCAAACAATGGAGGAAATATAAAATTGCAAAAAAATCAAGAAGAGTTTATTAAAATAATAAAACAAAAAAATGAAGGAAAAAACTTAAAGTATTCAATAATAACAATGGGATGCCAATTAAATGAAAATGACTCAGAAAAAATAGCAGGAATGCTTGAGAATATGGGATATCTAAAAATAGATAATTATAAAGAAGCAGATTTAGTAATATTTAATACTTGCTGTGTTAGAGAGAATGCAGAAGAAAGATTATTTGGAAAAATAGGAGAAATAAAAAAAATAAAAGAATATAAAAATGTTATATTAGCAATTGGTGGCTGTATGATGCAGGAAAAAAATATGTTAGAAAAAATAAAAAGAAGTTATCCATTTGTAAATGTAGTTTTTGGAACACATACAATGCAAAATTTACCAGAAAATATTTATAAAACAATAGTAAAAAATGAGAAAGTAAAAGATGTAATAGATATTGATGGAGAAATATATGAGGGACTACCCATAAAAAGAAATAGTCAATATAAAGCATCAGTTACAATAATGTATGGATGTAATAACTTTTGTACATATTGTATAGTACCATATGTAAGAGGAAGAGAAAGAAGTAGGGAGCCTGAAAAAATATTAGAAGAAATTGAAGGTTTAGCAAAAGAAGGATATAAAGAAGTAACTCTTTTAGGACAAAATGTTAACTCATATGTAGGAAATGGAGAAATAAAAAAATTTTCAGATTTATTAAATACAGTTTGTAAAATTGAAGGAATAGAAAGAGTAAACTTTATATCACCACATCCGAAAGATTTTACTGATGATGTAATAGAAGCAATAGCAAATAACCAAAAAATAAGTAGAATAATACATTTGCCACTCCAATCAGGAAATACCAAAGTACTAAAGGAAATGAATAGAAAATATACAAAAGAGCAATATTTAAATTTAGTAGATAAAATGAAATCTAGAATACAAGACCTTGCTTTATCAACAGATATTATTGTAGGTTTTCCAGGAGAAACAGAAGAAGATTTTGAAGATACATTAGATGTTGTACAAAAAGTTAATTTTGAACAAATATTTATGTTTATATATTCAAAAAGAGAAGGAACAGTTGCAGCAGACAGAGATGACCAAATTCCAGAAGAAATAAAACATAAAAGATTTGATAAATTGAAAGAATTATATGAATCTAGAGTAGATGGAAATAACGAAAAATATTTAAATACTATACAACAATTATTAATAGAAGGCAAAAGTAAAAATAATGAAAGTATGTTAGAAGGAAGAACAACAACAAATAAAGTAGTTATATTTAATCAAAATGAAGATAATAAAATTGGAGATATAGTTTCTGTAAAAATAACAGAAACGCATAAATGGTATTTAAAAGGAGAAATAGTATAGATGGAAAAAACTATGTTTCTTACAGAGGATGAATTAAAAATAGTAGATTTATTTTTAATTCAAGGAAAATCTATAAGAGAAATATCAGAAACATTGCAAAACTATGGTAGAACTAAAATAAATAATATACTTAAAAAGTATGCTAGCATTAGTGAAGAAAACGCTAATAAAATAGAATTAAGAAAGTTAGGTTCAAAATATCATAAAGAAATAAATTCTAAAGATGAAATAAATCTTGATGAATTAACAGAAAAGCAAATACAAAAAGCTTATAAAGAAATTGTAACAAGTAAGAAAAGTTTAACTCAAGTAGCGACAGAATTAGGCAAACAAAGAGATACTTTAAAAAGAGCTATTATAAAATATTTAGAAAAAGATAGAGTAAGATTACAAGCATTTAAAGAAGCTATTCAAGAAAATATAAATTTAACACCAGTTCAATATAAAAAGAAATTTAGTAGAATAAATTTTGATGAATTAACTGAAGAAGAAAAAAAAGAGGAAATTTTTCGTAAATTGAACCTGCAAAGAAAAGTTAGAGGACAACGAGCTTGTTCTAATGAATTTTTAGAAACAAGGTATGATAGTTTAATTAACTTTTTTAAAGAAAGAAATATAAAAATAAAACATACTGAAAATCAAATATCAAAAAATCAACTGTTAAAAATGATGTTTGATTTTCCAAGTATATTAAATATAAGTTTATTTAATAAGATAGAATCAGTTATAGATATGCTAGATAATAAGTATTTAGATGTTTCAAAAACTTCATATATATTGCAGAGATGTCCAGAAATGTTATCTGCTTCACTTGTAAGAACTGCTTTACAAATAAGAATTTTAAAAGATGCAAATACAATTGATTACTTTTTAGAGAATCCTAAAAGTCTTAGGGTTTCTCCTGAACTGATGTATGCTATGATAAAAATATGGAATGACAATGGAAGAGTTGGAACGCCTTTTATTAGTATTAAAAGATTAAATGAGTTATGTGGGAAAACACAAAAGGAAATATGTGAAGAATATAATGTAAGAGATAGATATGGTGATGATGAATATTTTGATAGGAGTTAAATTATGGAAAACAAAGGGATAGATATTGAAGAATATTTAAAAAAAATTGGATTTAATAAAGAAGAAACAGAATATATTATGCAATATGGAAAAAATGATATAGATAAAAAAGCATTACATGAAAAAATTAAATATTTAATTTCTTTAGGACTTGATGCAAGACAAATAAGAATAGTAATAGAAGAAGATATGACATTTGTAACAACAGAATTAAAATTAATAATGGAAAATGGAACAATTTTGAAAGATTATTTAAAAGAAAAAGAAATAAAAAATACTTTAGAAGTAACACCAGAACTTTTAACTATGAAAAAAGGAGAATTAGAACAAAATATTCATTTATTAAATTTAATGATACCAAATCAAACAGAACAAAAAATTATTATGCAAGACAGAGGAGAAATATTAACATATAAACCAGACTATTTAAGTAATAAATTTTCATTTTTTGTAGAAAAAGGTTTAAAAGATAATATATTAAAAATAATTATTGAAAATGTAGAAGTTTTTGATTTAGAAAATGATGAAATAAATATAGAAGAATTGAAATAAATAATAAATAAAAAAGAAAAGAGGCAATAAATATGGCAGAACTATCACCTATGATGCAAAGCTATTTAAATACAAAAGAACAATATAAAGATTGTATGTTATTTTATAGATTAGGCGATTTTTATGAAATGTTTTTTGATGATGCAATAGTTGCTTCAAGAGAATTAGAAATAACATTAACAAGTAGAGCATGTGGATTAGATGAAAAAGCACCAATGTGTGGAGTGCCGCATCATGCAGTAGATATGTATATTTCAAGACTTATAGCAAAAGGTTATAAAGTAGCAATATGTGAGCAATTAGAAGATCCTAAAAAAACAAAAGGAATAGTAAAAAGGGATGTAATTAGAGTTGTAACACCAGGAACATTAATAGAAACAAATATGCTAGAAGAAAAGAAAAACAATTATATAATGAGCATAGTAAAAAAAGGATTATATTATGGATTAGCTATTTGTGATATTAGTACAGGTGATTTTTATGCGACACAAATTAAGCTTTCAGAAAATAATTTTGAAAAGTTATTAGATGAATACGCAAGATATTCACCAGCAGAAATTGTAGTAAATACAGCCATGGGAAACTCAGAAAAAGAATTAAACATATTAAAAGATAGAAATAATACATTTATTACAGTAAGAGATGATAGTAATTTTGATGAAAATGATAAACTTATATTAAATTTATATACAATAGTTGATGGGTTTGATAAACCCAAAGATAGCTTAGAAAATGAGACTTTAATTGTAACAGCTGTTAATGGATTATTAAACTATTTTACAGAAACTCAAAAAGTAAAATTAGAACATATAAATAAAATAAAAATATATGAAGTAAAAAAATATATGGCATTAGATATTAATGCAAGAAGAAGTTTAGAATTAACAGAAAGAATGAGAGATAAATCTAAAAAAGGAACTTTAATATGGGTATTAGATAAAACTTCTACTTCAATGGGAGGAAGGCTTTTAAGAAGATGGATAAATGATCCTTTATTAGATATAAAAGAAATAAAAAATAGATTAGAAGCTGTTAAAGAATTTAAAGAAAATATAATTCTAAGAGGGGATGTTATAGAAGTTCTAAAAAAAGTATATGATATAGAAAGATTAGCTGGAAAAATAGCTTATGGAAATGTAAATGCAAGAGAATTAATATCATTAAAAAATTCTTTGAGCCATTTACCAGAATTAAAACAAATTTTAAAAGTAGCAAATTCTAAAATGTTAAAAGAGTTATATCAAAAATTAGATGAACTTAATGATATACATTCTTTAATAGAAAGAGCAATAGTTGATGAGCCACCAATAAGTGTAAAAGAAGGTGGAATAATAAAAAAAGGATTTAATGAAGAAATTGATGAATATAGAAAAGCTTCAACAGAAGGAAAAAATTGGATTATAGAATTAGAAGTAAAAGAAAAAGAAAGAACAGGAATAAAGAATTTAAAAGTAGGGTATACAAGAGTATTTGGGTATTATATAGAAATAACAAAATCCTTTTTAAAACAAGTTCCAGAAAACTATATTAGAAAACAAACTTTAACAGGAGCGGAAAGATTTATAACAGAAGAATTAAAAGAAATAGAAGATAAAATTTTAGGTGCAGAAGAAAAAATAGTAAATTTAGAATATGATGAATTTACTAAAATAAGAAATGAAATTGCAAGAAATATAGAAAGACTGCAAAGTACAGCAAATGCAGTAGCAAATGTTGATGTATTATCAAATTTTGCAACAGTTGCAGAAAATAATAACTATGTATGTCCAAAAATTAATGAAGAAGATGTTATAGATATTAAGGGTGGACGCCATCCAGTAGTTGAAAAAATGGTAGATGATGGTATATTTGTTGAAAATGATACATATTTGGATTGTATTCAAACAAGAGTAGCAATAATAACAGGACCAAATATGGCTGGTAAATCTACATATATGAGGCAAGTTGCAATTATAACTTTAATGGCGCAAATAGGATGTTTTGTACCAGCAGAAAAAGCAACAATAGGAATAGTAGATAAAATATTTACTAGAGTAGGTGCATCAGATGATTTAAGTAGTGGACAAAGTACCTTTATGGTAGAAATGAATGAAGTTGCAAATATATTAAAAAATGCTACACCAAAAAGTTTAGTAATATTGGATGAAATAGGAAGAGGAACATCAACATATGATGGACTTTCAATAGCATGGGCGGTTGCTGATTATATTGCAGATAATGAAAAGATAGGATGTAAAACTTTATTTGCAACACATTATCATGAATTGTTAGAATTAGAAGAAAAAGTTGAAGGAATAAAAAATTATCATGTAGAAGTAAAAGAAAAAGGTGAAGATGTAATTTTCTTAAGGAAAATATTAGAAGGTGGAACTGATGAGAGTTATGGTATACATGTTGCTAAACTTGCTGGAGTTCCTAAAAATGTAGTTACTAAGGCTAATAAAATATTAAGATCACTTGAAAAAGGTGGAGTGAAAATAAAAGAAGAATCAGAAAGTAAAAAACAAGTAGAAGGTCAATTTGACTTGTTTAACTTAAAACTTGCAGATATATCTCATGAATTAGACAAAATAAATGTAAATGAACTTACTCCAATAGATGCATTAAATACATTAGTAAAACTAAAAGAATTAATAAAATAATATATTAATAAATTTACTAAGGAGAAAGTATATGAAAAAAGATATAGCAATGAAATACAATAGAAGAATATATCCAATATATAAAGGAATAGGATGGGATCCGCTATTTTATTCAGCAATAATATTTTTATTTCTATCAGAAGTAAAAGGGATAGAAGCTTCTAAAATAATGTATGCAGAATCAATATATGCACTTTTTTTAATATTATTTTCAATACCAGCTTGTATAATAATAGAACGAATAGGAAATAGAAAATCCTTAATATTAGGTTCTGCTTTATTAACAATACAAATTTTAATGATGATATTTGCAAATAATTTTGTTTTTTTAATAATAGCATATTTATTTTCTTCATTAGGAGATGCAATAAAAGAAGTTGCACAAAGTTCATTGTTATATGATGCTACAAGTGTATGTAAAGGGAAAAACTCTTTTGGAAATATAGATGCTAAAGCATGTTCTTTTAGCTATATTTTAAATTCAATATCTTTAGTATTATCAGGCTTTTTATATGTACTTAATCCATATATACCAATTATATTATCAAGTTTATTATCATTGTTAGCTGTAATTATTGCTTGTAGGCTTGAAGAAATAGAATCGGAAAAAAAGGAAAAAACTACTATATCTGAATCTCTAAAAGATATAAAACAAGGTTTTAAATTTATTATAAATTCAAATAGATTAAAAGCATTAATGTTTTTTGCATCAATATTTGTTGGTGTATTAATGATGATTTCTACATATGAAAAAAGTTTGCTTAAGGATCTTCAAATACAACCACAATATTTTGGTATTATTTTTGCTTTATTATCACTAGTTCAATGTTTTGCTGTGCAATACCAAGGGAAAATACATGAAAGATTTAAAAATAAAACATTAGCATTTTTATCTATACCAATATTTTGTTCATTTATCTTAGCTGGAGGAATTACTTTTTTGAAATTAAATAGTAGTATTACACTTGTAATTGTTATGTTTGCATTTATTGTTCAACATTTTTTAAGAGCACCATATTGGGTGTTAGAAGGAAAATATTTAACTAATTTTACAACATCAGATATTAGAACTAAAATTTTATCAACAGCTAGAGTAATAAAAGGATTAGGAAGAATTTCAATTTCTTTTATAGCAGGATTATTATTAGAATATTATAATACAAGTCAAGCTTATATTATAATAGGTGTAGTAGGACTTTTCGTTATATTGTTAGTTTTAGCATATATGAAATCTAGAGTTGGATTAGCACCAGAAGAGTATGACAAAAAAGATATAGAATACATAAAAGATGTTAAATAGCACAGAAAAACCTCTCAGCTGCGGTTGCGCTGAGAGGTTTTTCCATTTTATAACAGAGAAACAAACTACTGTGAAAAATTACTTGCCAAGATTTGCTGCTAATCTTTTGGCCACATCGTCCTGAAAATTCTGCATTTTTTTATTGAAAGCATTCATGTCTACAGTTTTTGGAAGTGGAATTTCCTGCACTTTGCTGCTTGCTTTCCGGATGGACTCATAGATGGCGGCGTTAACATCAGGGACAATTACTTTTTGTTTACTCATAAGATATTTTCCTCCTTTAAATTATCAATCTGGAGGCTTTGTAACAACCTCCAAATTTGATTTTGAGTTGCTACACACATAAGTACTTCGTACTCGAAAACAAATTAATTTTACTATAATTTACATAAAAAGTCAAGACTACTTGCAATTTTATTAAAATAAAATTTATAACATATAATATAACTTCTTGCATAAAATGTAATTAGAATATATTTTGTGTAAGGAGTTTTTTATGTGTGGAATTGCAGGAATTGTCAATTATAAGGAAGACATATCAAATGATTATTACATTATTAAAAATATGACAAAAACATTAACAAAAAGAGGGCCAGATGAAGATGGATTGTATTTTTCTAAACATGCTAATTTAGGTCATAGAAGACTTAGTATTATAGACATAGAAAATGGAAAACAGCCAATGAGTTTTAGAGTTGATGAAGTTACATACACAATTGTTTATAATGGTCAACTTTATAATACAAAAGAGTTAAGAGAAGTTTTAAAAAGTAATGGTTTTATATTTAAGGGACATTCAGATACAGAAGTATTATTAAAAGCATATATTTTTTATGGTAAAGATATTTGTAAATATTTAAATGGAATTTTTGCTTTTGCAATTTGGAATGATAAAAAAGGTGAAATATTTATTGCTAGGGATCATTTTGGAATAAAACCATTATATTATACTTTTTCAGAAAATAACCTAATTTTTGGTTCAGAAGTAAAAGTTCTTTTACAACATCCAAAAGTTGAAAAAGCAATTGACAAAACAGGAGTAGCAGAGTTGTTTGGTATTGGACCTAGTCATTCTCCAGGAGTAAGTCCATTTAGAGGTATAGAAGAGTTAGAATCAGCTCATTTTTTAGTTTATAATAAAGATGGAATAAGAAAAGAAAGATATTGGGAGATAGAAACAAAAGAACATACAGATGATTTAGAAACTACTTGTGAAAAACTACGATTTTTGTTAAAAGATTCTATTGAAAGACAGTTAGTATCAGATGTACCAATAGGAACACTTCTTTCTGGTGGATTAGATTCAAGTATTATTTCTAAATATGCAAGTGATTATTACAAAGAAAAATATGGTAAAAAATTAGATACTTTTTCAGTAGATTATGTAGATCAAGATAAAAATTTTGTTAAAAGTGATTTTCAACCGAATACAGATAATTACTATATAGATATAATGGTTAATTATTTAGATACTAATCATCATAGAATTGTTTTAGATACACCAGAATTAGTAGATGGATTAGAAGATGCTCTTGTTGCAAGAGACTTTCCTGGAATGGCAGATGTAGATTCATCATATCTATTATTTTTTAAAGAGGTAAAAAAAGATATTACTGTTGCTCTTTCAGGTGAATGTGCTGATGAAATTTTTGGTGGTTATCCTTGGTATTTTAGAGAGGATGCTTTAAATAGTAATACATTTCCATGGTCTATTGCTTTAGAAGAGAGGCAAAACTTATTAAATCCAAATATCTCTAATGAAGTTTCTATTAAAGAATATGTAAAAGAGAAATATGAACAAGAACTTGAAAAGGTGAAATGTTTAGAAACAGATACTGAGGATAATAAATTACACAGAAAATTAATTTATTTGACTTCTAATTGGTTTATGCAAACATTATTAGATAGAACAGATAGAATGTGTATGTATAATGGGTTTGAAGTTAGAGTACCATTTTGTGATTATAGAATAGTAGAATATGCTTGGAATATTCCTTGGGAAATGAAAGCGTATAAAGGAAGGGAAAAAGGATTACTTAGATATGCAATGGAAGGACTATTACCAGAAGAAATTATATATAGAAAAAAGAGTCCATATCCAAAAACTCATAATCCAAATTATTTAAAAATTGTTAAAAGTAAATTATCTAAAATTATGGAGAGGGAAGATGCTCCTATAAATAAGTTGCTTAATAGACAATATATTTTAGATATTATAAATACTGATGGTAAGGCTTTTACAAGACCATGGTTTGGTCAGTTGATGACTGGCCCTCAACTTATGTCATATCTTTGTCAAGTTAATATGTGGCTTGAGAAATATCAACCTAAAATTGAGTTATAAAAATATAAAAATAACTTGAGGTTTTAAGTTAATACCTCAAGTTATTTTTTTTATATAGTTTATTATTTCATCAATATTAATTTTATTAAAGTTAGTAGTATCAACAATTATTTCATTATTATTGATTTTAAATTCATTACATTTTTCATTTTGTTTTTTGAAATTTTCAAAATTATCAAAAACACCATTTGCAATTAGCCCAGGATGTCTTTCAGAAGTAGTTTCTCTTTCTAAAAATCTTTTATGTAATATTTTTAAATCACTTTCAAACCTAATTGTAATACAGGTATAATTATATGTTGAGATTAGCTTTTTTAATATATTGCTAGATTGTTTTACAAAATTACTTTCTAAAATAAATGATATTCCAGCTTTCATTAATTCTTCTGTTTGATAATACAATATATCATAACTAGTTACTCCAATTTTTCTTTTATCTTCGTATTTTGCATTGTTGTTACTAATACTATCAAATAAAATTTCTTTTATTGCATCTTTACTAAAAAAGGGAAGATGTAATTTTCTAGCAATTTTTTTACCATTTGTAGTTTTTCCAGTAGCTGGCATTCCTGTTATTATTAATATATATTTTTTTTTCATAAAATTTCTCCAAATTTTTATATAGTAGGAAAATTTATTTCTAATTGTTTTATAATGTCATTTCTTAAAATACAACGTTTATGCTCAGTTTTAAAAATTTCAAAGCATTTGTTACAATTTATACAAATACTTTCTTTATTATTTTTTAATTTTTTAATAAAATCTTCTTCAGCTATAAAAGGACGACACATTGAAATAAAATCAATCCCTTTTTTTAAAGCATTATCAATTTGAAACATATTCCTAAAGCCACCAACTAAAATTATTGGAATAGAAATTTCATTTTTTATTTTTAGAGCATTTTCTAAGAAATAGGGGATAGGTTGATTAAATTTTTTGAAGCCTTGACCACTTATTTCAATTGCATCTAAACCATCTATTTCTAAATATTTACATATTTGAATTTGTTGAGCAAGAAAGTTAACATCATTATTTTTGGAAATTGTGTCAATTTTAGCAGTAAGTAAAAAGTTTGGTTTGATAATTTTTTTTATTTCCATTAATATTGAATGAATAATTTTATAGCGATTTTCGATTGTTCCTCCAAAATCGTCAGTACGATTATTATAAAATGGATCTAAAAATTCACTTAATAAATATCCATGAGCCATATGTAATTGAATGCCATCAAATCCAGTTTCTTGTAAAATTTTAATGGCTTTTACATGATTTTCAATACATTGCATAATATCTTTATATGACATTTCTTGAGAATTATTTGTACTGCTTGGTGATTTTACAACTTGATTAGGAACATTATTACCATGATGACCAGGATATGAAATTTGAGCAATTATTTTTGCATTATAATTATGTACAGTAGTTGTTAATATTTTAAGTTTTTCAAAATTTCTGATATCATTTACACAAATATGAGTAGTATCAGCTCTTTGATTTTTATCAATAGCCATATGTGAGGTAATTATTAAACCTATATCATTTTGTGCTAAATTTTTATATACTCTAATATAATCATCTGTTATACATCCATCTGTAGTTCCTAAGTGTTCATTTGTTGCAGAACGAACAAAACGATTTTTTAGTTCAATGTTTTTTATTTTAGCTTTTTCAAATATATTCATTTTATTTAACTCCCATAATAATTTTTGAAGAACTCAAATTATAATTAAATAAATTCTACCATGATATATCCCAAAAAGCAATATATAAAAGTGGCAAAAACTATTGATTTTTTAAGCTTTTAATGATATAAATAAAAAGATAAAAATAAAAGGGGGATCTATGGGTTTTTTTGATAAATTAAAACAAGGATTAGGAAAAACAAAAAGTTCTATTGATGAGA
Organism: uncultured Clostridium sp.; assembly: GCA_948436975.1. Taxonomy (GTDB): domain Bacteria; phylum Bacillota; class Clostridia; order TANB77; family CAG-508; genus Scatovivens. The sequence goes on along the minus strand of CAOJJB010000006.1, from coordinate 75,847 downwards.
AAATAAATGATGTATTTAGTGTTTTTAGAAAAGTAGATGAAGAATTATTAGAAGAATTAGAAGAAATTTTAGTAATATCAGATATAGGAATGGAAACATCAGTTAAGATTATAGATGAATTAAGAATAAAAATAAAAAAAGAAAAAATAGAAGACGAAGAAAGTGTGAAAAAGGCACTAAAAGAAATAATGAAAGAAATTTTAGATGTTGCAGATGTAGAATTAAATTTAGCAACAAAACCATCTGTAATTTTAGTAGTAGGAGTAAACGGAGTTGGAAAAACAACATCTATTGGAAAAATTGCAAATAATTTAGTAAAGCAAGGAAAAAAAGTAGTAGTTGCTGCAGCAGATACTTTCAGAGCAGCAGCAGTTGAACAACTTGAGATATGGGCAAAAAGATCACAAAGTATAATTGTAAAAAAAGAAGAAGGTTCAGATCCAGCATCAGTGGTTTTTGAAGCTATTCAAAAAACTAAAGAATGTGGAGCAGATGTATTAATTATAGATACAGCTGGAAGATTGCATAATAAAAAATATTTAATGGACGAGTTATTTAAAATAAATAAAGTAATAGAAAAAGAAATGGCAAATTCAAGTAAAGAAACATTACTTGTTTTAGATGCAGAAACAGGACAAAATGCAATATCTCAAGTAAAAGCCTTTAAAGAAACAACTAATATAACTGGATTAGTTCTTACAAAATTAGATGGGACTGCAAAGGGAGGCGTAGTATTAGGAATTGTTTCAGAAAATCAGATACCAATAAAATATATTGGAGTAGGTGAACAAATAGACGATATGCAAGTATTTAATTCAGAAGAATTTTTAAATGCTATTATATAATTTTTGAGAAAGGATAAAAAAATGGAAAAAGAAAATAATAACATCTCAAAAGATAAGAAATTAAATAATAATTTAAAAACTGAAGAAAATGAAAATAAATCAAATAAACAAAAAAAAGTAGAAAAAAAATCAAAAAAAAGATTAGGAATAAGAACAATATTAGTATTTTTAGTATTATTAATATTTGCAATAGGAAGTTTTATATCTTTTAGATCAGAATACTTAAATATTACAGAAATTAGCCAAGAATATGAAGATGTATTTTATCAAAATATAAGAAATAAATATACAATATTTGGAGTATCTTCAATATTAGTATATATATTTACTTATGTTCTAAATAAATTTACTAAAAGAGGGTTAAAAAAGTTTTTTGAAGAAGAAAAAAAAGAAATGCCTAAATTACCAAACAAAAGTCTAAGTATAATTTTAGCTATTTTAGGTGGTATGGTAGCTTCTAAAATGTTAACAGATAAATTTTCTTTATTTATAAATGCAGCAGTATTTGGACAAACAGATCCTATTTTTGGAACAGATATAGGATATTATATGTTTTCATTACCATTTATACAAACTTTATTAATTTTTATAATAGAAGTATTAGTAATTGAAATAATTTATACAGCACTTTACTACATAATAACATTAAATGTTTATTTTGATGGAGTGAGTGGAGAAACATTAAAAAGAAATCTCTTTGTAAAACAAGAATTATTTATAATAGTTTTAATAACAATAGCTTTTTGTACTTATGTTTTTATAGGTTCACAAAATATTTTAACAGGAACAATGGTTACAGTGGGCGATGAAGTTACAACAGAAATTACAGGAGCAGGAAAAACAGATGTAACAATAAAATTATGGGGATATAGAATTTTAAGTATAGTTATAATACTAGCTGTATTAAGACTACTAAAATATGTAAAAAAACAGAATTTTAATCAAGCAATGGTTTCAATTTTGTTAGTACCAGCATATTTAGTTGGATTATTTATAGTTATGACTTATTTTCAAACAATTCATGTAAAAAATAATGAATTAGACAATGAAAAAGAATATATTGGGTATAACATAAAAAATACAAAAGAAGCTTATGGAATAAATATAGATCAACAAAATTTAGGAAATTATAATTCAATAACATCAGAACAAGTATCTAACAATCAAGATGTTATAAATAATATACCACTAATAACTGAAAATGTTACACTAAATGCCGTTTCAGAACATCAAGAAAATAGTGTTTATTACAATTATGAAAACACATTTTTAGCTATTTATAAAATAAAAGATGAAGATAAATTAGTATATATAACACCACGTGAAATATTAAATGATTCAACAATAAGTTATAACAATAAGACTTTTAAATATACACATGGATATTCAACAGTAGTAAGTGCAGCAACAGACTCAGACTCAGATGGATATGCAGAGTATATATTATCAGATTTTACTAGTGAAGATATTTTAAATATAAAAGAACCAAGAATTTATTTTGGATTAGAAACTAATAGTACAATTATGGTAAATACATCTTTTGGAAAAGAATATGATTATCCAATAACAGCTACTACAAATGAAGAAAATATTTATGAAGGAAAAGCAGGATTATCAATAGGATTTCTAGATAGATTAGTTTTAGCTATTAAAGAGAAAAATTTAAAATTAGCTTTTTCATCTAAAATAACAGAAAATACTAAAATAATGTCAAATAGAAATATAATAGAAAGAGCAAAGAAAGTTTTACCAGATGTATTATATGATGAAAATCCATATTTAGTTATTACAGATGAAGGAAGATTAGTTTGGGTATTAGATGGATATACAAGATCATCATTATACCCTTACTCTCAACCAACTACAATAAATATAAAAGGATATAAAGAAAAAATAAATTATATTAGAAATTCTGTAAAAGTATTAATTGATGCATATGATGGTACAACAACATTTTATATAACAGATAAAACAGATCCTATAATTATGACATATAGAAATATGTATCCAAAATTATTTATAGAAGAAGAATTACCAAAAAGCATAAAAGAGCATTTAGTATATCCAGAATTTTTGTATAATATTCAAGCAAATATGGTAAATATATATCATGATATAAGTGAAGATACTTTATATAGAGCTGATGATATATGGCAAGTAACTACAAATGCTTCAACAACAAAGTCAACAATTGCAGGTGATGCAATGAAACCATATTATACAATTTTAAAAACAATTGATAATAAAGAATCAGAATTAGGATTAGTAGTAACATATAATAAATATAAAAAACAAAATATATTATCTTATTTAGTAGGAACAGTAAGAGATGGAAAACAAGTATTATCTTTATATAAATTTAATTCTGAAAGTAATATTGTAGGAATTATGCAACTTAATAATCAAATAGAACAAGATGCAACAATATCAAAAGAATTATCAGAATTAAATACTACTGGAACAAAATTAATAAAAGATATGATAATAGTACCTATAAATAATTCATTATTGTATGTAGAACCAGTATATCAGGTTATGTTAAATGAAAGTGAAATACCAGTATTAAAGAAAGTAATAGTAGCATCTGGAAATAAAGTATCAATAGGTGATAATTTAAAAAGTGCAATATCTAATTTATTAAATGATGAATATGCAGTTGACTTAGAAATTATAGATCCAGAAGATATAGAAAATTTAATAGACTCAGTTATAAAAGCTAATAATAACTTAACAGATTCATTAACATCAAATGATTTTGAAATGATTGGAAAAGATATATCAAGTCTTCAAAATATAATAAATCAATTAGAAGTAGCAAGAAAAAATGAACTTGAAGAACAAGAAAAAGAAAATAAAGAATTAGAACAAAATAATAATCAAAATATTTTTAATACAAATAATGTAATAGAAAATACAATGAGTATAAATAACACTATTAATAATAATTAAAATTTTCAAAATATAAAGGGGTAAAATATGAATTTAGCTAACAAGTTAACTATTTTTAGAATAGTTTTAGTGCCTATATTTGTTTTAGTAGGCTATCTAGGAGAGTTTGGAATAATATCAGGAGAATGGTTGGAAATATCATTAACTTTTATAATAATGAATTTAATTTTCATTATTGCTTCAATTACTGATAAATTAGATGGATATATAGCTCGTAAATATAATCAGATAACGACTTTTGGAAAGTTTTTAGATCCACTAGCAGATAAAATTCTAGTTTTAGCAGCTTTAGTGATGTTAGTAGAATTTAAAAAAATACCTGCATGGATTCCAATAGTAGTTTTAGTTAGAGAATTCTTAGTATCAGGATATAGATTAGTAGCAGTAGAAAAAGGTGGAAAAGTAATAGCAGCATCTATATGGGGAAAGATAAAAACCGTTACTCAGATGCTAGCTATAATATTGGTATTTGTTGATAAATATAACTTTTGTGATTTTATAAGAGCAACAACAGATATAATGCAAGCTAATAGTAGTAGTTTTCAAATTTATATGAGTACAGGTTCATTAATTTTTAATATAATAACTTCAGTAGTTATGATTATTTCTGTAATTGCTACTATATTTTCAGGATATGATTATTTAAAAAACGGAAAAGATTTATTTAAAGATAGTTAACAGAGTATATATTAACTACTTGAAATTTTCTTGTATAAAATTCTTAAGAAAAAGGGTATTACAATGAATAAAAAAGATGCAAAAAAAAGAATAGAAGAGTTAAAAGAAATTACAGCATATCATGCAAAAAAATACTATGATGACGATAATCCAGAAATTAGCGATTTAGAATATGATATGATGATGTTAGAACTTAGAAATTTAGAAAAAGAATTTCCAGATTTAATTACTAGTGATTCATTAACACAACATGTTGGTGGAACAGTAAAAGAAGGTTTTGAAAAAGTTCAGCATGAAGTAGCACTTCAAAGTTTACAAGATATATTTGATTTTGAAGAATTATATGCATTTGATGAAAGAGTTAAAAAATCATTAGAAACAGAAGATGTTAAATATGTAGTTGAAACTAAAATAGATGGACTTTCAGTTGCTTTAGAATATAAAGATGGAATTTTTGTAAGAGGAGCAACTAGAGGTAATGGATTAGTTGGAGAAGATATTACAGAAAATTTGAAAACAATAAAACATATTCCTAAAGAACTTAAAGAGAAGATAAATATAACAGTAAGAGGAGAAGTTTTTATAGGAAAAAAAGAATTTGAAAAAATGAATGGAGAAAGAGAAAAAAATGAAGAAACGCTGTTTGCTAATGCTAGAAATGCAGCAGCAGGTTCACTTAGGCAGTTAGATAGTAAAATAGCAGCTTCAAGACCTTTAGATATATTCATTTTTAATGTACAAAAATCAGATACAATAGAATTTAGTTCACATAAGGAATCATTAAGTTATTTAGAAAAACTAGGATTTAATGTAAATCCAATTAAGGTTTTATGTAACTCAATAGAAGATACAATAAAAGAAATAGAGAGAATTGGTGAAAACAGAGAAGAATTAAGTTTTGGTATAGATGGTGCAGTTATAAAAGTTGATGATTTGAAACAAAGAGAAATTTTAGGAACAACCTATAAAACTCCAAAATGGGCAATTGCATATAAATACCCACCAGAAAAAAAAGAAACTATACTAAAAGATATAATATTTCAAGTTGGAAGAACAGGAGCAATAACACCCATGGCAATACTAGAACCAGTAAAAGTTGCAGGTTCTACAATATCTAAAACAACACTTCATAATGAAGATTTTATAAAAGAAAAAGATTTAAAAATAGGAGATATTGTTGTAATTCAAAAAGCTGGTGATGTAATTCCAGAAGTAGTAGAAGTAAAAAAAGAAAAAAGAAATGGAAAAGAAAAAGAATTTAAAATGCCAACAAAATGTCCAGTATGTGGAGCTGATGCTATAAGAGAAGAAGGAGAAGCAGCAGTTAGATGTATAGGAATAGAATGTCCAGCCAAACAATATAGAAATATATTGCACTTTACCTCAAGAGAAGCTATGAACATAAAGGGATTAGGTGATAATATAATAGAAGAATTTTTAAATCGTAATTTAATTGAAAATATTGCAGATATATACAAGTTAAGATTAGAAGATATTGCATCATTAAAAAAGAATGGTAAAAAATTTGCACAAAATTTAATAGATGCAATAAATGAAAGTAAGAAAAATGAATTTTATAGAGTAATAAATGGATTAGGAATTAGACATATAGGTGTAAAAGCAGCAAAACAATTAGCTAAAAGATTTAAAAATATAGATAAACTTCAAAATGCTACGTATGAAGATTTAATTATGATAGAAGATATGGGAGAAATAATGGCTAAAAGTATATATGAATTTTTCTCTCAAGAACAAACAAAAGATTTAATTTCTAAATTAAAAGAATATGGAATTAATATGGAAGAAGATAATAATGAAAATTCAGATAATAGATTTGAAGGAACGATATTTGTTTTAACAGGAGGATTAGAAAATTATTCTAGAAAAGAAGCAGAAGAAATTATAGAGAATTTTGGTGGAAAAACCTCTTCATCTGTTTCTAAAAAAACCACATATGTTTTATCAGGAGAAGATAGTGGAAGTAAATTACAAAAAGCTCAAAGCTTAGGTATTACAGTTATTAATGAACAAGAATTTATAGAAATGATAAAATGAGAGGAAAAATATATTGGAAGAAAATTATACTTTTGAAATGTTTTGGGAAGATTTAGATAATGGGTATAGAATTTATTACACATACTTAAATTGTAGATATTTAATTTATAAATTAAATAAAAATTGTTATAAAAATGAATTAATTAATGCTCCAGAAAAATGTCCACATCAAAAAAATGCAATGTATACTCTAAAAAGAGTAAAAGAAATATTTCCTTTTATGGAAAATAGAGAATATGATACAGGATTTTAAATTTATAGGAGAAAATAAAATGGAAAGAAATCTCTTGTCCCCAGATACTTTTGATACTGACGAAGAAATATCAGAATTATCTCTAAGACCACAAAAATTAAAAGAATATATAGGTCAAACTAAAGTAAAAGAAAACATGAAAATATATATAGAAGCTGCTAAAAAAAGAGATGAGGCTTTAGATCATGTTTTATTATATGGACCACCAGGACTTGGAAAAACTACACTTTCAAATATTATTGCAAATGAAATGGGATCTAATATAAAAATAACAGCCGGACCAGCAATAGAAAGACCAGGAGATTTAGCGGCATTACTTACAAACTTGTCAGAAAAAGATGTATTGTTTATAGATGAGATACATAGATTAAATAAAAATATTGAAGAAATATTATATCCAGCTTTAGAAGATTTTTGTTTAGATATAATAATTGGAAAAGGACCAACAGCAAAATCTATAAGATTAGATTTGCCAAAATTCACATTAGTTGGAGCAACAACAAGAGCTGGTTCATTATCAACGCCACTTAGAGATAGATTTGGAATTGTTTCAAAATTAGAATTATATTCTGAAAAAGATTTAACAACAATTATTGAAAGATCAAGTGAGATATTAGGTATGAAAATGGAGAAAACGGCTGCAATAGAACTTGCAAAACGTTCAAGAGGTACTCCAAGAATAGCAAATAGATTATTAAAAAGAGTTAGAGATTATGCTATGGTATTAGGAAATGGGGATATAGATTTAAAAATAGCTAAAACAGCTTTAAATAATTTAGAAATAGATGAATTGGGCTTAGATGATACAGATAGAAGAATATTAGAAACTATTATTTTTAAATATGCTGGAAGACCAGTTGGAATTGAAACTTTAGCAGCAACATTAAATGAAGAAGTTGAAACAATAGAAGATGTATATGAGCCATATTTATTGCAAATTGGTTTTTTATCAAGAACTCCAAAAGGAAGAATAGCTACAGCAAGTGCATATGAGCATCTTGGAATTGAATATATGAACTAATTTCATATTTTAAGTAAAATTTTTTAGAAAGGAAAAATGTTATATAAAGTTAACATTAGAAGTGAGATGAAAAAAGTTGTAATAATTGGAGCTGGACCAGCTGGGTTAACAGCAGGATATGAATTATTAAAAGATGAAAAAGAGAAATATGAAATTCTTATATTAGAGGAATCACAAGATATTGGAGGAATATCTAAAACTGTAAAATATAATGGTAATAGAATGGATATAGGTGGACATAGATTTTTTTCAAAAGATAATAGGGTTATGGATTTTTGGGAAAAATTAATGCCAGTTCAAGGAACTAATTCTTTTGATGATGAAAAACTAGGTAGAGAAAAACCTTTAGTAGAAGGGGGGCCAAATCCAGAGAAAGAAGATACAGTAATGCTTGTAAGAACAAGAATATCAAGAATATTTTATCTAAAAAAGTTTTTTGATTATCCAATAAGTTTAAAATTACAAACTTTTACTAATATGGGCTTGATAAGAACAATAAAAGCTGGATTTAGTTACTTAAAAACTATATTTATAAAAAAAGAAGAAACATCATTAGAAAATTTTTATATAAATCATTTTGGAAAAGTTTTATATAGTATGTTTTTTGAAAAGTATACAGAAAAATTATGGGGAAGATCACCAAAAGAAATATCAGCTGATTGGGGAGCACAAAGAGTAAAAGGAGTTTCAATAAAAGCTGTTATTAAAGATGCCTTTTCTAAAATATTTGGTAAAAAGAATAAAGGAGAAGTAGAAACATCATTAATAGAGCAATTTTGGTATCCTAAATATGGGCCAGGTCAATTATGGGAAACTTTAGCAGAAAAAATAGAAGAAAAAGGTGGAACAATTCAGAAAGGTTATTTTGTAAAAAACATTAATATAGATAATAATAAAGTAAAATCAGTAGAATGTATTGTAAATGGGAAAATAGAGGTTATAGAAGGAGATATATTTATATCTTCAATGCCTGTTAAAGATTTAGTAATAGGATTTAAAGGAACAGAAGTACCAAAAGAAATAAATGAAATAGCAAAAGGGCTTCCATATGTTGATTTTCAGACGGTTGGTGTTTTAGTGAATAAATTAAAATTAAAAAATAGAACAAAAATTAAAACATTAGGAGATGTAGTACCAGATTGTTGGATATATGTACAAGAACCAGAAGTACAAATGTTAAGGCTTCAAATATTTAATAACTGGTCGCCATATCTTGTAAAAGATGCAGAAAATACAGTATGGATAGGATTAGAATATACTTGCCAAGAAGGAGATAAATATTGGAATATGAGTGATAAAGAATTCTCAGAATTTGCTATAAATGAATTAGTAAGTATGGGAATAATAGATAAACAAGATGTACTAGATTCACATAGAGAAAAAATAAAAAAAGCATATCCAGCTTATTTTGATACATATGAACATATAGATAAATTAGTTGAATACTTGAATAATTTTAGTAACCTATATTGTGTAGGAAGAAATGGACAACACAGATATAATAATATGGATCATTCAATGGCAACATCATTTGAAACTGTAAAAAATATAAAAGAGGGAATAAAGTCAAAAGACAATATTTGGAATGTAAACACAGAAAAAGAGTATCATGAAAAAAAATAAGTCTAAATAATATAAGGAATAATTTATGAAAAAAGAATATTCAAGATTTTTAATAATATTTATAGTTGCGTTATTTTTAGAAGTAATTGTTTTTAACATTACTTCTTATCGTATTTTATTTGGAAATTATATTAAAGTAGATTATACAGATTTTGAATTCCTTTACTATAATGAAAATAAAACAAAAGCTTATGTAAAAATAGATAATATAAATGAAAAAATGGGAACAATTAAAGTAGAATTTAAAGATTTAGAGGATGTAACAGAATATCAAATATTCTATTCAGATGCAACTAGTAATGAATATATGGGAATTGCTTCAAAATTCTATATAGAAAAATATGAAAAATCTAAAACTATACCTGTATATTTGTCAGGAGAAACAAAAGGTATAATGATATGTATTGATAAAAATGTATATGAAGAAGGTAAACTAAGTAAAATTATAATTAATGAGAAAATTCCTTTTGAATTTAATTTAATTAGATTTATTGTTATTTTTTCTATTATGTTATTTATATATTTTTGGAAAAATGGAGAAACTTTTAATTTAAAATATTCCAAAAATAATTTCAAACAAGAAACTGTTTTATTACTAATACTAGCAATTTTTTTAATTCTACTATCTTTTATTAATAATTATTCTAGTACAGAGGAAAGTCTAGGAGAGGGATTTTTGAATTCTATATCAACAGAAGAGGGAATTTATAATAAAGAATTTGTAGATTCTCTAGTAAATAAAAAATTTTACTTATTAGATGAACCTAATGAGAATGTTTTAAATTTGGAAAATCCATATGATAATTTAACTAGAGATAATATGGTACAGAGAGATAAAGATTATAAATGGGATACAGCATTATATAATGGACATCAATATATATATTTTGGTATATTACCATTATTAATAACTTTTTTACCATATTATTTGTTAACAAATAAATATTTGAAAATATCAATAGTAGTGTTTATTTTTTCAACTTTTATATTTATATTGTTAAAAGAAATTTTAGTAAAAATAATGCAAAAATATTTTAAAGATATTTCATTTAAAAATGTAGTTTTATTTTTAATAACTTTGTATTCTGGGACATTAATATTATATGCTAATGGAATACCAAGAGTATATGAATTGGTAATAATAGTTGGTTTATATTTTGTTTTACAAGGAATTTATTTTATATTAAAATCTACTGAAAGTGATAATAAAAAATATTTTAATATATTCTTAGGAAGTTTATTTTTAGCATTATCTGTTGCTTGTAGACCGACAGATTTGATTGTTTCACTTCTTATATTACCATATTTAATAAATTTATTTATTAATAATATTAAAAATAATAAAAAGAATATATTAAAATTAATTTTATCAGTAGGAATACCGTATATCACAGTGGGAATAGCATTAATGTGGTATAATTATGTGAGATTTGACAGTATATTTGAATTTGGAGCTAAATATCAGCTTACAATAGCTAATATACATGATTTAGGAAGTAGAATATATGCAATTCCAGTAGGACTGATGTGTAATTTATTTAATATGCCAAATTTTATATTAGATTTTCCTTTTATAGTTAATAATAATAACTTAGGTGTATTTTATGGATATTATTATATAGAAAATATGCTAGGAGGTTTATTTGTAATTGCTCCAATATGTTTATTTTCTTTTGGTATAATTAAAGTTAATAAAATTTTAGATGATAAAGAATTAAAAATTTTAATAAAAGTTTTACTAACTATTGGTTTAATTATAGCAGTATTAAGTGTGATGATGGCTGGAAGTAATCAAAGATATTTAATAGATTATGCATGGATATTTATTTTGGTAGGAATTTTAATTTTTTCTAGTATATATGATTTTTTAAAAACTAATGAGGCTAAAAAAATATTACAGAGCCTATTAGGAGTTATAACAATTTATACTTTTATTGTATCAATATTGTTAGGAATTGTTTCGGAAAAGAGTTATATGAAAAATAGTTCACCAGAAGAATATTACAAGATGAAATATATAGTATGTTTTTGGGAATAGAAATATATATAGTCTATAAGTTTTTTGTATAATAATGAATATAAAAATAGGAGATAAGATATGAAATTATTAATGCATACTTGTTGTGCACCATGTAGTATATATTGTATAGATAGTTTGAAGAATGAAGGAATTAATCCTGTTTTATATTGGTTTAATCCTAATATACATCCATATATAGAATATAAAACTAGAAGAGATACTTTAATTGAATATTCTAAAATAGTGAATTTAGAATTAGTTATAAATGAAGATTATGGATTAAAAACATTTTGTAAAGAGGTTATTGATGATTTAGATAATAGATGTGTTAACTATTGTTATAAAGTACGTTTAGAACAAACTGCAAAATATGCCAAAGAAAATGGATATGATGCATTTACTAGTACATTATTTGTTAGTCCTTATCAAAAACATGATGAATTAAAAAAATTATGTGAAGAAATGGCGAAAAAATATGATATTGAGTTCTTATATAGAGATTTTAGAGTTGGTTTTAGAGATGGACAAGCTAAGGCTAGAGAATTAGGTTTATATATGCAAAAATATTGTGGTTGTATTTTTTCAGAAGAAGATCGTTATACTCGAAAAATAGAAAAAGATAAAAATAAGTATAAAATAAGTCAAACAATTAGTAAAAAAACTATAAGTGATGATAAGTTATAATTTATGGATGTTTATAATGAAGAAAAAATAAATTAGGAGCAAATAAAATGGGAAAATTAGATGAATTAAAATTAAAGAATATTTGTAAAAAAGAAGGTAGAATGCAAGAATATATAGATTATAGGGAAGAAATTATTAGAATAAATCGAGATATTAATTTATATAGTGGCTATTTAAGTGATGCAACTGAAAAATTCCAAAGTATACAACAGAAATTTCCTGAAAATTCTAAAGAATATAATAATGCTAGAGATGAATTTTATAGATGGAAACAGACCTTGGAAGAAACTAAATTAAAATTAAAATTTGTTAGGCCAAATTCTCAACAAGATATAGAATATAGAAAAAGTTTAACTAAAGATTTTGTTGATAGATTAGAATCAGTTATATCTCCAAATTTAGATTTAAGATTTCATGGAACTCCAATCTATTTTGCAGAACAAATTATAAAAACTGGAACAATATCTTCTAGTGCAGATAGATATGATGGTTATATTAAAAGTACAGACATGGAAGGAGAAATTTCGGTTTCTAATATAAAATCTTTAGGAACAACAATTAACTTTTTTTCTGATTTGTTCTCATATCAATCATCTATGCCAGCTGGTTGTATTTTTGCAATAATGCCAAAAGATGAGAGAGATGCTACATATGGACATAATTTAATAAAATCAATAGATTTTAGGAAAAATCCAAAGCAATTTTTTGGAATATTTACTACTCCAGAAAATGTTGAAAAGGTTAAAGGATGGATGAAGGAAGTTGGATTTAATTCTGAAAGAGTATACACTTTTGAAGGTTTTTTAGAAGAAGTAAAGTCAAATTGTATTGATCAGCAAATTAATTCTAAAAATAATATAGAAAGTGCAAATAATATAAGTGATAAAATAGATAATTCATCTGAAAATACAACATATCTTTTTGGAATAGAAGATGCAAGGGAACTAGCTATGGAAAAAGGTGATAGTGGAAGAAGAATTGAAAAATTAACAAAGTTACAAGAAAAGATAAAGTATGCTATAAAACAATTAAAAAATAAACTTAAAACAAAGGGAGAAAAGAAAGATGAACCAGATAGGGATTAATGATATTGCTAAAGAAACACTTTACATTTTAGATTATTTTAATCCAGTAGTTGTTTCTAAAATTCCAAATCATGTTTTAAAATTGTTAAAAGAGTTTGCTGAAAAGTCTTATATATTAGTTAATATAGATAAAAATAAAAAATTGAAGGATCAAAATATTTCAGATGATACTAAAGATTTATTATCATTAATATATTATAACTATATTGCAACAGAATCGGAAAAAAAAGAAATTCTAGAAATTTGGAATAAAAATGAATTATTATATCAAAGGCATATAAAAATAAAATATAATATTGATGACATTTTTAAGAAAAAAATTGTACAAGAAGAAAATGAATTAATAATAACTGAAAATAAAGAAAATATATTACAAAAAATTATATATAGGATAAACAAATTTTTTTGTAATAAAAATTAAAAGATATATAATTGACAAATAAAACATTGAATATTTTATGGAGAAATTTATGAAAAATATTAAAGTAATAATAATGGCTATATGTATATTAATATATGTGTTTATAGTAATTAGTTTAATATTTATATTTCCTACACCTCCAAAACTTAATAAATTAAATTTTGATATTCAAATAAAAGAAAATGGAGATATACAAGTAGTAGAAGATTGGGATATTAGTTTTGATAATAACAGCACACTATACAAAAACTTTGAAATAGATAAAAGTAAATTTTCAAAAATAACTAATGTTTCAGTTAAGGAAATAGATAAAAATAATATAAATGAATATAAAAAGATAAATGAATATATGTACCATTTAAAAAGAAATACATATTATGCTTTAGATTTACAAAATGGTTGGTTTGAAATAGCATGGGGAACAGAGTTTTCAGAAAGAAAGACAAGAAAAAACTATCAAATTTCATATACAATAAAAGATGTAATTACAAACTATAATGATTGTTCAGAGCTTTATTGGCAACTTTTAGGAGAGAATTTTAATATATCGGCAAAAAAAATTAATGGAAAAATATCTATACCAAATGGTATAGATAAGGAAAAAGATATTAGAGCATGGGGACATTTACAAAATTTAAATGGAAATATAAAAGTAGAAGATGAAAATACAGTTTTATTTAAAGCTACTAAATATGAAGGAAATCAACCCTTAGAAATAAGAATAATTTTTCCAAATAATATTGTAAAGACAATATCAAATAAAACTAAAAAAATAGAAATGGCAGATGAAATATTACAAGAGGAAGAAAAATATTCTAAAGAATCGAATAATATAAGACTAAAAAACTATTTAATAATTGGAATAATTGTATTTATATTATTTGTAATTGCTTATTATGAAATGAAAATAATAATTAAATATATTAGGATGATTAAAGAAAACCATAAGAAAATTTTAAAACCCAAAATAGATTATGAATATTTTAGAGATATACCAAGTAAAAATACAAGTCCAGGACAAGCAACGTTTTTAATGTATTCAAAAAATGAACCAACACATGGGGACTTTTCAAATATATTTATAGCAACAATACTTAGTTTAGTACACAAGGAATATTTTGAAATTAAAACAGTTCTTAATAAAAATGGTAAAGAAACAGTATATTTAGAATTAACAGAAAAATCAAAGAAATATAAAAGGGAACTACACTATAAAATAGAAAAAGTTAGTGATTTACAAAAAGATGAAATTAAGATATTAGAATATATAATTAAAATTATGTGTAACAGCGAAATATTAGAAATATGGAAAATTAATGAACATATTCAAAAAAACTCGCAAAATACAGCTGAATTTTTAGAATTAATAATATCAGTTCGTGATAAAATAGAAATTATACAGAATATAAAAGGAAATATAAATTCTGAAAGTAAAAAAGCTGTAAAAAAATATCAAAAAGAAAGAGCATTTAATGTAGTAATAATTTCATATATATATATTGCAATTAGAATGTTAGATGGATTTATAAATTTAAACTGGATATATTTAATTGCAAGTTTGATGATAATACCTGGAATAAATTTTCTAATATTAGGAAAAGTAAAAAATACAATTCCTTATTTAAGTCAAAAAGGTATAGATGAAAGTGATAAATGGGAAGCCTTAAAAAAATATATAGAAGATTATTCATTATTAAAAGAAAAAGATGAATTTTCATTAAGTATATGGGAAGAATTTTTAATATATGCAACAGCTTTTGGAATATCAAAAGAAGTATTAAAAGAAATAGAATTAAAATATAAAAATAAATCTTCTAATATGTCATATTATAGATTTTCACAGTATAATGAAATTTCGACTTTTAAAAATTCTCTAGATAAAACTATAAATAGTAAAACAAATAGTATTAATTCATTAGGAGGATTTTTATCTGGAAGTGGATTTGGCGGAGGATTTTCATTTGGTGGAGGAAATCGGAGGAGGAAGAAGTCGGAGGAGGTGGAAGATAAACTTGACCAATTAACTAAAAATGTATATAATCTAGAAAAGAAAAAACGACAAAAATAAATATATTATAAATTATTTTGAGATTTATGTTTAGAAGGGAGAAGTTTTATGGAAAAGATATTAAAAAATATAATAGTTTTTACAATATTTTTGATAATAATGTTTAATATTGTTGGAGTATGTAGTGCAACAAATATAATTACAAATGAAAATTTAATTAGTGCTTTTCAAAAATTCGAAACTTCTGAACAAAATGAAAAAAAATATAAAATAGGATTAGATAGTAATGTTATAACAATAGAAACAACAACTGGTGAAAAATATAATATGAATTATATGTTATCTGAAAAGATTACATTTAAGCTAGAGATGCAAGTTAAAGACGGAATGTCGTATAATGATTTTAAAAGGCAAACAAATAATTTAATTTTACCTATGATTGGATATTTAGCAGTAGCAAATATACAAGGAGTTGAATATAAAGATGCCCACAAGTATATATCTTCATATTTGGGAGAAGATTTTAATGGAACATTTTCTAAAAATAATGCATATATAGTAGTTGATGATTCAAATGAACAGAATAATATTATTGATAATACAGAGGTATCAATAATAAATGCTTCTGAATTTGGTAGCAAAGTAATGGAATATGTTGGGAAGGTATATGAAAATAAGCAAACTATAAATGATATGGATAAAATAAATTCTTTTGATTGGTCTATTGAGAAAGAAGATTTACAAAACTCAACATCTTCTTGTAAACTTATATCTACATTAACTGTAAATCTAGATGCAGACTTTTCAAAACTAAAAAATAATTATAATTCTCAAAACAATACACAAGTAACAAATATTATATCAAATAATAACAATGGAACACTAACACAAGTTCAAAATACAGATGTAGATAACACAACATCAAATAATGTGTTACCAGCTGTAGGCAAACAAATAATTATAAATGTAATATGTTTAATTTCTTTAATAATATTAATAATAACAACTATAAAATTCAAATATTATAAAGGAATTTAAGGAGGATAATTTGGAAAAACTAGTAGTTATTGATGGGAATAGTATTTTAAATAGGGCATTTTATGGAATAATGAGCAGTAAGATGTTGCAAACAGCTGATGGAACTTATACAAATGCAGTATATGGATTTTTAGCAATTATGTTTAAATTATTAGAAGATGTAAATCCAAATTATTTGGCTGTGGCATTTGATGTAAAACAACCAACAAAAAGACATGAAATGTATAAAGAATATAAAGGTACAAGAAAAGGAATGCCAGATGAATTAGCAGTACAATTACCGATTATTAAAGAAGTATTAGAAGCTATGAATATCAAAGTGATAGAAAAACCTGGTTATGAAGCAGACGATATTTTAGGAACATTAGCTAAATATTTTGAAAAACAAGGAATAGAAGTAACATTGCTTACAGGAGATAGAGATTCATTTCAACTCGCATCAGATAAAATAACTATAAGAATTCCAAGAACAAAAGGCGGAAAAACAGAAACAGAAAATTTTGATAAAAACAAAATTTTAGAAGTATATGGAATAGAACCAACAGAACTAATTGAAGTAAAAGGACTTATGGGAGATACATCAGATAATATACCAGGAGTTCCTGGAATTGGAGAGAAAACAGCTTTAAATCTAATAAAAGAATATAAAACTATTGATAATATATATAATAAGCTAGAAAATGGAGAGCCAATTGCAAAAGGAAAATTAAAAGAAAATTTAGAGAACAATAAAGAATTGGCATTATTATCAAGAGAATTAGGGACCATAGATATAAATGCACCAATACAAAAAGAATTATCTGAATTTAAATTAGTAGATTGGAATAAAAAGAAAGTATTAGAAATATTCAAAGAATTAAGATTTAATAGATATATAGAAAGATTTAATTTAGAAACTCAAGAAAATATACAAGAAAAAGATGTAAAAACACTTTTTGAATATAAAAAAATAGAAAATGAAAAAGAATTAATAGAGAAAATTAGAAAACAAAAACTACTATATTATTATTTTGAAACTTCTGAAGAAAAAGATAGTAATTTAATTATTAAAAAGATAATAAAATATATTAATATTTATATTGAAGAGGAAAATACAGTTTATAATATAAAATTTAATAATTTAACTTTAAAAGAGATTTTTGAAGATAAAGAAATTTTAAAGTGTGGTTATAAAATAAAAGAGGATTATATATTATTAAAACAGCAAGAAATAATTCCACAAAATATGATGTATGATGCTAAAATTGCTGCATATATTTTAAATGCAACATCAAATGCATATTCAATAGAGGAAATAGCAAGACAATTTTTAGATTTAGAAATAAATGATTATATTATTGAAGATAAAAAAGATATTCAAACAAGTTTATTTGACACAATGACAGAAACTAAATTAGAGGAATCTAATTATAAATATGCAATATATGCTTTTGTATTAGGAAAAACTAGAAATAAGTTATTAAATGAATTAAAAGAAATAAATTCTTTAGATTTATTTAATAATATAGAAATGCCTGTTAGTGAAATATTAGCTGATATGCAATGGGAAGGTATGTGCATAGATGAAAAAGAATTAGTTAAATATGGAAATAAACTAAAAGAGCATATTGAAGAATTAAGAATAGATATTTATAATTTAGCTGGTGAAGAATTTAATGTAAATTCAACAAAACAATTAGCTGTTATATTATTTGAAAAATTACAATTGACACCATCTAAAAAAACTAAGAGTGGTTATTCAACAGATGTAGATGCTTTAGAAAAGATTAGAGGATCACATCCAATAATTGAAAAAATACTTGAATATAGACAATTGGTTAAATTAAATTCTACTTATGTAGAAGGAATGATACCATATATAAATTTAAAAACAGGAAAAATTCACACATTTTTTCATCAAACTGTTACAGCCACTGGGAGACTTAGTAGTACAGATCCTAATTTACAAAATATTCCTACACGTTCAGAATTAGGAAAAAAACTTAGAAAAGTTTTTAAAGCACAAAATGATAAAATATTTTTAGATGCAGATTATTCACAAGTTGAATTAAGAGTATTAGCACATATGTCAAAAGATGATACTATGATAGAAGCTTTTAATTCAGGTGCAGATATTCATACAATAAGTGCTTCACAAGTATTTAAAGTACCTGTTGAAGAAGTTTCAAAACAATTACGAAGTAGAGCAAAAGCTGTTAATTTTGGAATAGTTTATGGTATTAGTGAATTTGGTTTAGCGGAACAAATAGATATACAAAGAAAAGAAGCTAAACAATATATAGAACAATATTTAGAAACATATCATGGAATACGTGATTATATGGCAGATATTGTAGAAAATGCTAAGATAAAAGGATATGTTGAAACAATATTTGGGCGTAGAAGATATATTCAAGAATTAAATTCTAAGAATTATATGGTTAGAAAATTTGGTGATAGAGCAGCAATGAATACACCTATACAAGGAACGGCTGCTGATATAATGAAAATTGCTATGATAAAAGTATATAATGAATTAAAAAAAAGGAAGTTAAAGTCTAAAATTGTTTTGCAAATACATGATGAACTTATAATAGAAACACTATTAGAGGAAAAAGAAGAAGTAAAAATATTATTAAAAGAATGTATGGAAAACGCAGCAAATCTTTCAGTTCCATTAAAAGTAGATGTAGAAGAAGGAAAAAATTGGTATCAAGCAAAATAATTTTAGAAAGGTTTCTTATATATGAAAAAAAAGAAAGAAAAAGTAAAAAGAGAAAAGATAGCAAATTATAGTAGTAAAAGGGAATTAACTGTTTATTTAATATTAAGGATATTAGTAATAATAGTTATGGTAAGACAAATTTTTCTTGGAGAGTGGAATAATGTATTTTTATGTGTATTAACATTAATATTATTTTTAGTTCCAGTATTTATAGAAAAACAAATAAATATAAAATTACCAGATATGTTACAAGTAATTATTCTTTTATTTATTTTTTCAGCAGAAATATTGGGAGAAATAAATGAATATTATCTAACAATTAAACATTGGGATTCAATACTTCATACAATAAATGGTTTTCTATGTGCAGCAATAGGTTTTTCTTTAATAGATATATTAAATCAGAAAGAATTTGTTTATGTTACTTTAGCGCCTATTTTTGTTTCTTTGGTAGCTTTTTCTTTTTCAATGACAATAGGTGTTATGTGGGAATTTTTTGAATATGGAATGGATGTAACTTTTAAAACAGATATGCAAAAAGATAGAATATTAAGTACAATTTCAACAGTTAATTTAGAACCAAATGGAAGAAATATTCCAATTACAATAAAGAACATTAATAAAACAACTATTCAAGCTTTAGATGAAAATGGAACTACTTATAATATAGAAATAGATGGTGGATATTTAGATATAGGAATTCATGATACAATGAAAGATTTAATAGTAAATTTTATAGGAGCAGTAGCATTTTCTATAATAGGGTTCTTATATATAGAAGATAGAGATAAATATAAATTTGCTGAAAATTTTATTCCTGTGTTAAAAAAGAGAGGGAAAACATCAGAAAATTAGAAAAATTATATAAATAACAAAATTATGTTGACAAACTATAGAAAATAATATAAAATGTCAAAAACAATATTATCGAGAGTGGACGAGAGAACCGGCTCTAAGACTCCACAGCAACCTATTAATTTAGGTGCTAATACCGACAAAGCGAAAAGAGTTGCTTTGAATGATGATTATGATAATAATTAGAATTGTTCAAGAACTCTATTTGTATAGAGTTTTTTTGTATTATAGAAAAGAGAGGGGAAAAATATGAAAAGATTATTTACATCAGAAAGTGTAACAGAAGGACATCCAGATAAACTTTGTGATTATATATCAGATAGTATATTAGATGAATATTTCAAACTAGATCCATATTCTAGGGTAGCATGTGAAACAGTAGCAGGAAAAGGTCAAATATTAATAACAGGTGAAATTACTTCAAATGCAGAAGTAAATATTGAAAATATAGTAAGAAATGCAATAAAAGAAGTTGGTTTTGATAATGAAAGTACAGATATAGATTATAGAACTTGTAAAGTATTATTAAATATTTCAAAACAATCTTCTGATATTGCTTTAGGAGTGGACAAGTCATTAGAACAAAAACAAGGTTTAAGAGAAAATTCAGAAGGTGCAGGCGATCAAGGCATGATGTTTGGATTTGCTACTGATGAAACAGAAGAATATATGCCAATGCCAATTTGTTTAGCACATAAGCTTTCTAAAAGACTAACACAAGTTAGAAAAGAACACATAATAGATTATATAAGACCAGATGGAAAAGTACAAGTAACAGTTGAATATGAAAAAGGTGAACCCAAAAGAATAGATACAATAGTAATATCTACTCAACATAAAGAAAATATAGAATTAGAACAATTAAAAAATGATATAAAAGAATATGTTATAAAACCTATTGTATCAGAGAAATTATTAGATAATAATACTAAATACTACATAAATCCGACAGGAAGATTTGTAATAGGAGGTCCTTTAGGAGATAGTGGACTAACAGGAAGAAAAATTATAGTAGATACATATGGTGGATATAGTCGTCATGGAGGAGGAGCATTTTCAGGAAAGGATCCTACAAAAGTTGATAGATCTGCAGCCTATATGGCTAGATATATAGCTAAAAACATTGTAGCAAATAAATTAGCTAAAAAATGTGAAATTCAATTATCATATGCAATAGGGGTAGCTAAACCAATATCTATTTATATAGATACATTTGGTACAGGAAAAATATCAGATACAGAAATTGTAAAAAAAGTAAATAATACTTTTAATCTAACACCAAAAGGAATTATAGAAACTTTAGATTTAAGAAAGCCTATATATAGAAAAACTACTAATTATGGACATTTTGGAAAAACAGATTTGCCATGGGAACAAATAATTAAATTAGTATAAAAATAACACCTTAAATATTACTTTATTAATATTTAAGGTGTTATTCTATTTAGTATAATTTGTATAAAAGAGGTTAGAAGTGCAATTTTAACATAATTGTAATATTGAAAAGGTTGACTTTTAAGGATATTATTTATATAATTTAGTCGAATAATAGGAAATTTATACATATGAAGAGAGGTGATATTAGTGAAAAGTAGAAAAATAGTAGTTTTTATCATAATATTAACAATATTACAATATTTAGTAATAGCATTTAATCCAATAACTACTACTAATTCTTTTGCAGGAGATATGGCAAAAGGTACTTTATCACGTGATATAAATGGATTAGACGATAATTTATATCCTGGATATAAAAAACTAATACAAAGTTTACAAACTAAACATCCAAATTATACATTTTTATTATATTATACAGGAATAGATTGGAATGAAGTTTTAGTATCAGAATATCAAAGTCATGGAGGAAGCCCTAAAAACTTATTTCAAATAGGAAATAATTATAATGGAATGTGGGTTTGTCCGATATGTGGAACAAAGAAATATGATAATGGATCATGGTGCTGTGCTTCATTACAAGCATTAGCATATATGATGGATCCAAGAAATTCTATAAATGAAAGTGATGTTTTTCAATTTAAAGATCTAGAAGGATCAGATGTATCATATAATGATATAGCAAGAGCTGTGTCAAAATATGGTTCATTTATAAATAATGCAGAAGTAATACAAGCAATTGTAGATGCAAGTAAGCAATATAATATAAATGGTTATTTTTTAATAGCTAAAATAATTAATGAACATGGAACAAATGGGTCTGCCTTAAGTAATGGAAATGGATATAAAGGACAATATGTTGGATGTTATAATTATTTTAATATAGGATCATATGGAAATGGGACAGATGCAATAATCAAAAATGGACTATCATATGCACAACAGCATGGTTGGACATCAAGAAGAGATTCTATATTTGGTGGAACAAAAGAAGTAAAAGAAAGTTATATGACAAAATATAGTCAAAATACATTTTATTATCAAAAATTTAATGTATCAGGAAGATCAACAATGGCATCACATCAATATCAACAGAATATAATGGCAGCGCAAAGTCAAGGAAGTAGTTTAAAAGCATATTATGGAACATCTTCTATAAATCATGTATTTATAATACCATTGTATAAAAATATGCCTAAAATTGTTTCAGCAAGACCAAGTTCAACTACTACAAATAAAATTACATATGAAGATGGAGTAGTACAAAATATAAGCACATCTTTAAAAGTTAGAGCTTCAGCGAATGGTACAGCAATAGGAGCATTAAATAATAATGAATCAATAAAAATAATTCAAAGAGCAAATACGCAGGTTGGAGGATATTATTGGGATTTAATTGTTTCAAATAAAGATGGAACATATGGATATGCAGCAAGATCTATAAATGGTGAACAACATATTGTATCAAAAGGATCAACAGGTACATCATCAGGAACAACATCACCATCAGATTCATCTGAAAATAATAATTCAGGTGGAAATACAACAGTTCCTACAACCCCTCCAGCTAATAATTTTGATAATAGCATAAAATTAATAGGAAATTATATAAATATATTACCAAATATAACATGTGAAAATATGAAAACTAAGTATTCAGATGCTATTATAAAAAATTCAGCAGGAACAGTAGTATCAACTGGAAATTTAGGAACAGGATATACAATTACAACAGGAGGTAAAACATATAAAATAGTAAAAAAAGGTGATACTAATGGAGATGGACTTGTAACAGTAGTAGATTCAGTTACAATATTAAATGCAGTAAAAGGAACAAAAACATTAGTAAATGAATATAAAGAAGCTGCTTCATTAAAAAATACATCAAGTTTTACTGTAACAGATGCAGTATTAATATTGAATTATCTTAAAGGATCAGCAAACATAACATTTTAACATTAAAATTAATTAATATATATAATATTTATTTTGTATATTAATAGAGTTTTAATATATAAATTTTAAGGAGGAAACAAATGAATTGTACAAAATGTGGAAAAGAAATTCCAGATGGAGAAAACAAAGTATGTGATGAATGTCAAGCAAAGGTGTTAGAAGAAATTGCAAATAAAGAAAAGAGTGATGTGAATAATCAAGAAAAAACTCAGAAATCAGAAAAAGGAAGTAATAAAGGATTTTTAGTAGTAATAGCATGTGTAATAATTGCAATAGTCGCATTATTAATTGTATTTATAATAAATAATACAAATGCAAATGAAGGAAATTCCATAGGAAATATTAGAAACTATGGATATGGAACTGTATCAGGAAATTGGATTTATTATTTAGCACCAAATGAAGATAGTTCAAATGTTGGAATTTTTAAAGTAAAAAAGGACGGTTCAGATAAGCAACAAATATTTATGAATGAAGGAAGCAATGATCAAGAAATAGTTTCTATAAATGTATCTGGAAAATATGTTTATTTTATAAAAATTATTCAAGAAGCATATAATGAAGATGATCAATTAGATAATAAGATATATAGAATGAAAATAGATGGATCTGATTTACAAGTTATAAATGACAATGAAATTAATAATGATTGTTATGAAATTTATGTAATAGATGGATCAGTTTATTATATAGATACAAATGCAAATGTAGCAAAAATGAATTTAGATGGTTCAAACAAGTCAGTAGTTTCAGAAAATGGAACTGGTTATATAGGAATAACAAAAGATTATATTATATATAATGATTTAAAAGATGAAAACTCAGAAGAATATGTTACTTATATAATGGATATTAATGGTCAAAATCAAAGACCTATTTTACAAGATAAAAGATTATATAGTGTAAATATTGAAAATGATTATATATATTATACAAGTGAGGAAAAACAAATTTGTAGAACTAAAATTGATTCAGGAGAAGAAGAAATCATTAGTGAAACAGAAGCTTATAACCTAAATGTAAATAATGGTTATGCATATTTTTATAATTATTTAGATGCTGAAAATGATGATTTAACAGTTGGATTATTTAGAGTAAATGTAGAATCTTTTGGAGAAAATAATGAACCTGAAAAAATAAAAGAATTAGAATCTTATTCTAGTTTCTTAAATATTGTAGATGATTTTATACTTTATATGGATAGTAATGATACAGCAGGATTTATTAACTTATTGAAAAAAGATGGTTCAGGAGATCCAATACAATTATATTATTTAAATTATGAAGAACTTTATAATTCAATACCAAATATTGATGAAACAACACCAGAAGATATAACAAATGGAGAAACATCTACAGAAGATACTACACCAACAAATGAACAGTCATCAGAAGTAACACCTGAAACACCAACAAATCCTGAAACAAATAATGTTTAGGTAAAATATATAAGAGGAATACTTAAAAATATTATTAAAGTATTCCTTTTTTTATAAATAAAAAATAGAAGGAGAAAATATGAGATTAATTAAGAAAGCAGAAACTGAAGAATATAGTGGAGATGGGTATTATGGAATTGATTATCCAATTTTAGATAAAGATATAAATATAGCTGTAATTAAAATTAATGGTAGAAGTCCAAAGTTTGGTTATCAAGTAAATACTAAATGTAAAGAATTATTATATATTATAAATGGAATGGGAGTTTTATATAATAAAGCTAATATGGAAAAAAAAAAGAATTTTATAAAGGCGATGTAATTATTATAGATAAAAATGAAGTATATGCTTTTGAGGGAAATTTTGAAGCAGTTGTTCCATGTACACCAGCTTGGACAAAGGATCAGCATAAATATATAGTATAAAAATTTATAATATGCAAAATGGAGCTTATAGCCAGAATCGAACTGGCGACCTACAGGTTACGAATCTGTTGCTCTACCAACTGAGCTATATAAGCATAAAAATATTATACATATTAAATAATTAAAAATCAAGACAAATTTGTAATAGAAGTTATATATGTTATAATAATAAAAAATATAAAAAGGAGTGTGGAGAGAAATGCATATAGAATATGAAGTAAGAGTTTTAGAAATAGACAAAGATGAATTAGTAAAAAAAATAGAAAAATTAGGAGCAAAAAAAATAGCAGATTTTAATTATAAAAGACGTATATATAATTTTAATCCAGCAGTGCCACAAAAGTGGATTAGATTAAGAACTGATGGAAATAAAACAACTTTAACAATAAAAAAGTTAGAGAGTTTAGAAATTGATGGAACAAAAGAAATGGAGATAGAAGTTTCAGATTTTGAAAAAACAAATAAAATTTTAAATGAATTAGGATATAATTCGCATACATATCAAGAAAATAAGAGAACAAGATATGTATTAAATGATGTTGAACTAGATATAGATAGTTGGCCTTATATACCAACATATTTAGAAATAGAAGGAAAAGATGAAAAATCAGTAAAAGATATGATAAAACTTTTAGAAGTAGATGAATCAAAAATAACTTCTATTGATGTACAAGGTGTTTTTAGAGAATTTTATAATATAGAAATATCAAATATACCAATAATAAAATTTGGGGAATCATTAGATAAGAAATATTATATTAAATAAGGAGAAAAAATGCTACCAGGTTTCGAAAATATTAATTTAAGTCTATTTTCTATTTTATTTGGAATGTACTTAATAGTAACTGGGTTTATTTACTATATTATATTCCATAATCATCACAAAAAAAATAAAATAGAATTATGGGAGTTAATAAATTTAGTATCAAAATTTTATTCAATATTTATATTATCAACAATATCAGTATCATTTGGGATATTTTGTATAATTGATGCACATTCTTATAATGATGAGAGAATAGAGGTTATATCAAGAGTTTCTTTAGGAATAATAATTATAAGTATAACTATTATAAATTTTATTTTTTATATAAAAAGAAATTTAAAAGATTTAGATTTAGATTTAAATATAAGAGAAGAAAATAAAAAACAAACAATGAAAATAGGAGAAATACTTGAATTAATAATTTTTACAATATTTTTATTTATGCCAATTTGGAGAATTCCTAATTTCATAGAACTTTATCAAAATAATAAAGGAGTTATAGTAGAAATATTAAAATCTATTTTTATATCTTTATTGTCATTATTGCTGTTATATAATCTAAATCCAATGGATATAAAAGAAAAAATTGGAAAAAAGTAATTGACATAATTAGGAAAAAATAGTAAAATAATAATGTAATATAAATATATATGAACAATGAAAAGGAAAAGTAAAATAAAGGTTACTAAAAGAGAGAGTTAGTCATAGGCTGAAAGCTAACTTAAGAGAACATATTTGAAAAACTACCTTGGAGTTCCCATTTGAAAAAGTGGCGCGAAGATGGCGTTAATATCTAATAAGAGTTAAACAGTAGGGTGGAACCGTGAGAAATAAACTTACCCCTATAAGTATATTATTTGTACTTATAGGGGCTTTTTGTATTATAAATAATTTAGTGTAAAAAGTCCCTAAAGTAAAAAATATACTTAAAATAAATTTTAAATAAGCCAAAAGGCAAAGGAGGAATTTATTATGTTTAAAGTAAAATTACATGGAGGAAGAACAATGGAAGTAGAGGAGAATATGTACTGGCATACAACCTCTCATATTATGGCTCAAGCTGTAAAAAGATTATTTCCAAAAGCAAAAGTAACAATAGGACCAGCAATTGAAAATGGATTTTATTATGATTTTGATGTGGAAACACCATTTTCAGAAGAAGACTTAAAATCTATTGAAGAAGAAATGAAAAAAATTATTAAAGAAGACTTAGAAATTGAAAGATTTGAACTTCCAAAAGAAGAAGCAATTCAATTTATGAAAGAAAAAGATGAACCTTACAAAGTAGAATTAATTGAAGAATTACCAGAAGGAGAAGTTATTTCATTTTATAAACAAGGAGAATTTACAGACTTATGTAGAGGACCACATTTACCTACAACAGGAGCAGTAAAAGCAGTTAAACTATTATCATCATCAGGAGCATATTGGAGAGGTGATGAACATAACAAAATGCTTCAAAGAATTTATGGAATTTCATTTCCAAAAGCTAGTGAATTAGATGAATACTTAAATATGATAGAAGAAGCCAAAAAAAGGGATCATAGAAAATTAGGAAAAGAATTAGATTTATTTTTCTTTGATGAAACAGCACCAGGGATGGCATATTGGATGCCAAAAGGTTTTAAAATGATGAACATATTAATAGATCTTTGGAGAAAAGAACATGAGAAAAGAGGATATTTAGAATTTTCTGGACCTCAGTTAAATAGTAGTGAACTTTGGAAAACATCAGGTCATTGGGATCATTATAAAGAAGATATGTTTGTATTAACAGATTCAGATGGAAAAGAACAAGCGTTAAAGCCAATGAACTGTCCAAATGCAATAAAAATATTTGCTTCAAAATTAAGAAGCTATAAAGACTTACCACTAAGATTTAATGATATAGATGTAATACACAGAAATGAGAAATCAGGACAATTAAATGGATTATTCAGAGTAAGAATGTTTAGACAAGATGATGCACATAATTTCATTACACAAGACCAAATAGGATCAGAAATAAAAGATATTATTGAAATTGCTAAATATTTATATGGAATATTTGGGTTAGATTTTGAATTAACATTATCAACAAGACCAGATGACTTTATGGGTGATATTAAACTTTGGAATGAAGCAGAAGCAAATTTAAGAGAAGTATTAGATGAATTGTGTGAAAAAGATCAATATAGAGTTAATGAAGGTGATGGAGCTTTTTATGGTCCAAAAATAGATATAAAAATGAAAGATTGTTTAGGAAGAGAATGGCAAATGGGAACAGTGCAAGTAGATTTCCAATTACCACTTAGATTTAATTTATCATATATAGATAGTAATGGAGAAAAGAAAACACCAATATTAATTCATAGAGCATTGTTTGGATCTTTTGAAAGATTTATAGGAATAATTACAGAACATTTTGCAGGAGCATTTCCATTATGGCTTGCACCAATTCAAATAAAAGTATTACCTATATCAGATAATCAAAAAGAGTATGCAAAAGATATAACAGAAAATCTAATTCAAAAAGGTTATAGAGTTGAGTTAGATGATAGACAAGAGAAAATAGGATATAAAATACGTGAAGCACAACTTTCAAAAGTCCCTTATATGTTAATATTAGGAGAAAAGGAAGTAGAAGCAAATGCAGTTGGAGTAAGAGCAAGAAAAGAAGGAGATATAGGACAGATGGAATTAGATACATTTGTAAGTAAAATTCAAGAAGAAATTGATAGTAAAAAAGTATAAAAAATAAGAACAAAGTATAAATAATACTTTGTTCTTATTTTTTATATTTTAGAAAAAGAAAATATTTAAATTTTTATATTGAAGAAAATAAACGAATATTATATAATAATGAAACAATTGATAAAAATAATAATATATGATATATTCAAAAAAAAAGAGGGGAGAAGAAAACGTGGAAAACATGGCAAAAAACGATTTACAAAAGAAACTAAACTATTTAAACTTAAATTTGGATGATGTGCCAGAAGAAATAATAAAATTTAGTCCACTTAATTTTAATGTATCAAGATTAAATAATGATAAAGACCACAGAATTTTTCGTTTTGTACCAATAGATATGATAGATATTTTAATAACTCCATGTTTGAGAACAGATCCTTTAAAAGAAAAATATGCAAAAGCGATGCCTTTATATAAATATATATATCCAGCAGAAGATGAAGAAGATATAGAAAGATATACAACTTTTTTGAAAATGTTGAATTCAGTAAAAGTTGGAGAAATAGAAACAGTAGCAACAACTCAAAAAGAATTAGAAAAAAAAGAACCATTTAAAGTAAAATATGTAAAAGATAATATGTGGCAAATATATTATTCAGAAGTAACAGGAAGATATTTCATGTTAGTATGTTCAAAAGAGCAAACATTTGGAGAATTTTTCTATTTATTAAAATCAAAGTTAGAATTTATATATAGTAGAAAAAAAGAAGTACCTAGAATATATGTTCCAATAAATTCAATGAATTATTCAGAAGAGTATTTAAGTAGGAATGAAATAGCAGATTTAGAAAATTATTTATGGTTATTTACAAAAGATTGGGCTCTAACTTTTGAAGTATATGATAAATCAAATAATTTATCTATACAGGTAGTAGGTGAAACATTAGTATATGAAAATGTAAAAAGTTCTTATAAAGTAAAATTAATAACTAGAGAAGAAGCAGTAAAGTTTTATAAATTATTAAAAGCATTATTTATAATGCAAACAGAAATAAAAAATCATTTTCAATTTATAACGAAAATAGATAGTAACAATAGTTTGGAAATATATAATAATGGAAAAAGATTAACTTATGAAATGTTACCACAATTTATAAAAACAGAATTTGAAATAGCTCAGCAAGAAATTAATGAACAAAATATTAAAATTAGTGAATTAGAAAAAGAATTAGAAAATATTAAAGAATTAGTAAAAGAAAAAGAAGATGAATATTTAATAAAACAAAAGGAGATTTCAACATATTTAGAATACAAAAAAACATTTATAGGAAAAGTAAAATATTTCTTTAAATCTCCAAAAATAAACAAAAAAATAACTAATAGTCAAAAAGAAAAGAAAAACATATTTGAGGAAACAGATATTGTTTCTAAAAGTCGAATCGTAAAAACAGAACCAGTAGAAGTAACTATAAAAGAAAAGAAATTTTATACAATAGAAGATTTAGTAACAATACATTCTTTGGTGGAAAAAGGAGAAAAAGCTTATAAAAATTTAAATCAAGATTTAAAAGCATTAAAATTGAAATTAGAAAATATAATTTCAAAAGTAAAAAATGCTAGTTTATATATTGAAGAAATAGACAAACATAGAAAAAGTATTTTTGACTTTTGGAAATTTTCTAATAAAGATGAAAAATTAAGCTTAGAAATGGGAGAAGAAAGAGAAAAAGACGAAAATAAAAAAGTATTAAATAAAGTATTTGATTATCAAAGTGAATTTGATGAATTAGGAGTAAATGTAGATACTATTCAAAGAAAAAAATTATCAAAAGAAGAAATGGACAGTTTATTTATAGCAAAGACAGAAGTGTTACCTTTATTAAATATGTTAAGAGAAAATGATTTAAATAAAATTGAATTAGAAAATACATTAGAAGAACTTAAAGAAGAATTTAATAATAATAGATTATATATAGATAGTGAAACATTTGATATATTTGGAAATGTTGAAGATGATAATAGAAAATTGAAGTATATTGGTAGTAGAGGACACAGAGAAAATGAAAAAAGTAAATTTAAAATATTAAATATAAATAAAAAAATAGATGTATTTGATTTTACAGAAAAGTTACAAATAATTCTTAATTATTTAGAAGGAGCAACACCAAAATTGAATACAGAATATGATTTTTCATTATATAAAGTATCTCAAATTACTGAAAAGGTAAAAGAAAAATCTTTTGATATTTACAACATGAGTGTTGAGAATGCTTTAGAAGAATATGATGATGATGGAGAAGGGGCTTTAAATTTAGTAAAATTAAATTATAAAAAAGGACTTCCAATACTATATTATTCTAACATTATATTTTATGATAATAATAATCAAACATTACCAATTGGAATGGATGCATCTTCAAGTGTATTTATAGATTGTAAAAAATTAGATTTTAAACTAATTAATAAAAGTAAATTTAGAACAAACAAATATTTTACTGAAAGTAATAATTTAATATTACCAAAATCAAAAGATGTTTTTGTATATGAATATGATGTAGAACTAAAAAGTAAATAAAAGAAAGGTGTAGTTAATGATAAATAGAGCTATAATAATTGTTTTAGATAGTTTTGGTATTGGAGCAGCTCCAGATGCCGATGAATATGGAGATGTAGGCAGTAATACTTTGGAGGGAATATATAATAATTCTAATTTAAATATTCCAAATATGAAAAAATTAGGATTATATAATATACAAGGTGTTAAAATAAAAGAGAAAGAAGAAAACCCAAATGGAATATTTGGAAAAGCAGCAGAGAAAACAAAAGGAAAAAATAGTCCAGTAGGGCATTGGGAAATAGCTGGGTTTATAAAAGATTTACCGTTTAAGACATATTATGATGGATTTCCTAAAGAGTTATTAGATGAAATTTCAGAAAAAGCAGAGATAGCAGGTTTTATATGTAATAAAAAAGGTTCTGGAACAGATTTTTTAAGACAATATGGTGAAGAAAGTATAAAAAGTAAAAAACCAATTATATATACATCAGCTGATAGTGTGTTGCAAATAGCTGCACATGAAGAAATAATGCCAGTTGAAGAATTATATAAATTATGTAAAATAGCAAGAGATATAATAGATGAAAAAGGTTATGATATAGGAACAGTAATAGCAAGACCTTTTATAGGAACACAGAATGATAATTTTATAAGAACATATAATAGAAAAGATTTTGAAGCAGAAGATTTTGGAAAAACAATGTTAGATGTTTTTCAAGAAAATAATAAAAAAGTGTTAGCAATAGGAAAAATACAAGATTTATTTTCTGGAAGAGGAATAAATAGAGCATTACACACAAATGGAAATACAGATGGGATAGAAAAAACAATTTATGAAATAAAAAATTCGAATGAAGACTTGATATTTGTAAATTTAGTAGATTTTGATATGTTATATGGTCATAGAAATAATATAGAGGGATATGCTAGAGCTTTAGAAGAATTTGATAATAAATTACCACAAATTATGAAAGCTTTAAGAGAAAATGATATTCTTATAATAACAGCAGATCATGGAAACGATCCTAGTACACCTAGTACAGATCATGATAGAGAATATGTTCCTATATTAATTTATGGAAAGACATTGAAAAGAAATGTTGATTTAGGGATAAGAGAAACTTTTGCAGATATATCAGCTACTATATTAGATTTATTTAATATGAGAAAATTAGAAGGGACAAGTTTTAAAAATGATATAATGTAAATAAAGTATAGACAACACGTAAATTATATGTTAATATAATTTACGTGTCTAGTTATATAAAATATTAATAACTTAGATATGGTTAATGTAATTTATATGCCAGTGTGCTGAAATTGGTAGACGGGGCAGACTCAAAATCTGTTGTCAGCAATGGCGTGTGGGTTCGAGTCCCACCACTGGCACCAAGACGTATTTGTTCAAACTAACTTGAATATATACAAAAATCAATCAGAAATGGTTGATTTTTTGTTTGCAAAAATTTCTACTAGTTCTAGAGAGCCTGCTGAGTTATGATGATAAGTATTTCTAATATCACTTGAAATGTTTTACATAATAATGTTATAAAATCTTAATAATTTATTATTTAGATTTTGTTAAGAGGTTCAACACTTTTTTGAGCAAGAATCTTGAAAGAAGAAGGTTTT
The DNA here is from genome assembly GCA_948436975.1 of uncultured Clostridium sp. Taxonomy (GTDB): domain Bacteria; phylum Bacillota; class Clostridia; order TANB77; family CAG-508; genus Scatovivens. The sequence goes on along the minus strand of CAOJJB010000006.1, from coordinate 42,764 downwards.
GATGGTATTATATTACATATAATTAAAAAATAAATAGAATTATAGGAGAAAGTTATGGAATTAAGAGAAAAATTAGAATTATTAAACGAAAAAAGTTCTGTTCTAGAAGTTCAAGAATACATAAAAGATATGAAAAAAGCTAGAAAATTTGATAAAGTTACAATAGAAAGAGAAATGATGTTATTTGTAGAAGAATTAGGAGAACTTGCAAAAGCAATAAGGAAAAACACAAAGGGACGTTTAGATATAACAAAAGAATATAATGATAGTGTTGAAGAAGAATTAGCTGATTGCTTTATATACTTACTTAGTATAGCAAATATGAATAATGTAGATATCTTTAAAGCATTTAAAAATAAAGAAATAAAGAATTGTGATAGAGTGTGGAGATAAGTTATATTATTTTATCTACAAACTTTAGTATTTTCTTAACCATATCATTACTTTTATAGTAATGAATATAATGATAATTACAATCAAAAGAAATTAATTTAGCATTCATAATTTTGGCAAATTCTTGTTGATTTCTAACCCAATATTTATCAATTTGTTTTCCGTTTGATGCATTTCTATTCATCAATAATTTTTGTTGATGAATTTCATTTTTTGTTAAACAACGTGTACTTAAAGGATAAAGATTTGGAATTTTATAAAGTTTAAGTTTTTTAGCAAGTTTAAGTGTTCGTAAAATTTTTTTATTTGTCCAAGTTTGGTAAAATAGTGGTGTTGCCATATCAATTCCAATAATAGTCATTATATCATCAGAATATTTTTGTTTCCATCTTATAGCTTCTAATTTAGACATAGATATAATTATTAAAATTATATCATAAATTAAAAGAAATTTTAATCAAGTATAAAAAGATTAAAATTCTAATAAAAAAATGTAATTTTAGGTACACATTTTATATAAAGTATGCTAGAATAAAATTACATAATGTAAAAAGGAGAACAATAATGAATCAAAAATTAAATAATATTTGTAAATATATAAATCCAATTGTTTTTGCAATATCTTCAGCAATGTTATCCTTTCAATTAATAATTGAAGAATATAGTATTAAAATAATTATATTAACTATGATTATATCTTTTAGTTGTGCAATATATTTTTATAAAAAAACATATAATAGTGTTTATAAAAATATAAAAGAAAATAAGACATTTAGTGTAATATGTATAATATTATCTTTAATTGTTTTCATTAATTTATATTTAAGTAAAGGTATACAAATGAAAAATTGGTGTACTTGGAATATAAATCCATTTAGAATAAGATTTTTTTTATTATCATCAATTGCGATAATGTATATAAGTGTATTTATAGGAAATATAATAAAAGAATGGATTTTAAATTTATATAAATTATTAGATTCTTGGGATAAGAAAGCTTATATAGTAGCTAGCCTTATAGGATTTGTTACTATTTTGATAGCATATAATTTCAATAGTAATTGGTACCTTCAATATGATAAAGTATATTCATTAGATTGTGGCTGGTGTTTTAATAAAATATTTCCAGTATCTTCATATTATGATATAAGACATCCTATTTTAAGTATTTTTACATATCCAATTTTTGCAATAGTAGATACTATTGTAAAGTTAATGTTTAATGGAAATTTAAGTGTAATTGTAAGAGCAATTCTTCTTCAATATATAAATATTCAATTATTAATTTTAGTTGGTTTACAATTAAAACTTATTACTAAAAATAGAGTAGTTTTTGTTATGTATATGTTATCATTTCCTACAATATTATTTTCTATATTTTTTGAAAAATATCAATTATGTGTATTTTTATTAGTTTTATATGTTTTTCAAAAAGTTAATAGGGAAAATGGGAAATCATCTTTAATTTCAGCAGCTGGATGTATGCCAACAAGTTGCTTTATAGGAATATTAGAATTTTTTAAAACAGAAAAATTAAAAGAAAAGATATTTAATGTAGTTAAAATAGTAGTAGCAACACTATTACTTTTTATTTGTCTAGGAAGATTACACACTTTAAAATATGGATTAGAAGAAATGATAGGAACTAAATCAACTTTTTCGACTAAACAATTTACAATAAAAGAAAATATTATTTCAACAACAAATATGATACAAAGTTCATTTGTTGCACTTTCATCAAGTGTAATTAATGAAAAATATTGGTGGAATTCTCTAACAAGTATATCAATAATTGCTTTAATAATATGTTGTATTATAGTAGTAGGAATTATAAAAAATTGGAAAAACTTTTTTACAAAAAGTTTTGCAATTTGGTCGGGATTTGCATTTATTCTTTTTGTAGTATTAAAATGGAGTACAAAAGAATCTCCATTATTTAGTATATATTTTTCATGGTCATTAATCCCACTTTTTGTTATAGGGCTAGATTTTATATTAGAAAAATTGAAATTAAACCCTAAAATTATTTATAGTATAATTTTTACACTTATGATTGTAGTAAATGTATCTACAATGTTTGATATTAGTAATTTTATGCAAATTTTATAATTATTAGGAGATAAATATGAAAAAATATTTTAAATTACTAAGAGTAAAACATTACATAAAGAATATTTTAGTGCTATTGCCAATTATTTTTAGTAAAAATTTATTGAACACAAATAAATTAATTCCTGCGATATTAGGTATGTTATCTTTTTGTTTATGCTGTTCAGCTGTTTATATTTTTAATGATATAAGAGATATTGAAAAAGATAAAAAACATCCAACTAAAAGAGAAAGACCGATAGCAAGTGGATCTGTATCAATTAATAGAGCTTTAATAATTGGAATTTGTTTAATAATATTATCACTATTATTTGTGTTAGCTATATATATAAGATTTAATATAAATATTTATGCATCTATTGGATATTTATTTTTATATTTTATACTAAATATAGCATATAGCTTTGGATTAAAAAACAAACCTATAATTGATATTGTAATATTAGTTTCTGGCTTTGTAATTAGAGTTTTATTTGGAGGAATTGTTGTACAAGTAGATATATCAAGCTGGTTATATTTAACAATAATATCAATTTCATTTTATTTAGGATTAGGAAAAAGACGAAATGAATTAGTAAAGCATAATCAAAAAGAAACAAGAAATGTACTAAAGTATTATACAAAAGATTTTTTAGACAAAAACATGTATGTTTGTATGACGTTAAGTATAGTTTTTTATGCATTATGGGCTATGAATACGAATAATTTAATGCTTTGGAGTATACCAATAGTAATGGTTATTGCTATGAAATATAGTTTAGATATAGAAATGGATGATTCAGAAGGAGATCCAGTAGATGTAATATTAAAAGACAAATACATAATATTAATGACTTTATTTTATGTAATTTATACATTTGTTGTTTTATATTTAATATAATGTTTTTGATAATATTTTAATTAGTAATTAATTTTAGGGGAGAATATAGAATGATAAATTCTGCTGTTATAGATAAAAATGAAATAATTTCTATAAAAGAAAATAATAAAGAAGTTAACAAAAATACAAGAATAACATATGTAGATACTGCAAAAGCAATAGCGATATTTCTTACTATATTATCACATTCAGGTTTAAATGATCATCCAATAAATCAATTTATATGTTCTTTTCATATGCCACTATTTTTCTTTTTGTCAGGATGGATTCAAAAAGATAAAAAAATAAGTGGAATAAAAGAATGGATGAAATATATATTAAGAAAGATATATACATTAGTAATTCCATTTATATTATATTCTCTAATATGGGCTGATGGTTCTGATGTAAGCATTTACAAATATATTTTATATGGTACAATATTTTCTTTAAATAAAGTAAAAAGTAAAGGTACTATGTGGTTTTTAACATGTATGTTCTCAGCTACAATTATTTATCAAATTATTATAAATATTAAAAATAGCATAAAAAATCAAAAAATCAAATATTTAGTTTTAGGTAGTATTCTAGTTATATGTGCTGTAATAAGTAGTTATTTTAATTTTAATAGAATGCCAAATTTAGGAATGCCATTTAATATAAATATAGCATTATCAGCTGTAGTAATTATGTTTGCGGGAAATTATATTTCTAAATTATATAATGTATGTAAAAATAAGTTTAAAATATTGGAAAGTAGATTAATAATTTTAGGGATGTCTGTATTAATGTTATTTATAGGAATGTATTTACATAAATTGAACTTTCAAGCATTTACTATTGAAAAATATAATTTAGGTGTAATAATGGCAGAGGCTTGGTATGGTAATTATGTAATTTTTATAGTAAATTCAATTATATGTAGTATTGGTATAGTATTATTAAGTATAGTAATAGATAATAAAGTTTTGAGATTTTTTGGACAGAATACTCTTATTATATTATTTTTTCATGGTCAAACTTTAGGAATAGCAACACAAATAACAAGTAAGTTACCAGTAGGTATATATAAGTGTTTTCTTAATTCAATAATATCATTTTTACAAATGATATTAATTATTCCAATTATAAATAAATTTTTTCCAAACTTAGCTGGAAAAGGTTTTATAGAAAAGTAAAATTTACTAATATTAGGAGAGAATGTAATGACAAATTCTGCTGTAATAATTAAGAATAAAAGAATTGTTATAAATGAAACTTACGAAGTTAAGAAAGAAGTACGAATAACTTATATAGATACAGCTAAAGCAATAGCGATATTTCTTACAATATTATCTCATTCAGGATTAAGTAGATCTAATCCAATAGAACAATTTATTTTTTCTTTTCATATGCCTTTATTCTTTTTAATAGCTGGATGGACACAAAAAAATAGAAAATTAACTAGTGTAAAAGAATGGAAAAATTTTATACTAAAAAAAGTATATACATTAATAGTTCCTTATCTAATATATACTTTAATATATTCTAAAGGAGTAGATTTAACTGTATATAAATATATATTATATGGAACAATGCGTTCACTAGTTAGAGTAGATTCTATAGGAGCAATGTGGTTTTTGCCATGTATGTTTTCATCTTCAATTATCTATCAAATAATTATAAACATTAAAAGTAATATAAAGAATAAATATTTGAAAAATGGAATATTTATAAGTATTTTAATAATGTGTGGAATAATAAGTTCATATTTTAATTATTATAAAATACCAGAAATAGGTATTCCACTTAGCTTAAATATAGCTTTATCTGGAGTTCTATTTATGTTTGTTGGAAATTATGTTTATAAATTATATTGTATTAGTATAGAAAAATTTAATTTTGCAAAAAATAAATTAATAATTTTATTAATTGGAATTTCTTTTTTATTAATAGGAAGTTTTACATATAAATTGAATTTTGAAGGTTTTGCTTTTGAGAAATATGATTTAGGTGTTTCTATGGGAGATGCATGGTATGGAAATTACTTTGTATTTTTAATGAATGCTATTATATCTAGTATAGGAATAATTCTTATTAGTATGATAATAGATAATAAAATTCTGAGATTTTTTGGTCAAAATACTATTATAATATTATATTTTCATATACAAGCATTATACTTAAATAAAACATATATAATAAAAAATATACCTGATGGTACATATAAATTTTTTATTAATTCTATATTGTCATTTTTAGAGGTTGGACTAATTATTCCTATAATAAATAAATTTTTTCCTATTTTAGCAGGAAAGAATTATCAAATAAAAGAAAAATAGAAAGAAGAAAAATATGAAAAAAGAACGTCAATCAAATATAGAATTATTAAGAATAATATCTATTTTATTAATAATTAGTTTTCATTATGTATTTAAAAGTGGATATGTTTTTGAAGAATTAAATATAAGTTCTTTTATTGTAAAATCTTTTTATATGTTTGGAGAACTTGGAGTTAATATATTTATTTTAATAATGGGATATTTTATGGTAAATAGTAAGTTTTCAGCTAAAAAGTTAATAAAATTAGTTTTGGAAGTTTATTTTTATTATATAATTACAGTATTAATTGCTATAAAAATAGGTTTTATTTCTTCTGATATGGGAGTTATAAATCGTATTTTACTATGTTTTCCTATAACTATTTCTAAATATTGGTTTGTTTCTGTATATATATTAATTTATATATTTTCACCATATTTCAACATTCTTATACATAGTATGGAAAAAAGAAATTTTCAAAAGTTATTGATAACATCTTTATTAGTATGGAGTGTAATACCTACAATTTTAGGCATTTTTTATAATTCAACAGAAACTTTATTATATTATTCAAGATTTATTTGGTTAGTAATTATATATTTTGTTGGAGCTTATATAAGGTTATATGATATTAAAATATATAAAAAAAGAAATAGTTCAATTATTGGAGCGATATTGAGCTTTTTCATAATGCTTATGGGGATTATAGTTATTTATCTAGTTCAACATAATTTTAATATTTTAAATAATTTAGATGTAGCTTATTTTTGGCCACCAAATACAATACCAATGTTTATATTTAGTATTTCAGTATTTGAAATTTTTCTTAAAATAAGAATTACTTCAAATAAAATAATTAATATGTTAGCATCTACTACATTAGGTATTTACATGATACATGATGGAATGTTAAATCCATATATTTGGAAAAACATATTTTCAACTTTAGAACATTTAAATAGTAGTTATTTTGTAATATATATTTTAGGAACTACTATTATTATTTTTATAGTAGGTGCAATAATTGATTTAATTAGACAGTTTATTGAAAAATATACTGTAAATAAACTATTGGATTCTAAGTTTTATAGTAAATTATCAAATAAAGTATCTAATTCATTATCAAGATTTTTAGATATTATATAGAAAAAAGTTGCCTAATATTTTAATTGGCAACTTTTTTATAGCTATTATACATTAAAAAACAGTAACTTTTCAATAAATTTTACAAAAAGAGTATCATAGTAATAAAAAATATGTTAAAATAATTAGCATAAAATTTAAGTAGATGATTATAGATAAATTTCAATTATGGAGAATGGATTAAAATATTATATAAAAAATAAGGAGAAATTTATATGAGTAGAAATAAAAAAATTATATTAACAGCAATACTTTTAGCAATGTTAATTATTTTATCAAGATTTTTATCAATAAAAACACCTATTACAAAAGTAAGTTTTGCTTTTATTCCAACAATGTTATGTGCAGTATGGTTAGGTCCAAAATGGACGGTACTTTTAAATGTATTGGGGGATATTATAGGAGCAACACTATTTCCAACAGGAGCATATTTTATAGGTTATACTATAAGCACAGCAATAGCAGGACTAATTTATGGTGTATTGCTTTATAAGAAAAAATCAGATTCATTTTCAGATAAAAAACTTATGCTAAGAACAATAATAGCTGTAACAGTAATAGCTGTAATAGTTAATATGGGATTAAATACTTTATGGACAAGTATAACAACAGGAAAAGCTTTTAAAGTATTATTTTTTACAAGAATACCAAAACAAATTATTATGATACCAATTCATATAATTGTATTCTTATTTATAGAAAAAATATTAAGAAAACCATTTGATACATATATAAGGAGCAATAATGATTAAAGTAGAAAATGTTTCTTTTAAATATAAAAACAGTAAAAAAAATATATTAGACAATTTAAATTTTGAAGTTAATAATGGAGAGATTATTGCAATTGTGGGAAAAAATGCATCAGGAAAATCTACTATTGGAAAATTACTTTCTGGAATTATAAAGCTAAAAAAAGGAAGAATTATAATTGATGATTTAGATATTTCTAAAAGAAAGAATTATAATTTAATTAATGATAAAGTAGGAATTGTTTTTCAAAATCCAGAAAATCAAATTATATTTAATAGTATTTATGATGAACTTTCATTTTCTCTTAAAAATTTAGAAAAACAAGAAATTGAAGAAAGAATAAATTATGCACTAGAACAAGTGGATATGATAGATAAAAAAGAAGAAGATTTATATACATTATCTTTAGGACAAAAGCAAAGGATAATGATAGCAGAAATATTAGCTAAAAAACCTAAATACATCATTTTAGATGAACCAACTACAATGATAGATAGTAAAGGAAAAGAGAAAATTTATCAAATAATAAAAAAATTAAAGGATCAAGGATATACTATAATATGTATAACTAATATTTCAGATGAAATATTATTAGCAGATAGAGTTCTTATATTAAATGATGGAAAAATAGAACATGTGATTGAAAAAAAAGACTTAGTAGAAAAATCTAATATACTAAAAAAATTTGAAATAAAAGAACCTACAATACTTAAAATATTGGTAGAATTAAAAAAATGTGGAATAAATTTAAAGTTAAACGAATTTTCAGTAAATGAATTAGTATTTAATTTGAAAGGACTTATAAATGAAAAATCTGATTAAATTTTTGAGTTTTATATTTTATAGTACAAGTGTATTTTTTTTTCCTAACAATATATATACTATATTTTTTCTTATAATTAATTCAATTTTAATGATAATTTTAAGAAAAAATATTAGAAATATCATAAACAAAACTTTTAAAATATTTCCTTTTATTTTATTTACATTTGTAATTAATTGTTTTATGGATGATATTATAAATGCATTTTGGATAGGTGGAAAATTAATTATAGTTTGTAATGCTACAATAATATATGCAATAACAACCACTACGGCAAGTATTGCAGAAACAGTAAAATTATTGTGTAGCCCACTTAAAATATTTAAGATTAACACTGATGAAATTAAAATAATGGTATGTATTTCATTATCCATGTTTCCAATATTAAGAAAAGATTTATATGAGATAAAAGAAGCATGTATTAGTAGAGGAATGAAATTTAATATAAAGAATACTAAAAATATATTATCAAAATATTGTTTATCAATTATAAAAAGAGTTAATTATATAGAAGAAGCTTTAATAGCAAAGGGTTACGAAAATTCGTAATCCTTTTGAACGTTTAGTCGATTAGTTGACAGAGTAATTTACTAATGATAATCTAGTATTACAAACTAGATAGGAGGTAAATATGGAAGGCATAAAATTAGGAAATAAAAAATCAAAATATCCAATTATCCAAGGAGGAATGGGAGTTGGTGTATCAATGCATAATTTAGCAGGAAATGTTAGTAAAGAAGGTGGTATAGGAATAATATCAACAGCAGATATAGGATATAAAGAAAAAGATTTTGATAATAATCCTAATGAAGCAAATATTAGAGCTATTGGAAAAGAAATAAAATTAGCAAGAGAAATTGCAGGAGAAGATAAAATTTTAGGTGTAAATATTATGGTAGCACTAAAAAACTATGAAAGTATTACTAAAGAGTGTGTAAAACAAGGAATTGACTTAATAATTTCTGGTGCAGGTATACCAAAGGATTTACCCAAATATGTAATAGGAACTAATACAAAAATAGCACCAATAGTATCGTCTTTAAGATGTTGCAAACTTATAGTAAAACATTGGATGGATAAATATAACTATATACCAGATATGATAGTAATAGAAGGACCAAAAGCTGGAGGACATTTAGGTTTTAAAAATGATGAATTAGTAGATAACAAAGTTACACTGGAAAATATAACAGTAGAAATTGTAAATTATATAAAAAAAATAGAAGAACAAACCAAAAAGAATATACCTATAATATCAGCTGGTGGAATATGGGATAAAAATGATATAGAAAAGTTTTTAAAACTAGGCTCTACAGGTGTACAAATGGCAACTAGATTTGTTGCGACTGATGAATGTGATGCTTCAATAGAATTTAAAAATATGTATGTAAATGCTAAAAAAGAAGATATTAAAATTATAAAAAGTCCAGTTGGGATGCCTGGAAGGGCATTAAACAATTCCTTTATAAAAAATACAGAACTGGAAAAATGTAAAATAGATAGATGTTATGGTTGTATAAAAACTTGTGATGTTTCAAATACACCATATTGTATAACAAAAGCATTAGTTAATGCTGTAAAAGGAAATATGAGAGATGGATTAATTTTTTGTGGTAGTAATGTAGATAAAGTAAATAAAATAGTGTCTGTTCATGAGTTAATGCAGGAATTAACTAACTAATTAATTACTTAGGATCCTTTTTGAAAAATTATATATTGTTATAGGATGTCATAAATGATATAATAATTATACTAAATAAAGGAGAAGTAAAGAATGAATTGGATATTATTCGTAATAAGTTATTTGATTTTTATAGTAGTATTTGATCAAACTTATAAAATCGCAACAAAATCAATAACCAAAACAGGAGCACTTACAGTATTATTAGAAGTTATAGGATCACTTACAATATTACTAGTAAGTCCATTTTTTGAGATGAAATTTCCAACAGATATAAAAGTATATATTTTATTGGGGTTAGCTATAATTTTTTATGCAATTTCAGATAGAATAAATACTAGTGTAATAAGTGGAACTCAACCTTCTACTTATAGTATGATACAACAATTATCAACTGTTTTTATGATTTTTGCAGGTATAATTTTTTTTAAAGATCCTTTTATATTAAATAAATTTATAGGTGCAATCTTAATTGCTTTAAGTAATATTTTTGTATTTTATAAAAAAGGAGAAGAAAAAAGTTTAAATAAATATGTAGCATTAGGAATATTAGGAAATGTATTTTTTACAGTTGCAATGTTTTTAGATGTGAATATATCAGACAATTTTAATTTACCTTTTTATGCGGCTCTAACTTTAGGAATACCATCTATATTGATTTTTATTTTTGAAAGACTAAAATTTTCTGATATAAAAGAAGAATTTAAAAATGGAAATAAAATAGCTATATTAATAACAGCTGTAACTTGGTCTGCTTCAATAGTATCACAATTAAGAGCATATCAATTAGGAAATGTAAGTATTGTAGCACCACTTTGTGCTTTAAGAATTATATTAAATGTTATTGTTGGATATTTGTTATTAAAGGAAAGAGATGATATTCCTAAAAAAGTTATATCAGCTTGTCTAATTATTTTAGGAATAATTTTAATTAAAATATAAAATAAGTATTCAGATCATAATTTGAAATTAAGAAATATGTGTGTAGTTCAAATACATACATATTTTTTTATGTGATATGAAAGTTTATTCTAAATTTTATTTTATTATAGAAAAAAATATATATGAAATATCTTATAATATAAAGATGCGTTAATAATATACTCACCCTATAAAAGTAATTTACATAATATGTAGTAGTATTAAATTTAGGGGGAATAATTATGAGCAATATATTAGAAGTTAAAGATATAACAAAAAAATATCAAAGTAAAGAAAATGAAGTATTAGCATTAAATAATGTTAATTTCAAAATAGAAGAAGGTGAATTTGTAAGTATAATAGGACCAAGTGGATGTGGAAAATCAACTCTTCTTTCAATAATTGCAGGATTAGAAGAAAAAACAAATGGAGAAATATACATAGAGAAAGAAAAAGTAGAAGGTATTTCAGAAAAAATAGGATATATGTTACAGAGAGATTGTTTATTGGAATGGAAAAATATATTAAGTAATACATTGTTTGGTTTAGAAATAAAAAAACAATTAAATAAAGAAAGTATAGAATATGCTGAAAGTTTATTAAAAAAATACGATTTATATGAATTTATAAACAAATATCCAAGTGAACTTTCAGGAGGTATGAGGCAAAGAGTAGCATTAATTAGAACATTAGCAACAAGACCCAAAATACTTTTATTAGATGAGGCTTTTTCAGCACTTGATTATCAAACTAGAATAATGGTTACAAATGACATATATAACATTTTAAGAAAAGAAAATATTACAGTATTAATGGTAACACATGATATTTCAGAGGCTATAAGTATGTCTGATAGAGTAATTGTATTGAGCAAAAGACCAGCAACAGTAAAAAATATTCATACAATAAATTTTAATATGGAAAATAGAACTCCAATAAACTGTAGAGAAAAAACTGAATTTACTGGATATTTTAATACTCTATGGAAGGAGTTGGGAGTTGATGAATAATAATTTAATATCAAAAGAAAGAAAAAAATATTTGAAAAACTTAAGAAAAAAGAAATATATGATTTTGTTTACACAACTATTTATATTGTTGACTTTTTTAGTAATATGGGAAATTCTTGCAAATACTGGAGTAATAGATAGTTTTATAACAAGTCAACCAAGTCGAATAATAAAAACTTTTATGAATTTATCTTCAAATGATTTAGTAAAACATATACTAGTTACAACCAATGAAACAATTATTGGTTTTTTAATAGGAACAATTTTAGGTGTTTTAATAGCTATAATACTATGGTGGTCTGATTTTCTTTCAAAAGTATTTGATCCATATTTAGTAGTTTTAAATAGCTTACCAAAAGTAGCGCTTCGGGCCTATAATTATAATTTGGGTTGGAGCTGGAACATCAGCTATTATAGTAATGGGAGTGGCAATATCACTTATAGTAACTATTCTAGAAAATTTAAATGGTTTTTTAAAAACAGATAAAGAATTAATAAAAATGGCAAGAACTTTTAAGGCTAATAAGTTTCAAATATTAAATAAAATTGTAATACCAGCTAATATTAGTACATTTATAAACTCTTTAAAAGTAAATATAGGTCTTTCATTAGTTGGTGTAATTTCAGGAGAATTTTTAGTATCAAAAGCAGGTTTAGGATATTTAATTGTATATGGAGGTCAAGTATTTAAATTAGATTTAGTTATGACAAGTGTAATAATACTTGGAATTGTTGCAGGAATTATGTATGGAGCAGTTTTATTATTAGAAAAGTTTATAATGAAAACTAGAGTAAGTTAAGTTTCACATTTTATGTCTAACAGCAATAAAATATATAAAATAATGAATAGGAGGATTTTATATTGAAAAAACGAAAATTAATAAATACAATAGTTTGCATTATTTTAGTTATATTAATTGGAGGAATTATAACAATTAATAATCAGAAAGACTTCAAAAGTAATTTAAAAACTATTAATTTGAGTGAAGTAACAAGATCAGTTTTTTACTCTCCACAATATGTTGCAATTCAAAAAGGATTTTTTGAAAAGAATGGAATAAAAATAGATCTTACAACTGGTCAGGGAGCAGATGCAGTAATGACATCTGTACTTTCTAATCAAGCAGATATAGGCTTTGCAGGTCCCGAGGCATCAATATATGTTTATAATGAGGGGAAAGAAGATTATGCAGAAGTATTTGCTCAACTAACTAAAAAAGATGGTTCTTTTTTAGTTTCAAAAACAGATACTGATAATTTTGATTGGAAAGACTTAAAAGGAAAAACTGTTATACCTGGTAGAAAGGGTGGAGTTCCTTATATGACTTTAGAATATGTTCTAAAAAATAACGGAATAAATCCGCAGTCTGATTTAACATTAGATGATAGCATAAAATTTGATTTAATGGCAGGAGCATTTTCATCAGGTGAAGCAGAATATGTAACTTTATTTGAACCAACAGCTTCAATGACAGAATTACAAGGTAAAGGATATGTTGTAGCATCAGTTGGAGAGGCTTCAGGAGAAATACCTTATACAGCTTATTTTGCTAAAAAAAGTTATATAGAAGAAAATCAAGATATAATTCAGAAATTTACAGATTCTGTTTATGAAGGTCAAAAATGGGTAAAAGAACATTCTTCAAAAGAAATTGCAGAAGAAGTTAAAGAATTTTTTCCAGATACAGATATAGAAATGCTTGAAACTGCTATTCAAAGTTATAAAGATATAGATGCTTGGAATGATACTCCTGTATTGACACAAGAGAGTTTTGAAAGATTAGAAGATGTTATGATTATGGCTGGAGAATTAGATGAAAAAGTTCCATATGATAAAATAGTAAATAATACTTATGCAGAAAAGTCTGTTGAAAATAAATAATAAGTTACTAAATAAATGTATACCTTCTATAATAAAGTACACTATAGTTTTTAAAATAACTGTACTTTTTAATAGAAGGTAATTTATTTTCCTTTTTTCCAATTGTATTTTTATTTTCAAATATTCTTGAAAATATATATTTTTTGTTATACTATAATTATTGATAGGAGGAAAATATTATGAATTGTGCAATGTGTGGAATACATGCTTGTAAAAATGGACTCAAAAATGCACCTAAAAATTGTCCAAGTTTGGAAGAAGATATTGAAAAAATAAAAGAACTTTATAAAAGTGAAGAGAATTATAGTATTGCAAAAGTTTCAGCAAAATTATCTACACAATATGGAAGAACAAGAATTGAAGAAACTATAGATTTTGCAAATCAATGTGGATATAAAAAAATTGGACTTGCTTTTTGTAGTGCATTAGCAAATGAAGCAAAAATTATTGATAAAGTTTTTACATATAATGATTTTGAAACAGTATCTATTATGTGCAAAGTTGGAGGAGTATCAAAAGAAATAGTTGGTCTTGAAAAATCTACTAATCCTATGTGTAATCCAATTACACAAGCAGAATTTTTAAATAAAGCAGAAACAGATTTTAATGTTGTTATTGGACTTTGTGTAGGTCATGATTCATTATTTATTAAATATTCTAAGGCACCTGTTACTGTATTAGCAGTTAAAGATAGAGTTTTAGCACACAATCCTTTAGGTGCAGTTTATCTAGCTGATACATTTTATAAAAAGATCTTATTTCCACCTAAAGATTAAAACATTAGTTTTGTATTTAAAAATAAAATTTTATTTCATATATAATAATAAATTAGCAAAAACTTTTAAATGTCATATAGTATATAAAGGAGAATATGAAATGTTTAAAAGTTTATATGAGGATGCAAAAAATATAAAACAAAAAGATCCTGCTGCAAGAAATATTTTGGAAGTTATAATACTTTACTCAGGTTTTCATGCAATTTTCTTCCATAGAATAGCACACTTTTTATATAGAAAAAAATTATTTTTTATTGCGAGATTAATATCTCAGATTTCTAGATTTATAACAGGAATAGAAATACATCCAGGAGCAAAAATAGGTAAAAGGTTATTTATAGATCATGGAATGGGAATTGTAATAGGAGAAACTGCAGAAATAGGTGATGATTGTATAATATATCATCAAGTAACTTTAGGTGGAACAGGAAAAGATAAGAATAAAAGACACCCTACTTTAGGAAAAGGTGTATTAGTAGGAGCAGGAGCTAAAGTATTAGGTCCTATAAAAATAAATGATTATGCGAAAATTGGAGCAGGAGCAGTAGTTTTAAAAGAAGTTCCAAAAAGAAAAACTGTTGTCGGAATTCCATCACATGAAATAAATTTATTATATGAGTAATTTGTAGGGATATAATTTATTTAGTGAATTAACTATTTACTATTATAAAGAATAAAGTATATAAAAACAAATAGGAGTAATTATGAAAAAAAATAATGTTAATAATTATAAAATATCTACAATTATACCAGTATATAATCAGGAAAAATATATAGAAAAAGCATTAAAGTCAATAGTAAATCAAACTTTTCAACCCTATGAAATATTAATAATTAACGATGCTTCCACAGATAAAACTAAAGATAAATGTAAAGAATTTAGGATATTATATAATAATATCAGAATAATAAATTTAAAAAAAAATATGGGAGTTAGTAATGCACGTAATATAGGAATAGATAATGCAAATGGAGATTATATTCATTTTATAGATTCAGATGATACTATAGAAAAAGATATGTATGAAAGTATTATAGTTGAAACAGGAAACCAAGAAAAAGATTTGATAATAACAGGTACTAAATATAATGAAAATAATAAAATTAATATATATATACCTCAAAAAGGTAATATTAATACATTAAATGAAATGAAAAGTTTTATAAAAGAAAACTGCATTTCGGGAAGAAGAGATATATTTAATGTAGTATGGAATAAATTATATAAAAGAGAATTTTTATTAGAAAATAACATTAGGTTTGATAAATATATAACTTTTGGAGAAGATTTTTTATTTAATTTAAAGTGTATGAGAAAGACAAATTCAATTTATATTATTAATAAGGCATATTATAATTATATGAGAAGATTTAATGAAGAAACTTTAAAAACGAAATTTTTGAGAAATAAGATATACTTAAGGAGATTGTTTTATAAAAAGTGGATAGAATTTTATAAATCTTATGATATATATGAAGATGTATCAAAAGAAATGCAAATATATGAAGGATTTAAAATATATATGGCAATTATTTCAGTAGTTAATAAAAATTGTCGATTAAAATACAAAGAGAAAATTGAATATATTAATGAATTTATAAATTTCGAAAATTCTGATTGTCTATTTAAATATATGGAAAATAATGAAGAACTTAATATAGAATTAGAATATTTAAAAAATGGAGAAATAGAAAAAATTTATGATATTATTAATAAAAAGTTAAATATGTAATATTAACAATAAATTATAAGTATAGAGCTACAAAAGATTAGTAGCAGAATTATTAGGAGAACTAGGCGATATTACAAAATTTTATAATTACAAACAGTTAATATCATTTTACGGATTAGATCCAACAATAATTCAATCAGGTAAAAGTATAAATGTTCATTGCTCAATATCTAAAAGAAGGGATAAAAACTTAATAAAAAGTAATGGAAAAGAAATGTTTGTATGTGTAACTGCTAGAAATCAAAGGGTTTATATGCAAGGAGTTAAGAATGAAAAGGGAGAGTGGATAGGATTTATAGAAAGATTTGAATTAAATTTACAAATGTAATTTTTTACATGACAATAAATTTTTAATAAGATAAATAAAAAGACTTTACAATGATTAGATAGTCAATAAATAGGGCAGATAATTAAGTTGAAAATTATCTGTCCTTTATGGTATAATCGAAACACAAGATAGTAAGTTGTAGAGAGGTATAAGATGTGTTTAAAATTCTAATTGTAGAAGATGATATTAGTATTCATAATGTGATACAAGAATTATTAAAAAAGCAGAATTATATTACTTATAATGCTTATTCAGGTACAGAGGCTATTCTTTTATTAGAAAAGGAAAAATATGATTTAATATTATTAGATTTAATGCTTCCTGGAATAGAAGGAGAAGAAATCATAAAAAAAGTCAAAGATACACCAATTATTGTATTAAGTGCGAAAATTTCATCTAATGATAAAGTTAATTGTCTAATAGCAGGTGCTAATGATTATATCACAAAGCCATTTGATTCTAATGAATTACTTGCAAGAATTGAAGTACAATTAAGACAAAATAATAAATCGAGTAGTATTGAAACATTAAAGTATAAAGATTTAGAATTGTTAAAGGATAATAATATTTTGCTTTTGAGTCATCAAAAAATAAATTTAACTAAAACAGAATATGCAATTTTAAAGCAATTACTTTTAAATAAAACACAGATAATGTCTAAAAATAAATTATTAGATTTGATAAGTTATGATACAGAGGATTGTGATGAAAATTCTTTAAAAGTTCACATTAGCAATATTCGTAAAAAGATAAAAAAAGTAAGTGATGAAAATTATATTGAATCTGTATGGGGAATAGGATTTAAAATGAGTGATTAAAATCTTTACGAAATCTTTACATTTTTTTTACCATTTTCTTAACCTTTTTATCTTATACTTAATTTTGAAAGGAGAAAGATTATGGAATATGTATTAGAAACAAATAATCTTGAAAAAAGATATAAAGATTATAAAGCATTGAGCCATTTGAATATTCATATTGAAAATGGTAGTATATATGGATTAATTGGAAAAAATGGTGCAGGTAAAACAACACTTATTAGAATTATTTGTGGGTTACAAGAGCCTACAAACGGAAACTATACAATTTATGGAACTAATAATAGCAGTGGAAATATAGCCAGTGTTAGAAAAAGAATAGGAGCAATTATTGAAACGCCATCAATTTATGGAGAAATGAGTGCAAAAGACAATTTGATAGAACAGTTTAAATTAGTTGGTATGCCAGGATATGATGGTATAGATGAATTACTAAAATTAGTTGGGTTAGACAATACTGGAAAGAAAAAAGCTAAAAATTTTTCTTTAGGTATGAGACAAAGATTAGGAATTGCTATTAGTTTAGCAAATAATCCAGACTTTTTGATTTTAGATGAGCCTATAAATCGGACTTGATCCACAAGGAATTATTGAAATTAGAGAATTGATTTTAAAACTAAATAAAGAAAATAGAATTACTATTTTAATATCTAGTCATTATTTAGACGAGCTTTCTAAAATAGCAACACACTATGGATTTTTAGATAATGGTTCGATTATAAAAGAAATAAGTAGCAAAGAATTGATGAAAAAATTAGAACACAAAATAGAATTAAAAGTAAGTAATCAAAAGGAGTTTGTTAAATATTTTGAGGTAAATAATATTTCTTATGAAGTGATTGATAGAAAAACAATTAATGTTTATGGCAAATATAACTTAGCTAAGCTTCTTAATGAACTATCCAAAGAAAATTTAATAGCAGATGAGATTCACGAACAAGAAGAATCTTTAGAAAACTATTATATGAATTTGATTGGAGGAGTTAAAAATGATTAGATTGTTAAATGCAGGTTTTACAAGATTACGAAAAAATAAAGTATTTTGGGGAGTAACTATATTTAGTATTGGTTTAGCTCTACTAATGATTTATACAGAATATAGTGATATGAAAAAATATGAAAAAGTAATAGAGAGTGAACAACTTATGCTTAATTATGCTACAATGATAGGAATTGTAATTGCTATATTTACAAGTTTATTTATAGGAGTAGAATATTCTGACGGTACAATAAGAAATAAGATTAGTATAGGTCATAAAAGGAAAAATATA
Source organism: uncultured Clostridium sp. (assembly GCA_948436975.1). Lineage (GTDB taxonomy): Bacteria > Bacillota > Clostridia > TANB77 > CAG-508 > Scatovivens. Next base: position 23,966 of record CAOJJB010000006.1, on the reverse strand, counting down.
TATTTATCAAATTTAATAATTATTATTACTACAAGTTTGGCTTTTTATATTTTATTTATAATAGTAGTTGCAATTGTTGGGATACCAGTATTTGGTGGAATTACAATTTCTATGTTAGCATTTCTAAAATTAATAGGTAGTACATTTGTAATGATATTCGCATATTCTAGTATTTTTACATTTTTAGCAATGATAATCTCAAATAAAACAATTATTTCTATAACTTCTATTATGTTAGCATTTGGTTTAATGATGTTTGCTATGGTATGTTTTAGTATTATAGATATGCCAGAATATATACAAAATGCTTCGCTAGTAAATGGCGAAATGAAATTTGAAGAAATACCTAATCCTAAATATCCAAGTGAACAAGAAAGAAAAGTATATCAAATATTACTTGATATAAATCCAGCAGGACAAGGATTTGAATTAGCTGGAAGGTCAGCTCCCAATTTAAAAGTATTACCAATCTATTCTTTAGGTATTTTAGTAGTATTTACTGGATTAGGTCTAATAATATTTAATAAAAAAGAATTAAAGTAGGGAAGTGAAATTTATGGGTATTTGGTTTGGGTTATTTTTTATAGTAGTATGCATTGCAATATTTTTGTTATTAAAAATTATAGTAATGAAAAATGAAATTATTAACATTGAAAAATCACTAACAACTATACTAAAATCAGATACCAATAACTTAATTACTGTTTCTTCAAATGATAAAAATCTAAAAAGATTAGCAACAAGGTTAAATAAAAGTTTAAAAGAGTTACGAAAGTTAGAACTTGAATATAAACAAGGAAATCAAGAATTAAAAAATTCTATTACAAATATTTCTCACGATTTAAGAACACCATTAACAGCAATTAGAGGTTATCTTGATTTGATAGATAAGAATGATTTAAAAAACAATCAATTAGAAAAATTAAAAATAATTGACAATAAAGTTAAAGACTTAACAGAACTTACAGAACAATTATTTGATTTTTCAAAAAGTATAGATATATGTAATGAAATGGAAAGAAAAAATATTTGTATCAATAATATTTTAGAAGATTCTATTGTCAGTTTTTATGGTTTATTTAAAGAATACCACATAAGTCCTAAAATAGAAATATGTGAAAAAAAAGTAATTAGATTACTAAATGAAAATATGGTAAAAAGAATCTTTGAAAATATTATATCAAATGCGATTAAATATAGTGAAGATGATTTTAATATAAAATTGAAAAGTAATGGAGCGATAGAATTCTCAAATAAAACGAATAGTTTAGATTCTACAAGTTTAGAGAAAATATTTTATAGATATTATACAGTTAAAAATGCAAAAAAATCTAATGGAATTGGATTATCTATTGCAAAACAATTAGTAGAATTGAATGATGGAAATATTAAGGCAAAATATGAAAATAGTTATTTAATAATTGAAGTTAAATTTTAGACATGGCAGAAAGTATTACAAAATAAATCAAAAATGATATAAATATATTGTGTGAAAAATAATATAAAAGGATATAAAACTTTACACAATCATAAAAATAAAGGAGAAATTATCAATGATTATAGGAATAATTGCGGCAGAAGAAAAAGAAATGCTTGCTATAAAAAATACAATGACAAATATAGAAATTGAAACGATATATGAATTAATATTTATAAAAGGAGTAATTGAAAATAGAAATTGTGTATTAGTAGAATGTGGAGTAGGAAAAGTAAATGCATCAAGAACTGCACAAATAATGATTGATAAATATAATGTAGATTATGTTATAAATGTTGGAGTAGCTGGAGGAACTAATGAAGAATTAAAAATAGAAGATATTGTAATAGGAGAAAAATTAGTACAATATGATTTTGATATAACAACTGTTGGAAATTATGAAAAAGGAGAAATTGCAAGAACAGGTAAGTATTTTGAAACAGATAAGAAATTGGTTAAACTTTGTATGCAAGCTATATCTGAAATCAAAAACAGAGAATTTAATGTAAAAATTGGAACAATTGCAACAGCTGATTATTTTTGCTCTAACCCACAAAAAGCATTTGAAGTAAAAAAAGAATTTAATGCAGAATGTGTTGAAATGGAAGGAGCTGCAATTGCACAAGTATGTTATTTAGATAAGATACCTTTTTTGATTATAAGAGGAATTTCAGATACTCCAAATGGAAATAATGAAGTTGATTTTCACACATATATTGAAATAGTTTCAAAACGTGTTGGATATATTTTAAAATCACTAATTGCAAAAATATAAATATCAGATTGAAATTTTTTTGTAAATATGATAGCATAATCATAAAGAGATTAATAAAAGGAGAATTTATAATATGGAATTATTAATAAAGAAATGTAAAAAATGTGGAGCAACAGTAAAAGTTATAAAAGACTGTAACTGTAATGGATGTGGAATAGTTTGTTGTGGGGAACCTATGAATGCAATAGTAGCAAATTCAGTAGATGCAGCGGTAGAAAAACACATTCCAACATATGAAGTAAAAGACAATAAAATATTTGTAACAGTAAATCATGTAATGGAAGAGGAACATTATATAGAATGGATTAGCATAGTTAGTGAAGGAAGAGAATGTATAACATATTTAAAACCAGGAATGGAAGCAAAAACACACTTTAAATATATACCAGGATCTACAATTTATGCTTATTGTAATAAACATGAATTATGGAAAAAAGAAGTAGAATAAATTAATTTATATAGTAAATTTACAAAATATGTTAAGAAAACATAATATTAAACTTGAAAGTTATAAAAATGTTAAGATTAGAAAATATAAAAATATTTGAAGATTTAGAAGAAGACGAAGTCTTAAGAGAAGCTTGTATAAAATATAAAATTGATTATAAAGATGTTAAAGATTTTAGTATTTTTAGAAAATCAATTGATGCTAGAAATAAACAAAACATATTTTACAACTATACAATTGATATTAATTATATAGGAAATAAAATAATAAAAAATGCAAAACAAGTTTCAAAAGAAAATTTTAAATTAAATATTGAAGTAAAAAGAAAAAGTTCACAAAGACCTGTGATTATTGGCGCAGGTCCTTCTGGACTATTTTGTGCTTTAATATTAGTTCAAAATGGTATAAAACCAATAATAATTGAACAAGGAAAAAAAGTAGAAGATAGGAAAAAAGATGTTGAAGATTTCCAAAAAACAGGAAAACTGAATGTAAACTCAAATGTTCAATTTGGAGAAGGCGGGGCAGGTACTTTTTCTGATGGAAAATTAACAACAGGTGTAAATAATCCATTATGTAGAAAAGTATTATATGAATTTGTTGAATTTGGTGCACCTAAGCAAATAATGTATATAAATAAACCACATATAGGAACTGATAATTTGATTAATATAATTTCAAATATGAGAAATTACATTATAAATCAAGGTGGATTATTTTTATTTGAGGAAAAAGTTGTAGATTTTGAAATAGAAAATAACAAATTATTATCTATAATTACAAATAATAGAAAAATAGAAACAGATACAGCAGTTTTTGCAATTGGACATAGTGCTAGAGATACCTTTGAAACAATGTATGAAAAAGGCATAAAAATGGAAAAGAAAAACTTTTCTGTTGGATTAAGAATTGAACATAATCAAAAAATGATAAATAAATCACAATATGGAACAAAAACAAAATTAAAACTTCCACCAGCTGAATATAAACTAGTATATCATGGAAAAGAAAGATCATGCTATACATTTTGTATGTGTCCAGGAGGAGTTGTTATGGCATCTTCAAGTAATAATGGTGAAATAGTAACTAATGGAATGAGTCAGTTTGCACGTAATGGTGAAAATGCAAATAGTGCTATTCTAGTAAATGTAACACCAGATGATTTTAAAGGAAAATCAGTATTAGAAGGAATGTATTTTCAAAAAGAACTGGAAGAAAAAGCATTTAAATTAGGTGGTGAAAATTATTATGCACCAATACAAAAGGTAGGAGATTTTTTCGAAAATAGAAAAACAACTGAAATAGGTAAAGTGAAACCAACATATAAACCAGGAGTTACAATGTCAAATTTGCAAGAGATATTACCAAATTATGTTATAAACACACTTAAAGAAGGAATAATTGATTTTGATAAAAAAATAAAAGGATTTGGAGATAAAGATAGTATTTTAACAGGAGTAGAGACAAGAAGTTCTTCACCAGTAAGGATAATAAGAAATGAAGAATTTTTGTGTAATATTGAAGGTATATATCCTTGTGGAGAAGGTGCAGGATATGCAGGAGGAATAATGACAGCATCAATTGATGGAATAAAATGCGCAATTAAAATATTAGAAAGGTAATGGAAAAGAAAAAATATGAAATTAAAAGAGTTATTACAAAGTTATATACCATGTAATGAACAAGAAAAAAGTGATAAAGAAATGATGCTACAATATATTAATATATTTGATGATGTATTAACAAGAGAAAATAAAATATGTCATTTTACAGCATCTAGTTGGATAGCTAATAAAGAAAAAAATAAAATTTTAATGGTATATCATAATATATATAAGTCTTTATGCTGGACAGGTGGTCATTGTGATGGAGATGAAAATATGTTAAGAGTAGCCTTAAAAGAAGCAAAAGAAGAAACAGGACTAAAAAATTTAAAAATATTATCTGATGAAATAGCTTCAATTGAAATTGTTTCAGTAGATGGGCATATAAAAAGAGGTAAGTATGTTCCTACACATGTTCACCTAAATGTTACATACTTATTAGAAGCTGATGAAAATGATAAATTAATAATAAAAGAAGACGAAAATAGCGAAGTAAAATGGATAAATATAAATGATATAAGTAATGTTATAAATGAACCTAAAATGCTACCAATATATAATAAATTAAATGAAAAATTATTAAAAATCAAGTAAAGAAGGGAGGAAATAAATGGAAGAATATTTTGATGTATTAACAAGAGAAGGAGATTATACTGGAAAAATAGAAAGTAGAGAGAAGTGTCATAAAGAAGGTTTATGGCATAAAGCTGTTGCTGTATTTATTATGAATTCTAAAAATCAAGTTTTATTACAAAAAAGAAGTGCAAATAAAAAATTATGGCCTAATTTATGGGATATGACAGCAGGAGGACATGTTTTAGCAGGAGAATTCGGCTTTCAATCAATAATAAGAGAAATAAAAGAAGAAATTGGAATTAATGTTGATAAAAGTGATATATTATTTATTGGCGCTTCAATATCAGATACAGTAAAGGGAGAAATAAAAAATAGGCACTATAATGAATATTATATAGTAAATAAAGAAATAGGAATATCTGAATTAAAATTACAAACCGAAGAAGTATCAGATGCTAAATGGTTTGATATGAATGATGTTATAAAAAGAATAGATGATAACTATAATGGAATTACAGAAAAAATAGGATGTTGGAATTATTTTAAAAAATATTGTGAATGGAAAGAAAATAATTCTTGACGAAGATGTTTAAACAGAGTAAAATTAAAAATAGAGTAAATTGGATAGTCGCTGGCAAAATCCGAAAGGATTTGCGAGAGGAAAGTCCGGGCTCCATAGAGCAAGGATACTTGATAACGTCAAGCGAGGGTAACCTTAGGGAAAGTGCAACAGAAAATAACAGCCTATTTAGGCTCAGGTGAAAAGGCGAGGTAAAAGCTCACCAGCGGTACAGTGATGTATCGGCTGTGTAAACCCTATCTGGAGCAACACCTTAGATGAGAAACAAAATAGTTGCTCACTATGTTTCTATAATTCTTTGAGTGGCTTGAAATATGTAGCAATATATATTCTAGATAAATGACTATTCACGACAGAACCCGGCTTATAGATTTACTCAAAAAAGAAGAGTGCGAAAGCACTCTTTTATAATATAATAATTTTTTCTATTATTTTTAAGTTTTTTCAAAAATTATAATAAATAAGCTGAAAAGAATTTTATAATTGAAAAAAAAGAATTTTTAGAATATAATACAATAATAAAATCAAATAAATAGGAGAAAGAGATGTACGAAATATATGCAGATTTACATGTTCACATAGGAAGAAGTGAGAATAATAAACCAATAAAAATAACAGCAGCAAGGAGTTTGAATTTTGCCAATATAGCAAAAGAATGTGTAGAACGAAAAGGAATAAACTTAGTAGGTATTATAGACTGTGCATCACCTTATGTAATAGAAGATATAGAGAACTTTTTAAGTACAGGTGAAGCATATGAAATTTCAGATGGTGGAATAGTATATAAAGATAAAGTATGTATAATATTAGGAAGTGAAATAGAAACATCAGAAGTAAATGATGAAGGAAAAACAGGTAGTGCACATAATTTATGTTATTTTCCTAAATTATCTGATATAAAAGAATTTTCAAAAGAAATGAGTAATCATATAAAAAATATTACATTAAGTTCGCAAAGAGCGAATATATCAGCATATGAGTTAATAGATATTGTAGAAAAATATAATGGTATTTTAGTACCAGCACATTGCTTTACACCTCACAAAAGCTTTTATGGGAATTGTACTGACTCACTTAGAAAGATTTTTAAAGAAAAGTATGATAGAATTCCAGCAATAGAATTAGGATTAAGTTCAGACACGTTTTTAGCTGATCAAATTAGTGAATTAGAAACTAAAACTTTCTTAACTAATTCAGATGCACATTCACTTCCAAAGATAGCTAGAGAATATAATAAAATGCAGTTAGAAGGCATAAGCTTTAAAGAATTTGTAATGGCACTAAAAAACGAAAAAGGTAGAAAAATTGTATCAAATTATGGATTAGATCCTAAACTTGGAAAATATCACAGAACATATTGTGAAGTATGTGATAAAAGGATACCAGGAGATGCACCTATTACAAAATGTGATTCATGTGATAGCAAAAATATAACAATGGGAGTTTATGATAGAATTGAAATAATAAAAGATAAAAAAGATACAAAAAGTCCAAAATTTAGGCCAAAATATATATATCAGATACCACTTACATTTATACCAGGTGTTGGAGGAAAAACAATATCCAAATTATTAGATCATTTTGGAACAGAAATGACAATATTACATAAATTATCAAATGATGATATAGAAGCAGTAGTTGGTGAAAAAATATCAAATAATATAATATCAGCAAGAGATGGAAAAATGCATATTGTAGAAGGAGGAGGAGGAGTTTACGGAAAAGTAGAATAAATAAAAAAATATCGAATACACTTTATTAATAAAATTTTAAAATAAAGGGTATAAGATGAAGAAAGTTTTATTAGATTATATTATTAGAAACAAAAAAAATTTCATAATAATTATTACTATATTTTGCATAGGGATAGTTGCAGGAATATTTTTTATAAATAATTCAAATGAAAGTCAACAAACAGAAATAAATAATTATATACAAGAACTAGTAAAAAATATAAAAGATTCAGAAGAAGTAAATAGAGTAGAGTTATTAATTTTAAGTATTAAACAAAATATATTTTTTATAGTAATAGTATGGTTTTTAGGATGTACTATAATTGGAGGAATATTTATATATCTTGCAATAATATATAAAGGTTTTACAATTGGATATACAATATCAGCTTTAATATATGTTTTAGGAATTAAACAAGGATCTTTAATTGCTATTTTATCTTTAGCCTTTCAAAATATAGTATTTTTATTAGCTTTTTTTCTAATAGCAGAAAATGGCATAAAATTATGTAGTGGAATTTATAAAAAACGTATTAATTTAAAAGAAGAAGTTGTAAGACACTTTGTTATTATGTTGATTTCAATTATGTTATCTATAATAGCTAGTTTAATAGAAATCTATTTTTCTACTAATTTATTAATATTTTTAAAAGAAATTATATAAAAACTATTTACTTTTGGTTAAAAATTTGATATAACATATATGTCTTATGTAAATTGCAATTATTTATATATAAAATACAAAAAAAAGATTGGAGAGTTATGTAATGGAAAAACAAATTAAACTTTTTTTAGGATTTCTTGAAAATGACAAAAAATTATCATCAAATACGTTACAATCTTACAAAAGAGATATTACACAATATCAAGAATACATAGATAAAAACGGTTTAAATTATTTAAAATTAAATAATGAAGATATAGATAAATATTTTGAATATTTAAAAACAATGAACAAAAAAACATCAACTATTTCTAGAAATTTAGCTACAATAAGAGCTTTTTATCAATTTTTATTAAGAACAAAAAAAATAAAAAGAGATCCAACAATTGGAGTACAATCACCAAAAGTAGAAAAGAAAGTACCAAATATTTTAACATCAAAAGAAGTTGAATTATTATTAGAACAACCAAAAAATATTGATTTAAAAGGAATCAGAGATAAAGCAATGCTTGAATTTGCATATGCTACTGGAATGAGAGTTACTGAAATAATATCATTAAATATAGGAGATGTAAATTTAGAACAAAGCTATGTATCTTGTAATTCAGGAAATAAAAAAAGAAACATACCTTTGGGAACAATATCTTTAAAGGCACTAAAAGATTACATAGAAAAAGCTAGACCAATCTTAATAAAAGATGAAAACATAACAGCGCTATTTGTTAATATAAATGGAAAAAGATTAACAAGACAAGGATTTTGGAAAATTGTAAAATTTTATAAAGAGCAAGCTCATATATCAAAAGAAATAACACCACATGTATTAAGACATTCTTTTGCAACACATCTTTTACAAAATGGAGCGGACTTAAAAGCAATTCAAACAATGCTTGGACATTCAGATATATCATCAACACAAGTATATATGCAATTCCAAAATGAAAATTTAAAAGATATATATGCAAAAGCACATCCAAGAGCTTAAAATAACAAATTTATAAATAAAAAATAAACTGTCAAAGTAGGTTTGGCAGTTTATTTTTATTAAATTAAATTTTGAATATCAACTATTTAGCAAGCTTATAAATTGCTTCTGCATATATTTTACTAGATAAGATTAATTTATCTATTTCAATAAACTCATCAACTTGATGACACATATCTAAATCACCAGGCATAGTAGCACCATAAGAAATACAGTTTTTAAAAGCTCTAGCATAAGTACCACCACCAATTGCGATTGGTTTTTCATTTGAGTTAGTTTTTTTATTAAAAATATCAACTAGAGTTTTCACTAAGTAGCTATCTTTTTCAATATATAATGGTGCTTGAGAAGATATTTTATTTACTTCTAAGGTTTCAAATTTATTTTTTAATAAATCATATTGTGTTTTTAAATCATCTAAGTTTGTGTTTACAGGAACTCTTAAATTTATTTTAATAATTAATTTATTATTTTTATATTCTAATATAGCAACATTAGAAGTAAGTATACCAGATTCATCTTGTATTTTATTATCAGATAAAAAACGAGGACTTTCGGTATCAAATAAACCAATATTATATAATTCTCTTAAATAATTAGAAGAAAATTCAAAATTATTTATTAGAAATTCTATTAAAGTTTTTATAGCATTTTGACCTAATTCAGGATGAGCAGCATGAGATGCTATTCCAAAACTTTCAATTTTTATTGTAAAAGAATCTATTTTTGTAATTTTTATATTTGAAGTTTCTTGTACAGAAAAATTGTTAGAAGAATTGCTTTTTAATGTAATTGAACAATACTTTGGTACAACATTTATAGCATTATTATTACAGTTAATATCTAATATTTCATAATTTTTAATTTCTAAATTATTTATAAGTTCGATAGACATAATACCTTTTTCAGCATATATAGCAGGAAAGTTAGCATCAGGGCTAAAACCAATAGAAGGAATTTCTTCTACTTTTTTATAGTAATTTATACATTTCCAATTTTTTTCTTCATTTAAACCTAATATTAATCTTACTCTTTTAGAAACTGATACAGAATCTTTTATAATTTTCATAGCATATAAACTAGCTATAACAGGTCCCTTATCATCAATAGAACCTCTACCAAATAATTTTCCATCTCTAATTATTGGACAAAAAGGTGAAGAGCTCCAGCCATCCTCTTCAAGAGCAGGAACTACATCAAGATGACCAATAATTCCTACTAAATCTTCACCTTCTCCAAATTCAATATAGCCACAATAATTATCTATATTTTTTATTTTAAATCCTAAAGATTTTCCAAGATTAAGCATATATTCTAATGCTTTTGAACAATTTTCTCCAAAAGGTGCATTAGGATTATTGGTTTCCATTGAAATACTTGGAATTTTTATTAGTTCAGAAAGTGTATTTATAATGTTATTACTTTCATTTTCAATTAATTTATCAAACATAAGATAAGGTACCTCCAATACGTAATATTTATATTATTATATATCATAAAAGATGAAAAAATTAAAGATATTATAAAAAAACTTGAATTAATATAAGTTTTTGTGTAAAATAATTATAATAAATAAAACAATAAACTAGGAGGATTTTATAAAATGAGAAATGAAAAAGGAATAACTTTAATTGCTTTAATATTATCAGTAATAGTGTTAATAGTATTAGCTGCTGTATCAGTAACACTTATGTTATCAAATGAAAATGATGAAACATATCCGAAAGATCCAGTATTAACAGATGAAAGAGTTTTTGGTGGCGAAAATACAGTAGAAGAATTAAATGCTGGAAATACAATGGGAGAAAATACAACAGTAGAAGGAAATACAACAGGAATACAAGAAAATTTGGTAAATAATACAATTATAGAAAATATTGCACAATAGTAAAGAAAGAATAAATATGGTTAGTATAAATATTATTTGTGTTGGAAAGTTAAAAGAAAAATATTTAAAAGAAGCAATTTTTGAATATTCAAAAAGGCTATCAAAATATTGTAATTTAAATATAATTGAAATATCAGATGAAAAGTTACCTAATAAAATAAATGATAAACTTATGGATGAAATAAAACAAAAAGAAGGTAATAAAATTATATCTAATATAAAAAAGGATTCATATACAATAGCATTAGATCTTAAAGGAAAGCAATATAAATCTGAGGAATTTTCAGAGAAAATAGAAAATATTAAAACAAGTGGTTTTAGCAATATAAACTTTATAATAGGTGGAACATTAGGAATATATGAAAATGTATTAAATGTTTCAAATGAATTAATATGTTTTTCAAAAATGACATTTCCACATCAATTAATAAGAGTGTTTCTACTAGAACAATTATTTAGATCTTTTAAAATATCAAATAATGAAACATATCACTGGTAAAAATAACATAGAAGAAGATAATAAAATATAAGATGTAGGTGCTTTTGCATCTACATTTTAAAATATAAAGAAGGAAATTATGCAAGGAATTTTAATAATAAATAAACCAAAAGGATTTACATCACAAGATGTGGTATCAAAAACAAAAAAAATATTAAATATAAAAAAAGCAGGACATACAGGAACTTTAGACCCAATGGCAACAGGGGTATTACCTATATTAATTGGGAATTATACTAAACTTTCAAAATATTTAATAGAGCATGACAAAACATATATTGCGAAAATTAAACTAGGAGAAAAGAAAGATACAGGAGATATAGAAGGAGTAACAATAAAAAAAGCAGAAGTAAAAAAATTAGATGAAGAAAATATAAAAAAAGTTCTAAAAGAATTTTTAGGAAAACAAGAGCAAGTTCCACCAATGTATTCTGCAATAAAAATTAGTGGAAAAAAGCTTTATGAATATGCAAGAGAGGGAAAAGAAGTAAAAGTACCTCCAAGAGAAATAGAAATTTATAATATTAAATTATTAAATATAAATAAAGGAAATTGTGAGATAGAATTTCAAGTATCTTGTTCAAAAGGGACATATATTAGAGTATTATGTGAAAATATTTCTGAAAAACTTGAAACAGTTGGATATATGAGTGAGTTAACAAGAATTGAAGTAGACAAATTTAAAATTGAAGAAGCAATTACTTTTGAAGAATTGGAGAAAATAAAAGAAAATTTAGATAATCATTTAATAAAAATGGAAGATATTTTTTCGAGTTTACCAAAAATTATATTAAATGAAAGAAAAAAAGAATTATTTTTAAATGGAGTTATGTTAACATTTGATTGTAAAGATGGATTATATAATATTTATGATAATAAAAATAATTATTTAGGTACAGGAATTATAAAAGAAAATTTGTTAAAAAGAGATGTAATTATATAAAGAGAATTGAAATTTCAATTTCTTTCATAAAATTTAGAAATTGGAATTATAGGTAGCTAATAAAATTGAAAAAAGCTGATAATTGAATTGTAATTAAAATTTAATTATCAGCTTTTTTCAATTTTATATTATAGCTAAAAAAACTAGCATATATAAAACATATATGATAAAATATTATAAATTATATTGTAAATAAAAATGTGGAAGGAAATGACTAATGAAATACCCAGAAAATTTGAACATAGGAGATACAATAGGAATATGTGCTCCATCAGATGGAATAACAAAACCATATAAAATAAAAAAATTAGAACTAGCAATTAAACAATTAGAAACAATGGGATATAATGTAATTGAAACAGCTTCTGTTAGAAAGAGCAAAAAAGGTAGAAGTGCATCAGCCAAAATAAGAGCAGAAGAATTTATGGAACTTTTAGAAAATGATGATGTAAAATTGATAGTTTTTGCAACTGGTGGAGATTACTTATGTGAAATATTAGAATATCTAGATTTTGAAAAAATTAAAAGTTTAAAACCAAAGTGGATTCAAGGATATTCTGATAATACAGGTTTAAATTTTTTGTTTAATGTAATATTAGAAATTCCAACTATGTATTGTCAAACAATAAAAGATTATGCAATGAAACCACTATATAGAAATTTAACAGATGCATTAGATATAGAATCTGGAAAACAAATAATACAACAATCATTTGAATTATATGAAAAAGATTGGAATTCTGATGAAACTAACTTAGAAGCAACCTATAATTTAACTGAAAAAGTTGAATGGAAGAATGTAGTAGGTGGAGAAAAAATTACTATGCAAGGAAGAAGTATAGGTGGATGTTTAGATAGTTTAATATGTTACTTTGGAACTAAATATGACAATATTACTAATTATATAGAAAAACATAAAAGAGAAGGAATTATTTGGTTTTTAGAATGTTTTGAAATGGGAACAGCAGATTTGTATAGATATTTATGGAAAATGAAAAATTTAGGATATTTTAATTATTGTAATGGAATTATATTTGGAAGACCATTATTTATTAGAAACGATTATGATATTACATTTAATGAAACAGTTAAAGATGTACTTGGAGATTTAAATATTCCTATAATTTGTGATGCTGATATAGGTCATGTTTCACCTCAATTAGCAATAGTTAACGGAGCTGTTTTAAAAATAATCTCATCAAAAGGAAAAGGTTCTATTGAAACATTTTTAGTTTAAATTATAATAAATTCATAAATATATTTAATATAAAAGGGGATTTTATGTTATGAAAGTTGCAGAAAGAGAATTAATACATACTGTAGAAATAGAAGATAAAACAAAAGAAAATAAGATACCTATAAAAGAAAAAAATAGAGATATTTCAATAGATTTAATTAGAGTTATAGCTTGTTTAACAGTAATAGGAACACATTTGTGTCTACAAGTTTTAAATCAATGTTATAACAGAATTGATTGGAGTAGGTTACTAGAAAAAAGTTTTTTTACAGATGGAGTTCCATTATTTTTTATGATTACAGGATTTTTCTTAGTAAATGGGCGTAATTATAGTAAAATTTTAAAAAGTACAGCAAAAAAAATATTATTACCATCATGTATATTTATTGTATTAACACAAATTTTTTATTTATTTATAGTAAATAAAGAAAGTTTTATGTATTGTATACAAAATTTTAATATAGATATAATAGGGATTATTCAAGCTATTTTGAAAGCTGATGTTACATATTTAAATAGTACATGTGCTCATTTATGGTATATTTTTTCATATGTAAAAATTGTAATTTGGATACCAGTATTGTGGTTAGTGTGCAAAGAAACAAAAGATGCTAAAATGGCAAGAAAAATAATGTTAGGACTTGGAATTGCAAATATATTTTTAAAAGATATTCAAAGATTTGTAGTTTTACCTGTAATTGGGGAAATTAGTATATTAAATATTATTTGTAATGAAATAGTGTATGTTTTATTAGGATATGAACTATTTGTAAATAAAGACAAAATAAAAAATAATAGAAAACTATGTATAATTTCCTTAATTGGGTTTGTAGCAATTAATTTTATAAGATATAAAGTTGAAATGAAATATATGGTATTAAATTATTTTATAGATATTGTAGACAGAGAAAACTTTATGGAATGGAGATATACTGGTTTTAATATTATATCTGGACTATTCTTATTTATGTTTTTATATTCATTTGAATTAAAAAATGAAAAATTAAATAAAGTTATTTTATGGTTAAGTGATAAAACTTTTGGAATTTATTTAATTCATTATTTAATTTTAGCTAAAATTGATTTATATAAATTTGAAAAAATAGAAAAATTTGAATTTGAATTACTTTATTTAATAATTGGAGTAATATCTATTTTTATTTTTTCTACAATAATAGTATATTTAATACAAAAAATAGTAAAATTGGTAATTGTATTAAAAAAATATTTAAATTTTGAGAAAAATTAAAAAAAATGTATCTTTTTAAAAAAACTTATGATACAATGTTTCAAATAAAAAATAATAAACTAGGAGGACTAATTTATGGAATTAAAAAGATGTGCTCGTTGTGGTAAATTTTATGCATCAGATGTAGATGTATGCCAAGAATGTTCAAAAAAGGATTTAGCAGATTTAAGTAAATTAAAGGGATTTTTTGCAGAAAATTATGTTAGCGGTGTTTCAAAAATGGAAATATCAGCATCAACAGGAATAAGTGCAAGAAACTTAAATCGATATTTAGGCTATGAAGAATTTAGTGGAATATATATATCAGATAGTGTTAGTGGAGCAAATGGAATAAATGAAGAAATACTATCAGAAGGAAAAATTAGCTTATAATATGGAGGAATGTAAATGATAGACATAATAAAACAACTAGAAGAAAGAGGATACATAGAACAATTAACACATGAAAAAGAAATAAAAGAATTATTTCAAAAAGAAAGTGTTAGTTTTTATATAGGAATAGACCCAACAGCAAATAGTATGCATATAGGTCATTTTGTAGCATTAATGTTTGCATCTCATCTTCAAAAAGCAGGACACAGACCAATTATATTAATGGGTGGAGGAACAGCTACAATAGGAGATCCATCAGGAAGAACAGACATGCGACAAATGCTTACAAGAGAACAACTAGATGCAAATGTAGCATCAATAAAAAAACAAGCAGAAAGATTTGTATCATTTGAAGATGAAAATGCAGCAATAATTGTAAATAATGCTGATTGGTTATTAGACTTAAAGTATATAGATTTTATGAAAGAAATAGGAAGTAAATTTACCATAAGTAAAATGTTATCACAAGAATGTTATAAAACAAGATTAGAAACAGGATTAACATTTTTTGAAATGGGATACTTACTACTTCAAAGTTATGACTTTTTATATTTATGTAATAAATACAATTGCAAATTACAAATTGGTGGAAATGATCAATGGTCAAATATAATAGGAGGAGTTGAGCTAATAAGAAAAATTGGTTCAGAGGACTCTTATGGATTAACATTTAAACTTCTTACAACAGCAGAAGGAAAGAAAATGGGAAAAACAGCTAAAGGAGCATTATGGTTGAATCCAGAAAAGACATCACCATATGAATTTTATCAATATTGGAGAAATATAGGTGATACAGAAGTTAGAAAAGTTTTAAGTTTACTAACATTTTTGCCAATGGAAGAAGTAGACAGATTATCTTCATTAAAAGATGAAAAAATAAATGAAGCAAAAAAAATAGCAGCATATGAAATAACTAAATTAATTCATGGTGAGCAAGAAGCTATAAAAGCAGAGCAAGCAGCAGAAGCTTTGTTTGGAAATGGTGGAAATATAGAAAATATGCCAACAACAAAAATAGAAGACATAAATATATCTATTTTAGATGCAATAGTTTTAACTAAAATAGCACCATCAAAAGGACAAGCTAAAACATTAATAGCACAGGGAGGTATATCATTAAATGACAAAAAAATAGAAGACATAAATTATAAATTAAATGATGAAGACTTTAAAGAAGGATATGCTATTTTAAAAAAAGGTAAAAAGGTATTTCATAAATTATGTCCATAATGTTTAGTTAATTTTAGCACACATGTTATAACTACTATATTAAGATAATTCTTTATTTTAATATAGTAGTTTTTTGTTGGATATTGTAATTAAAATATAATTTTAAATTAATAAATTTTACTTGACATTGACCCAAGGTCAATGCTATACTAAATAATACATTTGACCTTAGGTCAAAAAAAGGGGGATTAAAAATGCCAAGTGAAGCATTTTATAAGTTAGATGAATGCAAAAAGAAGAAAATAGTAGAAGCAATAAAACGAGAATTTGAATGCAATGGTTTTGAAAAGGCATCAGTAAATAAAATAATAGAAAATGCAGGAATTTCAAAAGGAAGTTTTTGGTTTTATTTTGAAAACAAAGAAGAAGCAATAAATTTTATTATAGAAAGTTATATAGAAATAGAAAAGGAAAAAGCTTTAGAATTAATCAAAGAAAAAAATGGAGATATATTTGAAACATATATAGGATTATATGACTTTATTAAGGAACAAAAGATAGAAGAATATAAAAGAGAACTATTACCGAGTATTTTTAAAGATTTAATAATAAATAAAGAAAAAATATTTAAAAAATTTTCACCAATGCCATTACTAGATGCACTAATGAGAAATGATGACTTTAATAAAAACATAAATATGAATAGATTTAAAAGACCTACAAAACAAGAAATAATATCTGTAATAAAAATATTAAACTATATAATGAGGACAAATATTATTGATCAAATTACAGGAAATATAGAAGAAAAAGAAAGTAAGGAGAACTTTTTGCGAGAAATTGAAATTGTAAAAAAAGGTGTTTTAAAATAAGGAGGAAAGAAATGTTAAAATTATTAAAAAAAATTGAAAAGAAAGAAATATTTATTATAATTATTTGTTTTCTTTTAATAATAGGTCAAGTATGGTTAGAATTAAAAATGCCAGATTATATGTCTGAAATAACTGTACTTGTACAAACAGAAGGAAGTCAAATGAGTGAAATAATAAAAAATGGACTTTATATGTTATCATGTGCATTAGGTAGTTTAATATCTGCAGTAATAGTTGGATATTTGGTATCAAATGTATCAGCAACATTTTCAATGCAATTAAGGAAAAGAATATTTGACAAAGTACAAAGTATATCAATACATGAAATAAAACAATTCTCAACAAGCAGTTTAATAACAAGAACAACAAATGATATTACACAAATACAAATGTTAGTAGCAATGGGAATGCAACTTATGATAAAAGCCCCAATTACAGCAATTTGGGCTGTAACAAAAATATTAAATAAAAACTGGCAATGGAGTACAATTACAGGAGTAGGAGTATTAGTTTTATTAGGAGTAATATCAGCATTAACACTAATAGTAATGCCTAGATTTAAAATAGTTCAAAAATTAATTGACAAAATAAATGGAGTAACACGTGAAAATCTTACAGGTATTCGTGTAGTAAGAGCATTTAACGCAGAAGAATATCAACAAAATAAATTTGAAGAAGTTAATAATAAATTGACAAATATGCAGTTATTTAATCAAAAGGCTTTTGCAGTTCTATCCCCAGTAATGTATTTAGTAATGTATTTTTTAACACTTGCAATTTATTTTGTAGGAGCGTATTTAATAAAAGATGCAATGATGACAGAGAAAATAAGATTATTTGGGGATATGGTAGTATTTAGTTCTTACTCAATGCAAGTAATAATGTCATTTTTAATGCTTGCAATGATATTTATGATGTTACCAAGAGCACAAGTTTCAGCAGAACGTATAAATGAAGTTTTAGATGAAGAAATAACTGTAAGAGATGGTAAAATAAATGAGCATAAAACTAAAGAAAGAGGTACTGTAGAATTTAAAAATGTATCTTTCAAATATCCAGATGCAGATGAGTATTTGCTTGAAAATATATCTTTTAAAGTAAATCAAGGGGAAACAGTAGCTTTTATAGGATCTACAGGTTCTGGTAAATCAACATTAATAAATTTAGTACCAAGATTTTATGATGTAACAGAAGGAGAGGTTTTGGTAGATGGTGTAAATGTAAAAGAATACACTCAGGAATTTTTACACAATATCATTGGTTACATACCTCAAAAAGCAGTAATGTTTAATGCAAGTGTAACAGAAAACGTTTCATATGGAGATAATGGAAAGGGAAAAATTACAGAAGAGAAAATAAAAAAAGCAATTGAAGTTGCACAAGGAAAAGAATTTGTAGAGAAATTAGAAAATCAATATAATACACAAATAGCACAAGGAGGAACAAATTTATCAGGTGGTCAAAAACAAAGATTATCAATAGCAAGAGCAATAGCTAGAGATCCAGAAATATATATTTTTGATGATTCTTTTTCAGCATTAGATTATAAAACAGATAGTGAATTAAGAAAAGAACTAAAAAAATATACAAATCATGCTACAAATCTGATAGTAGCACAAAGAATAGGAACAATTATGAATGCAGATAAAATAGTAGTTTTAGATGATGGAATTTGTGTAGGTCAAGGAACACATAAAGAATTATTACAAAATTGTGAAGTATATAAACAAATAGCTTTATCTCAATTATCACAAAAAGAGTTAGAAAATGAAAAATAATAATTATTAAACATTTTAAAATTGTAATGTAATTATTGTAATAAGTATAACAAATTAAAGAAAGGAATATAGAAATGTCTAAACAAGAAAGAATAACTCCTAGAAGAGGACCAGGAATGGGACCAGTACCTGCTGAGAAAGCTAAAAATTTTAAAGGGGCAATAAAAAGATTATTTAAAGAATTAAATAAATTTAAAGTATTAATAGTAATATCTCTAATATTAGCTATATTAGGAGCAGTTTTATCTATATCTGCACCTAATCAATTATCTAAATTAACAGACAAAATATCAGAAGGTTTAGTTGTAAATAGAGAAAATCTAGAAAAGATAACAGAATTAACACTTAATAATATGTCTTATGGTAATATGCAAGATATTGAAATAGATGAAGTCCAAATTACTGTACAAGATCAAATGAAATTTATGGAACTTATGAGTTTAGTAAAAGAAAATCAAACACTAGAAGAAATATATAAGAGGATAGATGAATGCCCAGAAAGTATACAAAAGGTTGTAAAACCATTTATGGATATAGAAAGTATTAAAAAAATTGCTATTTTTATAGCTAGTATATATATAAGTAGTGCATTATTTACATACATACAATCAATAGCTATGACAGATGTGGCAAATAAATTTGCTAAAAGTTTAAGAACAAGAATTTCTAAAAAAATAAATAAATTGCCACTTAGATATTTTGACAAGAATTCAACAGGAGATATATTATCAAGAGTAACAAATGACGTTGATACAATAGCACAAACAATGAATCAATCGTTGGCAACACTTGTAACATCAATAACTTTATTTTTAGGAACAATAATTATGATGTTTTATACAAATTGGATTATGGCAATAACAGCAATAGTATCTAGTTTAATTGGATTTGTATTTATGTTTTCTGTATTAAAACGTTCACAAAAATATTTCATAGCAAGACAAGAAGAATTAGGAAAGTTGAATGGTCATATAGAAGAAATATATTCAGGACTAAATGTTGTAAAAGTATATAATGGAAGAAAACAAGCAGATGAAAAATTCGATAAATTAAATAAAAAAGTTTATGAAGCAAATAGAAAAAGTCAATTTTTATCAGGATTAATGCAACCAATGATGGCATTTATAGGTAATTTTGGATATGTTGCGGTATGTATAGTTGGAGCATTACTTACAATGAATAATATTATTTCATTTGGTGTTATAGTAGCATTTATAACATATGTAAGGTTATTTACATCACCATTATCACAAATAGCTCAAGCAATGACATCACTTCAATCTACTGCGGCGGCTAGTGAAAGAGTTTTTGAATTTGTAGATGAAGAAGAAATGACAAATCAAAATAATATAACTAAAACTTTAAAAAAGGAAGAAATAAAAGGAAATATTGAATTTGAAAATATAGTATTTCAATATGATAATAATGATAAACCTACAATAAAGAATTTTAGTGCTAAAGCTTTACCAGGTCAAAAAATAGCAATAGTAGGACCAACAGGGGCGGGAAAAACTACAATAGTGAATTTGATAATGAAATTTTATGATATAAATTCTGGAGATATAAAAATAGATGGAGTATCTACAAAAGAGTTAACAAGAGAAAATATTCATGATTTATTTACAATGGTATTACAAGATACATGGTTATTTGATGGAACAATAAAAGAAAATATAATTTATAATAATAAAGATATAAGTGATGAAAAAGTAATTGAAGTATGTAAGACAGTAGGATTACACCATTTTATTAGAACACTTCCTAAAGGATATGATTCAAAAATATCAGATAATGATAGTGTTTCAAGTGGTCAGCGTCAATTACTTACAATAGCGAGAGGAATGACAAAAGATACACCATTTTTAATATTAGATGAGGCAACAAGTAATGTAGATACAAGAACAGAGGAGTTAGTGCAAAATGCAATGGATAAATTAACAGAAGGAAAAACATCTTTCATAATTGCTCATAGATTGTCTACTATAAAGAATGCAGATTTAATTTTAGTTATAAAAGACGGTAATATTATAGAACAAGGAAATCATAATGAGTTGATTGAAAAAAATGGATTTTATGCTGATCTTTATAATTCACAATTTCAAAAAGTAGGGAGTATAGAAGAATAAGTATTTAGAGGTATATTAGCGATATACCTCTTTTTTTATAAGAATGTAATAAAAATGTATTAAAAAAATAATATAAAAGAAATCGAAAAATGTAGAATATTAGTGTAAAATTAATGTAAATAGGAGTGCTTACAAATGTGCAAATATGACGTGTAGGAGGAATATAAAAAAACAAATGAGAAGAACGGGTACAAGAAATAAAAATATAGTAATAATAGTATTAATAATATTATTATTAGCATTATCTATAGGATATGCAGCATTTTCAGATATATTAACAATATCAGGAACGGCAAATGCAAAAGGAACATTCAATTTAGAATTTCAAAATGCAGAAATAGTAACAGCGGTTGGAGTAAATGAAGAAGGAACAAAAGCAGAAATATCAGAAGATAAAAATACATTAAATGTAAATGTAGTAGATTTAGCATATCCAGGAGCAGGAGTAGAATTTTCAGTAGATATAGTAAATGTAGGGTCAATACCAGCACAGGTAAATGCAGTAACACCAACAAATATAACAGGAAGTGAACATATAAAAATAGAAGGATTAGAAGCTATAACAACAGATCACCCAACAATAGAAGCAGGAGGAAAATGTAATATACATTTTACAGTAGAATGGCCAGTAACAGCAACAGATCCATTAGGAGAAAATGGAGAAAGTACAAGTTTTGAATTAGAAATAGAATATACACAAGGAACAGGAAAAGAATTTGAAGGAAGTGCAAAACATGAAGATGAAGCAATAGGTAGTACAACACCAGTAGAACCAAAAGTAAATTTAGCAGAAACAATAACAGGAAGTGATTATGGAAAAGCAATAAATTATAGTGTGGCAGTAAAAGGAGAAGAAGTAAATAATTGGAGAGTATTTTATAATGATGGAAAAAATATATATATAATATTGGATGATTATTTAGAAAATAGATTATTACCAGCAATAGAAGGGATATCAACAAGTGAAAAATATGATATTTTTTCTGATATAAGTAGAGAAACATTATTAACAGGATTAACAACAAATAGTAATTGGAGCGAATTTGCAAATGGAATATCAGGAGCAACAGCCACAGGAACTCCAACAAATGAAATGTTTGTAAATAGTTGGAATGAAAATCCAGAGGTAAATGTAAGACAATTAGAGGTAGAAACACTATATTATGGAAGTACAAATGGGGGATCAATAAGTGATCCAACAAAATTATATGTACCACATACAGAAAGAGTAGACAATTGTAATGGCTATTGGTTGGCTTCGCCTTTGGCTGGTAATACTATCGACATATGGTACATGAATTATAGCGGAAATATGCACTTCTGCGACTATAACCGCAGATACTTACGGAGTACGTCCAGTAGTTTGTCTACCAACAGATATCACAGGAACAATAGGAGAAACAGTAGAAATATAGTAAAATTATAAATAAATAGAATAAAAATCTCTAAATATAAGTTTAGGAGGAACGAATGAAAAGAAGAAGTAAAAACCAAAATACTGTAATAATAGTATTAATAGTATTATTGTTATTATTAGCAGTAGGATATGCAGCATTTTCAGATGTGCTTAGTGTATCAGGAACAGCAAATGCAAAAGGAACATTCAACTTAGAATTCCAAAATGCAGAAATAGTAACAGCGGTTGGAGTAAATGAAACAGGGACGAAGGCGGAAATATCAGAAGATAAGAATACACTAAATGTAAGTGTAGTAGATTTAGCATATCCAGGAGCAGGAGTAGAATTTTCAGTAGATATAGTAAATGTAGGAAGTATACCAGCACAGGTAAATGCAGTAACACCGACAAATATAACAGGAAGTGAACATATAAAAATAGAAGGATTAGAAGTTATAACAACAGATCACCCAACAATAGAAG
Source organism: uncultured Clostridium sp. (assembly GCA_948436975.1). Lineage (GTDB taxonomy): Bacteria > Bacillota > Clostridia > TANB77 > CAG-508 > Scatovivens. The sequence goes on along the minus strand of CAOJJB010000006.1, from coordinate 1,111 downwards.
CAGGAGGGAAATGTAATATACATTTTACAGTAGAATGGCCAGTAACAGCAACAGATCCATTAGGAGAAAATGGAGAAAGTACAAGTTTTGAATTAGAAATAGAATATACACAAGGAACAGGAAAAGAATTTGAGGGAAGTGCAAAACATGAAGATGATAATATTGGAAGTACACCACCAATAGAACTAAAAGTAAATTTAGCAGAAACAATAACAGGAAATGATTATGGGAAATCAATAAATTACAGTGCAACAGTAAAAGGGGAAGAAGTAAATAATTGGAAAGTATTTTATAATAATGGAAAAAATGTATATATAATATTGGACGATTATTTAGAAAATAGATTATTACCAACAGAAACGGGCTTACAACAAGTAAATGGAAAATATGGTGTATGTTCAAAAATAGATAGAGATACATTAGTAGCAGAATTAATAACAGAAAGTAATTGGAGTGAGTTTGCAAATGGAGTATCAGGAGCAACAGCAACAGGAAGTCCAACATATCAGCAATTTATAGATAGTTGGAATAAAAATCCAGCAGTAAACACAAGACAATTAGAGCTAGAAAAACCATATTATGGAAGTAATAATGGAGGACCAATAAGTGATCCAACAAAATTATATGTACAACATACAAATGAAGTAGAAGGCTGTGCTGGATATTGGTTGGCTACACCTTATGCTAACTACTCTTATGATGTATGGAATGTTACCAGGAATTGTTACTTGATCAATAGTAATTATTATGTTGAATGGTATGGTGTTCGTCCAGTAGTTTGTCTACCAACAGATATCACAGGAACAATAGGAGAAACAGTAGAAATATAGTAAAATTATAAATAAATAGAATAAAAATCTCTAAATATAAGTTTAGGAGGAACGAATGAAAAGAAGAAGTAAAAACCAAAATACTGTAATAATAGTATTAATAGTATTATTGTTATTATTAGCAGTAGGATATGCAGCATTTTCAGATGTGCTTAGTGTATCAGGAACAGCAAATGCAAAAGGAACATTCAATCTAGAATTCCAAAATGCAGAAATAGTAACAGCAGTTGGAGTAAATGAAGAAGGAACAAAAGCAGAAATATCAGAAGATAAAAATACAT